>JBCCMK010000012.1:0-66580 GCA_039026395.1 Pseudomonadota bacterium | reverse complement strand
CACGCGATCCATCGCTGCCCGTGCCGGACAGCACGATTGCGACCGCGGCATTGCCCTTTTCCCGGGCGAGCGAGCGGAAAAAACGATCAACGGACGGCTTGGGGCTTGCCGCCTCCTGGCTCGGCGACATCAGCTTCAACTGATCGCCGACAATCTCAATGTCCTTGTTTTGCGGTGTGATGTAGATCTTGTTGGGCTTTGGCCTCACGCTGTCAGAGACGCTCAGCACCTCAAAATCGGTTTCGCGGCCTATGATTTCGGGAAACATGCTGCGGTGGTGGGGCGAGAGATGCTGCGCCACAATGTAGGTCGCATTCAGATCGCTTGGCAGCTTGCGAACCAGTGCCCGTAGCGCCTCAAGTCCGCCAGCAGACGCACCGATTCCGACCCAAAACATCGATTGTTTTTCAATCGGTTTTTCCTCGAAATCTTTATGGTCTGTGTCGTCCAAGCTGCCTCAATCCCAACTGAAACCAGAGCGCGAAACTGTATCTGCAATACGTACTATTACGCTACGTCCTGCCGATTGTCAGTAGTTATCGGTATAAATCGTCGGAATTTATTTCTCTGTAGTTGAAAAATGGAATGCTTGTTCGCGTTGAGGTTTTATCATGGCGGATTGCGACGATCTTAGAAACTGACAGGCGGTCGCGTGTGCACGCTGTTAGTTGGTCGTGTCGACGAGGTCGGCGTTGTAACGGTTGATGCTCGAATGATTCTAACGCTTGCGCGGCTTGACAATCTGGTCAAATCTCATGCCCTAAACGGTAGCCAAGGTGGTGTGCTATGCGCGACGAACTCCTCCTCGAAACGCATCTGACTGAAGCGCTACGGTCGGTCTTGAAAGTCGTTGATGAGGCCAATGGCCTGCCGAACTGGTGCTATACCAGCGAAAATGGCTTCATTGCCGAGCGCGATACGGTGTTTTCATCAACATGGACCGCGATTGGCTTTGCGCACCAAGTTGCCGAGAAGGGCATGGCCGTTCCGGTGACGTTTATGGGGCTGCCGCTCTTGATGATTGGCGGTCGCGATGGCGAGGTAAGCGTCTATCAGAATGTCTGTCGGCATAGGGGCATGATCCTACTTGAGGAACCGACCCTGTTAAAAACCACAATCACTTGTCCCTATCACGGCTGGTGTTATGGGATCGACGGACGCCTTCGTGGAACGCCGCATGTTGGCGGCCCGGGCGAGAATGCGCACCCGGTCATCGAACGGCCGGACCTAGGCCTCATCCCGGTCCGCAGTCATGTCATTATGGGGGTCGTTTTCGTCAATCTTGATGGGAACGCGCCGTCTTTCGACCAGGCAACAGCCGGTCTCCGGTCTCAATGGTCCGATTTTGTAGACCGCCCCATCACGTTCGGTGGGGACGATTCGTTTTTCCGGCTCGAGTTGGAAACGAACTGGAAGCTGGCTGTCGAAAACTATTGCGAAAGCTACCATTTGCCGTGGGTGCATCCATCACTCAACACCTATTCGCGGCTAGAAGATCACTACAATATCTTAGATGATGATTTTTCGGGGCAGGGGACACTCGTTTACAATCCAGTCCTGTCGGAAGATGGACGCGCCTTCCCACTTTTCGATGACCTGCCAGATAAGTGGGACACGGCTGCTGAATACATCGCGCTTTATCCAAACGCTCTCCTTGGCGTTCACAAAGACCACACTTTTGCGATCGTGATTGAGCCAATCTCACCGAGTAAGTCTGTCGAGCACATTGCTCTATTTTACTCAGATGAGGCCGCTGCAGGCGATGATCATGCTGACCTGCGTGCAACAAATACCGATCTCTGGAAGACAGTCTTCAAAGAGGACATTTTTGTTGTCGAGGGCATGCAGCGCGGTCGCGCGGCGCCTGATTTCGACGGTGGCCGTTTTTCACCGCCGATGGACTGTGCGACGCACGCTTTTCACGCCTGGGTCGCTAAAAGGTTGTTAGACGGAATGGTTCAATAGACGTCGCGCTGATAGCGATGCCCGGCTGACATGGCGTCAAGGTAGTCTACCGCTGCGGCCTCGTCGCCGCCCAGTCCTTTTGCGATGATGTTTAGGAGCGCCTGTTCGACATCGGCTGCCATTCGTGAGGCATCGCCGCAGACATAAACTGCGGCCCCTTCTTGAAGCCAGCTGAAAACCTCGTCGCCTCGCTCCTCCATTAGAGTCTGGACGTAAACCTTTTCTGCGCCATCGCGTGACCATGCGAGCGAGAGTTCGGTGATCAGTCCGCCTTTGGCCCAATCAGCGATTTGGTCGCGATAAAGGTAGTCAGAAGCCTCATGTTGATCGCCGAAAAAAAGCCAATTTTTACCCGTTGCGCCGCGAGCGGATCGCTCCTCCATGAAAGCACGAAAGGGCGCAATGCCGGTTCCTGGTCCAATCATGATGAGGGGAACATTATCATCTGCAGGTGGATGGAAATGGGATGATTTCTGAACATATACGCCCACCATGCCGCCCGCTGCGAGCCGATCACCGAGAAAACAGGATGCAACGCCCTTGCAGTCCCGATCGTTGAGGGCATAGCGCACTTCTCCGACGGTCAGATGGACTTCGCCAGGGTGCGCTTTGGGGCTGGAGGAGATTGAATAAAGTCGCGGTTGCAAGGGGCGAAGCGCTGAAGCAAGCGTTTGCGCTTCGAGAGGACCCGCGGCACATACAATCTCGAAGACTTGCGCACCGTCGGGAGCTTCATCCAAACCGAGTGCCTCTAGCGTCTTCGGCGTGACGGTTGCGATATCGAGTTGCGTCGAAAGCGCCGCCCGCAAGCGCGCTGGACCGGATTTCAGTGCTACAGTCTCTTTTCCGGTCAAGCCCGCAGCGTTCAGAAGCGCGCTCACGTCATCGGGGCAATTCACCGGCCAAACGCCAAGTGCATCGCCAGCTGCGTACTCCAAATCCTCTCCACTACCTGCAAGCGAAAGCTCGATATGGTTCACGCATTTGGAGGAGCCTTCTCCGCTCAACTTTTCGCACGCGATCAGTGAGGCCATGAATGGACGGTTTTTATCGAAAGTTGCGACAGGCTCTGCGTCAACGATTATGGGTGCGGTTCCCGTTGACGAGGCTGCTGACTTAAACGCCTCACTTTCAAAGACGCCCGTCTTCCAGGCGGCATAGTCATCGTCAAAGTCGACATCGCACGCAACAAAGTCTGAAATGCGGGTCGCGCCCAGTTCCGCGAGGCGCGCGTCTATATCGGTCGCGCATTTGTTGAAATCGGCGTAGCTGGTGTCGCCGAGCCCGCAGACAGAAAAGTTGAGCGTCGCGGGGAGGGGCGGACAATCATCCGCCATCAGAGCGGAATAGAACTTCGCAGCATTGTCCGGTGGTTCACCCTCACCGAATGTCGAAACGATGATGGTTACGTGCTGCATCTCTGCCAGCTCAGCCAGAGTTATGTCATCAAGCACGGAGACGTTCGCGTCGAAACCTTGCGTTGCCGCGTGTTTTTTGAGGTCCTTGGAGAGCACTTCGCAATTGCCCGACTGCGAACCGTAAAGCACCCGCATCTCGGTAAGCGGTGCTTCGTCCTCGGCGCTCTGGGCAGCGGAAGCTGCAATTGCGGAAAGCCCTGTAAGAAGGCCGTTTAACCACTGGCGCTGCGCCTCATCGAATGGGGCGTCTGCAGGCACCAGTTCGATTTGTGGTTGGGGTGCGGCGATAGCTGCTTCGATGGCTTTCGCAATATCGGGGTTTTGCGTGTTCATGGTTTTATCTTACGCCGCCGCTTTCTGATCATCTGGAAGGAGGGTCAACAACTCGCCGTCATCGAGCCGCCGAACGAACTGCAGGAATGTCTCATCGCCTGAGCGCCGGGCGAGATAGGCTCCGACAACGTGGGACACGATGTCGTGGATGTCGGCTGCTGCAACCGGGCCGCACAGTGGTCTGGCGAGGCCCTGGTCATTGTCTGAGCCTCCACCGATGACCATGTTGTAGCCTTCTCCGCCGCCGGGCGCTGCTGCGCCAACCAGACCGATGTCGCCGATGTAGTGTTGAGCGCAGGAGTTTGCGCACCCGGTAAGGTGGATATTGATCGGGCTATCGAGCGTGTATTGGCGCTCCAGCGTGCGGACAAGATCGAGTGCATCGCTCTTCGTATAGGCGGCTGCCATCTTACAACCCCACTTCCCGGTGCAAGCGACGGCACCGGCCGCAAACGCCGAGACCTCGACTTTCATTCCGGCGGTCACAATCTCGCGGCGAACCGCATCGACCAGATGATCCGGGACATGAGGTATCAGTGGGTTTTGCCAGACGGTTAAGCGAACTTCGCCTTGGCCAAACTCACGGGCAACTCGAGCCAGCGTGCGCATTTGATCAGGAGATAAGCGCCCCATTTCAAGCGCTACACCCACGTAGTTCAAGCCCGGTTGGCGTTGCTTGTGGATGCCGATGTGCCCTTGCCGATCGATTGGTGTTCGCGGTCGATCTAATTCTCGGCTGAGATGCGTGAGCTTTACCCTCGATCCAAAGCCATCGAGTTTCTCTTGCGAGCGCTCAAGGAACCACTCGACCCCTTGTTTTTCAAGGAGGTACTTCAGCCTAGCCTTCTTGCGGTTGGTGCGATCGCCATGCTCCACAAAAACACGCAACATCGCTTCCGCAACGTCGACCGTCTCTTCAGGGCGACAGAGGAGACCCGTATCCCGCGCGAAATCCTTGTGTCCAGTGATGCCGCCGAGCGCGATCCGGCACCAAAGGCCGGGTTCAACGCCTTGGTCGTTTTCCTCAACCGTGACAGCCAGGAATGCGATGTCATTGGTATCACTCACGCAGGAGAGGCGGCCTGCATTGTCGAACGAGATATTGAATTTGCGTGGGATGCCCTGCAGTTCTCGCGTCCGCAAAATTCGCGTAGAGAGGCGCTTTGCCTGAGGGGTCATGTCGATCAATTCGTCGACATCAAATCCAGCGCTCGGGGTCACCGTTAGGTTACGAGCGCTATCGGCGCCGGTTCCCTGCGCGGTAAGCGCCACGGTTTCCATTCGTTCGATCATGTCGATCACGGATTTCGGTCTAATCTCGCGTAGTTGCAGTGATCCGCGCGTCGTGACGTGTGCATAGCCACCTGCATAGGTTTCTGCGCACTCTGCCAGGACATCCATCTGGTCCGACGTTAGTACATTCGCAGGTGCGCGAAGGCGCATCATGTAGCCAGGGCTGTTCGGCTCCACATTGAAGAAGCCAAGATGCCGGAGGAGGAATTGGTCCAAACCCTCGGCCATCTGGTCAGAAGCAGTCCACTCCTCGAGCTGCCGCCAGATATCGAGTGGATGCATCTCATGTTTCTTGACCTCTTCTTTGCAGAGGTCTTCGATTGGCGTGCCGTAAACGAGCGCAGGTTCTGGTTCGGAAACGGTTTTAGCTGCGGGCGCGAATGCCTTGTGCAAGTCGAGCCGCATGATAATGCCAGCCAAGTATTCCTGCTGCTCTCGGGTAAAGCCCTCGGGCTTTTTTAGTGCTGCTTGCGGTGGAATTTGGTTCATCGAGCTTGACCTATTCGTGCCAACGGGCGGCAAACTGAACGCAATTGAATGTTGCGGTTCAAAGCTCACCGATGAGCTTTGACGTTCGCGGCAGTGCCGGAATAGGAAGCCTCGTTGCTTCTGCCAGGAAATTGCCGAGGAAACGCGGAGGTTGCAAGTGCTGGAGTTGCTTCACGGAGGAAAAAACGCGCGATTTGTGTGCAGTGCAAAACTTTTCAGCAGTTCATCGCGCCTCAGCAACTGCAATGACCATTTTCTGTGCCGCACATTTACCCAGGGTCCGACTCGGCCCGTGCCGTTTTACACAGGAATTGGCTGACTCTTGACCGAACAAACACCCCTTATCGCTCTCGAGATTCATGACCGGTCATTGTGGGAGCCGTCACGGGTTCTGCCCATCATCGAAACCATGGAGCGATGGGGCTATAACGCCCTGGTTCTTCATCAAAATGACCATCTCGACGTCTGTACGCAGATCGGTCACGCAGCGAACTACGGTGTATCTGATCTTCGGTTGAAGAAGGTCCGCAATGCTGTCGCTTGGCTCAATCAATTGGTTTCCCGCCTTGATAATTTTGGCGCCCGTCTCTTTCTCGAAATAAAGGAGCCGTCGATCCATGATTATGCTCTGGAGTTTTATCCAGGATTGATCGACACGAATGGCCGCTTCGACCCAACAAGCGTTGTTTGGGCTGATGTTTGTCGGGCGAAAACCACGGATTTGCTTGAGCGCGTCCCTGGCCTTGGCGGGCTGATTGTCAATCTGTCATCGCCAGAATCGCGCGTTTCGCTGCCGGATTACCTCGCGCAAATGGGAAGAGAATTCGAGGTCGCCGCTTGGTTCGATGCGATGATCGAGGCGTTCCATCAGCCTCTGGCAAACTGCGGTAAGGCGCTTTTCATACGCGATTTTTCCTACACGGAAGATTTTCAGTCGGATGTTTTAGCCGCCATCAATCGAACGCCTGAGCGACATGGCCAGAGCGTGGGCGCCAGCGTCAAAATCACGGCCCATGACTACTTCCCGGAATTTCCTGAGAACCCTGGCGCGGCAATGGTCAACGGTGACCTTGTTTTCGAGTTCGAGTCGTTTGGAGAGCACATGGGATGGGGCGTGATCCCGAACTGCCGCGTCGCCGAATTTCGCGAACGCATGGTCGGCTACCGGGCGCGCGGCGCGGCTGGCCTTCTCAATCGTGTGAGTTGGGAGGCGATCAATGGCGCTAACGCGCTCGACGCGTTGAGTGCCGTGAACGTCCACGCGCTTCCGAAGTTGATAGCTGTTGATCAGGACGAGACGTCGCTCGTCCTGGAATGGCTGTGGGATGACTATGGCATTGAGGGTGATGCCGCACGTGAAGCGGCTCACCTCCTGTTGGAAAGCTGGAAGATACCCGCTCTATCATATTGGAACGGCGAGGTTTTTCCGCGCCATTCCTGCCTTCCATCGACGTGGCAGGAAGGGTGGCTGTCCATGGAAACGAGCGGGATGGGCAAGAGAGGTTTAGACTTTGAGATCATGCCAGATGACCCTCGTTTGACTGACGAGGCTGGGGCCGCGCTTTTCGACGCGAAGGAAGCGGGTGTCGCCTTAGCAGACGATCTAGCCGCGCGGGCGTCTGAGCTGAAAAACCGTTTGCCAACGGGGTCGGCGAAGCAGTTTGAAGCGTTCGAATGGCTGCCTTTCTTTGCGCGTCAGTTCGAATTGGCGACGAAAGCGACGTTTTACGCTGCACGCGCAAAGCCTCATGATTTTACAGAGATAGGGCCAATCGTTGACAGGTTGATGGCGCTTGCTGATGAGATAGGCGCTCGATCTAACTCACTCGAGCCACAGCCGCACCATCATCATGTGCTGCTCGATCCGGAGCAAATCCGCCGCTTCGCGCGATCATTACCAACAAGCTGACTATATTCGGTTCAACCCGAGCAAGCCTCGTTTCGCGCGCGTTCTGGGAATAACGCGGCAATGCCATCCTTTGATGCGTCGCAGACGCCCGCTTCAGTAATGAGGCCGGTCACGAGCCGAGCTGGCGTCACATCGAAAGCGTAGTTTGCGACCGGTGAGCCGGCGGCGACGATATCCACGGTCACGATGTCGCCGGCATCTGTGACGCCGGTCATCTTCGAAACTTCATCGCCGGACCGTTGTTCGATCGGGATTTGCTTCACGCCGTCTTCGAGCGTGAAGTCAATCGTGGGTGACGGGAGAGCCACATAAAACGGCACCTGATTATCGTGTGCTGCCAGTGCCTTGAGATAGGTTCCTATCTTGTTGCACACATCGCCGGTGCCGGTCGTGCGATCCGTCCCTGTTATCACCAAGTCGACCTGACCATGCTGCATGAGATGGCCGCCAGTATTGTCGGCGATGACCGTGTGCGGAACACCGTGGTGCCCAAGCTCATAGGCGGTAAGCGCGGCGCCCTGGTTCCGTGGGCGTGTCTCATCAACCCAGACGTGGACATTGATGCCTTCGTCATGAGCCATGTATACCGGGGCTGTTGCCGTGCCCCAATCAACGGTAGCCAGCCATCCGGCGTTGCAGTGTGTGAGCACGTTGACGGGTTCGCCTTCGTTCTTATTCGCTGCAATTTTTCTGATGATTTCCAGACCGTTACGACCGATGTTTGCATTGATTTCGACATCCTCGTCGCAGATTTCTGCGGCACGCCCATAGGCCGCTTCGACGCGTTCCGCCCGTGGGCGATTTCGAAGTGTGGCCATCATCTCATCGAGTGCCCACCTCAGATTTACGGCGGTCGGTCGCGTTTTGATGAGACGGGCATACGTCGCTTCCAAGCCCTCGTCTGAGGGGTCTTCATGCATAGCGATCGCGAATCCATAGGCCGCAGTCGCCCCTATCAGTGGCGCCCCGCGCACGACCATAGTCTCAATGGCTGAAGCTGCATCATCCAATGAATTCAGACGCTTGACGAGAAATTCGAAAGGAAGCTTGGTCTGATCGATAACTTCAACAGTGCGACCGTCATCCGCCAGCCAAATTGTTCGATAGGGCTTTCCGTCGATTTTCATCGGATACTCCTTTAACCGCCGAGTGGCGGTTCCCAGCGGTTGTGGCGTTCGGCTGCCTCGGTAACAACGTCGATAGATCGGTAGCTTTCGGTGTTGACCATCAAATCGCGCGCAAGAGTGAGCGCGCGGGCTTCCGCCGCTGCGCGAAGGCGTTCGTCTTCGATCCACTCAAGGTCGATATTGTGGGCGAGGCCAAGGATCCGTCGGGTCATTTTTGCGGCACAAAAACCAAGCGTGTCTTGGAAGAGGCGGTCCATGTATTCCGTCTGTTCGGCCGCCAAAGCGAGTTGCCCATGAGGGCTATCAAAGAGCACTGGGGGGTAGGCATCCCCGGTTGGTGACGCTCGCCAATTGGCCAAGAACTTGTCTCGAAAACCTCCCCAAACATTTGAAATTGTATGTAGAAGCCAATTTCTATAATCGTCGCGGGCACCCGGTGATGGCTCATGTCCGATTTGCGAAAAATAGTTCAGGAGGAGGTTCGCGATGACGGCTCCCACATCGAAACCCATTGGTCCAACGAACGCGAATTCGGGATCGATAACGCGGGTATCTTCAGTCGTCAGCATGACCGAGCCCGTGTGGAGGTCACCGTGGATCATGGCTTCCGGCGACGACATGAACTTCAGTTTCAGCCTCGAAATCGCGCGCTTCAAATCATTGTCGGTGCGAAACGACTGAGCGTATGGATCAAGGTAAGGCGTGGTCCAGCGATTGTTGTCGGCGATCATGTAGGGTTCGGTGAAGATCAGATCCTCGGTGATCTTGCAGAGCGCCGTGTTGCCCGCAAAGTCTGCGATCATCTGTTTCTTGCCTTCAGCCGACATCGCAAGATCGCTCGTGAAGTAGAGCGTGTTCGCCATGAAGGTCGTGATGTCGTCGACGAATTTCGGGTAGACGGTGCCCGCAATCATCCCGTGACGCATGATGATGTGTGGACGTAAAAGTTCCATCACAATCAATGCGTTATCGGCATCGTAATGCATAATTTCGGGTGCGAGGCCCGGCGCGTACTCGAGCTGCTTTGATAGTGCCATATGCTCATAATGAGCGCGCGAAAGAGGCAGTGGCCAGCTCTCGCCGACGAGGCGAACATAGGGCAGTGCTTGCTTGACAGCGACGCCACCTGCCGAGCCGGTCACGATGAAAACGAGGTTTAGATTGCCGTCGCCGACCTCCTCGATCGACCAGTCGGATGGCGCGCCGCCGACGCGCTCCACCACTGCAGGAATACCAGAGAGATACGCGCCAAGTGTCTCTAAAGATTGAGTATTATAGCCTGGCGGCGTCTCAAGTGGCATTGGCGTTCTCCCGTCAGCCGGTTGCTCCGGCGTTTTGTTCTCCCGGTCTATTCTGAGCGCCAAGCGCTGCTTGTAAAGGCCCCTCGAACGGCGAGTTTTTTGCCTACTCGCAAAAAGTCGTATGAAAAATGTCCCCGTTTTGGGGGTTGAATCACCTTTAAGCTTGTTGAAGGTTAACGGCTACGGCTCACGGGATTAACGCGCTTTCACGTTAATCGTCACAAAAACAACGGGCTGCAGGGAAGGAATGGTCTTGGAGCGGGGCGAAAAGCACCCAAACCGCACTCATTGCGCATTTGTCAACGTTGCTAGTGCGGGCGCCGCACTCGGCACGGGGATAATCCTGTGAGTGAGATCGTCCGCGGCGATCCGTCGACCTACCCGGATTGGTTCAAGTCATCAAAGACGGCGCGACCGCTGATCGTTTCGCGGTGGGTGCCTCTGTTTTTGGTCGGCATTCCGGTTCTTGTCCTCCTGGCGATCGTCATCTACCCGACGATTTGGATGTTCTACCACTCGCTGAGGGACACGAACATTCAGGGCCTCTTCATGGGGAACCACGAATATATCGGGTTCCAGAACTACGCGACGGTGCTTGGCTCGGAGCGGTTTCGCGATTCGCTCGTCCATTTGGCGCAATACCTGACCTTCGGCGCCGTCTTGCAGGTCATCATCGGAACGGTGTTGGCGCTGACGCTCTTTGAGTTCGTGAAGTCGAACGCCATCAGGACGACGATCCTCATCCTCCTTGTCCTGCCGATGATGCTGCCGCCATCAATTGTCGGGACGCTTTGGCGGTTTCTGCTTACGCCGTCGAACGGCGCAATCAATCAGGCGCTCCTCAATCTCGGGCTGATCGAAGCCCATATCGAGTGGTTCAATGCTGGCGTTTCGCTGTGGTCGATCATCATCGCGGATACCTGGAATTGGGTCGCGCTGCCACTTTTGATAGTTTATTCGGGCCGCGTTTCGCTGCCTCCAGCGGTCTATGAGGCCGCGAGGGTTGATGGCGCCAGCCAATGGAAGGTGATGCGGCGGGTCACGCTACCGATGCTAAAAGAGGTGATCGCGATCGCGTTCATCCTTCGGTTCACCGATGCCTTCAAATTCGTCGACCTGGTCTACGTCATGACGTCGGGCGGCCCGGCGCAATCCTCTGAACTCCCGACCTACATCGCTTTCCAAAGGGGCATCCGAGAGTTCGCGATCGGTGAGGCGGCAGCCTATGCGATCGTCATTTTTGCGATTTCGGCGGTCATCATCACGCTTTTCCTGAAATACATGAAGCGCGTGATGAA
Organism: Pseudomonadota bacterium; assembly: GCA_039026395.1. Lineage (GTDB taxonomy): Bacteria > Pseudomonadota > Alphaproteobacteria > Rhizobiales > JAKSCL01 > JBCCMK01. Next base: position 55,447 of record JBCCMK010000012.1, on the reverse strand, counting down.
AGCGCAAGGATTAGCGTGATGCGGCTCAGTGAGTGTGTTCAATGACGGCAACTGACGCAGGAGCGATGCCGCGCGACAGCGCCGATGTTTCGATGGCGGACCGGTGGCGCTTCGTGCGTTACCTGTTCCTTGCATTCCTCGGGCTGTGGCTCGTTTTTACGCTGTTTCCCCTCTATTTCATGGTGATCACGGCGTTCAAATCGGCGGCTGAGACCAACCTTACCGTGCCGACATTCTGGCCGACGGAGTGGTTTCCGCAGAATTTCGCAGGGGTCTTCGCCGAGGCGACGAACTTCTCCGCGTTGGTTGACAGTTTCATCATCGCGACGGCGAACACCGCGCTCGCTTTGCTGCTCGGCTCGCTTGCAGGCTACGCTTTCGCGCGCTTCCCGCGTCAGGCGGGCGGTGAAAACCTGGCGTTTTGGATCCTCTCCAACCGCATGTTCCCGCCGGTTGCGATCCTCGTTCCGATGTTCTTCCTCTTCGACAACACGCCGTGGGGGACGGATAGCCACATCTCGCTGATCATCCTTTATCTCGTCTTCAACTTGCCGCTGGCGACCTGGTTGATGATGGTGTTTTTCCGCGATGCACCGCGAGAGATCGAAGAAGCGGCTTACCTCGACGGTTGGACGCCGCTCCAGGCGTTCGTGAAAGTTACGCTCCCGCTCGTGCTGCCGGGTATGATCTCGGTCGCGATGCTGTGCTGGATTTTCGCCTGGAACGAATATCTGTTCGCCAACCTCTTCGTCGGTACCGATGTTCGGACCTATACGATCGTGATTCCGACCTTCACGCACGGTTCGCAGACGCTCTGGAATCTCCAGATGGCGTTTTCATTGATCGCAATGATCCCGCCGGTGACGCTCTTCATTCTGCTTCGGCGCTACATGGTGCGGGGCCTTTCATTGGGGGTGGTTAAAGGGTGATCTATGGTTGAGGCGATCGCCATTTCTAAGTCCCGGCTCTGCAGTAGACACGGGGATCAGGGCTAATGGCGCGGCTAGAGATCCAGGGCCTTTGCAAGGGCTGGGAATTCCCGGTCATTGACGATCTGTCCTTCACGGTTGAGGAGGGCGAGTTCTTCGTCATTGTCGGCCCGTCGGGGATCGGCAAGACGACGCTTCTCCGGCTCGTGTCTGGGCTTGAGACACCCGACCAGGGCAAGGTGATCGTCGGCGGCACGGATCAGACGATGCTGCCGCCTTACCGTCGACGTATCGCGATGACGTTCGAGAGCTACGCGCTCTATCCGCACCTCAGCGTCTACGAGAATATTGCAAGCCCGCTGCGCGCGCGAAAAACGGCGTCGGCGAGCATCGATCAACGCGTGAAGGATGTCGCCAAGCTCTTGAGGATCGACCATCTGCTCGATCGCAAACCGGGGCAGGTGTCCGGCGGTCAGAAGCAACGCACTGCGCTCGGGCGTACGCTGGTCGCAGACCCGGAAGTGTTCCTGTTGGATGAACCGATCTCGCATCTCGATGCAAAGATCCGGCATGAATTGCGAACGCAGTTCCACACGCTCGAGGACCTTCGGAAAGTCGCGACGGTCTACGTCACCCACGACTATGCCGAGGCGCTGTCGCTGGGCGACCGGATCGGGGTGATGGGGAATGGTGGCAAGCTCATCCAGGTTGGCGCGCCGCGCGATCTCTTTGAGCGACCCGCAAACCTCTCGGTCGCCGAACATCTGGGACAACCGACGATCAACGTTATTCCTGGCCTTTTCCATCAGGAGGGAGATGTCTGTAAGGTCCGATCACTCCATGGTGACTTGGTGCTCAACATTCCCAATATGGCCGACAAGGCGCTGAGCACTGTGATGGGGAACCGGGTGACAGTTGGGCTGAGGCCTCAGTTCATCAGACCAAAATCGGAGCTGAGCGGCGGCGAGACGATCGAAGCGAATGTCGATATCTTCGAGCCGCTCGGGGCGACGGGGATTATGATCGCGCGGGCGGGCGGTGTCCGGCTGACGGCGCTGACGAACCCGGAAGCGCACTATGCGCCGGGCGAGCCGGTCGAACTCTCGGTCGACACATCCGCTTTCCATTTTTTCGACCCGGACACCGGTCAAAACCTGATGGATGGGCGCTGATGGCGCGGGTCTCGCTCAAGAACGTCAACAAGATCTATGGCGGTGGAGCGGCTGCTGTCCACGCGGTTCAGGATCTCAATCTGGAAATCGATGACGGTGAATTCGTCGCGCTCTTGGGGCCGTCTGGTTGCGGCAAGACCTCGACACTGCGGATGATTGTCGGGCTCGAGGACATCTCCTCGGGCGACATCTTTTTCGATAGCCGCAATGTCTCGAAGCTCGAGCCGCAGGATCGCAATGTCGCGATGGCGTTTGAGACCTATGCGCTCTATCCGAACTTCACGGTCGAGGAGAACCTCGCCTTTCCGCTCGAGGTGCGGGGCGTCGAAGAGGGCGAACGCCGGAAGAAAGCGCGCGAGATCGCCGAGCTTCTCAGGATCACTAATATTCTCGAGGCCTTTCCGCCGTCATTGTCTGGCGGGCAGCAACAGCGGGTGTCGCTGGGGCGTGCGCTGATCCGTGAACCTTCTGTCTTCATCCTCGACGAGGTGATGAGCCATCTTGATGCGCATTTGAAGTTTCAGATGCTTTTTGATTTGAAGCGGCTCCACCGGGACTTGAAGCGCACGATGGTCTACGTCACCCACGATCAGGTTGAGGCGCTGGCGCTCGCGGATCGCGTCGCCGTCATGTCCGACGCGGTGTTGCAGCAGGTCGGCGACCGCAATACGCTCTACAATGCGCCGGCGAACGTCTTTGTCGCGGACTTCATCGGTGAGCCGCCGACCAATTTCTTCAAGGTCGAAGTGACGGGCTCAAACGGTGATATGGCGCTAAGGATTGCCGAAACCGACCAGACGCTGCGCACGTCTGACCCCACGCTCCAAGCCCTCAAAACCCATGGTGGCCAGCGCTTCATTGCTGGAATCCGGCCGCAGAATTTCATGCTCGGTGAGGGCGAAAACAGCCTCCAAGCCACCGTGGCGATCAATGAATATCTGGGTGAGCGGTCAATCCTGACCGTTAATGCCGGTCCCGTTCGGTTTCAGGCGCTCGTACCGCCGGAAACCCGGGCCGGGCGCGGCGAGGGCGTCACACTTTCCTATGACCCGACAAATGTCATGGTCTTTGACGAAAAGACGGAGGCGCTCATCCAAGGATAAAAAGCCGATGGTGCGGCGGTGCCGCGCCCAAGATTGACGACCCGAAAACGGGCTGACTTTCGAAAACAAAGATTGAGAAACGTAAACTAGGGAGAAGTGATATGGGTGCTTTCAGCGCATGGACGCGTCGCAAGTTCATGAAGAACGTTGCGATGGGAGCAGGAGCCGCCGCGGGTTTTGGATCAGGCATGGGCATGCCCGGCAAGCTCGCCTGGGGCCAAGAAGCGGTCCCGCCCGGCAAGAAGCTTTTCAACGACGTTCAGCTCAAATACTTCCAGGATTCGAACTGGCTACACGCGCCGCTCTGGCTCTCTGATTTGATGATGCAGGAAGCGGGCGTCGGTATCGAAAGCCGCGAGATGTATGATGGCGGGGACGCGGTCGCAAAGATCCTGCCTCAGCTCCTGTCGCGGCGTCCGCGCTTTGATTTCGTGCAATATCCGTCGCTGTTCTTCGGCGCGTTTGCCTCAACGGGCCAGCTTGAGCCGCTTGATCCATATTTCGAGCAATATGAAGGCACCAGCGACTATCTCGACTGGGTGATGCCTGCTTATCGCGAGTTCTATACCAAGTGGGACGGCAATACGGTTGGCGTCATGCTGGATGGCGACATCCACATCCTCCATTACCGGAACCAGTACTTCAACGACTCAGCCCTTCAGAATAAGTTCTCGTCCCGCTTCCAGCAGGATCTGGTCGTACCGAAGACCTGGGACGACTTCTTGAAGTGCACCCAGTTCTTCACAGAAGAACTCTCAAGCCAGGGCATTTACGGCACGTCGATGGTGGTGAACCCGCCGAACTTCGGCTGGGGCTTCTGGATGGACATCGCGGCGTCGGCGGGCGTCAACTATTTCGACGAAAACATGAACCCGGTCATCAACCAGGGCAAAGCCGCCGAAACGCTCGACATGTATCGCGAGATTATCAAGTTCGGCCCACCCGGCGCCGAAGCGATGGATATCGGCACGACGATCCAGCGCTGGCAGTCAGGCTCGGACGTGATGAGCGTCTGGTGGATCGATCTGGCCGAATTTACAGTGCAACAGCAGGGCGTTGAACTCGCCGAAGACCAAGGCGCTGACATCGTTCCGGGTTGGGTCATGGATGATGGATCTGTTCAACACCGCGCGATTTCACTCTGGTGCCGCACGGCGTCGATTCCGAAAAACCTGCCGCAGGATGTCAAAGACGCGGCGTTCTATTTCATCTACCGCATGTCGCATCCGGACTTCTCGGATCGCATCGTGTCTGATCCGTTCTGCGGCTCTGATCCGTTCGGGCGGTCGCACTACACGGATGAAGCGGCGCAGATGTATATCGAGCCGAACCCGCAGCGCGGCACGACCGACCTCTATCCGGTCAATGACGGCATCTTCAAAACGTTCGGCCGTGCCCGTAACCACCTGGACGCGGGCCTCAAGAACGTCGAAGTCGGTTATCCGCAATTCTTCTGGGAGGGCGCGCCGGAATATGCTGATGCGCTCGGCCGGAATATTTCGAAGGCCATTTCGGGCGAATTGACCTCGCAGCAGGCACTCGATGAGGCGGCCGAAGAGTGGACGCAGATCGTTCAAAAGCTCGGTATTGATAGCCAGAAGGCGCAATACAAGAACTTCATCGATGGTGCCCGCGCGCTCGGGTACAAGATCTGACGACGAAATCGGCAGCCCCGGATGTCGCGCTGGCGTCCGGGGTCTCGATGCGACCAAAACGACCGAACCCGGTTCAAGGCCGGGATTTCCAACAAAAAATAAGGATCCCCGGACTTGAGCCGGTGCCGTACTAAATGGGAAAGCAGAGCAGAAATCGGTGTTCAAACCTTCGGACATTATCGATTGGATTTTTGAAGAAGCCGTACAGCTTTTCACCAAAGGTCGTTGGTCAAGGTTTCTGGTCGTTCTTGCGGTGTTGATTGTGGTTTTGACTGTATTGCTGGTGTTAAGATGAACCAAACACCTCAACCACTGACGGGTGCAGTAGCAGCAGGACTTGAGATAGCCATCATCTTAGGCGCATGTTTCATCTTGGTGCTGGCTTGGAAGTTCGCTTCTATCTCGCGATCAGAGCTACCAGTTGATGGAGATGCCAGAGCTAGCGAAATGGCGTTTAGAGCCTTTCAGTACATAGCATTGGCGTTGGCGATATTCTTCACTTCAATGTTTGCAACAATGACGACAAATCTGATCGCGCGTCTGGGCCATGTGTTTTTCGGAATGTCCAACATCGTGCTTATGGTGTTCCACGCCGCGAGTTTACTTTGTGTCATCCAGTCCATGAGGTGGGCCATTCGCTGGCGTAACCAAAAAATAAGTAGCAATCGCGAAAAACGCGAGAATTTAGAGGAAACCCCATGAAAAAGATCCTCAACTCCCCTGACACCTATGTCGACGAGATGCTCGAGGGCATGATCGCCGCGCACCCGGACGTCTACGCGATGCCCGCCGACAAGGTCGTGGCGCGGGCAGGGGGCGCGACGAAGGGGAAGGTCGGGATCGTGACTGGAGGTGGCTCAGGGCACCTTCCGGTCTTCACCGGCTATGTGGGAAAGGGGCTCCTCGACGCGGCGGCCATCGGCAATGTCTTTGCCTCACCATCCGCCGAGCAGATGGCCGACAGTATGCGCAACGCCCATGGCGGGGCGGGCATCCTTCGGCTCTATGGAAACTATGGCGGCGACGTCATGAATTTTGACATGGCAGGCGAAACCGTTGACCTCGAGGACGACATCGCCTCGACCACAGTGTTGCTCGCCGATGACGTCGTCTCCGCGCCCCCGGAAGAGGCCGAAAAGCGCCGGGGCGTGGCAGGAATGGTCTACGCCTTCAAGATCGCAGGCGCGAAGGCGGAAGAGATGGCCGACCTTGAAACCGTCACTGAGATCGCGCAACGGACGGCGGACAATTGCCGCTCCATCGGTATGGCGCTAACGCCGTGCACTGTGCCGCAAGCCGGAAAACCAACCTTTGATCTTGGCCCCGACGAGATGGAAATGGGGATGGGCATCCACGGGGAGCCGGGCATCTGGCGTGATACACTCAAGCCTGCCGACGCTATCACCGACGAGATGATTGAGCGGCTGCTTGCCGACATGCCACTGGGGTCTGGCGACCGCTGTTCGATCCTGGTGAATTCGCTTGGCGCGACACCGCACGAAGAACTCTACATCATGTATCGCCGCGCGAAGGCGCAACTGGAAGCTGCCGGCGCGACAATCGTCATGCCGCTTGTCGGGCGCTACGCGACCTCGATGGAGATGACCGGCGCGACGATCACGCTCTGTAAGCTCGACGACGAAATGGAAAAGTTGCTCCACGCGCCCTGCCACTGTGCGTTCTGGACAGTTGTCTAATGGCGGAGGCGGCTCCCCCGCGGCTTCAGTTTGACGCCGAAAAGGCAAAGCAACTCGATCGGTCCTATCAGGGAGGGGACGTCGTACGGCGGCGGCGCGCTTCATTTGATGCGCTCCGCGTTCGTCCTGGCGATAGTGTCGTCGATATCGGCTGCGGCAACGGCTTCATGGCGCTGGAATTGGCACGCGCTGTCGGTGAAAACGGGGCCGTCCATGGTGTTGATGTGAGCGCGGGCATGTTGGCGTCGGCGCGCGATCGGTGCGCGGACTATCCATCGGTCACATTTCATGAAGCAACCGCGTTAGAGATTCCGTTGAAGGATGGCGAAGCCGATCGCGCCGTCTCGATCCAGGTCTTTGAGTATATCCCGGATATTCCAGCGGCATTGAAAGAAGCCCACCGGGTGCTTCGGCCGGGTGGTCGGCTTGTCATCTCGGACATGCACTACGGGACGCAGGTTTGGTTCAGTGATGATGCCGAACGGATGGGGCGGGTGCTCGCCGCCTCACATGAGATGATGGAATATCCGGGGACGCCTGCGCTTCTGCCACCCTTGCTCAAAGAGGCAGGTTTCGTACTGGACACGATCGAGCCCGTGACATTCGTCGACTATGATCTGCGCCCCGACGGCATGGCCAAGACCTACATGGGTTTTTACGCGCCTTACGCTGCTGAGCACGGATATCTGTCGAAGGACGAGGCGGATGCATGGGTCGAAGAGCAATATCAGCTGGCTGAAACCGGCCGCTTCTTCTTCTCGATCACGCATTTCGTCGTTTCGGCCATAAAGGCTTAAATCCAGATCATGATTTTCACCGCCAAAGACATCACCGCGGCCGCCACCAAGGTTGCTGAAGCGGCGGAAGCCGCCGCCGATGAGTTAAATACCCAGGACGGCAAGCTCGGCGATGGCGATCTCGGCATCACAGTCTCAAAGGGCTGGCGCGAGGTCGCGGACGCCGACTTGCCCGATGATTTGGGAAAGGCGTTTCTGGAGTGTTCAAAGGCGTTTCAGCGCGCGTCTTCTAGTTCATTCGGAACGCTGATTGCGACAGCATTCATGGCGGCTGCAAAGGCGACCAAGGGGCGCGACGCGGCGGACTTTTCTGAAGTTTCCCCACTCTTGGGCGCTGCGAGGGACGCGATGATGGCGCGCGGCAAGGGCGAACTCGGCCAGAAGAGCATCCTCGACATGGTCGATGCTCTGGCGTCAGCGACCGAGGGTTTGAGCGATCCGGAAGGTATTCGAGCAGCGCTCGACGAAGCAGCAACCGAGGCGCTTGATGCGTTTCGCGACACACCGAACGGGCTGGGTCGTGCGCGCATGTTCGGCGACAAATCAATCGGGCTCGACGATCCTGGCATGCTCGCCGCGCGGCGCATGATCGACGGTCTGATAAAAAGGAACTGACGATGGAAATCGCTTATCTCGGTTTTGGGATCATGGGCATCGGGATGGTGCGAAATCTCCTGAATGCGGGCCACACTGTGCGCGGCTGGAACCGAACCCATCGGGAACTTCCAGATGGAGTGGAGGGCCACGAAAACCTATCGCTGAAAGAGACGATCAGCGAGGCCGTGGAGGGGGCCGACCTCGTCATGCTCTGCGTAACAGGACCTGATGCCCAAGAGGCGATCTACCCCGATCTTGTGAACGCGATCGGTAATGATGTCTTGGTCATCGACCTCACCACGACCGATCCGCGCCTGACGACCATCCTCGCTGACGCCGTTCGCTCAAACAATGGGCGCTATCTCGATGCGCCGGTGTTTGGGTCGAAGAACGAGGCCTGGAACGGCATCCTTGATATCGTCATCGGCGGCGATGAGGCGGATTTTGAGGAGGCGAAACCCATCCTCGAGATCGTGTCGAAAACGCTCCACTACATGGGGTCGACGCCCGCTGGCGCCCAGATGAAGCTCGTCGGCAACCTTCTGGTCGCGGCGCAGGTGCACTCGGTCGGCGAGGCGATGTCGCTCGTGCGCAAGGCCGGTCTCAACGCGGATTCCGTCGTCGGTGTTTTGAAGGAGGTGGATTATTCCTCCGGCGTCGTGGTGGGGACGGCAGGCGCGAGCCTTGCGGGCGATTATAGCCCGAGTTTTTACCTCAAGCACATGCTGAAAGATGCGCGCCTCATTGGCAAATTTGCCCGCGACATGGATGTTCCGGTTCCCGGGTCGTCGGTCGTTGCCGAAGGTTTTCAGGCCGCGGTCAATCGTGGGCTCGGGGATCTGAACGCATCCGGCATCCACAAGATGCAATTCGAGATGGCCGGGCTCGACGGCGCGAACGACAATGAGGCTTAGGTTGAGAATTCATATTTCTGGTGTGTTTGGTGGGAGAAGATTTGGTTGCCTGCACGGCGCAAGACCGCAGGAAGTCTCCCTGACTTTCAAGGTCTTGCAACACAGCAGGCGAGCAAATCTACCCCATCTTACCGACGTCGAAACGGCGTCAATCTGAAGGCAATTTGAGTTTGACCGGGGCAAGAAGCCCGCTCTGCACTCAAATTACCCCCAGCTTTTTGCCGTTTCAGACGCCAAACACATCAGGAATATGAGTTCTCAACCTAGATCGGTTCGCTCCGCCGGAGCCATTCTTCGCGGTAGCTGCCAAGCCCGCGGAGCGTGGCGGGTTCGATGGCGCTGAGTTGAGGCGTCGGTGCTTCGATCGCGCCATCTTCATCGGCAAGGGCGAGCAGCGCCGCGCCTGCCGCCGTGCCGTTTGGTTCGCTTGAGGCGAGAACCGGCGTACCCGCCACGAACTGAGCAAAGACGGAGAGAAAGACGTCGTTGGTGGACAAAGGCCCGTCGACGATGATTGGCCCGTCGGCATGGATGATCGACGCGGACTCCACCGCCATGAGTGCGCAATAGAGTGCCGCGAGACTCGATCTTTCGGCGGCTGGGAGGTTGTCGCGATTGATCGTGCCCTTGCCGCCAGTCCCGGGCAGCGGGCCGCCACTGTCGGTGAACGATGCGGTAGCGAACACCCCCTCATCGATTAGCGCTTGAACTGTTTCAAGCGAGGCTAAGTCGGCCGCAGCACCGCCCGAAACGATTTCGAATTCCCGCCCCGCCATGAAGCGGCAGGAGCAGACCGGATTGCCGTAGATATCCGTGTTTGAAACTGTGTCGCGGGCAGGATCGAGAGAAGCCAAATCACCCCCGACCGCGAAACCGATCAGCCAGGTTCCGGTTGAAAGGAGGGTGAACGCGCCTTCCATCGACGCTCGATAGCGCAGGAGATTGGCGTTCGAATCATGGATGCCGACGAGGACATCAACGCCGTTAGACGACCCGGTTTGCTTCCAAGCGGACTGGATCGGCGCAAAAAGTTTCGCCCAGCCTCGGGACTTCGCAAGGCTTGAAAACGCATTCGACGACACATCGAAGAGATGTGTCTGAGCACCGAGCGCACAGATCTCGCTCGCGAGTGTCCCGCTCAAGCGATAGGCGATATATTGTCCCCAAGGCACGATGGTTCTGACCTTTTGGAACGCGTCGGGAAACTTAGTTTCCTGCCAGAAGAGTTGCAGGCCGAGCGTCAGTGCACCAGGGTTCGTTGGCGCGAAAACCTCGGAAAATGGCGGCTCAAACGCCCGGTAAGCCTCTCGCACGGCATCCGGCGGCTCGGCCTCATAATCCATGACGGGTAAGGCAAGCGCGCCACCCTCATCGAGCAATGCGAGGGCAGAGCCATGGGCGCAGGGCACAATCGTGCCAATCGTGAAGCGCTCATACACCTCTGCGAGGGTCTCTTTTGCGAAGGCAATCACCGGCTCTGGGTCAATCCAGCCATAGGGCGGCCCCGGCCTGTGGACACTTGGTCTGGACCGTTCAAAAACGCAATTCAGACCCTGGTCGAAAACGATAAGTTTCGTATTCGTAGACCCGACGTCCAGAACGGCGATATGGTGATGAGACGCGCGCATCAGCTCCCAATGAAAAGCGCGGAACGGAGAGGAACCCCAACCTATGCCAACAAAGACCGCGCCGAAAAGGGCAGCCGCAGCCAAATCAGAGGACACTGAACTTCGGCAGGCCGTCATCGACACCTGCCTTGAGATGAACGCCCTTGGCATCAATCAAGGCACGTCTGGCAACATTTCTGTGCGGAACGAGGACGGCTTCCTGATCACGCCGTCGGGCATTCCCTACAAAAAAATGACCCCCGACCAGATCGTGCAGATGGATCTTGATGCCGGTTACAATGGCGAGTGGTTGCCATCGTCAGAATGGCGCATGCACCATGATCTCTTTGTGGCGCGAACCGAGGCGGGCGCGATCGTCCACACGCACTCGACCTACGCGACCGCGCTCTCCTGTTTGCGGATCGATGTGCCTGCTTTCCACTACATGATTGGCGTCACTGGCGGGACGACCTTGAAATGCTCGGAGTACGAGCCGTTTGGGACGCAGGAGCTATCGGATACAATGCTGGTCGCGCTCGACGGACGCAAAGCGTGCCTGCTCGCCAATCACGGCGTTATTTGCTTCGGTCCAAATCTCGAAAAGGCGCTCTGGCTCGCGGGCGAGATCGAAACGCTGTGCAAGCAATATTTCATCGCGCGGCAGGCGGGCGAGCCCGTGATCTTGAGCGATGCGCAGATGGAAACGGTGCTCGCGCGTTTTAAATCCTACGGCAAGCAGATGGACGAACTGGGGGATGACACGGCGCTTGCGGTCACGCCGCCGACCCGTCGGGACGGATAGGGTAAGGCTATGAGCTACGTGGTCGGTGTCGATGGCGGCACGGAAAGCCTCAGAGCCTTTGTCTTTGATCTTGAGGGGCGGCCAATCGCGTCTGAGGCGACGGCGTATGAGACGGCATTCCCAAACCCCGCCTGGGCCGAGCAGGACCCAAATGCGTGGTGGGCCGCGATCGGTGCCTCGGTCAAAGGCGCTCTCTTAAGAGCCGGGATCAGTGCAGTCGATGTGATCGCGCTCTCGGTGGATACCACCTGCTGCTCTGTTGTCGCGCTCAACGAGAATGGCGCGCCGCTCAGACCCGCCATGATCTGGATGGATGTGCGGTCGTCGGATGAAGCCGATGCGGTCGCGGCAACCGGTGACGCGGCGCTGCGAGTGAACTCCGACGGCGCGGGGCCGGTGTCAGCGGAATGGATGCTGCCGAAATCGCTTTGGATGAAGCGAAACCAGCCGGAGATTTTCGGGGCGGCTGCAAAGGTCGGAGAGTATCAGGATTACATGACCTACCACCTGACCGGCGAATGGGTGGGATCGCTCAACAATATGGCGGTGCGCTGGCACTATCAGTCAGAGCATGGCGGGGTGCCGACATCGCTTCTGTCGGCGGTGGGTCTCGACGATCTCGCGGGCAAATGGCCATCGCGCGTCGTTGCACCCGGCGAAGTGATCGGGCCGCTGATCGCGTCTGCCGCGAACCATATCGGACTGAATGCCGGGATACCCGTCGTGCAGGGCGGTGCGGACGCGTTCATCGGCATGATCGGCCTCGGCGTGGCGGACCCCGGCGAGATGGCGCTGATTACGGGCTCATCGCACCTCCAATTGGGGGTCGCTGGCGCGCCCGTTCATGGGCCGGGCATTTGGGGCACCTACATGGACGCGGTCTATCCCGGTAAGCCGATCATTGAGGGTGGCCAAACGTCGACCGGCTCGGTGATTGCCTGGTTCAAACGGCATTTTGCCGAGGAGACGAGCTTTGATGCGCTGAACGCTGAAGCCGCAGAAATCGAGCCGGGGGCGGAAGGGCTCGTCGCGCTCGATCATTTCCAGGGCAATCGCACGCCGCATACCGACCCGCTGTCTCGCGGGGCGATCACCGGGCTGACGCTGAAACACACGCCAGCGCATATCTATCGCGCACTGACGGAGAGCGTCTGTCTCGGTACCCGGCTGATCGTTGAAAACTTCGGGGCTTCGTTTCAGGCGAAACGAACCGTTGTCGCGGGTGGGGCGACGAACTCTCCGCTCTGGCTGCAAATCCATGCGGATACGCTGGGCGTGCCCCTCGAAATCCCGGAAGTGGCTGACGCGCCCGCCCTCGGATGCGCGGTGCTTGCCGCCTATGGTGCCGAGCGATTTTCGACGATCGAGGACGGCGCGAAAGCGATGGTGAGGATTCAGCGGACGATTGAGCCCGATGCCGAAAAGACTGAGGCTTACGACGCGATCTATCCGCAATACAAGGCGCTCTACCACGCGCTGAAAGACGTGCGGGAGGCGAGCTGATGGTCGCGTCAGGTAGCAATCGTAAGCTCTTTGAACTCTATCGCACGATGCGCCGCATCCGCACGCTCGAAGAGCGCGTCGGTGAGATGTTTCTGCGCGGCGGTTCGGCGGGATCGATGCTCCATCTCTCCATAGGTGAGGAGGGGGTTGCCGGGGTCTGCGCCACCATGAAGGAAGGGGACAGCTTCACGACGCACCATCGCGGCCATGGGATTTTTCTGGCCCGAGGCGGCGACCAAACGCGGATGCTGGCGGAGATCGGCGGCAAGGCAGACGGGTACTGCGCGGGTAAGGGCGGCTCCATGCACATCGCCGACATGGGCGTTGGGCATCTGGGCGCAAATGCCATTGTGGGCGGCGGCATCCCGCATTCCGTGGGCGCCGCGTTGACCTACAAAACGCTCGGACAAGACGCGGTCTCGGTCGCGTTTTTCGGAGACGGCGCGATGCAGCAGGGGCTTTTGTATGAGAGCATGAACATGGCGGCGATTTGGTCGCTGCCGGTCGTTTTTGTTTGCATCAACAACCAGTATGGCATGGGCACGCGGATCGACCGCGCGACGGCGAACACCGCATTCGACCAGCGGGCGCGGGCGTTTGGGCTCGAAGGCGAAGTCGTCGACGGCACCGATGTCGAGATCGTCAACGCCGCCGCTGAGCGTGCAATGGCCGAGGCCCGAGCGGGCAAGCCGCAGTTTTTGTCGATGACCTGCTACCGGTTTCACGGGCATGCGCGGATGGATAAGAGCCCCTATCGCGACGACGCGGAGGAGGCGGAAGGACGCAAGATGGACCCGGTCCTGAAGGCGCGAAATCGCATGATTGATGGGGACATTGCGACCGCGTCGGAGCTGGATAGTCTCGACGAGGACATTGGTCAGGAAATGGACGCGGCGCTTGACGCGGCGATGGCCGGGGCGGCACCGGCGATGGATACGATGTTTGATCATGTCTATGGCGCCGATGAACCGCGCCCTGAATCAGTGAGAACGAAGATCGCTACCGTCTTGAATGAGGCACCACGCTGATGGCTGGCGTCGAAACCACCTATCGTGATGCGCTGCGTGAGGCGCTGATCGATGCCATGAATGAGGACGAAACGATCGTCATCCTCGGCGAGGAAGTCGGCCTCTATGGTGGCGCCTATGGCGTCACGAAGGGCTTGATCGATATGTTCGGCGAACCCCGCGTGCTCGATACGCCGATCTCTGAGCCTGCAATCGTCGGCACGGCGGTTGGTGCGGCCATGACAGGCCTTAGGCCGGTCGCCGAGATCATGTATGTCGATTTCGCGGGGATGGTCATGGACCAACTCGGCAACCAAGCGGCCAAAATTCGCTACATGTTCGGCGGCCAGATCGGCGTGCCGATGGTGCTTCGGACCCAGGGCGGCACGGGTCGGTCAGCGGCGGCGCAGCACTCCCAATCGCTAGAAAGCTGGTTCGCGCATGTGCCCGGTTTGCGGGTCATCATGCCCGCCACGGTCAATGACGCCTATCATCTCCTGCGCGAGGCCATGACCAAACCGGACCCAGTCGTTTTCATCGAGCACAAGGGCCTCTACGTCCGCAAAGGCGAGATGGACAAAAGCAAGCCAGACGGCGTCTGGGGTGAGCCCGTGAAGCGGCGCGACGGTGGTGACGTCGTTCTTTTGAGCTACTCGCGGATGCTCTTTGAGACGCTGGCCGCCGCCGAGAGGCTTGCGGGCGAGGGGACTGAGGCTGCGGTTTGGGATGTGCGCTGCCTCAACCCTTGCGATCTCCGCAGCGTCTACGACGCCGTGCGCCAGACCGGACGTGCGGCCGTGATAACCGAAAGCTGTGTAACGGGCGGCTTCGGCGCAGAACTTGCCAGCCGCATTTCCGAACACTGTTTCGACTATCTGGAAGAGCCTGTCCTTCGTATCGGCGGCGAGGATATCCCGATCCCTGTGTCGCAAGAGTTAGAGAAAAACGCGATCCCAACGCCGGATCTCATCGCGGAGAGCGTCGCCTGGCTGGTCGCGAGAAAGGCACCCGCGTGGGCGTGATCGACCTCACTCTGCCACGTCTCGGTGAGACGATGGATGAGGGCCGGATCGCGACCTGGCTGATCAAGCCGGGTGACGCGTTCAAACGCGGCGACGTGATCTTGGAAGTGGAGACCGACAAGACGCTCGTTGAGGTTCCCGCCCTCGAAACCGGTGTGCTCGTTGAGATTTTGGAAGACGACGGAGAGCTGGTGGACGTCGGTGCAACGATTGCGAGAATCGAGGTCGAAGGAAAGGATGACGCGCCAACATCGATGTCAGAGACCGTTGGTGCGAAAGAGAGCCAGGTAAGCGCGGCGCCCTCGATGGAGCCCGCATTTGTGCAGCCCGAAAACCGGACGCCCGCGAGCCCGAACGCGCGGCGGATCGCGAGAGAAACTAAAATCGACATCAACGCCATACCCGGCAGCGGGCGCAATGGACGTGTCACCGGCGATGACGTTTCAACCTTCGCTCCGGCAGTAGAAGCAAAAGGGGGAACGGCTGAGAGAAGCTTCGCTTTCGTCCACGGGCTTTTCGCCGGGCCGTCGGATTTCTCGTCGCTGTCGTCCCGCGTCTCGCGTTCGGGAGCAAAAGCAACTGCCGTTGCAATCCCCTGGTCGGCTGGATCAGGCGGCGACCCCATGAGCGGGATCGCCAGCGCTCTCGCTTCTCATCTCAAAGATGCGACTGATTTGGTGGGGCATTCATTTGGCGCAGCACTGGTCTTGAGCGCCGCCGCATCCCGCGCAGTTAAGCCGCGATCGCTGACACTTATTTCGCCATTTGGCCTCGGTTCCAGGGTCGATCAATCCTTCCTAGATGGCATGCTCGGTGCGGCGTCCTCATCGGCTTTAGCAAGGGAGGCCGAAAAAGCCGGCGGCCCTGGTCTGTCTCAAGAGGCGATTGAAACGCTCTTGGACGCAATTGCGTCCGATCGCGCCGCGTACTTGGCACTCATTCCAAAAATTGCCCGAGGCAGCGTCCAGCAGATCGATTTGCTTGGCGACCTTGAACGTGTGGATTGTACGGTTCGGATCGTTCTTGGATGGCAAGATCGGGTGCTGCCTTGGTATGAAGATGGCACCCTCAGGCGACTTCCACCCAAGGTCGCCGTGCACTTCTTAGATGCTGGTCATGTCGCCCACGCGACGCATGCAGCCGAAATCGCTGCCATCTTATCGTCGGCCGCTTAACTCGCTAACTCTCAGATCGCGCGCGCTTGCGGTGGCCTTGCGTCAACCCTGGTCTGCTGGCAGGCGTAAAACCCGAGTTACAACGGCGACCAGTACAGCGGTACTGATGCCAAAATTTAAGAGCCCGGTGACAGATGCCATGGCGCCAAAAATCCTGTGATCGGGCTCTAGTGTGATGTCGCCATAGCCAACGGTCGTGTAGGTCACCAACGAGAAATAGAGCGCGTCTGATAGTGTCGAAAGGGCGCCGATGACGACGACGACTGCCGCGATCAACCAGACCTGTATGCTATGCGACAATACGATAACGACCAGCGTCCCGCCGATAGCGAACGCCGTTGGCCCGAGTGTTCGATGGCTCGCGATCCAAGCCTGAAGACCACGAAGGCGATGGACCCAAAACACGATGACGACAAGGTGGATGGTCGTGCAAACCGACAGGAGCATTGTTCCAAATAGGATTTGACCTGCCATGCGACGCGCTTTCAGTTGATGGTCTCAGAATTCTCAAATGGACTGCATGCTCCCATTCGCAAAACTACGCGCATGACGCGAGCAATTTTGGTTCGTATGCTGTGCTTCGGCAATCTTAATGGGGCTGGGGACTGACACTATGCGGCTTACATCGGGATTGTATCTTTCGGGGGTTTTGGGGGCGCTCGCGCTTTCGCTAGCAGCCTGCGGAGAGCCGGAAGACGTTGCGACGAACGGCACGCCGGCTGAACCCATCGTCAAGACGGTTAAGGTTGAAGCGCAGGCTCTCGCACTCCAGCGGAGCTATCCGGCCGTCATTCAGCCAGCACGTGAAGTCTCTTTGGCGTTCGAAGTCTCGGGGCGGATCGTCAATCTGCCAATCCGTGCGGCGATGGAAGTGCAGGAAGGCGACATTATCGCCGAACTCGACAAGTCCGATTTCCAAGCGAATCTCAGTGGGCTCGAAAATCAAAAAGCTCAAGCCGAAGCACAATTACGGGGCATGGTGGCCGGTGCGCGGGCCGAAGATATTGCATCGCTTCAGGCCTCGGTCGACGCGGCGCAAGCGCAGGTCGATCAGGCACGAGATCAATTCGCGCGGACAGCCGAGCTTTTGGAACGCGGCGTTACGACGGTTGCCAGGCGCGACCAAGACCGTGCGTCCTTGCAGGTTGCGGAAGCGAATTTGCGGTCCGCCGAAGAGGAGCTGTCAAAAGGTCGCGCGGGGTCGAGAGCAGAAGACGTGGACGCTCAAGAGGCTGCAATTGCGGCTCTTGAAGCGCAGCTTGAAACGGCCCGAAAGAGCTTGGCGGACGCGACGCTGCGCGCTCCGTTCTCCGGTATCATTGCGCGTCGCGAGGTCGATAATTTCACAAACATCCAGGCCGGAAGCCCGATCGCTCTCCTTCAACAGCTTGATCGCATCGAACTGGTTTTCGACGTGCCCGGCCCAGACGTGGCGAAATTTGCTGATGCCGAGGAAGTGTCCTCACAGGTTGAGATCAATGCGCGGCCGGGGGAATTCCTGCCTGCAGAATTGGTCGAATTTTCAACCCAGGCTGACCAGACAACACAGACGTTTCGGGGGCGCGTTGGCGTCGACCGGCCCGAGGGACGAGGCGTTCTTCCCGGAATGATAGGAACTGTTCTCGTTTCGGACGCGACCGCGCGGGGTGAGACTATTCTTGTGCCGACAAGTGCGGTGGCGGCCGCTCCCGATGGCGGGTCCTTTGTTTGGCGCGTCGACGAGAGCGCAAACACGGTTTCGCGGGTGACTGTCGAACTCGGCGAAGCGCGGGGCGACAGCATCTTCGTAACAGGCGGGCTTGAAAGTGGAGATGTGGTGGTCACAGCGGGCCTTGCCCGTCTCCAGCCCGACATGAAGGTCCGACCGGTCACAGAAATCGGTAGTTAGAGATCGGCAGCTAGGGATCAGGAGTTAAGCCGCGTGGATTTTGCCCGTTTTGCCATCGAAAAGCGCGTCATTTCTGCGCTTTCGACGCTTCTCATTCTTGCCGCGGGATATTGGGCGTACACAACGCTGCCACGCTTCGAAGACCCCGAATTCATTATCCGACAAGCGCAAGTCGTCACGCCCTATCCGGGCGCGAGCGCCGAAGAAGTCGCCGAAGAAATAACTGAGGTGATCGAGAACGCAATTCAGGAAATTGCTGGCGTCGATGAGATCAAATCCGTCTCCTCAATTGGCGCCTCGGAAATCACAGTTGAGTTCACAATCGCCACAACAAAGACCCGAGAGCAGCTCAATCAAAAATTCACTCAGCTGCGCGCGAAAATCAGCGATACGCAATCTGACCTTCCGCCGAATGCGTTGGAAACCATGGTTTTCGATGATTTCGGCGATGTGTTCGCGCTCTATTTTGCGGTCGTTGGTGACGGCTATTCTCTGACGGATCTCAATGCTTACGCCAAGGATCTTCAGCGCGAACTCGTGCTTGTTGATGGCGTTTCCAAGGTGGTTCTTACTGGCGCTCCAGAGGAGATCATTTATGTCGAGTACTCGCCAGACCGTTTGGTAACGCTCGGTCTTTCGCCGAACCAGATCGCCGAGGTGCTGGAGGGGCAAAACCTGGTCTCGGACGCGGGTTCCATCATCGCGGGACAGCGCCGATTGAGCATCAGGCCTGAGACAGCCGTC
This sequence comes from Pseudomonadota bacterium, assembly GCA_039026395.1. Lineage (GTDB taxonomy): Bacteria > Pseudomonadota > Alphaproteobacteria > Rhizobiales > JAKSCL01 > JBCCMK01. The sequence continues at coordinate 36,835 of JBCCMK010000012.1, read as the reverse complement.
TCCTCACTGGAAGCGATCTCTGACCTTGTCATTTCCGACACGCAAGCCGGCCGGTCATTCCGTCTCTCCGACATCGCTGAAGTTCGTCGCGGTATTAAGGACCCGGTCTCGATGCGGCTGTTCCGCGACGGGCGGCCCGCAATTGGTCTCGGCATATCCAACCAGCTCGGCGGCAATGTGGTCGAGATGGGCGATGCGGTAAAAGCGAGGATCGCCGAGTTGATCGACGAACGCCCGCTTGGGATCGATATCCTACCGATTTCGGATCAAGGCGACACCGTACGCGTCTCGGTCAACGACTTCGTCATGAACGTAGTGATCGCACTCGTCATCGTTGTAGGCACCTTGCTCGTCTTTATGGGGCTGCGGTCTGGCGTGCTCATGGGCGGGATCTTGCTGGTCACGATCGCCGGCACGCTGGCGGGCATGAAGCTCTATGGGCTCGATATGCAGCGCATATCGCTGGGCGCGCTCATCATTGCGCTTGGCATGCTCGTCGACAACGCGATTGTCGTCGTCGAGGGTACGCTTGTTCGCGTGCAGAAAGGGGAGAGTCCCGGGGACGCGGCAAGCGCTGTCGTCAGCCAAACACAATGGCCACTTCTGGGCGGTACGATCGTTGGCTTTCTTGCGTTCTCACCCATCGGCTTTTCGCCCGATAACACAGGGGAATATGCAGGCTCCCTGTTTTGGACCGTGACGATCTCGCTCCTCTTTTCTTGGCTTGTCGCGGTTTGGCTCACACCTTGGTACTGCACCCTCATCTTCAAGCCTGGAAAGACATCGAGCGAGGAAATGCCGGAACACTTCATCCTCCGTGGCTATCGCGGTTTCTTAAGGTTTGCGGTCCGCCTCCGGTGGCTAACAATACTCGTTGCCGTTGGGCTGTTCGTTTCTGCATTGGGGCTGACATCGGCAATCCCGCCAGGCTTCTTTCCGGCATCGACGCGCGATCAATTCGTCGTCGATTATTACTTGCCCGAAGGGTCCGACATTGAAGAAACCAGCGCCGACCTCGTTGAGATCGCAGAGTGGGTGCGAACGCTCGACGGAGTGACAGGCACCAACACCGTCGCGGGCGATGGCCATCAGCGTTTCATGCTGATTTATGACAGCGAGAGCCCAAACCCCGCCTACGGTCAGATCCTCATCGATGTTGAAAGTTACAATTTGATCGACGACCTGCGGATCGTGGTTGCTGACTATATTGACGAGAATTATCCAGAATCCTCTCCGAAGGTCTGGAAATTCACGCTTGGTCCCGGTGGCGGCGCGAAAATTGAAGCGCGGTTTAGCGGTCCGGATCCTGCAGTGCTTCGGCAGTTGGCCGAGGACACGAAGTCCATTTACGCTGGCTTCGGAGCGGTTGCGATCAAGGATGACTGGCGCGAAATGGTGCAGGTTGTCCGACCCCGCATCGACGACGAAAACGCGCGTCGTCTCGGCTTAACCCAGGGCGATATTTCAAAGGCGATCGCCGGTCGGTTCGATGGCACTACGATCGGTACGTATCGGGAAGGCGACGACCTCCTGCGCATTGTCATGCGGCCCTATCTCGCGGACAGAGATGATGTCGAAGCGATCCGGAATGTTCAGATCCTCTCGCCGTCGACAGGGCGTTACGTACCGATAAACCAGGTCGTTACGGACTTTGAGATCGTTTTTGAGAATTCACGCCTCAGACGCTTTGACCGGGCTCTTGCAATAAACGTCCAAGCCGATCCGCCGCCTGGTATTCTCTCCGGCGATCTGTTCCTCGCGTTGCGGGGCGATGTGGAAGCGATCCCATTGCCACCTGGCTATGAGCTGGAGTGGAAGGGTGAGTTTGGAAACAGCCAGGAGGCAAATGAGGGTCTTGCGTCGACCATGCCCGTTGGCTTCGGTGCGATGATCATTGTGGTGATCTTGCTTTTTAATGCGATCCGGCAGCCGCTGATCATCTGGCTGGTGGTACCGCTTGCGCTGATCGGCGTTGTCTACGGCCTGGTTGGTTTCAACACACCTATGGAATTCATGGCGATTTTGGGCGTGTTGTCGTTGAGCGGTCTGCTAATCAAGGCGGCGATTGTCCTCGTTGATGAGATCGACCTCCAGATTGGAACGGGCAAGCCACGCATGGACGCGGTGCTCGATTCAGCGGTGAGCCGCGTCAGACCGGTGCTTCTCGGGGTGCTGACCACTGTGCTCGGCGTGATTCCGCTTTTGTGGGACCCGTTTTTCAGGTCGCTCGCAGTCGTCATCATCTGCGGGTTGTCCTTTGCGGCCATCCTCACGCTTGTTATCATTCCGACGCTATACGCCGTCTTCTTCCGGATCAAAGGATCGGAGGTCGAGCAAGAGCACATTGACGGAGCCACTGAAATCTGAGCGATCTCTTCGAGCCTTATCGTCTCATTGACCCGTTCATCTTCAGCGCGTTTCGAATGCGAGATAAATCGCCGGAAAAGCTCTCCAAGGTTCTTCTCGTCGTCACGGAAGACTGGTTCGTGCTGTCTCACTTCCGTCCGTTGATCGAAGCGTTGAAGAGCGTTGCGCACGATGTCGTTCTTGTGACGCGCATCATTGATAGACGTTCAGAACTCGATGCTCTTGGCGTGCGCGTTTTGGCGTTTCCATTTGAACGGAAAAGCCTGAATCCGCTGACCCAAATCGGCATCATTTTAAAGCTCAGTCGTATCTTGAGGTCAGAAAAGCCGGATGTGGCTCACTTTGTTGGCCTGAACCCGATCGTATTGGGCTCAGTAGCCTCGCGTCTTTCGGGTGTACGTTCCCAAATCCTGCATATCATCGGGCTGGGCTATCTTGGGATATCGGCCCGAAAGAGCGTCCGACTCCTTCGAAAACTCGTTTTCTCGGCGGTAAACTGGTCGGTTCAGCATCGGATGGTTTGGATGTTTGCAGAAAACCAAGACGATGTGAGGGACCTGGAGACACTTGGATTGAGGCAGGCGCCAGATGTCGTCATCTTGGGCGGCGCGGGTGTCGATCCGGTTCACTTCGCTGCGCTCCCATTTCCGCAGAACAGGTCCGTTGTCGCAGCAACGGCATGCCGGTTCATCCGCTCAAAAGGTTTGGATGTTCTCGTGGCAGCCCACGAGAAATTGCGCGCCAAGGGAACCGGTCTAACAGTTCGCATGCACGGCATCTTTGATGGGCAGAACCCGGAAACGATCGATCGCGAGACGTTGGAGGCCTGGCTCGGCAAGGAAGGCATAGAGGGCGGCTATCCCATAGAAGATGTCCGCACGCTCTGGCGAGAGGCGGATATTGCAGTGATCCCGTCGCGTACGCGCGAGGGTATGCCTCGCGCGATGCTCGAGGCGGCGGCGTGCGGTCGTCCGCTTATCGTCACTGACCTTCCAGGTCCGCGAGAGTTTGTGCGCGATGGTGTTGAAGGATTGGTTGTCCCGCCGGAAGATCCAGACGCCTTGGCTGACGCGATAGCGCGACTTGTCGGTGACGCTGAACTGCGAAAGCGCATGGGATCTGCAGCGCGTGAGCGGTTTTTGTCTGGGTATACGGAACGAGACGTTAAACGCGCAATCGCCAACGCCTATCGCACGATCAGCGAGCGCCTGAAAGCTGCTTGATGGCGTCGAGATCTGATCTGAGCATTGATGAAGTCGCGAAGCAGATCAGCGTTATCGTTCCAACCTATAATCGGCCTGAAAAGACCAGGCGCGCGATACGATCCGTGTTTGATCAATCGGTGAACGTGGGTGAGATCATCATCGTGGATGACGCTTCGACAGATGCTTTTCATCTTGACGAATTTGAAAATCGGCCGGAGCAGTTCAATTTTTTAAGGCTTGAGCGGAATTCTGGCGCTGGAGCTGCCCGGCAAGCAGGTGTAGACGCTGCCTCAGGCGATTACATTGCGTTTCTTGATTCTGATGATGTCTGGTTGCCCCAAAAGCTTGCAGCCCAAATCCCCACACTGCCTGACCCGGAAGAGATGATCGGGGTTGTCTGCGGTTGGCAGGCGCAGAATGAGACATCTGGGACTGTAGTCGAACGAACGCCGATTGAGAGTTCGTCGGTGAAAGATTTTGCGAGCGCATGTTGGTTTGCACCTGGTTCGACCGCGATCCTTCCGCGAAAAGCGTTTGAACATGTGGGTCCCTTCGATCCCAAGCTTCGGCGGCTCGAGGATCTTGATTGGTTTTTGAGGTTCGCCCTGAAGGGTGGATCGATCCGTGTCAGCCGGGTAATCGGAGCGAACATCGAAATTGGTCACAGTGCAAACAGCACCGCTGTTATCGACGCCGCCGACTATTTGGAAGGCAAGTTCGAAACGATTCTAGATCGTGATGTGAATGATTGCCTGAAGGCATATCTTGAAATCGAACGTGCACTTGCGGCGCGAAACGATGGGCAGCCGAGAAAAATGCTCGGTCACATTTTAAAGTCATGGGCCCTTGCGCCCCGCATGAGGCTTCATCTCAAAGACTGGTGGTCATAGCGGCGCTTTGGTGGCCCTTGCCGCGAGGATCGGCAGAACCACCGCAAGAAAGCTGATGCGAAAGATGTGGTGGATCGCGGTGAATGCCGGGTCGTAGCCGAGCGCGAAGCCGATCGCGGCCATCACTTCAACACCACCGGGCGCAAACGCGATCCAGACCTCACCTAGTTCAAACGGTGTGATGCTTGCGACCACGGCTGCAAAGGCGATCGAGATGCCGATCGCAACAGTGAGTGTGAGCGCCGAGGCTTTTAGAAGCTGTTTGACATCGCGAAAATCAAGCCGGGCGAGCCGCGTGCCGACGACGGTTCCAGTGACGGCGAACGCCATGAAGATCAGCCAATCCGGCGGAACACCTTTTATCACCCCGGTGATATGGGCAAGTGCGCTAACCACCATGCCCGCGATCAGGTGAGCGGCTGGTAGTTTGGAGCGAAAGACGAGGAAACCAATGCCCGCAGCGGCGGCGATGAGCGCCAGAAGCGGTGGGAGCGGTATCGTTGGCGAAGGTGCTACAGCCTCCAGGGGCGGACCACCGAGCGCAGAGAGCCCAAGCGGGACCAGGGATGTGAGAAGGAACAATCGCATTGTCTGCACGACCAGGATTTGGTCGACGTTCCCGCGCCCTTCCACCCCGAGGGCAATTGCGAGCGATATCGTGCCGGGAGCGCTCGCGAGGACGGCGGTTCCTCGGTCGAAATTGCATATCCTTTGGAGCATCAGGCTGGTGACGAGCATCGTTGCCGTCAGGCTCAGACACATCCCCACGAGGCTGATACCCCACGCGCCGAGCGCACCAAGAAGCTTGCCGTCAAACCCTGACCCGATCGATATGCCAACGACCAGGAACGCGACATTCCGCACGCGATCATCAACCGCGCTGGTGACGGATTTCAATCCAAGGGCGACGATCGCGACGGCGACCGCAGATCCAAGGAGCGGGCCCGCGGGGAAGCCCGCATAGGTCGCAATACCGGCGCCGAGAAACCCGATGGCGAGGGTCCTGAGCGTGATCAGCAAGACGGCCTGCGTTTTAAGTTCCGCGCTGCCGTCATGGGTATCACAGCTCCGCTTTCTCTTTGGTGATGGATAGGAATTTTATGATGGTTGGCCTTCGCGTGAGCGTTCAGAATGCCTCAATCGCGTCAAGAGATCGAGTACTCTTCAGTCGAATGGCCAATGTGTTAGCGAAACAGTCGTTTCGGATGACCCGGACCGGATCGCGGCCCGGGTCAGCAACGCGTTTTAGTGGCTCGCCGTGTTCAGCGTAAGCATGCCTTCAATCCCAAGCGACGAGAACACTCCGCCGGTGATCTGTTCCAGATGGTCGTTGTAGGCCTTGATCGGATCGCCCATGCCGATCTTATCGACCTCTGTGCGGAATGGTCGGGTGCCGGGTGCCTTGCCAACAACGTCGACAACAGCGTCGGCGACCAATTGGGGGGATTGCTGCGGATTTTGCTCGAGAAATGCCGCAAAGCCCTCAAGTGCAGCGGTTGGGGCATCAGCCATTTCGCCGTAACCCTCACTTCTGTCGGTCGACGTCGGGTGAATGAGGTTGCCGAAGAACGACGTTGGGAAGCCACCGGGCTCTACGATGGCGACATCGACACCGAATTGGCTGAGTTCGACGCGGTAGTTTTCAGTCATCGCCTCGAGCGCCCACTTGCTGGCGTTGTAGGGTCCATAAAATGGCATGGTGATCCGGCCAAGAAGGCTTGAGATGTTGAGGACCAAACCTGACCGGCGCGAGCGCATGGCGGGTAGAACCGCGCGGGTCATGCGTTGGACACCAAAGACATTGATGTCGAAAACACGTTGGAAATCATCAGCTGAAAAGTTCTCTTGGAGCCCATGAACGCCAACGCCGGCATTGTTGATGAGTACGTCGATCTGGCCGAGCTTGGCTTCCGCCGCAGCGACCCCTGCGTCGACTGACGCGTCACTCGTGACGTCAATCTCAACAACGTCCGCGCCGAGATCGATCATTTTCTGTCGACCGTCTGCGTTTCGTCCGTTTGGGTCGCGCATCGAGCCAACGACTGTGTGTCCAGCTTTGATGAGATCGGCGACGATGAGTGCGCCAAAGCCACCGCCTGCCCCTGTGATGAGAATGTTCATGCTTGTCTCCTTTTCTCCGATAATGGATAGGTATGACTTGCCTTTATTGGGCAACAGATCGATAAAATTGAACTAATGGTTCAAGATATTAGAACGATCGGTTTGCCCGCCCTGATGAGTTTTCACACCGTGGGTCGGCTCGGCGGGATCAGCGCGGCAGCAAAGCATCTCGGTATGGCGAAATCTGGCGTGAGCCGCCACATCGCTCAACTGGAGGCGCATTTCGGTGTTCGCCTTCTCGAGCGAAACGCGCGCGCGGTGCGTTTAACGCCGGTGGGTGTGCGCCTCGGCCAGCGCGTTCAGTCGATTTTGGCCGAGGTGAATTTGCTGACGGACATCGTCCAGGAAGAAAGCGTCGCGGTCACTGGCCATGTGAGCGTTGCGGCGACACCCGAATTTGGCCGACGTGTTGCGACGAAATTCTTCCCCTTGGTTCGCGAGCGCTATCCGTTACTCACGCTTGCCATGCATCCAGCTTATGAATTCGAGGATATGCAGGACCCTGGAACGGATATCGCGTTTCGCGTCGGTTCCGCGCACGATGACCGGTTGGTGGCACGCAAAATGGGTGCGTTTCGGTGTTGGGTCGTGGCCGCACCTGAGGTGGCGCATGAGCACGGTGTAGAAAGGCCGAATGACCTTGCCTTGGTCCCATGTCTCCCTTTTCGCGGCAACAGTGCCTCAGCGCAGTGGACACTCTTTGGGGCAGATGGAACCATCGCGATCGACGTCAGCGGCGTTTATGCCGTCCGCAGTCTGACCATCCTTTACGAGTTGGCATTGGAGGGGAGGGGCTTTGCGCTCCTGCCAGATTTCATGGTGGAGCCGGCAATTGATACTGGTGCGCTGGTTCGTGTCTTGCCGGACTATGTGTCGAAGCCGTTCCCGGTCTTCCTCACATTCCGACCTGGTGCTCGTCGCATCGCGCGGATCGATGCGACGTTGAAGGTCGCCGAGGACGTTGTGCCGTCTCTCCTGTCGGAGCCGCCGGACGCCTAGAATTCACAGTTGGAGTACAATGATACCTTTAAGCAACGTCAGATCAGCTCCCCGACTGAGGTTGGACCCAGGGGACGATGGCGCGGATCGGGCATTTTCGAAGAAAGAGACCAGCCTCTGATGATCAGAGGCTGGCCAATTTGAACGGTATTTCTAGACTATTTTTACGTTCAGTGTGAATGGTTCCAATGGTCTAAGTCTTTGTTTTGTCTCATATTCCTATCTTCAAAGCGTGACGCTTAGAAGGGAGATGCTCTAGTGCGTGCGGCCCGGGGTCGGGTCGACTGCTTCAAGTGTGCCATCAGAGCGGATTTTGACGGCTTCGACTTCCTGGGTCGGCGTGATCGCGCTGCCACTCAGAAGGGCTTCTGGCAGTGTCCGCTTGACGAGAAGCGGAACCGTCATCGTCACCTGCTCTTTCGGATGGTAGCAGAGCATCTGCTCGCGCAAGAGGCCAATCGTTATGGCTTCGCCAAGCAGCGCTGATTCAACGTAGTCGGTATAGTAGTGGACACCACCCACGTTACGACCGTTAGAGATGTTCCACATCAACTTGTTGAGCTCACCTTCGAGCGTCAAACCCTCGGGGATTTTGACGCCGAGCAAGGATGGAACGTCATCGGGATCGCTCGATGCGGCGTCTGGAACGACCGCGTAGTCGTCTTTTTCGACGAGGTAGACGGGCTTTTCCATGTTGGTGCCCTTTTCGATCTCAGACATCGCAAAGAACGCCTTCAGAAGCGTGACGCAGGCACCGGCAACAGTTGCGTGCCCCGCCCCGTATGCCGGGTGCATGGGCGAGCCTTCCGGGAATGCCATTGGAAGCAGCCAGGTCTTTGGATTTCCTTCGACGGTGGTGCCGTCATTCTGCTTTTCATTGTGCTCGCGCACATCCTCCAAGATTTTCTCCAACACCGGATCGGTCCCGTTGAGGGCGTTTGTGTGTGGGAAGGTGTATTGAGCGAGCGTTCGTCCAAGCTCCATCCGCGCTTTGGCTTCCGGAGACCCGTCTCCAATTGGGTATTTCTCGCTGCCAGCAACGCCACGATCGGGCTGATATCCGCTGTAGATCGTGTGGAAGAGGGCGCCTGCCGCTTCTGGACGCAGACGACGATGGATCGAGAATTTCTGGAAGCGAACGGCCTTGAGAGCACGGCTCGAAACCTCGGTGACGAGGGTCAGGAGATGAGGTGGACCGAAGAGCGCAAACGGCTCGCGGTTCGTCTCTGTCAGTGGATTTGACGTATTCGCATGATACGGAATACCGGGGTCGATCGCAAAATTCTCGCCCAGCATGATCAGGGCTGCATTCAGATACGCCTGGTAAAGCGCGTCGTCATGAACATAAGAGGCGAGATCACGCAGCAGCGACATCGGGCGATACGCACCCGCAACAAACTCACCATCGGTGACGGGTCGCGTGTTGGCGCCGTTCTGGACATCCAAAAACTCAAGCCATGTTGTCATGTAGTCCTTGCCCGGAGCGGCCACTCGAACCGACTGATCGATACGCTGCGCTCCATATCGGACTTTGCCGGAGGCCCGCTCGCTAAAGGCGCGGTCTCCGCCACCCGTACCCATCACCATGAACTGCGACAGAAACGGGGTTTCCCACGGATCTTCGCCGATGCCACGGAACATGGTTGAGGCGCTCAGACCCTTTTTCGGCTCAAGCGCTTGCCCAAACCGACGGCGGACACGTTCTTCTTGGATTTTCGTGTCCCGACCGTCAGCAACGCCCTGGAACCAGCGCAACTCGCCGAGGCGCTTCGCGCGCGCCGTGACGGTATTGTGCTCTTTCAGAATCGCGCTTTTGCGATCGCCGGAAATGCCCGATTTGTTGGACACGTTGCACAGTCCATCGATAAGCGATTGATGCATGAAGGACGCGGCGGGGCAGTCTCTGAGGAGCGCCATCTCGTAGACTTCGGCCATCTCGGCTGCGAATTCTGCTGAGCCAGCTTGCGGTGCGGGCGGCATCGTTATCGCCTGCGGGTCTGGCCCTTGAAGGACATAGGCGTGGCCTGCGGTTGGGCTTTCCCATTCGCGGTATGGCTGATCGCCGAGCTTGTCGAGATCGGCCTGTGTGAGGGTTGCATAGGGGCCCGTATAGGGCGTCACGGTCTCAAAGGCGGTGGGGTCGTGAACCTCTGTCCCCGCTACGAAGTCTTCGTAGTCCTTGAGACTAATAAGGATGCCGTTTTGCTTGTGGCCCAGACCCTTCGTGAAGTTGAAGATGTAGGGTTCCTGCTTGTCCTTATTGTTCAGATGATCGTCGTAGGGTTTGGCGTTCGCAAGCGCGCTTGCCGCCTCTCGAACCTTCTTTGCTTTCTGTCTGCGATCCGGGTCTGGAAACTCCGTGACCGGTTTTTTGTCCTCAAGATCAAGTGGATGGCTCATGTCTAATCTCCATTGCCAATGTGATCCCGTTGGCGCAGCGGCTGTTTCACCGCTGACCTCAAGGGGTTGGTTTTCGCCAAAGGAGGAGTTGCGCCTTAAACCCCGTCGCTTCATTGCAGTTAAGGGGGTGGGCGGTTTACTTCCGTTGGTGGATGAAACGTGGCAACGGCACCGTGATGCGACCGTGATTTCAGACACACGCAAACGTTAAGTGCACGTGATCAATGCCATCAGAGCGCGATTGAAGGTGGCGCTGATCCACCCGTATGAGTTTTGTTTCTGGACATTCCGAGAGAGACGCCTAATCCATTAGACATGACGGACGTCCAGACCGAAGAGCCGATTGAGGTCGTTACGCCCGCAATCCGGGATGAGAACGGGGCCCTCTCCGGCGACTATGTGAGCCTCGTTAAAGAGGCCGTGTCGACGGCCAATCGCGACGCCCTCTTTGCACTTGACGCAGACCTCCACGAAGCCGACGTCGCACACTTGCTCGAGGTCTTGCCACCGGACGAGCGGCGCTCTTACGTCAGACTTTTGGGCGATGATTTCGATTTCGCCACGCTGACCGAGCTCGACGAGACGGTTCGCGATCAAATCCTCGACGCCGTTCCAAATGAAGCGATCGCGGAGGCCGTACAGGAGCTCGATTCAGACGACGCCGTTTATATCCTTGAGGACCTGGATTTTGCCGATCAGACCGAGATCTTGGGCTTCATACCAGAAGCGGAACGTATCTCACTTCAGCGCGGTCTGGACTATCCGGACGATTCGGCCGGGCGGCGGATGCAGAAGGATTTCGTCGCCGTCCCGCCATTCTGGACGGTCGGCGACGCGATCGACCATGCACGCGAGACCATCGACCTGCCCGACGAGTTTTATGAGCTTTTTGTCGTTGATCCAGCTTTCCACTTTGTTGGCACCGTGCCGCTCTACCGACTCTTGCGGACAAAACGGCCGGTTCGGATCGAAGACATTATGGAACCTGCCAAGCACTCGGTCGGCTTACTCGACGACCAAGAGGAGGTCGCGCGGCTTTTTGAGCGCTACAATTTGGTTTCAGCGCCGGTCCTTGACGACAATGAACGCATGGTTGGCGTGATCACCCATGACGACATTATGGACATCATCGAAGAGGAAGCCGAAGAGGACATGAAACGCCTCGCAGGAGTCGGTGATGAGGGGATATCAGACACGATAATGGCGACCGCGCGGTATCGCTTTCCGTGGTTATTCATCAATCTCCTTACTGCGGTACTCGCGTCAGCGGTCATTTCTCTCTTTGACGGTGTGATAGAGCAAATCGTGGCGCTCGCGGTCCTGATGCCGATCGTTGCTTCAATGGGCGGCAACGCCGGGACGCAGTCTCTAACCGTCGCTGTACGGGCGCTTGCCATGCAGGAGTTGACGACGTCGAACGCGCGTCGTGTGGTCACCCGCGAGGTCGTGGTGGGCCTTCTGAATGGGATCGGTTTTGCGGTCATTCTCGGTGTGCTTGGCGGTTGGTGGGCCGAGGACGGGACGATCGGTTGGGTGCTTGCCGCGGCGATGATCGTCAACATGCTCGTCGCGGGGTTGTCAGGGATCCTCATCCCAATCGTTCTCGACAAGTTGAAGCTCGATCCAGCGCTGTCGTCTGCGGTCTTCGTTACGACCGTAACCGACGTCGTTGGTTTTTTTGCGTTTCTTGGTCTTGCCGCCTGGGCCTTCGGGCTGCTTTAGAAGCCGCATGGTGATGATAAGACCGATAGAAAAGGGTGATGAGGCTCGATGGCGCGTGCTCTGGAGAGGCTATCTCGACTTCTACGAATCGTCGGTGCCAGATGAGGTAACGGCTAAAACGTTCGAACGGATCCTCGATCCCAATGCGCCAGTCCACGGCTTGGGCGCAGTTCTGAACGAAGAGCTGATCGGCATCACGCACTACATCTTTCATCCTTCGACCTGGTCCGTAGAAGGCTATTGCTATCTAGAAGATCTTTTCGTCGACCCAGCTATCCGGCGAAGCGGGGTAGGGCGAGCCCTCATAGAGGCGGTCCGGGAGCGAGCGAACGCCGCAGGTGCGACTCGGCTTTATTGGAATACGCAGCATTTCAACGAGACAGCACGCGCGCTTTACGATCAGGTCGCTGACCTGTCGCCGTTTGTGCAATATCGCGTGGCGAACCCCTAAGCACGGCTGAAGATGATGCTGGCAAACGATACGGTTTCCTTCAATTTTGATCTCGGTGACACCGCGGACATGATCCGCGATAGTGTGCGCTCATTTTCGCAGGATCGGATCGCGCCGCTTGCCCACCGGATCGACGCTGAGGATTGGTTTCCGCGCGAACTCTGGCCTGAAATGGGCGCGCTGGGGCTTCATGGTATAACGGTCGCCGAGGATGATGGTGGCACGGGGCTTGGCTATCTTGAGCACGCCGTTGCGATTGAAGAGATCAGCCGCGCATCCGGCTCGATTGGGCTCTCCTACGGTGCTCATTCAAACCTCTGTGTGAACCAACTCGCGCGCTGGGGTAATGCCGATCAAAAAGACCGATACCTTCCCAAGCTCATCTTGGGGGAGCATCTGGGCGCGCTGGCCATGTCGGAATCCGGTTCTGGCTCAGATGTCGTCTCCATGCGCCTTCGCGCAGACAAGCGCGGTGACCATTATGTCCTCAATGGATCGAAATTCTGGATAACCAATGGCCCCCAGGCAGACACCCTGATCGTCTATGCAAAGACGGACCCGGACGGTGGACCGCGCGGGATCACGGCCTTCCTGATTGAGAAGGAGTTCAAGGGTTTTTCCATCGCGCAGAAGCTTGATAAACTTGGCATGCGCGGCTCAGAAACCGGTGAACTCGTCTTTGAGAACTGTGAAGTGCCGGAAGAGAACGTCCTCGGCGAAGTTGGGCGCGGCGTAAACGTCCTCATGTCAGGCCTTGATTATGAACGCGCCGTGCTCGCGGCAGGTGCGCTTGGGCTCATGCAGGCGGCAATGGATGTGGTGTTTCCCTATATCCACGAGCGAAAACAGTTCGGCCAACCGATCGGCACGTTTCAGCTGATGCAGGGTAAAATCGCCGATATGTATGTCACGATGAATGCCTGCCGCGCCTATGTCTATGCCGTGAACCAGGCCTGCGACCGGGGTGAAACAACCCGCGAGGATGCGGCCGGCGCGATCCTCTATGCGGCAGAAAAGGCGACCTGGATGGCGCTTGAGGCGATCCAGGTGCTTGGTGGCAACGGTTACATCAACGAATATCCGACGGGTCGTATTTTGCGTGATGCGAAGCTCTACGAGATCGGCGCTGGCACGAGCGAAATCCGCCGGATGCTGATTGGTCGTGAGCTTTTCGAGAAGACTGCATAAACGCTTAAAACCGCGGGTCCCTTGCGGTTCACCCGCCTCAGTGCCATATCGGCGTCAATTCCAGACTGTCGGCGTTTGATTCTTCAATTCTGCCGCCCGCTCCACAAAAGGATCGATCCATGCCCGTCTCGCCCTTCACGCTCGACGATGACGACAAAAAAGACGACGAAAAAGACGCATCACCCGGTCTTGAGAAGCATCTCTTTGATGCCCGGACGGTGATGATCACCGGGCAGATTGAGCAAAAGATGGCGACCGCCGTTTGCGCGCGGCTTTTGGCATTGGCGCATGTGTCGAGCGATCCGATCACGGTTATCGTCTCGTCACCCGGTGGACACGTCGAATCGGGCGACATGATCCATGATACGATCAAGTTCATCGATGCCGACGTGAACATGATTGGCATGGGCTGGGTCGCGAGCGCTGGTGCGCTCATCTATGTCGCTGCCGACAAGAAACGCCGGTTCGCGACGCCTAATACGCGCTTTTTACTCCATGAGCCATCCGGTGGCGCGGGCGGTCAGGCATCTGACATTGAGATCCAAGCGCGGGAAATCATCCGGATGCGCGACCGTCTGAATAAGATCTTCTCGGATGCAACGGGTCAGCCGATGGATCGGATCGCCGAAGACACGGATCGTGATTTCTGGATGTCGATCGAAGAAGCCACGAAATATGGCCTCGTTTCGAAGGTCATCACCTCAAAGTCCGAACTGCCGAAGTAGCGCTCAAGACTGAAAACCATTTGGCTCGCTCTGTGGAACCAGCATCCCGAAATGGAGCTCTTTACCGATAATTCACGGTGCCCATTAGCGGGGCGTTAGCCAGCCTTTGGAATTGACCATATTACATGGCATTTGTCCTAAATTCTCAGGTATCGCGTTAAGGCCTTAAGACAGGGTCGTCAGCATACTCCACGCCATAGTGTTTGGAGTATCGTCATGGCGTTTCTATCGCGCGCAAGAGAGTTTCTCGCCGACCGGCAGGCCAACGTGGCTATGTTGTTTGCGTTCTCCATCATCCCAATCACGGTGAGTATCGGCGCAGCAGTGGAGTTTTCAAGAGCCTCCAACCTTGAAGTCGCGCTTCAGGCTGCCGTCGATAACGCGGCACTGGCCGCGGCTGCAAAGACGGGGGCTAGAAACTCCGAGCGTCGTCAAGAAGCGTTTCGCGTTTTAAAGGCAAACACGTCCGAGATTGACAATATCGAGGGTTTGACTCGCAAGTTCCATGCATCGCGCGATGGCGTTTACACGGTCAAAGCAACGGCTGACATGGGGACGGCGTTTGGCGGGCTGCTAGGCGTCAAAGACATGAAAATTCACGCTGAAGCCCAAGCGACATATGCGTCTCAAGGGACAGAGATCGCTTTTGCTTTTGATATTACGAACTCCATGGGTTTTGGCACATCCTGGTCAGATGCGACCGGGATCATGCGTGATGTTTTAGAGACGTTGAAGCAGGCGTCGGGGAAAAACGACTTCTTCGTCACGCTCGTTCCGTTTTCCGACCGGGTGAACGTTGGATCGCATCGAATGCGTTGGCTTGAAGTTGCAACACCTCCCGGTTGGAACGGTTGCATGATCCCACGCGAGCAACCGCATAGTGGCTATCAATGGGCAATGGATGACGATCCGCCACGTGGATCAACGCGCTTCTTGCCGAGTGAGGATCCGTATAAGGATCCATCTCACACGCGGCACTATTGTCCTCCGTTTGAGATCACTGGACCGACCAATAACGTCAACATGATCATGGATACGATGAACCGTTTGAGCCGTGGGTCTACGGGGCGGTTTGATGAAGGGCTTGTGTGGGCGTGGCGTGCGTTATCGCATCGTTGGAGCGGCCAATGGTCTGTGCCGAACTATCCCGCACGCTTCACGCCAATGACGGCCCCATCGGACACAGTCGATTCACGTCGAAAAGTCGCGGTTCTCGTTTCCGACGGCCACACCAACATTTATCGCTATGAGGTTGGTGGTGATGGCTCGGATCCATTCGGTTGGAACAATGGATCGCCAGCTGGCTTTGAACATGTCGAACACATGTGCGGCCGGATGAAGGCGCAGGGCATCGAAGTGCATGTGATGCACGTGAACGGAAATGAATACGCCACGCCGTACTTCCGGGATTGTGCAAGCCCGGGTGCATACACAAAGGTTGGCGATCGCGCTTCGCTTCTTGAAGCGATGTCGACACTTCAGGGCAACACAACGAGTGTCCGATTGATCAAGTGATCTTGACGCGTTGAACTCAACCCGCCCGGTGTTCCGCAAAGAACACCGGGTTTTTTTGTTTCAAACGGCCTGAATCACCGCACCCCTCAAATCTCGGTCGCTTCCGCGCGCACTCAATGTCGCAAACGGGCCGCTATCGCTTGATCCCTTTGCCCATGGTCGGCAGCATATGAGGGGGATCGGTTGCGGAGCTTGACCCATGGAAACCGAAGCAAAAGTCGTTGTCATTGGCGGAGGCGTTGTTGGCGTCTCGACGCTCTATCACCTCGCCAAGAAAGGTTGGACCGACTGCGTCCTCTTTGAACGCAAGGAGCTGACGTCGGGCTCGACGTGGCACGCGGCGGGTCTCCTGCCGCTGTTTAACATGAGCTACTCGGTCGGCCAGATCCACAAATACTCGGTCCGCTTTTACCAGGAACTCCAGGAAGAAACCGGCCAGGACGTGGGCTTCCGGCAGGTGTCGAATGTGCGGCTTGCCCGTCAGCCAGACCGCATGGATGAATATCGCTACTATGCCGGCATCGCGAAAACGCTCGGCATCGACGTCAAATGGCTGTCGCCCGACGAGATCAAGGAGCAGTGGCCCTATGTGAATGTCGAAGGGTTGATGGGCGCGATCCAGCACCCCGAAGACGGCTACATCCAGCCCGCCGACTTGACCCAGGCGCTTGCCAAAGGTGCCCGTGATCGCGGCGCAAAGATCTACCGTAACACCGCGGTAAGCGGCATAAGCCGAGAGGGTGAGCGTTGGATCGTCCACACGGACAAGGGCGATGTACGGTGTGAGCATATCGTAACCGCGTCGGGGAATTTTGTCCGCAAGACCGGCGACATGCTCGGCCTCGATATCCCGGTGATCCCCGTTGAGCACCAATACATCGTCACTGAGCCTCACGCCGAAATTCGGAAATTCAGAGAGGCGGGCGGGCCTGAGCTCTGCGTTCTGCGGGAAAGCGATTCAGCCTGGTACATGCGTGAGGAGGCGTATGGGCTGCTTCTCGGGCCCTACGAAAAGGGTGCCCCGTGCTGCTACGTCGATAATCCATCTGAGGATTCAGAATATGAACTCTTCCAAGAGGATCTAGAGCGGCTTGAGCCACACATTGAGACCGCGATTGAGCGCGTTCCTTATTTCGGTGAAGCCGGGATCAAGAAGGTCTATAACGGCGCCATCTGCTACACGCCCGATGGATCGCCGATCGTCGGCCCGGCCTGGGATCTGCCAAACGTCTGGCTGAACGAGGGTCATTCCTTTGGCATCACGGCAGCAGGCGGCGCGGGTTGGCAGCTCGCCGAATGGATGGTCGACGGCGAAAGCACCATCGACATGATGGGCGTCGATCCCCGGCGCTTCGGTCCTTACGCCACGCGGGGCTACCTCAAGAAGAAGAACGAAGAGGCGTACGCCAACGTTTTCACCGTCCACTATCCGGATGAAGAGCGCACGGCCGCGCGACCCCTGAAAACTGCGCCTTGCTATGAGCGCATGAAAGCGCTGGGAGCCGTGTTCGGCAGCGTATATGGCTGG
Source organism: Pseudomonadota bacterium (assembly GCA_039026395.1). Taxonomy (GTDB): domain Bacteria; phylum Pseudomonadota; class Alphaproteobacteria; order Rhizobiales; family JAKSCL01; genus JBCCMK01. Next base: position 19,724 of record JBCCMK010000012.1, on the reverse strand, counting down.
GAGCGCCCAAACTGGTTTGCGCCGGAGGGACACGGCATCGAGCTAGACGCGCTGGAGAAACCAGACGTCCTGACGAACCACAATCATCCCGAGCCGAAGAACGGCAAAGTGCACGAGATTTGGTCGTTCCGGCGATCGAATTATTTCGAGCATGTCGGCAATGAAGTCAGAAACGTCCACGAGAATGTCGGGCTCCTGGACATGTCGGCGTTTGCCAAGATGGAAGTCTCAGGGCCGGGGGCGCGCGATTGGCTGGATAGCATCCTCGCCAACCGCATTCCGAAAACGCGGGGGAGGGTCGGCCTTTGCCACCTTCTGACGACAAAGGGCGGCGTTCGTTCCGAATTCACGATCTATGAGTGGGCGCCGGGCCGATTCTATCTGGTGTCTGCGGGAGCATTTGAGCGGCACGATCATGATGTTCTCCGCAAGCTTCTGCCCGCAGATGGTTCGGTGCAACTCACTCCAATCACGCAGAAATACGGCGTTTTGGTCCTGGCAGGTCCGAAAGCCCGAACGGTTCTGCAATCACTAACCGACACCGACCTCTCGAACGAGACGTTCAAATGGCTGTCAGGCAAGGAGATTTCTGTCGGTGCCGCATCGGCGCATGCCCTGCGGGTGAATTTCGTGGGCGAACTCGGCTGGGAGCTTCATCATCCGATTGAGATGCAAAACCAGATCTTCGATATGCTGATGGAGGCGGGCGCGCCGCACGGGATCAAACCGTTCGGTATCCGGGCCATGGACTGCATGCGGCTTGAGAAGTCTTACCGCCTCATTCCGCGCGAACTCTCGATTGAGTATTCGGCGTATGAGTCGGGCCTTCATCGCTTCGTCCATCCCAATAAGGGCGATTTTATCGGTCGCGATGCGCTGGTGCGGTGGCAGCAGCGTGGCGAGGACTGGAATTTCGTGACGCTCAACGTTGATGGCGTGTCTGATGCCGATGCGCGCGGTAACGAGGCGATCTTTAGCAACGGCTCTATGATTGGGCGCGCGACGTCCGGCGGTTTCGGTTGGCGGTTGAACAAGTCAATTGCGCTCGCCATGGTGCGGCCTGACTACGCTGAAGAGGGCACGAATATCGAGATCGAAATTCTCGGCAAACGGCACGGCGCGACAGTCGTTTCCGAATCACCATTTGATCCTGAAAATGCGCGCCTGCGCGCTTAGTACCCTGATTGGAGTGGCGGCGCTTACGAGTGCCGCCGTTTCCTCTGGCGCCGTCGGGCAGGACCTGACCTTCGATCAGACCGCGGATCCCGCACTTGTCAACGTGATCAACACTTGTATCGCACAGCCTGATGACATCCAGGAGTGTCTCGACGTGGCGTCTCGTGACTGCCTCGAAACGCCTGGCAATGACACCACGTTCGGGATGAGTGCCTGCACGTCCAATTCTTATCTGGCGTGGGACAAAGTGCTGAACGATCGCTACGCGGCGCTGCGCGAGAAAGTCCCTTCCAAGATTTTTGAGACCCTTCGGGACGCGCAGCGCGCCTGGATCACCTACCGTGATGCGGACTGCTCGTTGGCTGGCAAGGCGTTTGAGGGCGGGACGCTCGAACCGCTCCTGGTCACATCGTGCTATGAGTACAAAACCGCTCTACGCGTGATCGATCTTGACCAAATGCTTGAGGATTGGTCCGAGACCTACTGAGCCCAGCGCTTACTGCTGATTTGCGCCCCAGCGGGCGATAGCAAGCGCGATCAGAATGAACCCGAGCGCCACCCATTTTTCTGTTGTGATCACTTCGCCCAGGAGGATCGCGCCGAACGCGACGCCGAAGACCGGGATCAGGTTTCCGACATGGGCGAACATGGACAGCCCAATGCGCCGAACGAGACTGTATCTGAGGATATAGGCAAGGCCGGTCGGGAAGAGCCCGAGATAAATGAGAGCAAGCAGCGTTGATTGCTGCATCGTTGTCGGGATTGCTCCGGCAGCGACCACGATCGGGAGAAGTGCAATCGTCGAAAAGGCGAGCACGAGGAAGGAAAGCCGTGTGGGCGGAATGCCCTGGATTCGTCGGACCAGCAGGCCCGACGACACATAGCAGAAGCTAGCGAGCAAGACGGCAAGCTGCGCTGTAATCTCGTTGCCGATGCTACCGAGCACATTTGGTCCGATCAGCAGGACTACGCCGGTAAATCCGACCGCCACAGCCGCGACCTTCTTGGCGTTCAACCGATCATCTGACGTAAAGAAGTGCGACAGGATAAGGGCAACCAGTGGCCCCGTTCCCAATAGGAGTGCGGTCTCCGCCGATGTGATCGATAATTCTCCCCACGAGATAAGGAAAAAGGGCACCATCGTGCTGAGGATCGCGAGCCCTGCGACTTGGAGCCACTGCGTCTGGCCGCTCGGCAGGATCAAGCCGCGCCACAGCGCCCAGGGGAGGAGCGCGAGCGATCCGATCGCGACCCGGGCAAAGACGATGAAAAGCGGCCCGACATCGAAGACTGCGATCTTGATTGCCTGAAATGCCGATGCCCAAATTGCCGCCAAGACGACGAGTTGAGCGAGGTCGGAGGATTTAGGCGGAGTGACCGCTGTCATCTCGATGGATTTCGACATAGTGGTGTCTTCAACGATCGCGGGCGAAAAGGCGAGAGATGTTCTTCTACGTTTCAAAAATTGCGTGGTTTTTTCTAACACCATCGAATGTTTTGGCGGTGTCGGTGTTTCTCGGGTTGCTGCTTGCGTTCACACGGTTCCAGACGATTGGACTCACCGGCGCTTTAACCGCTTCGATATTGCTCGTATTCGCGGGTTTGTCGCCGCTTGGATATTGGCTCCTCATCCCGTTGGAAACCCGATTTGAGCGGCCTGCAACGCTGCCGGAAAACGTCGATGCGATCATTCTTCTGGGCGGGTTTGCCGACACGCGAGAAGGCCGCACGGTGGAGACGGCAGATCTCAACGAAGCCTCAGATCGGCTGCTTGAGACAATGAAGCTGGCCGTGAAATACCCGGACGCAAAGATCGTTCTATCAGGCGGCCAGGCGCGGTTTCTGGGTGGTGGTGTGTCAGAGGCAGCGGCGATGCAATCTGTGCTTGCCGACCTTGGATATGACCCAGACCGGTTCGTTGTTGAAGCGAAGTCGAGGAACACTGCTGAAAACGCGTCTGAATCGCTCGCGCTCCTTAACCCACGGCCCGGTGAGACGCACCTCCTTGTGACATCAGCGTTTCACATGCCGCGCTCCGTCGGTGTCTTTCGGGCGGCGGGGTGGGGTGAGGTCATCCCATACCCCGTAGACAACCGGACGATTGGTATGGCGGACGCAACGCGACCGTTTACGGCAGTAGCGGATGGCCTGAAGCGTGTCGACATGGCCGTACGGGAGTGGATTGGCCTCTTTGCTTACTTCGTGACCGGGCGCACGCCTCAGATTTTGCCGTCACCGGTCCGGGGTAATGAGAGCCTGTAAACGCCTCGAAAGTCGTTCGGGTCCACGGGTTTGCCTTTCCGCAGGATAGAGATCGCGCCCGCGTTCGCCATGGAGACAGCGCTTGCCCGGATCGGCTTCATGAGGAGCCGCCACGCTTTTTCGTCCGTTCCCGCAAGCGCTCGCGCGGCCTCAGACGGGCAGATTGATTTCGCCGCGCCACGCTCCGTGACAAGGTCGAGAATGGCGGTTTCGATGTCGCGTTTTGAGTGTTTTTCCATCGCGTACTTCATATAGACGACCAAGCGAAAAACACGATAGCTTGCCAACGCCCGATCGAAGATTTCTAGGAAATCAAACAAATGGCGCTAACGCTCATCATAGGAAACAAGAACTATTCGTCCTGGTCGTTTCGGCCTTGGATCGCGATGACGGAAGCCGGAATTGTTTTTGACGAGATCGTCGTGCCATTGCCGGAAACCGGTGGTCGAGCTGGTGACGACCCAAACCTTCTTAAGCACTCGCCTTCCGGCAAGGTGCCGGTCCTGCGGGACGGCGACCTGACGGTCTGGGAATCGCTCGCAATCATTGAACATATTGCAGAGACGCATCCAGAGGTGGGTCTTTGGCCGTCAGATCTTGCTGAGCGTGCAATCGCGCGAGCCGTATCTCACGAAATGCATGGCGGCTTCAGTGCTCTGCGTTCAACCTGCCATATGAACATTCGCCGTTCGCCCTCCAAACTTGAGGTGGGACCTTACATCCAGGCCGATGTTGCGAGGATTGAAGACATCTGGGCGATGTGTCTGGAGCGGTCGGGTGGTCCTTTCCTTTTTGGGCGAAAATTCTCAGCCGCTGACGCCATGTATGCGCCCGTCGTCAACCGTTTCCATGTCTATCAGTTGACCAGTAATCCGACAGCTCTCGCTTACATGGAGACACTTATGGCACGCAGCAGTTGGGGTGCTTGGGAAGCGGCTTCGCGCGCTGAAACCTGGGTTCTTGAAAGCGAAGAGATCTGACGCTGTTGCGTTTCTCTTAGAGTTCGGGCAGGTCGGGTAGGCTAGAGTAAGAGGTCCCAGAGGCGCTCAGTGGCCCGCATCCAATCAAAAATCAACACAACGAGCCAGGCGTTCAAGGACCGTGCTGAAGCGACAAAAGCGCTGGTAGAAACGCTGAGAGCCCGCCGTGAGAAAGCAGCGAGAGGCGGCTCGGACGCGTCACGTGAGCGGCACTTATCACGTGGTAAGCTCTTGCCGCGGGAACGGGTCATGCGGCTCCTTGATCCGGGCAGTCCGTTCCTGGAGATCGGCGCGCTTGCTGCCTTCGGGCTCTATGGCGGGGATATTCACGCGGCGGGTGTTGTCGCTGGAATTGGTCGCGTTGAGGGTCGCGAATGCATGATCGTTTCGAATGATGCGACGATCAAAGGTGGCACCTACTTCCCAATGACGGTGAAGAAGCATCTCCGCGCACAGGAGATCGCGCGCGCCAACCGATTGCCGTGCATCTATCTCGTTGATTCCGGTGGCGCGAACCTTCCCCACCAAACCGAGGTTTTTCCAGACCGCGATCATTTCGGGCGCATCTTTTTCAATCAGGCGACTATGTCGGCGGAAGGCATCCCGCAAATCGCAGTGGTCATGGGGTCGTGCACTGCGGGCGGCGCGTATGTCCCGGCGATGGCGGATCAGACGGTGATTGTGCGCAATCAGGGGACGATCTTTTTGGGTGGGCCACCGCTTGTGAAGGCCGCGACCGGTGAGGTCGTCTCGGCTGAAGACTTGGGCGGTGCAGACGTCCATGCGCGCCGATCCGGCGTGGCGGACTATATCGCTGCCGACGATGACGATGCGCTTGAAATCACGCGCTCGATTGTTCGCCGCTTGAACATAAAGAAGGAAATCAGTCTCGCATTGACCGAGCCGAAAGACCCGGCATTCGCGCCAAACGAGATTGACGGCGTTGTGCCGGTTTCTCTCAACCAGCCCTACGATGTTCGTGAGGTAATTGCGCGAATTGTCGACGGCTCCGAATTCGATGAATTTAAAGCGACCTATGGCGAGACACTCGTGACGGGGTTTGCAGCACTTTTCGGCATGCCGGTTGGGATCATTGCCAACAATGGCATCCTTTACTCGGAAAGCGCGCTCAAGGGCGCGCACTTCGTCGAACTCTGCTGTCAGCGCGGCATTCCGCTCCTGTTTCTGCAAAACATTACAGGCTTCATGGTCGGGCGCGACTATGAGGAGCGCGGCATCGCGAAGGATGGCGCAAAGCTGGTCACCGCCGTTTCTTGCGCTCAAGTGCCGAAGATCACCGTGATCATCGGCGGGTCGTATGGCGCCGGGAATTACGGCATGTGCGGGCGGGCCTACGACCCCCACTTCCTGTTCACTTGGCCAAACAGCCGGATATCCGTCATGGGGGGCGAGCAAGCAGCCTCCGTGCTGGCGACCGTTAAGCGCGACAAAATGGAAGTCGATGGCGAGACCTGGTCGCCAGAGGAGGAAGAGGCGTTCAAGGCCCCAATCCGGGAAAAGTATGAGACCGAAGGCGACCCATACTACGCAACTGCAAGGCTATGGGATGACGGGATTATCGCGCCCTCAGAAACGCGTGACGTGGTCGGGCTGGCACTCTCGGCCTGCCTCAATGCGCCGATACAAAACACGCAGTTCGGGGTGTTCCGAATGTAGGTCGCGGGTCGGCTCTGCTTTGCCGTGGGCGTGAAAGTCTGCATAAGGATAAACCAGTATGGTCTCCGCGACATAAGAGAAGGGTCGAAACCGTGTTTCTTTCAGTCTTTGACCTTTTCAAGATCGGGATTGGCCCCTCGAGCTCTCACACAGTTGGGCCGATGGTGGCGGCAGGTCGGTTTCTCGACGAGATCGCAACGCTCGATTATCCGCCAGCACGCTTGACTGTCAGTCTGCACGGTTCTCTTGCCTTCACCGGCAAAGGTCACGCAACGGATACCGCCGTGGTGCTTGGGATCGCGGGAGCAAAGCCCGATACGATCGACCCGGACGAGATCAAAATCCGAGTGGATCGCGTGAGGGAGGAAAAGTCCGTTTCCCTCAGCGACGGCACCGCAGTCGCGTTTGACCCGGACGAGGACATCATCCTGGACCGACGCGAGCGGCTGCCGGGCCATACCAACGGCATGCGTTTTTCTGCACTCGATGGCGATGACCGCCCTGTGATGCAGAAGATTTATTATTCCATCGGCGGCGGTTTCGTCGTCGATAGCGAAGAACTAGCTGAAATCACCGAAACCGGTGGCCGCACATCTTCGGTCGCTCGCATTCCCTATCCGTTCCGCACGGCGGATGAGATGCTCGCCATGGGTGTCAGGTCTGGCCTGACGATTGCCCAGATGAAAGAGGCAAACGAAGAGGCAGCGGGAAACGACAATTGGCGCGACGGGGTTCTGCAGATCGTAGGTGTGATGAATGACTGCATCGATCGCGGCTTGAAGCAGAACGGCGAACTACCAGGTGGGCTTCACGTCAAACGGCGAGCAGCGTCGATCCACGCGTCGCTCGAAGACGAATGGCGCATGAATTCCAGGCCCTTCCACGCGATCAATGACTGGATCAGCGTTTTTGCAATGGCCGTCAACGAAGAAAATGCGGCGGGCGGGCGCGTGGTGACGGCGCCGACAAATGGCGCCGCTGGCGTGATCCCGGCGGTCCTTCGCTACTATCGCGATTTCTGCATGGATGCGTCTGAGGAGGGCACTTTGACGTTCATGCTGACAGCGGCGGCAATCGGCGGCTTGATCAAGAATAACGCCTCAATCTCCGGCGCTGAGGTCGGCTGTCAGGGGGAGGTTGGATCGGCGTCTGCGATGGCGGCAGCGGGACTTGCCGCCGCACTCGGGGCGACAAACGCGCAGATTGAGAATGCCGCTGAAATCGCGCTTGAGCACCATCTCGGCATGACCTGCGATCCAATTGCCGGGCTCGTCCAGGTTCCCTGCATTGAGCGAAACGGCCTTGGGGCTGTGAAAGCCGTGACTGCCGCGTCACTCGCCATGCGTGGCGACGGCTCGCACTTTGTGCCGCTCGACGCATGCATTGAGACAATGCGCCAGACGGGCCATGACATGATGGAGAAATACAAGGAAACGAGCCTTGGCGGGCTCGCCGTCAACGTGGTCGAGTGCTGATCCAGTTGAGACGACCGTGACGCAGACCATCACGAAACTGCTGATTGCCAATCGCGGCGAGATCGCGTGTCGCATCATGCGCACGGCAAAGCGGCTTTCGATCGGCACGGTTGCCGTCTTCACGAGCGAGGACGAGGCAGCGCTCCATGTCCAGGCCGCAGATGAAGCCTCGGCGGTCGAAAGCTATCTGAGACAGGATCAGATTATCCAAACCGCACTTCAAGCGGGTGCGGACGCCATCCACCCTGGATATGGGTTCCTGTCAGAGAATGCCGGGTTTGCGCGGGCCGTGCGCGGCGCAGGTCTGATTTTTGTCGGCCCGCCAGCGGATGCGATCGCGGCGACGGGCGCGAAAAGCGAAGCGAAAGCCCTGATGGAGCAAGCGGGGGTGCCCGTCGTGCCAGGATATCATGGCACGCGACAAGAACCGGAGTTCCTGAAGCAGAAAGCCTATGAGATCGGATATCCGGTCTTGATCAAGGCAGTCGCTGGCGGCGGCGGCAAGGGCATGCGCAGGGTCGACAAGGCCATCGAGTTCGAAGCGGCGCTTGCTGGCGCGGTGCGCGAAGCGGAGAACGCATTTTCCGACGGCCGCGTCCTGATTGAAAAGTGGATTACGCGTCCCAGGCACATCGAAGTTCAGATATTTGGCGACGAGACGGGCCGCGTAGAAGCCCTCTTTGAGCGGGACTGTACGCTGCAGCGCCGTCACCAGAAGATCATCGAAGAGGCGCCAGCGCCTGGCATGACTGAGCGTTTGAGGGCTCGAATAATGGCGGCAGCCTGCGACGCCGGGCGCGCCGTGGGATACACCGGTGCCGGCACGGTCGAGTTTATCGTCGACGCATCTGAGCCACTTTCAGATGAGACCCAGTTCTTCTTCATGGAGATGAATACGCGGCTTCAGGTCGAGCACCCGGTGACCGAGGCGATCACCGGGCTCGATCTGGTCGAAGTGCAGTTGAAGGTCGCTGAGGGCGAGGCTCTTCCCTTCAACGCTGATGATCTCACGATCAATGGGCACGCAATCGAAGCGCGGCTTTATGCCGAAGACCCATTCAACGGTTATTTGCCGTCGGCGGGGCGGATCGAACGGTTGGCTTTCCCTGACCATGACAGCGTGCGGATTGATGCGGGTGTCGAGGAAGGGGGGGCTGTTTCTGCATCCTTTGATCCGATGATTGCCAAGATTATCGCCCACGGGCCGGATCGCGAGGCCGCGAGAACGAGATTGGCGGTCGCGCTCCGGGAGGTGATTGTGACGGGCGTGCGGACAAATTTGGCCATGCTCATCCACGCGCTTGAGGGCGAGGCGTTTAGAGATTTCACCATCGACACGACGAGCATTGATCGTGAGCCTGCGGCCTTCCTGCCGGAGAAGGCAGCGCCTGATGAACAATTGTTGAGCGCCGTTGCTCTGACGATGTCAGCCGCCCGTTCAAAGCGCATCCAAGCTGAAAAATTCGCCCGCGACCGCGCCTTGGACCCGATTTGGGATCGCGGCGATTGTTGGACGAATGCGGGGGACAATCCTCGGCATTTCAATGTGCGCTCTAATGGGGAAAGCCATGCAATTCCCTTAGCAGTGGACGCGGGTCTCTCCGATCTCGCGATTATCTCCGCAGAGGAAGACCGCGTCGAAGTCTGGCAGGCAGGACAGCTCCTTGTTTTTGAAGCTGGTCAACGCGACGACCAAGAGGACGCGGCAGGCGACAGCGGGCAGATCCTATCGCCCATGCATGGCCGCTTGATCGCTAAAACCGCTGAGCATGATCAAACTGTCACCCGCGGTGACCCGGTTGCCATCGTCGAGGCCATGAAGATGGAGCACACGATCGAAGCAGCTCGAGACGGCACGGTCACCTGGCGCGACTTCGAAGTCGGTGATCAAGTGGAAAAGGGTGCGATCCTCGCTGAGATCGTCGAAGGTGTGGACGGCGACTAAAACACGCTTTGACCTTCGTCGCGTCTGGCCCACCTTCGATCCCATGCCGCTTCACCTTCAAAAACTCTGCGTCGGTGCCGATAGCGTGGACGATCACCGCGCCTGGATTGCGCTTCGTCTCGCGTCCATGAAAGCGGCTGGAGTCAAGCCGGAACAGGTTCACACGACGCGGACTATGCCAAAGCGACGCGATGAAATCCTGGATGGAGGGTCGCTTTACTGGGTTACGCGCGGTGTGATGCAGTCGCGTCAGCGCATCCTTGATCTGAGGCCGGTGACGGGTCCTGACGGGATAACGCGCTGCGATATTGTCTTAGACCCAGTTTTGGTGCTCACAAAGCCGCGCAAGAAGCGACCCTTCCAAGGATGGCGTTACCTACAGGCGAGTGATGCGCCTCTCGATCTGACGCCTGGAATTGATCCCGATGTTGAGGCGATGCCGGCCGAAATGCGTCGTGAGTTGGCAGAGTTGGGGCTGATTTAAGCGGTAAATCCGCTGAACAGCGTTAACCGAGACTTACCAAATCGCGCCATTTGAGCGCCCCACGCTTGATTTCCAGGGCTCTACGGTCAACCATGGGTTACGAGTAGAGTAGAGGGTAAGCGGATGGCGGACACTGTTCACACCGCGAAAGTAGTTGTTTTCGGCAACGAAAAGGGTGGGTCTGGCAAGACCACCGCCGCGTTGCACACGACCGTTGCGCTTCTGAGAGACGGCTTCAAGGTCGCCTCGATCGACATCGACTCCAAACAGCGCACCTTCACCCGAGCAGTAGAAAACCGTTTCCGTTTCGTGGCGGCCTCTGATGTTGAACTTCCGATACCGGATCATCATTGCGTGGCGCTCGGCGAGGGCGACAGCATCTCCGCGCGTGAAGAACAGCAATTCGGCGAATTCGCTTCCGTCATTAATCGGGTCGAAAAAACGCATGATTTTGTCGTGGTCGACACGCCGGGCATGGACAATGCTTTGGTGCGCTTGATCCACGCCATGGCCGACACGCTTGTCACACCGATGAATGACAGTTTCATCGATCTCGATCTCTTAGCCTCAGGCGATCTTTCGATCGGTGCGCCCGTCGTTCCCAGCCAATATAGCCAATTGGTGGAAAACGCGCGTCGCCAGCGTCGTCAGGTGGATGGCGGTCAGATCGATTGGATGGTTGTTCCCAATCGGCTCACGCAAATTCAATCGCGGAACAAAGTGAAAGTGCGCGAGATGTTGGAGCATCTCTCGTCGCGCCTCGGTTTTCGTATCGCGATGGGCATTTCTGAGCGGACAATCTTCCGTGAGTTTTTTCCGATCGGCGTGACTGTTTTCGACCCGGTTCCGATGGACGCATTCGGCGTGAAACGCCTGCCGACCCATGAGTCTGCGCGCGAAGAAGTGCGAAAGCTGATCACGGCAATGGGGCTCAAGCGCAAGCTGATCCAACCCGCAATCCCACAAGACGTGCCGAACATCGGCGATAAGCGCGTTCCTGCACCACTTAAGAGCTCGGACGTTGAACCGCTGCCGGAAGTCTCTGCGTCGCTCTGACGTCGAAGGTCGAACGCCACCTGCCTTGCGGTTGGGCGCAAAAGCGCCATCTAGCCAAGCAAGTCGAACGAAACGATACGCTGTGGCATGGCGCATTCCGATAAGAAAAGCGATCTCGCGGTTGGCGGCGAAACTCTAACGAAGCAATCGCCCGCGACAGTCTCATCCACCGGTGAGGTCGACGCCTTCCTTAAAGCGGCGCGCTCAATCAAATCTGGCGCGGGGCAGGGGCGATTGATCTTCGCGCTCGATGCGACGATGAGCCGACAACCAACTTGGGATATGGCCTGTGGTATTCAGGCCGACATGTTCCGGGAAGCCGGGAAGATTGGCTCGCTCGCGATCCAGCTCGTGTACTTCCGTGGATTTGGTGAGTGTCGCGCCAGTAAATGGGCATCGAATGGCGATGACCTCGCACGCCTCATGACTGGAATTGCAGTGCGTGGCGGCCAGACCCAGATAGGTAAAATCCTCTCCCACGCACTGAAGGCGACACGAAAAGAGCGCGTCAATGCCATGATCTACGTCGGGGATTGTCTCGAAGAGCCGATCGACCCTCTGTGTCAAATAGCCGGTGAACTGGGCCTCCTAGGGCTACCTGTCTTCATGTTCCAGGAAGGTCATGAGCCCATGGCCGAGCGCGGGTTTAAAGAAATCGCCAGGCTCTCTGGAGGCGCATATATGCGGTTTCATCCGGGTTCTGCCAAAGACCTGCGCGAGCTTTTGTCTGCGGTCGCCGTCTTTGCGACCGGCGGACATCAGGCGCTGTCGGATTTCTCCAGTCAGAGTTCCGGTGCCGTCAAGCTCATCGGCCAGATGAAGAAATAGCGCTCAATGCCATACGTTTTTTTCGGGCTCGTCGCCCTCATTGTCCTGCTTCTGCTTGCGCGCGGCTTCGTCTCCGCGAGCCCTGCGGTCCTTGCTGACGTTATCAGGCGTGGTTTTGGCGTCATCCTGGGGCTGATCGCGGTCGTGTTTCTCGTGACGGGTCGCTGGGTTTTTGCGCTTCCCGTTGGTGCACTTGCCTTCAGTCTTCTCACCGGTCGCTCTCTTCCAGGTTTCCCGGGCTTTCCTGGTTTCGGCGGAGGGTGGGGACCAAAATCACCCGGCCAGACGTCTACTGTTCGGACCGTTTTCGTTGAGATGAACCTCGATCACGATACCGGACTGATGAACGGTCGCGTACTTGCAGGCTCATTTGAGGGCCAATTGCTCTCAGATCTCACGGAACACGAGCTCCTCAAGCTTTTGGAAGAGTGCGCGGCGGATGCGCAATCAGCAGCACTGCTTGAGGCCTATCTGGATAAGCAGCACCCGGAATGGCGGGGCACGGGTGAGGGCGAGCGGGAGAGCCGTTCAAACGAAAGAGCCGCCCCTGCAGGCGGCCCTATGAGTGTCGATGAAGCGTATGCGGTGCTTGGGCTTCGGCCCGGTGCATCGGATGACCAAATCCGGTCTGCGCATAAAGCGCTCATGAAACGCTTTCACCCGGATCAGGGCGGCTCAGATTACCTGGCCTCAAAGGTCAATGAGGCCAAGGATATCCTCCTCAAGCAGTAGCTGCGTTCGCATCGCCTAAAGCGAGATTGCGAAGCAACCAAAGCCCTGCTTTTTCATTTGACGACAAGCGTTTTGAGCCTGGCGCGCGCTGGAGAAGCCGGCAAAACGGGCGCGGACAAAGGTCTCGCCGTTTTTCACCGTTGGCTCAGTAAAGGCCGTCGTATCCCTTATCGCAGGTACGCTCTTCGCTTTTGCCATTTCAATCAGATTACGCGCTTCGTCATTGGATCCGACAGCGCCGATCTGAATGGCCCAACCTGACGTTGGGATCGCATCGGCGGGTTCAAATGGCGCTGGGCCATCCCGGTTTTCTGCCACCGGCTCACCACCGACTGGGACCGTTGGTACGACGTCCTGTTGAGCCGCGGGAACTTGAGGCGCGCTCGATGCCGCCATGATGACGTTCTGAGCCGGGGCTGCGGAAGCGGATGTGACTTCGCTCGTTGTTTCTGGGGCAGGTGCGGTGGTACGCGCGGTTGGTGCCGTGGCAGCAGCAACGATCGTCGCCTGCGGTGCCGTTCCCGGCCGGCGTTCCGGTACTGGAACTTGGAGGTTTGCAAGAGCGACACCTGGCGGAACACGCGGGACCGAGCGACGTGCAACGGCGGAGCCGAGATGCCTCTGGAGGAGATTGGTCATGTGCGCGTTACGGCTCTTTCCGCTACGTCCACCCATGACGACGGCGACGATGTGTTTGTTGTTTACCCGACGTGACGAAACAAGGTTGAAGCCGGAGGCGCGCGTGTAACCGGTCTTGATGCCGTCGACGCCAGAGACCCGGCCAAGGAGGCGGTTGTGGTTGCGGTAGGTACGCCCGGCATACCGGAAGGACCGCGTATTGAAGTGGCGGTAGTAGCCGGGATGGTTGACCATGATTGAACGGGCCATGGTGACCATATCCCGAGCCGTCGTGACCTGACCGCTATTCGGAAGACCAGACGCGTTTTTGAATGTTGTCCGACGCATGCCGATCTGGCGTGCTTTGCGGGTCATGCGTTTCGCGAATGCCGTTTCCGAACCGGAGATGTGCTCCGCGACGACGGTCGCGACGTCGTTGGCTGACTTTGTCACGAGCGCCTTAATGGCGGAATCAACCCGGATTGTTGACCCAGCCTTGACCCAGATCTTGGATGGCGGCTGTGCGGCAGCCCGTGTCGAAACCCGCATGCGATCGCTCGATTTGATCCGGCCCGCCTTCATCTCATCGAAGAGGATGTAAAGCGTCATCACTTTTGTCAGGGATGCGGGAAAGCGCGATGCATCCGCGTGGCGGGAATGCAGGACACGCCCCGTGTGATGATCCACGACCATCGATGCATATTTAGGATTGGCGGCTGCGGGTGTCGGGATTTGTGTCATCCCGAAGACGAAAAGCAAGGCAATGACGAAGAATGCCATGGGGCGGCGACCATTGCCGATTGTCGGAAACTCGTGTGTACGCATACTCATTGACCCTATACGCGGTCGGCGAACGGACAGTGTTCGCAAATGCCGATTACGATTTTTACGGCTGTTCACGCCACCGACTGTCGTGGATCGAAGTTACCAATGGTTTAAAATTTGGCCTGAAATTCGTTTAGGTTGTGGGGGCGATTGACCAACGGTCACGGCGATTGGCCCTGGATTTTTCACAGAAACAATTGACATTATGCTGCATCGCACATAGATATTGTGCACTGCACAAAACCGAGCGAGTCGGTGGGGCGTGCGTTTAGGAGATCAACGCTAACGGAGACGATGGGCGATGTACGGATTCGACAACATGCAAAAAGCTAGCAAAGAAAACATGGATACAATGATGGAAACGTTTGGAACGTTTTCAAAGAGCGTTCAGGCAATCGCGGTTGAAGTCGCTGATTATCAGAAGAAAGCTTTTGAAGATACGACGGCAGCAGCAGAAAAAATGATGGGTGCCAAGTCACTCGACAAGGTTCTGGAAGTCCAGTCTGAGTATGCCAAGTCCACCTATGAAGAAATGGTGAGCCAGGCGACGAAGATGAGCGAACTTTACATGGATCTTGCGAAAGACACCTATAAGCCGTTCGAATCCATGATTCCAAAAGCTGCGAAATAAGATTTTCTATTTCGTGTGCGGGTTCCGCTCGCACAGTGAGAAGGGCGGCTCGGCAACGAGGCCGCCTTTTTTCATACGCTGTCGCGGCTTGAAATGTGCGCTCAGCATGCCATCCTTATGGTGCGAACACCCGAATAACGGCAAAATGGGCTATCTTTGAAAGACGGATTTCAGTTGATGGTCAAAAGTGATTATCCCGTGCTGTCAAATGATGACGATCGCTCCGACGATGGAGACGATGGCGGGACCGGTACGGGCGTCATCACGAAGACGAAACCCAAGGTCAAAAAGCCTGACCTCTATCGTGTTTTGCTCCTCAATGATGACTACACGCCCATGGAGTTTGTCGTTCACATTCTCGAGCGCTTCTTCCACAAGACTCGGGAACAGGCGACGCAGGTGATGCTGCATGTCCACAACAATGGTGTGGGCGAGTGCGGCGTTTACACCTATGAAGTAGCGGAAACAAAAGTCACACAGGTGCTAGACTTTGCTCGCAAGCACCAGCATCCTCTGCAATGTGTGATGGAGAAGAAGTAGGAGCGGCGTGTGCCCTCATTCTCAGGAAGTCTGGAGCGTGCGCTCCATCAAGCTCTGGCCTATGCCAGTGACCGCCACCATGAATACGCAACGCTTGAGCATCTGCTTTTAGCGCTCATTGATGACAGCGATGCGGCAGCGGTCTTAAAAGCCTGCAACGTCAAGCTGGATCAGCTCCGCGAGAGCCTCGAAGGCTATATCGATGAGGAGCTGGAGAATCTCATCATAGAAGGCGGCGACGAAACCAAGCCGACAGCGGGCTTCCAACGCGTTATCCAGCGCGCTGTGATCCACGTTCAATCATCAGGTCGCGAAGAAGTGACTGGAGCGAACGTTTTGGTCGCCATCTTTGCTGAGCGCGAGAGCCACGCGGCGTTCTTCCTCCAGCAGCAGGATATGACCCGCTACGATGCGGTCAATTACATCAGCCACGGGATCGCCAAGCGGGCGGGGCAGGCTGAAACCCGGACTGTACGCGGCGTTGAGCAGGCCTCCGAAGAAGAGGAAAAAGAAAAGGGCGATGCGCTCGACCAGTTCTGCATCAACCTGAACGAAAAGGCGGGCGACGGAAAAATCGATCCGCTGATCGGTCGGGCGTCGGAGATCCAGCGCACCATTCAGATCCTGTGCCGTCGTCAGAAGAACAATCCGCTTTTTGTCGGTGACCCCGGCGTTGGCAAGACCGCCATCGCGGAAGGCCTCGCCCGTCGCATTGTCGACGGTGAGGTGCCGGAGGTTTTGGCCGACGCGACCGTCTTCCAGCTGGATATGGGCGCACTTCTCGCCGGTACACGCTATCGCGGTGATTTCGAAGAGCGGCTGAAGGCTGTGATGAAAGAGATCGAGGCCTATGATGGCGCGATCATGTTCATCGACGAGATCCACACGGTGATTGGCGCTGGAGCCACGTCAGGTGGCGCGATGGACGCGTCAAACCTCTTGAAGCCTGCGCTCGCAAACGGTGATCTCCGGTGCATCGGCTCTACGACCTACAAAGAGTTCCGCCAATTCTTTGAAAAGGACCGGGCTCTCCTTCGCCGGTTCCAGAAAATCGACGTTTCTGAGCCGACGATCCCCGACGCAATTAAGATCCTCAAAGGCCTCAAACCCTATTACGAGGACTATCACGGCATCAAATATACGCACGACGCGATCAAGACGGCGGTGGAACTCTCCGCGCGGTATATCAACGACCGCAAGCTACCGGATAAGGCCATCGATGTGATCGACGAGACCGGCGCGTCGCAAATGCTGGTGCCGCAGTCGCGTCGCAAGAAGACCATCGGTGTAAAAGAGATCGAAGCCACGATCGCAACCATGGCGCGGATCCCGCCCAAAACGGTTACGAAAGACGACGCCTCCGTGCTTTCGAACCTCGAGACAAATCTCAAGCGCACGGTCTTTGGTCAGAACAAAGCGATCGAAGCGCTGGCGTCCGCGATCAAACTCTCGCGCGCAGGCCTGCGTGAGCCAGAAAAGCCCGTTGGCAATTATCTGTTCTCCGGCCCCACGGGCGTCGGTAAAACCGAGGTTGCGAAACAGCTCGCAGCGCTCATGGGCGTTGAGCTTCTGCGGTTTGACATGTCGGAATACATGGAGCGCCACACGGTTTCGCGCCTCATCGGTGCACCTCCCGGTTATGTGGGCTTTGACCAGGGTGGCTTGCTGACTGACGGCGTCGACCAGCACCCGCACTGTGTGCTGCTTCTCGATGAGATCGAGAAAGCACATCCAGATCTATTCAACATCCTGTTGCAGATCATGGATCACGGCAAACTCACTGACCACAACGGCAAGCAGATCGATTTCCGCAATGTCGTTCTAATCATGACGACGAATGCCGGTGCGGCTGATCTTGCGAAACCGCCGATGGGCTTTGGGAACGCGTCGCGCGGCGGCGAGGACACCGAAGCAATCAACAAGATGTTCACGCCAGAGTTCCGCAACCGTCTGGATGCGGTTATTCCGTTTGGCAATCTCCCGCCGAGTGTTGTGCGGATGGTCGTTGAGAAATTCGTGCTTCAGCTCGAAGCGCAGCTTGCCGATCGGAACGTCACGATTTCGCTCAGCGAAGAGGCTGCCGATTGGTTGGCTGAGAAGGGCTATGATCAGCAAATGGGCGCGCGTCCGCTCGGTCGCGTGATCCAAGAGACCATCAAGAAGCCGCTCGCTGACGAAGTCTTGTTCGGTAAACTGAAGACGGGCGGCACCGTTAAGGTGTCTCTCGAAGGCAAGGGCGTGGACGCCAAACTCGCTTTTGAGTTTGTCGAAGATGGTCCCATCAAGCCGAAGAAAGAAGTCGCTCGTAAGCCTCGCCCAAAGACGAAGGCCAAAAAGGCGCCAGTCAAGGCGAAAGCGAAAAAGAGCGATGATAGCGGGTCGTCAGGCGGCTCCAAATCGGGTGGCCGCAGCCCGGTTCCGCGACTTCCGTTGACGTCGCGATAGGGAATTGAGGGCAGGGGCGTTCGAGCCGCTGCCCTTCTTCTTTTGAGGCACAAACCATGACTGACCCCGACATCGTGTCCGATGGCGGGCTCGATGCCCCGGGCGACATTTCAAAACGGTATTGGATTTGGCAGGGGGTTAAGGGGCTTTTATCCGGCCCTGCCTTCATCCTGATCGTTTCTTTCATTGGATTTGGAGCCTATGCCCGTGATGCCGGGCTCACCGCCTTTGAGGCCGCATTCCTCACCGGGACTGTTTGGGCCCTTCCGAGCCAAATGGTGTTCATCGGCTCGATGGCGGCGGGGCTCTCAGTGACTGCGGCTGCAATCGCTGTAGCCTTCGCGTCGGTTCGTTTTATGCCGATGACTGCGGCGTTGATGCCGGTCCTTCGGGGCGAAAACACGCCGCGTTGGGTGCTTCTGGTATTGTCTCATTTCGTCGCAATCACCGCGTGGATCATCTCCATGCAAAGGCTCCCGAGCTTTTCGCGCGAAGCGAGGATCCCGTATTTCATCGGTTTTGCGTGCGGGCTGACCTTTATCAATATCTTCGTGACGATCGGCGGCTTTTACCTCGCGGCGACGGTGCCGGTATGGGTGGGTGCTGCACTTTTCGCCCTTGCCCCAATCTACTTCGTTTTCGCGCTCTGGTCAGCGGCGCGCACAAGGGTCGATGCGCTCGCCTTAGTGTTGGGGCTCGTTGTTGGCCCGATCATCATAAGCCTCGACTGGGAATTCGACATTGTCTGGGCTGGTCTCATCGGCGGCACCGCGGCTTTCGCCATTGGCCAGGTGTGGAAGGCGCGAGAACGGGCATGACCGAAACGATACTCCCGTCATTTTTGGTCATCTTGCTGGCTGCTGCGTTACCGACAGCCGTGTGCCGATGGGCGGGTGTGTTTGCGGCAGGCTATCTTCGAGAAGACAGTCCGTGGTTCGACTGGGTGCGGGCGGTCGCGACTGCGCTGATTGCAGCCGTCATCGCAAAGCTTCTCGTATTCCCGACCGGCGCACTCGCAGACCTGCCGCTTTTGATCCGCGTCGGATCGGTAGCGATCGGTGCGCTTGCGTTTTTGGTCTCGCGACGATCCATCTTGGCGGCGGTTGCGAGCGCTGAGGTCGCGCTTCTCTTGAGCGCCTATCTCACTCTTTAGAGCGCGGCTCTGATCTTCTCCGCGATCTCCGCGAGTTTCCCGTGGTCTTCTTGGAAAGACGCTGGTGGCTTCATTGTGACACCTTGTTTTCGAGGGATCACATGAAAATGGAGGTGATAGACCTCTTGGCCGCCCGCAGGCTCTGAGAATTGTGACAGCGTGATTCCATCGGCATCGAGTGCCGTCATCGCCGCCTTGGCCATTTTTTGCGTAACGAGGATCACCTTGGTCAGCGTTTCCGGCGCGATATCGAGGATGTTCCGTGCGCCAGTTTTCGGGATCACCAACATGTGCCCATCGGCTCTCGGCATGATGTCCATGAAAACGAATGTGTCGTCGTCCTCGTAAACCTTATGGCTCGGGATATCCCCCGCAATGATCTTGGAAAAGATGTTCTCGGGGTCGTAGGCCGGGATGTTGAGCGTCGTCACGGGCGCGTCCTCATGTGATTGTGAGCGTTTTTTTGAAGGGCGTACGCTCAGACAAATACTCCGCCTCGCTTGCCACGTGTCGCCGCTCATCTTCAAGGTAATTCGCAACCGCACTCCGAAAGCTGGGGTTTGCAATGAAGTGCGCTGATCGCGTGGTTACCGGCTCATAGCCACGCGCCAGCTTGTGCCCGCCCTGCGCCCCGGCCTCGACGACTTTCAGCCCGTGCGCGATCGCGTAGTCGATTGCTTGATAGTAGCAAACCTCAAAATGAAGGAAGGGGTGATCCTCTACGCAGCCCCAGTGCCGTCCGTATATCGCGGTCTCACCCACGAAATTCAGGGCGCCAGCGATCGGGTGACCATCCCGCTTGGCCATGACGAGGAGGATTTGATCAGCCATTGTTTCGGAAACGAGCGAGAAAAACTCCCGCGTGAGGTAAGGCCGTCCCCATTTCCGCGCGCCGGT
>JBCCMK010000011.1:0-67366 GCA_039026395.1 Pseudomonadota bacterium | reverse complement strand
CCGTTACCTCAGCCCCAATCATGTGAGCACCAAGAAGCTGGCCGGTCTTGGCATCGAAGATCGTTTTGATCATGCCATCCGGCTCACCAAGGGCGATCGCTTTGCCGTTTCCGACAAAGGGGAAGCGACCAACTTTGAGCGAATGCCCAGCTTCCTTCGCTTTGGCCTCAGTCAATCCGACGGATGCGACCTGCGGATGGCAATATGTGCAGCCTGGGATCTTTTCCTTCTCCATCGGGTGCACATTGTTTTTACCCGCGATTTTCTCGATGCAAATGACGCCTTCGTGCTCGGCCTTGTGCGCCAACATGGGCGGTCCAGCAACGTCGCCGATGGCGTAAATGCCCGGCACATTCGTGCGGCCGTAGCCATCCGTGGCAACGCAACCGCGATCGGTTTTAACACCGAGCGCTTCCAGACCAATTCCTTCGATATTGCCAACAACGCCAACCGCCGAAATCATACGATCGACTGTCAGCGTTTGGGTTTTGCCCTTTGCGTCCTCGATCGTAGCCGTGACGTTGTTTGCGCCCTTATCGACCTTCGTCACCTTGGCGCCAGTCATGATTTTCATGCCAAGCTTCTCAAACCGTTTTTGCGCGAGTTTCGCGATCTCAGCGTCCTCGACCGGCATGATTTGCGGCATCAGTTCGACGACCGTCACGTCGACACCCATTGTGTGATAGAAGGATGCGAATTCGATCCCGATCGCGCCGGATCCCATAACGAGCAGAGATTTCGGCATTTCGGGCGGAACCATCGCCTCAAAATATGTCCAAATGATCTTGCCGTCGGGCTCAATACCCGGGAGGGAGCGAGGCCGCGCACCGGTCGCAACAATGATGTGGTCTGCAGTGTAGGTGCCGTCGCCCTTCGTGCCTTTCGGTGCGGGGTGTGTCGGCTCGACGGCGGGCTTTGTTGGCTTTCCAACTTTGACCTGACCCGGTTTCGGGATCGACGCTTCTCCCCAGAGGACATCCACCTTGTTCTTCTTCAGAAGATGCCCGACGCCGCCATTCAATTGGCCTGAGACACCGCGTGACCGTTTCACGACGGACGCTGGGTCGTAGGAGACTTTTTCCGCCGAAAGCCCGTAATCCTTCGCGTGCTGCATGTAGTGGTAGATCTCCGCCGACCGCAGCAGCGCTTTTGTCGGTATGCAACCCCAATTGAGGCAAATCCCGCCCAAATGCTCACGCTCGGCAACGGCAACTCTCATGCCCATCTGAGCCGCGCGTATAGCGGTCACATAGCCGCCGGGGCCTCCACCAATAATGATTACGTCATAGTCGGCCATTCGCGCTCTCCATCGCGTTGACTGTTCTTGTCTGAGTGGATTGCCCTAGACGAGCATCCCCATCGGGTTCTCGATGTAGCCCTTGAAGGCGGCGAGCAATTCTGCGCCGAGGGCACCGTCGACGCAGCGATGATCGGTAGACAGTGTCACCGTCATCACCATTGCGACCGCCAACGCTCCATCTTTCACGACGGGGCGCTGCTCCCCTGCCCCGACCGCGAGGATTGTGGCGTGCGGCGGATTGACGACCGCTGAGAAGTTCGAAACCCCCATCATCCCCATGTTGGAAACGGCAGTGGTTCCACCTTGGTACTCAGTCGGCTGCAGCTTGCGTTCTTTTGCTCGCCTCCCAAGGTCTTTCATCTCGTTCGAGATCGTCGAAAGGCTCTTTTGCTCCGCTTTCCGAATGATCGGCGTGATCAGGCCACCGGGGATCGAGACCGCGACGCCCACATCGGCATGTTTGTGCATGACCATATTGTCGGCGGTCCACGAGACGTTAGCGTCCGGCACGTCGCGCAAGGCGAGTGCGAGCGCTTTGATGACCATGTCATTGACCGACAGCTTGTAGACCGGCTTGTCGTCTTTGACCGGAGCCGAGCTGTTGAGCTGAGAGCGTAGCGCAAGCAGCGCATCGAGCTCGCAATCCACTGACACATAGAAGTGTGGGATGGTCTGCTTCGACTCTGTCAGGCGGGCAGCAATTGTTTTGCGCATGCCGTTATGCTTGACGAGTTCGTAAGACCCGTCCTCGAACATTTTTAAGACGGCATCGTCTGCCATTCCTACAGGAGCTACCGCTTTAGGAGCAGCCTCAGCTTGCGGTGCCGCTGCGGGTGCGGCTTGACCCGTGCCACCGGCAATTGCAGCGTCCACATCCCGCTTCACGACGCGGCCACGCGGGCCCGTGCCTTTGATCGCGGAGATGTCGAGCCCGTTTTCCTTTGCGAGCCTTTTTGCCAGCGGTGATGCAAACACGCGCGGTCCGGCGGCACCGTTTGCTGCAAGAGCGGGTGCCGCAGCAGGCGCTGGCGCCGCCGCTGGAGCTTCAGCGGCGGCCTCAGGTGTAGGTGTAGCAGCAGGCGCAGCCGCCGCCGGAGCATCGCTGATCGCGCTTGCGTCCTCGCCGTCCTCAAGAAGAACCGCTATCAGCTCGTTGACCTTCACGTTCTCGGTTCCGTCAGCGATGAAGATCTTGCCAACTTTCCCTTCGTCAACCGCTTCCACTTCCATGGTCGCTTTATCGGTCTCGATCTCTGCAATGACATCGCCGGAGGCGACATCGTCGCCCTCCTTCACGAGCCATTTAGCGAGCGTCCCCTCCTCCATGGTCGGGGACAATGCGGGCATCAGAATGTTGATGGGCATAGCGTTTCCCTACTTTCGACCGTGGATTTAAGAATATGTGACGGCGCGAACCGCCTGAACGACGTCGTCGACGTTGGGTAATGCCAATTTCTCGAGATTTGCCGCATAGGGCATCGGCACGTCCTTCCCGGTGACCCGGGTAACGGGCGCGTCGAGATAGTCGAACGCCTCGTCCATCAGTCGTGCAGAGATTTCTGAGGACACCGAGCACTGCGGCCAGGCCTCTTCAACCGTCACGCAACGACCGGTTTTCTGGACAGATGCGACGACGGTTGCCATGTCGAGCGGCCGAATAGTCCGAAGGTCGATGACCTCAACGTTGATCCCATCCGCGGCAAGGACGTCAGCGGCTTTCAACGCGTACGTCATGCCGATGCCAAACGACACCACGGTAGCATCAGAGCCAGCACGCGCGATCTTGGCGCGCCCAATCGGTACGGTCCAATCATCCAATTTCGGCACTTCGAAAGACTGACCGTAGAGGATCTCGTTTTCGAGAAAGATAATTGGATTGGGATCACGAATGGCGGATTTAAGAAGACCCTTCGCATCTGCCGCGCTGTACGGCATTACGACCTTGAGACCGGGCACGCTCGAATACCAAGCCGCATAGTCTTGGCTATGCTGTGCCGCGACGCGTGCCGCTGCACCGTTTGGACCGCGAAACACGATCGAACAGGCCACTTGGCCGCCGGACATGTAAAGCGTTTTAGCAGCCGAATTGATAATCTGATCAATGGCTTGCATTGCGAAGTTAAACGTCATGAACTCGACGATCGGCTTCAGGCCGGCGAACGCTGAGCCAACCGCAAGGCCCGTAAAGCCATGCTCTGTGATCGGCGTATCGATCACCCGCCGCTCGCCAAACTCCTGCAGCAAGCCTTGGGTAACTTTGTAGGCGCCTTGGTACTCGGCGACCTCCTCGCCCATGACGTAGACGTCTTCATCGGAGCGCATTTCTTCGGCCATGGCATCGCGAAGAGCTTCCCGAACGGTCATCATCGCCATTTCGGTACCCGCCGGGACTTCTGTGTCCGGCGCTGCCTCAACCGCTGAAGGTGCTGCGACCGCTGGTTCAACCGTTGGCGCAGGTGCAGGAGCCTCCGCTTGCGCCACCGGGGGCGGCGCGGCCGCACCATTTGCGGCGCCATTCATCGAATCAGCTGATTCACCGTCTCCTAAAAGAACCGCGATCGGCGTATTCACCTTAACGTTCTCGGTCCCCGCATCGATGAGGATACGACCGACCTTTCCTTCGTCGACAGCCTCGACTTCCATCGTCGCTTTGTCGGTTTCAATTTCTGCGATGACATCGCCAGAGGTGACCTCGTCACCTTCTTTCACGAGCCACTTGGCGAGCGTGCCCTCTTCCATTGTCGGAGAAAGAGCAGGCATGAGTATCTCTACGGGCATGTGCGCTTCCCCCTAACGCGTGATGTCTGTCCAGAGTTCGGACACGTCCGGCTCTGGATCGTTTTGTGCAAATTCCGCGGCTTCTGTGACGATCGCGCGAACATCTTTATCGATCGCTTTCAGATCATCTTCAGAGCCGTGCTTACCGTCGATGATCCAGCCTTTGCATTGCTCGATCGGGTCCTGCTCAGAGCGCATCTTCTGCACTTCTTCTTTCGTCCGGTATTTTGCCGGGTCCGACATGGAGTGACCGCGATAACGATAGGTCAGCATTTCCAGGATGAACGGCCCTTTGCCGCTCCGTGCATGCTTGGTCGCCATATCACCGGCAGCTTTAACGGCTCGTACATCCATCCCGTCGACTTGGATGCCTGGAATATCGAAGGACGCACCGCGTTGGGACATGTTCGTCGTTGACGATGAACGCTCAATGCTGGTGCCCATGCCGTATTTGTTATTCTCAATGATGAATATGACTGGCAGCGACCAGAGTTTCGCCAGGTTGAAACTCTCGTAGACTTGGCCCTGGTTGGCAGCGCCGTCTCCGAAATAGGCGAGCGAAACATTGCCGTTGTCCCGATATTTGTTGGAGAACGCGAGCCCGGCGCCGAGCGAAACCTGCGCGCCCACAATGCCGTGGCCACCGTAGAAGTGCTGCTCGGTTGAGAACATGTGCATCGAGCCGCCCTTCCCTTTGGAAAGACCGCCCCGACGACCCGTAAGTTCCGCCATCACACCCTTGGGGTCCATGCCACAGGCGAGCATGTGGCCATGATCGCGGTAGCCGGTAATGACCTGGTCGCCTTCGATGAGCGACATCTGCATTCCGACGACGACTGCTTCTTGACCAATATAAAGGTGGCAAAAGCCGCCAATCAGTCCCATGCCGTAGAGCTGACCGGCCCGCTCTTCGAAGCGCCGTATCAGTAGCATATCTTTGTAGGCTGCGAGGAGTTCGGATTTATTGAATTTCGCCGGTTTAGGAGCCGTGGGCGACGTCGCTGCGGTTGCGCGAGATGTGCGGCTTGATGCACGCTTCGGCGATGCCGCCGCTTTTTGGGCTACAGCCATGGAAATCCTCGTTCGTTTCCCAGTTTTTTCAAAGACTAATGCGGAATTGATAGGAACCGCAATGGTGACAAATGCATATGCGTATTGACCATTACGCAACGCTATGTCGGCGTATTGAGGCGGTGCAGCCTGCTGTTGTTGCTCGAAAAGCAGCTCTTATTGCTCGAAAAGCCAGCTCTTACTGCTCGAAAAGAACGACTTCGTTCTCGCCGCTATAGTTAAGAAGGGCGCGCGCGCGCTCGTCCAGCATGTCGGGATCGAGGGTTTCGGACCGCAAAAGGCTGACCCGCGATTCGAGCTCTGCCTCTTTGGCTTTGAGGATTGTCAGGCGGATTTGAGCGTCGGATTTCTCAGCGCTTAAGCGTTGCCAACCAACCAAACCGTGGTCGCCGTGAAAGACATGGTAGCCAAAATATCCGGTTAAACCGAGACAAATCAGTGGGATCGCCGCGCGGCGACTTTTCGATCGGATTGATTTTCTTGAACGCAACACGTCGCCCCTCCTGCTGGGGGAGACTATGCCCGCAGCAGAGTTACGAGGAGCTTGCGATTATTGGTTAAACGTCCGTTTACCAGGGTAATGCGCTGCGAGGCCGAGCTCATCTTCGATCCGAAGGAGCTGATTATATTTCGCCGTGCGATCAGAGCGGGCAAGCGACCCCGTTTTGATTTGGCCGCAATTGGTGGCAACGGCGAGATCGGCAATGGTTGTGTCTTCCGTTTCCCCTGACCGGTGAGACATCACCGCGGTGTAGCCAGCGCGATGCGCCATTTCGACGGTTTCGAGGGTCTCTGACAGGGAGCCAATCTGATTGACTTTTACCAGGATGGAATTTGCCGTGCCGCTGGAAATACCATCCGCAAGCCGCGTCGGGTTTGTGACAAAGAGATCATCGCCAACAAGCTGACACTTCGAGCCAATCTTCTCAGTCAACGCCTTCCAGCCGTCCCAATCATCCTCAGCCATCCCGTCTTCTATCGATACGATTGGGTATTTATCGACGAGCGCGGCCAGATAATCCACCATCTCATCCGATGACAGCGATTTCCCTTCGCCTTCAAGCTCGTACTTTCCGTTCTTGAAGAACTCGGTTGAAGCCGCATCAAGCGCGAGAACGGTATCATCGCCCGGTTTATAGCCAGCGGCTTCGATACTCTTCATGATAAAGCCGAGCGCCTCATCCGCACTCGATAGGTTCGGCGCAAAACCGCCCTCGTCACCGACGTTCGTATTGTGACCAGCGGCCGACAGGCCTTTTTTGAGCGTATGGAAGATTTCCGCACCCATTCGAAGACCCTCAGCGAACGTCTCCGCTCCGACGGGCATGATCATGAATTCTTGAATGTCGATGGGGTTATCCGCATGCGCGCCGCCATTCAGGATGTTCATCATCGGAACTGGCAGGGTCCGAGCGTGCGCGCCGCCGACATAGCGGTAGAGCGGCAGCCCGGTCGACTCGGCTGCCGCTTTCGCTGTTGCCAACGATACGCCGAGAATAGCGTTTGCACCGAGCCGGCCCTTGTTGGGCGAGCCGTCCAGTTCGATCATTGCGGTATCAATGGCTAACTGTTCGGTTGCGTCCATGCCGCCGACGGCCTTGAAGATCTCATCGAGGACACACCGAACCGCGCGCTTCACGCCTTTCCCGCCATAACGATCGCCACCATCGCGCAATTCGACCGCTTCGTGCGTTCCCGTCGATGCGCCGGATGGCACCGCCGCACGGCCCATGGAGCCGTCTTCGAGAACGACATCGACCTCAACGGTGGGATTCCCCCGACTGTCGAGGATTTCGCGGGCGATGATGTCGATGATGGCAGCCATAGCTGGAGCTCCAGAATGCGGTGTGGGCGGGATTACGCCCGTTTAGCACAGGCGCAGCGGGTGAAAAGGTCTGTCAGCGCCGTCTCGTCACCACGCTTGGTCGTTGATGAAGGTCTGTAAGTCCTGAAGACGCTTGATCAGGTCGGCGAATTGATCGAGTGGCACCATGTTCGGGCCATCTGATGGGGCATTGTCGGGGTCGTCATGCGTTTCAATGAAAACACCTGCGATACCTGACGCGACTGCAGCCCTCGCAAGGAGCGGGACAAATTCACGCTGGCCACCGGTGCTCGTGCCCTGCCCGCCTGGCTGCTGGACGGAGTGCGTGGCGTCGAAGATCACCGGGTATCCTGTCTCGGCCATAATCGGGAGCGCGCGCATGTCTGAAACAAGAGAGTTGTAGCCGAAGCTCGCGCCGCGCTCGGTCAGAAGGATCGCGTCGTTCCCCTCGCCAGACACTTTCTGAGCCGCGTTTCCAATGTCCCAGGGCGCGAGAAACTGACCCTTCTTGATGTTGACCACCTTGCCGGTCTTGGCCGCCGCGACCAGAAGGTCCGTCTGGCGGCAGAGAAAAGCCGGGATTTGAAGGATATCGACTACCTCGGCGACCGCATTGCACTGCTCAGGCGCGTGGACGTCCGTAAGGGTGGGAAGGCCGAGCTGCGATTTGATCTCTTCGAAAATCGGGAGTGATGCTTCCAATCCGACGCCGCGCTTGCCCGATGAGCTGGTGCGGTTCGCTTTGTCGAACGAGGCTTTGAAAACAAGGCCAAGCGAAAGGTCCTCGGAGATCTGCTTCAGCGTCTCAGCGATTTTGAAGGCGTGGTCTCGGCTTTCAAGCTGGCATGGACCCGCAATGACAGAGAGCGGGGCACCTTGCTGGAACGACACCGATCCCGCTTTTATATTTCGGTTCACAACCATCGGCAATCACACCAACCGGCTCTGCTCGACCGCTGCCTCTATGAATGATGAGAAGAGCGGATGCGGAGCGAAGGGTTTTGATTTTAGTTCTGGGTGATATTGAACACCGATGAACCAGGGATGCTGCGGTATCTCGACCGTTTCCGGGAGCAGACCGTCAGGCGACATGCCTGCAAAGCGAAGTCCGGCATCCTCAAGCTTCTCCTTGAAGTCGATGTTTACCTCATAGCGATGCCGGTGGCGTTCCTCGATTTCGGTTGAATCATAGATTGAGGCAATTCGCGAACCATCAGTCAGGCGCGCGTCGTAAGCGCCTAAGCGCATTGTCCCGCCGAGGTCGCCGTTTGCAGCGCGTTTTTCGAGCTGATTGCCACGCAGCCATTCTGTCATAATGCCGACGACGGGCGTATCCGTCGGTCCGAATTCCGATGAGGCTGCGTCCGTGATCCCGGCCAGGTTTCTTGCCGCTTCCAAAACGGCCATCTGCATACCGAAGCAAATCCCGAAATACGGCACGCCGGTCTCGCGTGCGAACTTCGCCGCTGCAATTTTACCCTCTGAACCGCGCTCGCCGAACCCACCAGGCACCAGAATGCCATTCACTCCTTCGAGGTGCGGCGCGGGGTTTTCGTTTTCAAAAATCTCCGATTCGATCCATTCAACTTTTACCCGGACACGATTTGCGATCCCACCGTGGGCGAGCGCCTCATTGAGCGACTTATAAGCATCGAGGAGCCCAGTGTACTTCCCAACGACAGCGATTTTGACGGTTCCTTCCGGCTGCGCGATGCGACGCGACACTTCCTCCCAACGCGAGAGGTCCGGTTCCTGCTCATCCTCAATGCCGAACGCCTTCAGTACCTGAAGGTCGAGACCTTCATTGTGGTAGCCAATCGGGACGTCATAAATGCTCGACATATCGAGTGCCTGGATGACCGCTTCTTCGCGGACATTGCAGAAGAGACCGAGTTTCCGGCGTTCTTCTGGGGGAATTGGCCGATCGCAACGACACAACAAGATGTCCGGCTGGATGCCAATCGACCGCAGCTCTTTGACTGAGTGCTGGGTCGGCTTGGTCTTCATTTCGCCAGCGCTCGGGATAAACGGCAAGAGCGTGAGGTGAATGAAGATTGCCTGGCCGCGCGGTAGCGTTTGTCCCAACTGACGGATTGCTTCGAAGAACGGCAAACCCTCAATATCGCCGACCGTGCCACCGATCTCGCACAGGACGAAATCGACATCGTCATTGCCGTTCAACACAAACGCTTTGATGGCATCCGTGACGTGAGGAATGACCTGAACGGTGCCGCCCAGATAATCACCGCGTCGTTCCTTCGCGATGATCTCCTGATAAATCCGACCGGTCGTGATGTTGTCGTTCTTACTCGCCGGATTACCGGTGAAACGCTCATAGTGGCCAAGATCGAGATCCGTTTCCGCACCATCATCGGTCACGAAAACTTCGCCATGTTGATACGGGCTCATCGTGCCCGGATCGACGTTGAGATAGGGATCGAGCTTCCTCAGTCGGACCTTGTATCCGCGCGCTTGGAGGACTGCGCCAAGTGCCGCGGACGCTAAGCCTTTGCCAAGTGAGGAAACCACGCCGCCAGTGATGAAAATGTATCGCGCCATGAGGGGCGACCGTATGCACAGAAGTCAGGCGGACGGAACCACCGGAGGCGAAATCTACGAAGAAAAATTGTGGTCAGGCTGTGGAGGGTTGGCGCAATGCCCATGTCACCCCTCTAAAATTTGGCTCTTCGCCTATTCCGGTGTCGGAACCTGCGGGCCAGACTGATCCTGGATTTGCTGGAGCGTGTCGAGAAGCCCCTCACCCGTTCCTTCAAGCCCGCCACCACCGGTATCCACCTGGTCTAAAATTGAGGTGCCAGTTCCACTTCCACCGGCGAGGATGGTGAGCGCGATCGATGTCCCAAAGAAAGCGACTGCCAGAAGCGCTGTTGCCCGGGTTAAGACGTTGGCCGCTCCACGCGACGACATGAAGCCCCCGGCGCCGCCGCCTCCGCCGCCGCCACCAATGCCCAATCCACCGCCCTCTGAGCGCTGCAGCAGCACGACGCCAACAAGCGCCAAAACGATAATGAGGTGGATGACAATGAGAACGGATTCCATTGGAACGTCTTTCGAAATCTTGCGGTCAGCGGCGGCAGTTAGCCTGAAACAGTTTCAGTCTCTTGAAGATCGTCCATCTCCAAGGCGACGGCCGCGAGCGGCACATAATGGCGGAAAATCGGTACGAAGTCCTCTGCCGTCAAGCTCGCGCCGCCAACAAGGGCTCCATCGACATTTTCAAGCGCCAGGATCTGGCTCGCATTAGACGGCTTTACAGATCCGCCATAGAGGATGCGCATGCCCGCTCCTCGGGCTTGATCAAGGATATCTGAAACGAACAGCCGGATCCCACTATGCATCTCGCCGATATCGTTTGGCGACGGTGTTAGGCCCGTACCAATCGCCCAAACCGGTTCATAGGCGATGATCGTATTATCTGGCGTCGAGGATGATGGCAGAGAAGCGGCGAGTTGAGTTTGTATCACATCAGCAGCTTTTCCCGCCCGCCGCTCTGTTTCTGTCTCGCCAACGCAGATGATCGCTTTCAGATTTGCGCGATGCGCTGCGAGCGCTTTTTCTTTCACGCGGGCGCTTGATTCGGAATTGTATTCACGCCGCTCTGAGTGGCCGCAGATGACGGCCGTTGCGCCTGCGTCCGCAAGCATCTCAGACGAGATCTCGCCCGTGAAAGCACCAGACTGCTCTGCGTGACAGTTTTGTGCGCCGATCAACAATGGCGTCCCAGCGCAGCGCATATCCAACCGAGAAATGAGCGTCGCTGGCGGGCACAGCATCACATCGACAAAGTCACTCGCTTCAGCTGCGGCTTCAGCGATGTCACGCGCCGCGTCCAGCGACATGCTCGCGCCATTCATTTTCCAATTACCCGCGACTAGCGGTTTGCGTCGTCCAGCTAGCATTCTTCTTCTACCCCGTATCCGCCCGAGACTTGCTAAACAGCGCTTTTACAACGCGCAACCCTTGAAACGCGCTCAGCAGCCTGTCACAGGCTTGATCACGCCACTGTAATGACGTGTGGATCGCTCTTGCGACCGAAATGCGACACAACTAAGTTCGCGCCAACAATCCACAGGCCGCGCGTCGAACTACGCGACAGGTCTGTATCTGCGGAGATCGCGAGATGAGGACGAAACATGCTTGATGCACTGCGAAAGAGTGTAGGCGGATGGGTCGCAAAGGCCTTTATCGGGCTTTTGGTCCTCAGTTTTGCCGTTTGGGGCATCGCCGACATGGTCACGGGCGGCAACCAGCGCGCGGTCGCCTTGGTTGGAGACGTCGAAATCTCGCCGTTCCGGTTTCGCGATTCCTTTCAGCGGCAGGTTCAACAGCTGAGTCAACGTCTCGGCCGCGTCGTTACAGCGCAAGAGGCGCAGACGCTCGGCATTGACCAACAGGTTCTGTCCCAGCTCGTGTCAGAAGCAGCTCTAACGCAAGCGGCGATCGAAAAGGGCCTCGCCGTCTCAGAGGAACAATTGGCGCAGGACATCGTCAACGAACCCTCGTTCCGTTCAGCAACTGGCGGGTTCAGCCGTGCCGCATTCAACGGCTTCCTGCAGCAAGTCGGAATGTCCGAGGAGCAATATCTGATCGAACGCGCAAACATTTCACGACGGTATCAGGTCGCGGAAGCGATTGCGGGCGATACGACGCTCCCGAACACGCTTCTAGAGGCGCTTCACCGCTACCAGGCTGAAGAGCGGACAGCACGCTATGTTGTGCTGAGTGCCGGGGATGTTGAAACACCAGCCGACCCCGGTGACGAGACGCTTCAACCCTATTTTGAGGCCAATCTTAGCCGCTATCGCGCGCCAGAATATCGTCGGATCAACATTTTGACGGTCGATCCATCCGCCATGGCGATGACCATTGAGCTTTCAGACGAGGATGCACGAGCTTTCTACGAAGAGCGCTTGAACGACTATCAGTCGGAAGAGCGGCGCGTCATTCGGCAAATCCCCTTCGACACGATTGAAGACGCGAACGCGGCAAAAGAAAAGCTCGATGCTGGCGCGACAGTCGACGACATCCGGGAAGAACGCGGGCTCACTGAAGAAGACATCAATCTCGGCACGATGACCCAAGGACAAATGCTGGACGAGGAAATCGCCGAAGTCGCCTTCGCATTGGATGCCGGAACACCGAGTGATCCCATCGAAGCACGGTTCCGCACCGTTATCGTGATCGTCGATGAAATCCTTGAGGCCGGTACGACGCCGTTTGAAGAAGTGGAGGCCGACGTCCGCGTGGCCTTGTCCCAGGAGCGCGCCATCGATCGGGCGCTCGACCTCTATGACTTGATTGAGGACGACCGCGCAGCTGGTATGACCTTGAAGGAGATCTCGGAAGAGCGCGGCGTCGCCTATCGCGAGGTCGTTCCCTTTGACCGAACGGCGCGCACGGCCGAAGAACTGATTGTTTCGGATTTGCCGGTCTCTCAAGACCTAATACGAGAGACATTTGACGCTGAAGAAGGTCTGGAAACCGACCCACTCCAGATCGGCACGGCCGGCAATGTCTGGTTCGACCTGACTGAAGTTATTCCGTCGCGCGACCGCACACTCGATGAGGTTCGCGCCGAGGTTCTTTCCGACTGGCAAAGCGCGCAAGTTCAGTCGCTGCTCGATGAGGCAGTCGAGGCCCTCGAAGCGCAAATCAGCGCCGGTGCGACCCTTGATGAAGTTGCTTCGAAAGAAGGGCTGATCTTAACCCGCTCCACGCCAGTTACGCGCACCGAAGGCTCCGATGACCTGTCCCGAGAAGCAGTCGCAGCCATTTTCGCTCGCCCCGTTGGCCAGTCGTTTAATGCTGCGCATGCGAACCAAAATGACAGGGTATTCGGGGTTGTCGCGGGGTCGGACGTTCCGCCCTATGACACAACCTCCAGCACCGTCGCGGAGCTCGAAGAGCAACTCACGATCGGCGTCGAGGACGATCTCCTGTCGCAGTACATTTCCAACATTCAGGACGAATATCGGGCCACTGTGAACCAGAACGCAATCGACATCGCAATTGGTGTCGCAGTTCCAGAACACGGACAGTACTGACCTCTGGATTGATCCTTCTGACCTGATGAGGCATATGCGGCGGGCGATCTGAACCGCAAATAAGTGGCAGTTCGCTTCTTCCTGAAAGGACGAGTTCGCCCATGGCCATTTCGCCTGCCAAAGACGGTTTTACCGCCACTTACGACGCGGGAGCGCCTCAAGTCGTCTGGACGACCATCGTCGCGGACTTGGAAACGCCCGTTTCGGCGATGTTGAAGCTCTCAGGCGATCGCAAGAACGCTTTTCTCCTGGAGTCCGTCGAGGGTGGCGCTGTTCGCGGCCGCTACTCCATGATCGGCTTCGATCCCGATATTATTTGGCGCTGTCTCGATGGGAAAGCCGAGATCAACCGGCATGCCCACAACGATCCCAAAACGTTCGAGCCCGTTTCCGACAAGCCGCTTGATGCGCTACGTGCTCTCTTAGCGGAATCACAGATCGCGCTACCGTCAGACCTGCCCCCAATGTCCGCCGGTGTTTTTGGCTATCTCGGCTACGACATGGTACGCGAGATGGAGCGCCTCCCCGAACCCAATCCGGACGCGTTGGACGTCCCAGACGCGATCCTCATTCGGCCTCAGGTCATCACGGTGTTTGACTCGGTCAAGGACGAAATCACCATTGTGACACCCGTACGCCCCTCATCTGGCGTGACGGCGGATGCCGCCTACGCCCGGGCGACGGAGCGCATTAGTTCGGTGCTTGATGCTCTCGATCAGCCTTTGAAACGCAACACAGACGCGTCTGATGCGGCGATCCTGCCGACGGTGTCGTCCAATACGACCGAGGATGAGTACCTCGGCATGGTGGATCAGGCGAAGGACTACATCGCCGCCGGTGACATCTTCCAAGTCGTCCTGTCGCAGCGCTTCGAAGCCCCCTTTTCGCTGCCACCCTTTGCGCTCTATCGAGCGCTGCGGCGCGTGAATCCCGCGCCCTATCTCTACTATCTCGATTTCGACCGTTTCTCGCTCGCAGGATCGAGCCCCGAAATCCTCGTGCGCGTCCGAGACGGCAAAGTCACCATCAGGCCCATTGCAGGCACCAGACCGCGAGGCAAGACGCAAGAGGAGGACGATTCTCTCTCTGCGGAGCTTCTGGCCGATCCCAAGGAGTGCGCGGAGCATCTGATGCTCCTCGATCTCGGTCGAAACGATGTCGGTCGCGTGGCCGAACTTGGCTCGGTAGAGGTAACGGACCAATTCTTCCTCGAATATTACAGCCAAGTGATGCACATCGTTTCCAACGTTGTCGGAAACCTTGCCGACGGCAAAGACCCGCTCGATGCGCTTCAGGCTGGCTTTCCAGCTGGCACGGTCTCAGGCGCACCGAAAGTGCGATCCATGGAGATCATCAACGAGCTCGAAAAAGAAAAACGCGGTCCATATGCAGGCTGCGTTGGCTATTTCTCTGCCGATGGAGCAATGGACACCTGCATCGTGTTGAGAACCTCGCTGATCAAGGACGGAACGATGTACGTCCAAGCGGGCGCAGGAATTGTCGCCGACTCCGTCCCCGAGCGTGAGCATGAGGAGTGCGTCAATAAGGCGAAAGCGCTCTTCAGAGCCGCTGAAGAAGCCGCACGATTTGCATCCGCCGTCGGACGTGGGCAATAGTGCGGCCATGCTACTCGTCATCGATAACTACGACAGCTTCACCTACAATCTCGTCCACTATGTCGGCGAGATGGGCGCGGAACCCGTCGTTTATCGCAATGACGAAATCACCGTCGATGAGGTTAGAGCGCTCAAGCCCCGCGCCATCATCATTTCGCCCGGACCAGGAACGCCTGACGACACCGGGGTTTGCCTCGATGTGATCCGGCAATTGGGTCACACAACGCCTATTTTGGGTGTCTGCCTCGGACATCAGGCGATCGGCCAGGTCTATGGCGGCACCGTCGTGCGAGCAGCGACGCTCATGCATGGAAAGACGAGCCCAGTTGGCCACCAGTCGAAGGGTGTTTTCTGTGATCTCCCTTCTCCGCTCAACGTCACCCGCTATCATTCGCTGACGATCGATAACGAGAGTGTTCCTTCAACGCTTGAAGTCACCGCTGAAACTGAAGACGGGACCATCATGGGTGTGCGACACACCGAGTACCCAGTTTACGGTGTGCAGTTTCACCCGGAAAGCATTGCCTCAGAGCGCGGGAAGGAGATGATCAAGAACTTCCTCGACCTCGCCGACGCCTGGAATGCAAGGTCCGAAGCTGCCACCGATCAGTCCCTCGAAACCGCGTAGCGTATCGTTCATGAAAGACTTCATCGCGAAAATTGCTGATGGGCATGACCTATCGGAGGACGAGGCAGCGCACGCGTTCGATGTGATCATGTCTGGCTCGGCAACCCCGTCACAGATCGGCGGTTTCTTGTTGGGTCTGCGCGTAAAGGGCGAGAGCGTCTCTGAAACAGTTGGCGCGGTGCGTACAATGCGCTCCAAAATGGTCCCAGTGGACGCGCCGGATCACGCGATCGATATTGTCGGCACAGGCGGAGACGCGAAAGGCACCTACAACATTTCCACGTGCTCAGCGCTGGTGGCCGCTGGGGCTGGCGCGACGATCGCCAAGCATGGCAACCGCGCGCTGTCATCGAAGTCGGGCGCTGCTGACGTGCTTGTTGCGCTCGGCGTCAACATCGAACTCGGACCAGACGCGATTTCCCGCTGTATCCGGGAGGCCGCCGTCGGCTTCATGTTTGCGCCGATGCACCACCCGG
This sequence comes from Pseudomonadota bacterium, assembly GCA_039026395.1. Classification (GTDB taxonomy): domain Bacteria; phylum Pseudomonadota; class Alphaproteobacteria; order Rhizobiales; family JAKSCL01; genus JBCCMK01. The sequence continues at coordinate 51,607 of JBCCMK010000011.1, read as the reverse complement.
CCATGAAGAATGTTGGCCCAACCCGAGTCGAGCTGGGCACGAGAACGATCTTCAATCTCCTAGGACCACTGTCGAACCCAGCGGGCGTGAAGCGTCAACTCGTTGGCGTCTTTTCTCCGGAATGGGTTGAGCCGATCGCGCACGTTCTGAACAGTCTCGGTTGCGAGCGTGCGCTCATCGTGCATTGCGACGGCATGGATGAAATGACCACGACAGGTGAGACAAAGATTGCGCATTTGGTTGATGGGAAAGTGACTACGGACACGATTTCCCCATCCGATGGCGGTCTTGCAGCCACGACGATGGACAACCTTGTCGGCGGCGATGCCGCATTTAATGCGGCAGCCATCCGCGACGTGCTCGGCGGCGAAAAAACTCCGCTCCGTGATATTGTCGGCCTCAACGCCGGGGCCGCGCTCATGGTCGCCGGGCTTGCAGAGGGTATCTATGATGGTGTTCAGAAGGCGCTCGCTGCAATTGATTCTGGCAAAGCGGCAGAGACCCTCGATAAACTCGTTGAAACATCAAATGCGTCGTCATGACTGACATTTTGAAGAAAATCGAAGGCACGAAACGCGACGAGATCGCGCGCTCAAAAGCGTCGGTATCAGAGGCGTCGCTATTGGCCGAGATTCAGTCCGCTGCGCCCACGCGCGGCTTTGCCGACGCGCTTTTCGGCGCCCGCTCAGCCGGTCGCTACGGGCTCATCGCAGAAATCAAAAAAGCGAGCCCGTCGAAGGGCCTTATCCGCGAGGATTTCCATCCTGAAACGCTGGCGAAAGCCTATGCCGCGGGCGGCGCGACCTGCCTTTCTGTCCTCACAGACGAACCGTATTTCCAGGGTCACCCGGACTTCCTGACTGAAGCCCGCGCGGCAGTCGATCTCCCTGCCCTTCGCAAGGATTTCATGTTTGAGCCCTACCAGGTGCTCGAGGCAAGGGCGTGGGGCGCGGATGCGATCCTGATCATCATGGCCGCCGTCTCTGATTCTGTAGCGTTAGAGCTCGAGAGCGCTGCAAACGAACTCGACATGGACGCACTAATCGAAGTCCATGACGAGGCCGAACTCGACCGCGCGCTTGCAACCCTCAAATCCCCGCTGATCGGCATCAATAACCGCAATCTGAGGACCTTTGAAACCGACCTCGCGGTCACCGAAAGGCTGACGGACACAATCCCCGACAATCGGTTGACAATCAGCGAAAGCGGGCTGTTCACTCGTTCGGACCTCGACCGGATGGCGGGCTCAAACGTCACGACATTTCTGATCGGCGAAAGCCTCATGCGGCAGGCAGACGTGACCGCCGCGACGACGGCGCTGATCGGTGATCCTACTCCAACTGCGGTAGCCGCCGAATGAGCGAGGCTGCACGCAAGCTCTCCCACATCGGCGAGAGCGGTGACGCCCACATGGTCGATGTCGGCGCAAAACCAGTCACGAGCCGAACCGCTACAGCGCGCGGCGAAGTCATTGTATCTACGGAAACACTTCAGATCATCGAAACCGGGAACGCGAAAAAAGGCGACGTCCTCGGCACGGCGCGTCTCGCTGGAATTATGGCGGCCAAGAAGACCCACGATCTAATCCCGCTCTGCCATCCGCTCGCTCTCACCCATATTTCGGTGACGGTTGAACTGGACCGCGAGAAAAGTGCAGTCACCGTGGAGGCGCACGCCAAAGTCGACGGCAAAACAGGCGTCGAGATGGAAGCGCTGACTGCGTGTTCAGTCGCCTGCCTGACTGTTTACGACATGGTCAAAGCCGTCGATCGCGGTATGGTCATTAGCGACATCAAACTCATCGAAAAGACCGGCGGCCAATCGGGTGATTTCGTCGCTGAAGTTCGCTAATTCATGAGCCTTCTCGCCGTCGAAGACGCGATCGCGAAAATGCTCGCTGATCTTCCGACGACAGGGACCGAAGCTGTTCCCTTTAATGCCGCTGTTGGACGCATCCTCGCCGATGACGTTCGCGCCCGCCTGACCCAGCCGCCCTTCGACGCCTCGTCAATGGATGGATACGCTGTGAGAGCGGAGGACGTCGCCCACCAGTCCGCATTCGAATGCGTCGCTGAAGTGGCGGCCGGTCACCCGATCGATCAGCAAATCGAAGCAAGCCAATGCGCCCGGATCTTCACCGGCGCTCCCCTGCCGCCCGGGACTGATTCGGTCATCATTCAGGAAAACGCCTCCGTCAGCGGCACATCCATTGCGTTTGACGATCCAAACTTCAGCGCGCGGCAGTATGTTCGCCCCAAAGGCATGGATTTCGCCGAGGGTGATCATGGGCTCAATGCGGGAACGCGCCTAGAGCCGAGACATCTGGCGTTAGCGGCCGCCATGAACCACCCGACGCTCTCGGTGAGAACAAGCCCAAAAATAGCCATCCTTGCGACCGGCGATGAGCTGGTGTCCGCAGGGTCGGACCTCTCGCCTGGACAGATCGTGACGTCTAACTCTCATGCGATTACGGCGCTCTGCCAAAACCTCAGATGTGAGGTCCAAGACTTTGGAATTGCGCGTGATAATGAGGCGTCGCTTCGATCTTGTTTTGACGCCATCCTGGAGTGGCAACCCGATGTCGTCGTTACGCTCGGTGGCGCATCCGTTGGTGACCACGACCTTGTTCGACCGATGCTGGAAAGCTACGGCTTTGGGCTTGATTTTTGGCGGATTGCCATGCGCCCAGGACGGCCCTTGATGCATGCTCGAAGGGGCCGAACCTGCCTTCTCGGGCTTCCTGGAAATCCGGTCTCCGCAATCGTGTGCGGGCAAGTTTTCCTGAAACCCCTCATTTTGGGTCTCATGGGCGCGCGCGACACCGCACCGGTCGATCAATATCCACTCGATCACCCGCTTCCAGAAAACAGTAACCGCATGCATTACATGCGGGCGCGGCGCACGGAAACCGGAGTGACCGTTTTTGAGAATCAGGACAGCTCTCTGCTCCGGACGCTCTCCATGGCAACACATCTCGTTATGCGCGAGCCGCACGCGCCAGCGCGAGAGACAGGCCAAAATGTGCCGGCAATTCCGATAAATTAAGCCGATATTTACGAAACACTTGAAGAACACATACGGAACATGTACGGTGTTCGTGATTTGTACTTTATGTGATTCAGCTATGTTGACCCGCAAACAATATGAACTTCTGATCTTTATTCATCAGCGCATGACGGAAAGCGGCGTCCCGCCATCTTTCGACGAGATGAAGATCGCGTTGGACCTCAAGTCGAAGTCCGGTATCCACCGCCTCATTACAGCTCTTGAAGAGCGCGGGTTCATCCGAAGGCTTCCACATCGCGCCAGAGCAATTGAAGTCCTCAAATTGCCGGAAAGCGTTCAATCCCTTGCGACGAAGTCTAAGGGCAAGTCCTTCTCCCCAAGCGTCATAGAGGGCAGCCTTGGCAAGGTGCCGCCTCGCGAAAGCGCTCCCTCCGATGGCAGTGTCGCCATCCCCGTCATGGGTCGGATTGCAGCCGGCACGCCCATTTCGGCGATACAGCACCACAGTCATACCGTGTCGATCCCACCCGATATGCTGTCACCGGGTGAGCATTACGCGCTTGAAGTGCGCGGTGATTCGATGATTGAGGCAGGCATTCTCGATGGTGACACTGTCCTTATCCGCAAGTCAGACGCAGCGGACAATGGCGACATCATCGTTGCGCTAGTGGAAGACGAAGAGGCGACGCTAAAACGGCTTCGCAGGCGCGGTGGGGCAATTGCTCTAGAGGCAGCAAACCCCGCCTATGAGACAAGGATCTTCCGGCCGGAACAGATCGCCATACAAGGGAAATTAGTCGGTCTTTTACGCCGCTACTGACCGAGCGCCTCACTCCCTCCTTGGCCAGGGCGTGAGTTCAACGTTTCGTCTATGGAGCGTCTTTGATGGCAGAAGGTCGAGGGTGTGCCCGCCCTCACCGTCAGTGAGACGATAAGAGGTGGGTCCTTTGCCAATCTGCGGCGTGACAAGCTCAGCTGTCTGGGAGCACTCTGCTCTTAACCGGCGTGATACGCGAAATCGAACGATAACAATCTGAGCGATATTGCAGCTTTCTCTCACGGATCGAGGGTCGGTCGCATAAGCGATGATTGTTCCGCTCGCTAACTGGTGCGCACAGCCGGCATCATCGCATAACGCTTTGGCGTGTTGTGTGGAGTTTCCCGATAGAGTAACGCCGCGTGTCTTCGCCCACCGGTCAATTGCGTAACGATTTGGCCGAGACGAGAGTATCACCATCCTCCCGGTATCATCGGTAAGCGCGACCGTTGCGCCACTTGTCGAGACAAAGAGATTGGGTTTCCGCCAGTCGGCCATGACCACTGAAACCGTCGCTATCGCGACAAGCAGGAAAATCGGCACTCTGCGCGCACCTACAATCAGGTACGCGATCAATGTCCCCCCGACCATAAACAAAACCGGCAATTGATCGACCATCATGGCTGCGCCATCGAGCGCCGCGACCCAAGCAGCAGTGTCGATCACGATCCGGATCGCATGATCCATGAGCCACAATGGGGCAAACTCGAGGCCCGCTGGCATGAGCATCAAAGAGATTGCAGCCAAAGGCATCACAACGAATGAGAATATCGGCATGGCTAGCAGGTTGCCGACGAGTCCGTAGGGTGCTGCCTGGTTGAAGTGGAAGGCCGCAAAGGGCGCGGTTGCAAAACCCGCCAAAAGTGAGGTCACCGTAAGCCCTGCAAGGATCAATGCCACGGACGCCAATGGCTTGTTCGCGCCACGCGCGGTTGCGAGTTTCGTCAAGAGCTTCGAATGGCGACTTCGTCTCAGCCGGTCATAACCCGCGACCAAAGCCGCTGTCGCCGCAAAGGACATTTGAAAACCGACCGAAAACAGCATGTGCGGCTTGATGAGCAAAAGGATTGTCGCTGCGATTGCCACGTTTCGAAGTGTGATCGCGGGCCGCCCAAACAGGATGGCTGTGAACACAATCACGATCATGATGAATGCCCGCTCGGCCGAGACCGCCCCGCCCGATATCGAAAAGTAAGCAGTCGCAGCCACGATCGCTGTTGCCGCCGCAATTTGCTTTGCGTGCGTAGAGACCCGCGCTGGGAAGAAAAACAAAACCGCGAGCCGCGAAGCAAAGAAAACGCCCCCGGCCATCAAACTCATATGCAGCCCTGATATCGCGAGGATATGGGCAAGGCCCGAGTGCCGAAGTTTGGTTTTCGTTTCCTCCGATAGATCACCGCGAAACCCAGTCGTGATCGCTGTCGCGACGGAGCCCGTCTCACCGCCCATCTGGCTCAATATTCGCTCACGAATGCCGAGCCTCACATTCTCAGCGAACACCGCTAAGTCGCCTGAAGAGCCAGACACAGTTTCAATCTCGCTAATTATCTTTCCGCCACCGGAATATCCTTGAAAATAGCGCCAAAAGGCCGGTTCATAGCCGTTCGGAACATGTTGTTGAGGCGGTGGAAAGAAGATCGCACGAAACGCAACGGTCGATCCCGTGAAAGGGGTTTCATGATCATCATCTAAAAGTAGGCGAAACCTGTGACCCTCTAGACCAGGCGCTCTTTCCGCCTCTTTGATCGAAACAGATAGGACTGCATCGCCCCTCGCGCTGCGCGGCTCGACCGTCATGATGTCTGCTACGACGGATACTGGCCCAACCTTTTGAGTGAGCACAGGCTGCCCGCGTCGCGCGTCGGCACTGTAGGACGCAGCGTAACCGACTGCGGTTACTGAAAACGCGAGAATGAGAAGCGATCCCGCATATCTAAGGTCGACTGCAGGACTTCTGCTCGCCAGAAGCAACAAGCTCGTAAGCGCAACGGCTGGAAAGACAGCGCTTGTAACACCAGCGAAGTACGCTGTGATACCGATTGCCAGGCACCAAGGGACGAAGAGAAACGGCTGTTCCAGGATGTCTGGGTCAACGCTCAAGAATCGGCGTTTCAGCGACCATGGTTCGATTGCTACGGGCTTGGATGTGACCCCATAACTCGCTGGGCTCTTGTCAAACGGCATCGCGATGTCCAATACGACGGCTCAAACCGCGTTCCACGAGCCTGAACGCGCGATTTTTTCGCTCCACCACTGAAAGAGCCGCACCATGCCAGACATCGTGACCCGCTTTGCGCCCTCGCCCACGGGTTTTCTCCATATTGGTGGTGCACGCACGGCACTCTTCAATTGGCTTTTCGCGCGTCACCACGGCGGCAAGATGTTGCTTCGCATCGAGGACACCGACCGGGCGCGCTCGACGGACGAGGCGATCGACGCGATCACCAAGGGCCTCTCGTGGCTGGGTCTCGATTGGGACGGCGATACCGTGTTCCAGTCTCAACGTTTAGAACGCCATTCTGCCATAGCACACGAATTGGTGGAAAAGGGACACGCTTATCGGTGTTACGCGACGCCTGAAGAGTTGAACGCGATGCGGGAGAAGGCTCGAGCTGAGAAGCGTCCACCGCGCTACGATGGCCGCTGGCGCGACCGCCCTGCTTCGGACGCGCCCGCTGGCATTGATCCCGTTATCAGAATCAAAACGCCCGAGGACGGCGTGACGGTGGTCGATGATGCCGTTCAGGGTCGTGTCGAGTTTCCAAACAAAGACCTCGACGATTTCGTCATTCTCCGATCCGACGGCACGCCTACCTACATGCTCTCCGTCATCGTCGACGACCACGACATGGGCGTTACTAACATCATCCGCGGCGACGACCATTTCACAAACGCCGCGCGCCAGACCCAGGTGTTCAACGCCATGGAGTGGGACGTGCCGAACATGGCGCATATTCCGCTGATCCATGGGCCTGACGGAGCCAAGCTCTCAAAACGCCATGGTGCGCTCGGCGTCGAGGCTTATCGTGACATGGGCTATTTGCCCGCAGGTCTCCGCAACTACCTCGTTCGCCTCGGTTGGGCTCATGGCGACCAGGAAGTCTTCTCTACAGATGAGATGGTCGCCCTCTTTGACCTCGACGCCGTCGGCAAGTCCCCTGCCCGCTTCGACTTTCCAAAGCTTGAGAATTTGAACGGGCATTACATCCGCAGCGCGGACAACGCGACGCTGGTCCAGTCCATCGTTGAAATTCTGCCTAAAATTGACCGCCCCGCTGGCATACCCGCTCAACTCAGTGGTTCCGAACGCGATATGCTTCTTCGCGCCATGGATGGGCTCAAGGAACGCGCAAAGACGCTCACCGAGCTTATCGCGTCCGCGCAATTTTTATTCGCGAAGCGACCGCTCAGCTTCGATGAAAAGGCAGAAAAACAACTCTCTGACGATGCTCGCGCGATGTTGAAGCCGCTTCATGAGTCACTCGAAGCCCTTCCATCATGGGATCACGACTCACTTGACCAGGCGGTTCGCAGTTTTGCCGAGAGCCAAGAGCTGAAGCTTGGCAAGGTGGCGCAGCCGCTACGGGCCGCCCTCACCGGGGGTACGACGTCACCCGGTATCTTCGATGTGTTGGAAGTTTTGGGCCGCGACGAAGTGCTCGGCCGCCTTGCTGACGTTACGAAAACCTAGCGTTTCCAACGGTTTCAACACGTCAAACCCTGAAAGGGTGTACTTTTGGCCGCCTTGTCCGCGACCGCGCGATCGGATACCCAGCCATCAGTTCCAAGACGAATTCAGCCGCTGGCATTTCGCTTCGCGGCCTAACTTGTGATGCGAGGGCTGTAGAATGAATGCAATGGCAACTCTGAAAGTCGGCGATAAAAGCTTTGATTTCCCGGTTTCGGGGGGTTCTATCGGCCCCGAAGCGGTGGACATTACCCCATTCTATAGCCACACGGGCATGTTCACATACGATCCGGGGTTCACGTCGACGGCCAGTTGCGAATCCGCAATCACCTACATCGACGGCGATGAGGGTGTTCTGCTTTATCGCGGCTATCCAATCGATCAGCTCGCGGAAAACGGCGACTTTTTGGAGACCTGCTATCTGTTGCTCTACGGAGAGCTTCCAACCGCCGAACAGAAGGCGGACTTCGACTATCGGGTGACGCACCACACGATGCTGCATGAGCAGATGATGCGGTTTTTCACCGGTTTCCGTCGCGATGCACACCCAATGGCGATCATGGTTGCGGTCGTCGGTGCCCTATCCGCCTTTTATCATGACTCAACTGACATTTCCGATCCGCATCAGCGCATGGTCGCGTCCCTTCGGATGATCGCAAAGATGCCGACGATTGCGGCGATGGCTTACAAATATTCGGTCGGCCAGCCCTTCGTCTATCCACGCAATGATTTGGATTATCCGTCCAACTTCCTGCACATGTGCTTTTCCGTGCCGTGTGACACGTACAATGTGAACCCGATCTTCTCGCGCGCGATGGATCGGATTTTCATCCTTCACGCCGACCATGAGCAAAACGCGTCGACCTCTACAGTACGGCTCGCTGGATCATCAGGCGCAAATCCATTCGCGTGTATCGCAGCGGGCATCGCCTGCCTTTGGGGGCCAGCGCACGGCGGCGCGAATGAGGCCGCGCTCAACATGCTCCAGGAGATCGGCTCGAAGGATCGAATTCCTGAGTTCATCAAGCGCGCAAAAGACAAAGACGATCCTTTCCGCCTCATGGGCTTCGGCCACCGGGTCTATAAAAACTACGATCCACGCGCGAAAATCATGCAGAAGACCTGTCATGAGGTGCTCGGCGCGCTCGGCATCGAGGATGATCCGATGCTCGAGGTCGCGATGGAACTGGAGCGGATTGCGCTGGAAGACGAGTATTTCGTCGAGAAGAAGCTCTATCCGAATATCGACTTCTATTCCGGTATCACGCTGCGCGCGCTTGGTTTCCCGACAACGATGTTCACTGTGCTCTTCGCGCTTGCCCGCACCGTCGGTTGGATTGCTCAGTGGAAAGAGATGATCGAGGATCCACGCCAGAAAATCGGCAGACCAAGGCAGATTTACAATGGCGCCGCTCAACGCGACTACATCGCTGTTCAGGATCGCTAAGCCCAGTCTTTGAATGATTTGATCACTTCATGGGCTGCAGCACTACTCGGGGACGGGCCTGCCTTTCGCAGCTCGTCCTCGACCGTTTGAAACACGGCCATTTGCGCTTTTCGGTCCGGTGTGTCGGTCCAAAGGCGCTTCATCCAATCGAGAATGTTCTCGACCGTACAGTCCTTATGAATTAGCTCCGGGATCGTGTTTCCGCCTGCGATCAAGTTTGGCAGCACGACAGAATGCGCGCGCAATAGGCTGCGGAATGCGGCAATGACGATGTCGATCCTGTAGCAAACAACCATTGGAACGCGGGCGAGCGCGAGTTCGAGTGTTACTGTCCCCGATGCCGCGATAGCGAGATGGGCTTTGCGGAACGCCGCTCTGTGCTCGTCACGCCCGATGATGGTCGTCACAGGTACAGTCCAACTACTCAATTCCGTTTTGATACGTTCCGCAAGCTGAGGAACCGCCGGCAATACCCATTCAACCGGCTCGTCGGTCCATTGATCGAAGGCGTGTACCCCCTCTTTGAATATGGGCAAAAGCCGGTTTATCTCGCTTGAACGGCTTCCAGGTAGGATCAGCGCAGTCTTTGGACTTCTCGTGCCTCTATCAGGGTTTGGCGCGAACTCGTCGAGACGCTCAATCAAGGGGTGGCCAACATAGACGCAGGGCGGTCCACTCAAGGCTTCGTATGCTGCAGGCTCGAATGGCAAAAGACCCAAGACCTTGTCGATCGTGCCGACCATCTTGCGCGCGCGGTATGACCGCCACGCCCAAACCGAAGGCGAGACATAATCAACAATCGGCACGTCGGGCAGACGCTTTCGAATGCGATGGGCAATCGGATGGGTGAACTCCGGACTGTCGATGATGACCACCGCATCCGGCTTAAACGTGATTGCATGGTCGACGACTTCGTGAACCCGCTTGACAAGGCGTGGGAGCGCCGCAGCGATCGCAAAGATGCCCATCACCGAGACTTCGGTGACATGGAACGGCGTGTCGATGCCCTCGGCGATCATTCTATCACCGCCGATCCCGGCGATCTCAAAACCGATTATGTCTCGTCGACGAAGCGCGCGGATTAAATCGGCACCGAGCGCGTCACCCGATGCCTCACCAGCGATGATGAAAAGTCGTCTTCGCCCGTTTTCCTCAGCGGTCGCCATTGCTCGGCTCAATGTGGAATGCCAGCTTGTGTGTCTTAAGCGCAGCAGAGAACTGCTCGACTTGCGCAATAATAACCCGACCCGCTTCGACAGCTAAACCTGTCAATCCTGCGGCGTTAATATTGTTTAGGGTTTCAGTGCCAATAACGGGAATGTCGGCACGCAAATCCTGGCCGTGCTTCGCGGTTTTTACGAGGATACCGTTCCCCGACTTTCGCGGAATTCTGCCAGTTTTGCGCAGTTCTCCCACCCTCTGGAGCATCGCATCGGTGCCTTCAGCGGCTTCAACCGCGACAATCCGGCCGTTAATGACCACTAAAGACTGTCCAATATCGAATTCACTCATACCTCGAAGGGCTGAAAATCCCGCGGTGATATCCTCAAGTTCATCACTGGTGGCGTTCCGCGTTTGAATTTCAGCTCCACCCGCCAGCATTGACGGCGCGACGTCGTGAATGCCAAGCACTTGAAATCCTTTGTCTTCTAGAAATTTGAAGACGCCCGTAAGGACCGCATCGTCGCCGCCTTTCAAAATGCGCCGGAGACGTGGTGCGTTCATGACTGCCGTCGCATCGAGTTTAATTGCGCTTAAATCGGGTCGGTCGAACCGACCGATCACGACCAACTCGCGGCAACCCGCTTTTTCAAATGACGAGAAGATCCGTCCAATTTGTCCAATGGATACAAAGGCATGGGGGAATTCGCGGAGCTCATCTGACGCAACGCCGTCGATGCCAACCACGAAGATATCGCGGCCGTTTTTAACGACTTTTTTTGCAAGTTCCCCGGGAAGCGTGCCCCCCGCCGCTAGAATTCCAAGGGGTTTTCCGGTCAAAACGTCACCGGACGGGACCTAGTCAACAATTGCTGAACCCAACAGAGGCATCGTTAAACCACGATCTGAGGACCCGTGGATAAATTCTACCATTTGCTGAACGAGTGGCTGGCCTTCGTAATCACCTAAGACCTGGCTTGCGCGCTCTTTCACCGTTTTGCTTTCGCCATTGAAGAGCTGTTTAAAGGCCCCGCGTAACGCGTGAATCTGTTCGCGCGGAATACCTCGTCGGCGCAGACCGACAAGGTTTAATCCCGCTAAATGGGCGCGGTTTCCAATCACGGAGCCGTACGGAATGATGTCAAATTCTACGCCACACATCCCACCGATGAATGCGCCCTGCCCAATCCGACAAAATTGATGGGCAGCGCTTAAACCACCAAAAATTACGTCATCTTCGACATGAACGTGGCCTGCGAGCGTCGCATTGTTTGCCATAATCACGCGGTCACCGATCTGGCAGTCATGGGCAACATGACTTCCGACCATAAAAAGGCAATTGTCGCCGACCCTTGTCTCGAGTTTATCTCCCTCGGTACCGGGGTTCATGGTGACATTTTCTCGGATAACGTTGTTAGCGCCGATAACGAGACGACTCTTCTCGCCCCTAAACTTCAGATCCTGAGGCCGGTGCCCTAGGGAAGCGAACGGAAATACTTCGGTCCCGTCGCCTAACCTAGTGTCTCCGATGATCGTGCAGTGGCTATGGAGTACCACATTCTCGCCGAGACAAACGTCGTCCCCCACGACGCAAAACGGACCAATTCGGGCGGATTCAGCGATTTTCGCTTCACCCGAAACAACGGAATTGGGGTGGATATCAGGCATTTTCAGCTTGGTCGGCGTAAATCATCATAGCGCTGACTTCAGCCTCCGCCGCGCGCACACCGTCAACAAGCGCCTCGCCTTTGAATTTCCAAATATTACCACGACCACGGATTTTTTTCATATGGTACCGGACTTGATCGCCCGGTCGCACGGGTTTTCGGAAACGACAGCGATCAATTGTCATGAAATAAACAAGCTGGGGCGGAGCGCCCGCGCCTTGATTCAGAATGCAGAATGCCCCGGCCGTTTGTGCCATCCCCTCAATGAGAAGCACGCCCGGCATAATCGGATCGCCCGGAAAATGGCCTTGGAAATGCGGCTCGTTGGCCGTGATGTTCTTGATTCCAACGCACGACTCCTCTCCGTCCATGTCGACGATCCGATCGACAAGGAGGAACGGATACCGATGAGGCAGCGCCGTCATGATCCGTTCTAGATCGGCCGTTCCCAATTCCTTGGTTTGAGGCGTGCCGCTATCGTCCATGGTATTCTCTGTCAGGTCTTTTTCGATTGTTGTGCCGCCAGTTTACTCAAAGCCGTCACTTCGCGAAACCATTGACGGATCGGTTTTGCTGGAGTTCCGCCCCAAACCGAACCAGGTGGTACATCATCCTTTACATTGCTTGTAGCGGCAATCTGTGCACCGTCACCAATTGAAATATGCCCAACCACGCCGACTTGCCCACCCAGAGCCACGAAATCGCCCAAGCGAGCGCTACCAGAAATGCCAGTCTGTGCGACGATGACGCAGTGGCGTCCAATTTGAACATTGTGCGCAATCTGGACGAGGTTATCGATTTTCGTGCCTTCGCCAATAACGGTGTCGCGCAACGCGCCTCGATCAATCGTTGTGTTTGACCCAATCTCGACGTCGTTCTGAATGATGACGCGACCAATTTGCGGAATTTTTTTGTGACCCGTAGGGCCCATAGCGAAGCCAAACCCATCTTGGCCTATCGCTGTGCCCGCATGAATGATGACGTTGTCACCGATATGGCTGCACTGGATGCTAACATTTGGGCCAATTTGGCATCCACGACCAATCGTGACACCAGAACAGATCGAAGCATTCGAACCTATGATTGTGTCACGACCAATTTGGACCTCTTCAGCGATTGAAGCGCCTGCCGCAACGACTACACCGTCGTCTAGCCGTGCACTCGCATGCACAAACGATCCCTCATTGTGAGACGAAGGTTTTTGGAACGGACGAACCGCGTCGGGATAGAGCTTGGTGAGTACGGCCCCAAGCGCGTTGTATGGCGAAGCGCATGCAATAACGGTCATCTGCTCGGGAGCGCGATCTACGAACTCCTTCCGCGCTAGACACACGCCTGCTTTCGAAGTCTCAAACTGCGAAACGTAGGATTTATTTTCCAGGAAGGACAAGTCTGAGCTGGAGGCGGCGTCTAAAGTTGACACAGATTTTACGGTCCGACCGCCATCGCCTCTTGCAACAACTCCATCGACCCACTCAGCGACGGTCTTGGCTGTAGGCGTTTCCGAAATCGGAAAAAACGAAGCCGCCATTTCAGCGTGCCCGGTCGGGGATCCTGCTCCTTGTCAGAAGCGTGTACCCCCGGAGAACCGGAAGAATTGAGTCCGGTCATAATCTTCTTGAGCGAGCGGCCATGCAAAATCGGCTCGAAGTGGACCGAAAGGTGATTTCCAGATCACACCAACACCGGCAGATGCCCGAATTGTTGCATCGTCAAGAACATCCCATTGGACACGGACCTGATTATCTCCCGCTACATCATTGCCAGCGTTGACAACGGTCGGGAGATTACCCGTGTCCCCAACATTGAAGAGTGCACCTGCATCAGCAAACACTGCCCCGGAAAGTCCGATGCTTTTCGGAATACCCCAAAACGGGAACCTGACCTCGGCAGTGCTGCCCCAGTAGAACTCGCCACCTAGCGCATCAGTTTCGTCGACTGATCGTACCGTACCATCATCATTAAAGATTGTGCGGCGTGCGCGCGGCCCAATACCAGCCGACCTAAAGCCACGAACAAGGTCGGGCCCTCTAAAAAAGCTGTCGTTTAGATTTACACCATCACCGTCAAGGCTTTGGATGGCGCCGCCTTCGACCCGAGCGACGGCAATCACATCGGGGAAAATCTCACGATAGGCGCGAGCTTGTGCGACTGCTCGGAAATAGAATGTATCACCCCCAAGCCCCGCTACATCGGTACGAAGCTGTGCAAAGAAGCCATTGCGAGGCTCGCGCGGGAAGTCGAGGCGATTATACGTCAATGCAAAGCCAGCCGATGATGTCGTTGTTTCACCCTCAGTAGCCAAAATGAACGGCGAAATGTTCGTTGGAACAACCGTCAATCCTGCAGCCTGCAGCGACCTGATCGCATCGGCATCTAGGTCTGTTGGATTGATGCCCGTAGCGGCAGCAGCCGATCCAGGCAGGAAGCTGTCCACACCGTCATTGTCGTGATCGTAGTCCGGTTTGAAGGTGTTGCCGACAATGATCTCTTCTTGCTCAAACGTGTAGTTCAGCGAGAGAGAGAGGTTCTCTGCGAGTAGGAAACCCAGCCGGAGGCGACCGCCGCGGCGCTCTGACGTGTAGGACGACTCATCCTCGAGATCGACGTCGCGAACAAAAACGTCAAACCCAGCCGAAACACGACGATCCAAGAACCAGGGCTCCGTGAACGAAAAGTCAAACGTCGTTCGATCCGCACTGACGCTGAGTGCGGCACGGATTGATTGGCCACGTCCCAGAAGGTTGCGTTCTGTTATACTGACATCACCGATAAGCCCGTCAGCTGTCGAAAAGCCGGCGCCAAACTCGAGCTGACCTGTAGGCTGCTCGACGACTTCCACCGTGACAACAACGCGGTCAGGTGTTGTGCCAGGACTGTTTGAAATTCGGACCGATTCAAAATATCCAAGCGCGTTGAGGCGACGCTCAGCGCGTCGAATTAGGACCGAATTGAATGCGTCGCCTTCTGCAAGATCGAATTCCCGCCTTATGACGCGGTCTAGCGTCCTGGTGTTACCGACAATATCAATCCGCTCGATGTAAACGCGCGGTCCTTCCTCGATGAAATATACGAGCGAAATGGTGCGCGACTCAGGATCGCGTATTCCATCGGGACGCACCTGAGCAAAAGCATAGCCGCGTGTTGCAACCTCAACAGTTAACGCTTCGAGTGTCTTGTCGACGAGCTCCGCATCGTACGTGTCACCAGGCCTTGTCCTCACGCTCGAGCGCAGAAACGACGGGTCAAGATCTGAAATCGTGGTCTCGATCTCGACATCGCCGAAAGTGTACTTCTCGCCCTCATCAACGGTGAAGGTGACGAAGAAGGCGTTTCCTTCCGGGTCAAAGTCAGCTGTTGCCGACACGACACGGAAATCAGCATAGCCCTTTGTGAGGTAATACCGGCGGAGAAGCTCTTGGTCGGCTTGAAGCCGGTCAGGATCATAGATGTCCGTCGCGCGGAGGAAATTCAATATCCCCGACTGTTTCGTCGTTATGACTTCCCGAAGCGTGCCTTCGCCGAATGCGCGGTTCCCGACAAAATTGATACGGGTGACACCAGTCTTTTTGTCCTCATCAATTTCAAAAACGACGTCAACACGGTTTTGCGGCAGTTGGATCAGTTTCGGCTCCACCCGGGCACCGAACCGACCAGTTCTCCGGTAGATTTCCAAGATGCGCTGCGTGTCCGCTTGCACCTTAGCGCGGGAGTAAGTCGAACGCGGCTGGAGTTGAACCTCCTGTGAGAGAACCTCGTCTTTGAGTTTCTTGTTCCCCTCAAAGGCAACACGGTTCACGACCGGGTTCTCAACAACAGTCACGACGACAGAACTACCGCGACGTTGGATCCGAACGTCTTCAAAAAGCCCCGTCTCGAACAAAGCCTTCAGTGATTCATCCGCCAAGAAGGCGCTGTAGCCGCGACCTGGTTCAAGCGACATGTACGAACGGATCGTATCGTCGTCGATCCGTTGGTTGCCCTCAATAACGATCTGGCTAACCGTTTGTGCCGACGCCTCGGATGTTGCAACCAGTGAAACAGGCAGCGACAACACTGCAGTGAGGAGCATTACACTGAGGCTGAAAAAAGCCGCTCTCAACGCTGAACTTGAACGATTACGGAAACGCATGCCTGGGCCTTCACTTCACTACAGAGAATCTTCGTGCGCGCAGAATCTCTAGGTCTTTGACGTTTTTACCTTTTCAGCACCGAAGCGCAAACCGGCCCCGACCCCTCATCACCACAAATCGTGATCGTGTTGCAAGAAGGGTTCACTCCCTGTCAACGATCATTAAAGCAATCGCGTAATATCGTTCCATGTTGCAAAAACCATTAACATTAAGACGAGCGCAAGCCCGACTTTAAAGCCCCATTCCTGGGTCTTTTCGCTGAGTGGTTTTCCGCGAAGCGCTTCGACGGCGTAGTACACCAGGTGGCCGCCATCAAGCATTGGCACTGGAAACAGGTTAAGCAGCCCGATGGACACGGAGAGAACAGCGGCTAACTGAAAAAGCGGCGCAATGCCCAGCGTTGCGACATCGCCAGACATTTGTGCAATTCGAATGGGACCGCCAAGCTGATCGGCGCTTTCTCGACCAGCAACCAAACCCCAAATATATGAAAGCGTTCGATCGATAATGAAGTAGACTTCACCGACGCCCATCCAAGTCGCCGTCAGCGGATTATAACGCTGAACAACCACATCTTCAGGCTCAGTCGAACGTGATATTCCAAGAAGACCGATCCGTTGAGCGTTTCCGAAACGATCTGTTACTTCTCGCAGTCTCGGCGTGGCCGTCAGCTCGACATCAATGCCTCCTCGCTCGACGACGAAGCTGAGTTCGCGCTCGGCAGACACGCTGACAATACGTTGCATGTCATTAAAGCCGGAAATCTCTTTCCCCTCGATTGAGACGACCAAATCACCCGGCTGGAAGCCTGCCTCAGCGGCTGCGCTATCCTGGTTCACCGTGTCGACGCGCGCCTGGATAATTGGCTGACCCACGACCGAGAAGATGCAGGCAAAAATCACCGTTGCCAAAATGAAATTGGCAATTGGACCTGCCGCAACAATAGCCGCCCGCTGGCTAACGGGCTTGAGGTGAAAAGCCCCAGATTTCTCAGCGGCCGTCATCCTATCGAGGATCTCATGGTCCGGTACGCTCGCCGCGTTTTCGTCACCGGCGAATTTCACATAACCACCGAGAGGTATGGCCGCTAACTTCCAACGGGTCCCCTGTTTATCGTTCCAACCGAACAATTCGGGACCAAAACCGACCGAAAATGTGAGCACCCGCACGCCGCACCATCGTGCGACCATGAAGTGACCTAGCTCATGGAAAAACACGACGATCGAAAGAACGAAGAGGAAGGGGATGATATATCCGCCGAGCGATCCGCCCATTGATATGAGTGATGTCAGACTTTCCAATCGGGTCTCCGGGGCCTATCGCGCCAAGTGCGCATGATGGAGTATGTCGGTCGCGGTTTGGCGCGCTCGTTCGTCAAATGCAAGAACATCGTCGATGGTTGTCATAGGCTGATGGCGTGATCGTCCAATGAGGCGATCCAGCGTTTCTTCGACAATTTGGGCAATTGTGAGGAAACCAATCTGACCGTTCAGGAAACCGTCGACAGCGATTTCATTTGCCGCGTTCAAAACCAAACAGGCCTCTTGCCCAGTTTCCATCGCGTTCTTCGCGAGAGCGAGCGCCGGAAAACGCTCATAGTCCGGGTCTTCGAAGGTAAGTTGAGCAATCTCCGGCAAAGAAAGCGTCCCTCCGCCGCTTTCAATGCGATCGGGCCAACCCAGTGCTACCGCAATCGGAATCCGCATATCAGGTGGGCTCATTTGCGCGATCACTGAGCCATCACGATAGGAGACAAATCCGTGAACGATGGATTGTGGATGAACACAAACGCGAAAATCCTGGCAGACATCACCGAAAAGAACACGAGCCTCGATCAATTCTAGACCCTTGTTCATCATTGTTGCCGAATCGACGGAGATCTTAGGGCCCATGGACCATTGCGGATGCTTCACAGCTCGATCGGCATCAACATCGGCCATTTCGGCAAGGCTCCAGGTCCGGAAGGGACCGCCTGATGCGGTCAAAGTGATCGCATCGATATCTCGGTCCCCGCTGTGACCCAAAACCTGAAAAATGGCATTATGCTCGGAATCAAGTGTCAGAAGCTCGCCGCCAAACTTGCGTATCCCGGCGTTGAAGAGGTCGCCTGCCGCGACCAGACACTCCTTGTTCGCGAGCGCAAGTGACATGCCCTTTTCGACGGCCCGGTAAGCAGATGAAAGACCCGCTGTTCCGACAATACCAGCGACAACCAAATCGATCGGAGGTTCGATGGCATCTGAAATGGCGTCTAGGCCGCAATCTGCTCGGATCTTTGTGCCGGCGAGCGCATTTCTAAGTTCGCCGTAAAAGGTTGGGTCCGCGACGATCGCGTGCTTTGCACCAACCTTTTTTGCGATCTCGGCAAGTTCCACAGCGCTCCGGTTAGCGGTGACGAGCTCGACCGAAAACCTGTCCGGATGGCGTTTGACGACATCAAGTGTGTTTGCTCCGATTGTGCCGGTAGCGCCCAATATCGCGATCGACCGTGTTTTCTGTTGTGATTGTGCGTCCATCAGGCTGAAAAATTGGGAGAGAATAACGGAGTAAAGGACGCGAGTATCGCTACGATGATCACTGCGGCAAGGAGACTGTCGACACGATCAAGAAGGCCCCCGTGTCCGGGAAGTAACTGTCCCGTATCCTTGACATCAAACTGGCGTTTTAGCCCGCTCTCTAGCAAGTCCCCCATTTGTCCAATCGCCGAGACGATGAATGCCGACAGCACCCAGCCGGGAGTGACGGAGTATTTGAAGACAATCAATATCCCAAAACTCCAAATCACGGCGCCGAGAAGTCCGCCGACAAAGCCAGACCACGTCTTTTTTGGCGAGATGGAAGGTGCCATTTTCGGCCCGCCAAAATAGCGGCCAACTGCATAGGCACCAATGTCTGTAGCAAACACCGTGGTCGACAACCACAGAAGCAAAAATGCGCCTCCAGCCCTACCGTCTATCGTCATAAATGCGATGCCGGCAGCGCCGATATAAAAAAAACCCGCAGCGTTCCAAAAAGCGCCGCCACGGATCGCCAAAATAACGCCCGCCGCCAGAAGCAGAATGATCGCCCCATACACAGCGATCGTTTGCCAGGCGACGATGATCCCTAAGATTCCGACGCCAGCAAAGCACCAGTACTCTCGGTCAAGCGATGAACTGCGGGTCATGCGATCCCACTCGTAATACAGGCGGGCGAAGGCCGCAGCCAACACAGCTGCGAGCAGCGCGCCTCCGACATACATGATAACGAGAAAAGCCGGGCCTATCGCGAGCGCGGTGAGGAAGCGGGTTCTAAGATCAGCCGCCCTGCTCACCCGCTGAGGTTCGGTGGTCACTTCCTTTGCCCAGGAAACAGCACGGTCGGTGGATTAACTGGAAATGCCACCAAAGCGCCTTTTCCTTTTTGCGAAAACAGCAAGCGCATCGCTCACATGAGCCTCATCAAAGTCTGGCCAAAGCACGGGCAAAAACACGAACTCGGTATAGGCGCATTGCCATAAAAGAAAGTTGCTCAGACGTTGTTCGCCGCTGGTCCGGATCAGCAGATCTGGCTCGGGTAGATTGCCGGTGTCGAGATGATCGGCGATAACATCTTTTGTAATGTCGTCGGGAGTGAAGGAGCCGGACTGAACCTTCTCCGCTATCCGCTTTACGGCCCGGACGATTTCATCCTGTCCGCCATAGTTAAAGGCGACGACGAGATCAAAACGTGTGTTTGCTTTTGTCTTGTTCTCAGCCTCGACAATGAGATCGTGAAGGTCTTCCTCTAAGCTCGCTTTCTCGCCAATTACCCTGACCCTCACACCCTTCGCGTGAAGTCTATCGAGGTCCTGTCGGATATAGCGCTTGAGCAGCTCAAAGAGGAACGAAACTTCGGTTTCTGGACGTGTCCAATTCTCAGCGCTGAAACTGAAGAGCGTGAGGATTTGGACGCCTTGTTCGGAAAAAGCATCCACGCAGCGGCGCACCGCTTCGACACCCTGACGATGACCCTCGGTCCGAGGCATGCCGCGCGCCCTCGCCCAGCGACCATTCCCGTCCATTATAACCGCGACGTGAAGCGGTAGCTCTTTCGGATTCTGGACGTCCGTAGAGATCGCCTCAGCTACTGCGTTTTGCGGCGTCATGATGGTGTGTGCCAGCCCCGCGATTGACAGCGTGCTACACTGTCAAAATTTCTTGTTCTTTACCCGCAAGCACTTCATCTATTTCAGTGATTGCTGAATCTGTGAGTGATTGCACCAGATCGGCATAATCACGTTGTTCGTCCTGACTGATGTTGCCGTCTTTTTCAAGGCGTTTCAATTTATCCATGCCGTCGCGACGGACGTGCCGAACCGCGACCCGCGCACCCTCAGCATATTTGTGCGCAACCTTCACCATCTCGTTTCGACGTTCTTCGTTGAGTTCCGGAAGCGGAATACGAAGCAGTTGACCATCAACGACAGGATTAAGGCCCAGGTCAGATTCCCTTATCGCCTTTTCTACCGCTGCCGCGTTCGATTTATCCCAAATTTGCACGGAAATCATGCGCGGCTCGGGAACGGAAATTGTCGCAAGCTGGTTTATCGGCGTCGGTGCCCCATAGGCGTTCGCCACGATGGGATCGAGAAGCGAAGCGCTAGCTCGCCCAGTACGAAGCCCCCCGAATTCAGTCTTCAACACGGAGACGGCGCCCGACATTCGCCGTTCGAGATCATCAATATCGATTGTGTCATCAGACATGGCGGGCAGAAACCTCTATGCGTCTGCGCGCGGGACCACCTCAGTGCAAATGCCTCGGCCTGCAAGAATGGTCGTGAGCGCGTCAGGTTTATGAATGTCAAATACGACTATCGGCATTGCGGCTTCGCGGGCAAGTGCAATTGCCGCCAAATCCATAACCTTTAGGTCTTCGCGTATGACGTGGTCAAAGTCGATCCGATCAAATCGCTTCGCGCTTTCATCTTCTCGCGGGTCTGCTGAATAGACACCGTCAACCTGGGTACCCTTGTAAACAGCATTGCACTCAAGCTCGGCTGCACGAAGGACGGCAGCTGTGTCTGTGGTCACAAATGGATTGCCGGTCCCGCCACCGCAAATAACCACTGTTCCCCGCTCGATCGCTGCCAACGCCTGCACGCGGTTAAACGTCTGGCAAACGCTCGGCATTGGGACAGATGACATTGCTTCCGCATCGACGCCAAGTGATGTCAGCACCTCACGAAGTGCGAGCGTGTTCATCATCGTTGCGAGCATACCAATGGAATCTGCCCCTGCACGGGGCAGGTTCGACGATGCACCTGTGTATCCTCGAAAGAAGTTACCGCCACCCACAACGATAGCAAGTTGCGCGCCCGAACGAACTGCGCCTGAAAAATCAGTTGCGTACTTCTCGATGGCCGTAAGGTTCAGACCAAACCCATCTGAGCCGGCCATCGCCTCACCTGAAAGTTTCACGAGGATGCGACGGTGGCGCATAGAGAAGACAGACTACCTTTTAGGATCGTGAGGGAACTTAGCCAGACAAAACCCGAGACTAGCCATTCACTGCGGCTGCAACCTCAGCAGCGAAGTCCGTCTCTTCTTTCTCAATGCCCTCGCCGATCGCAAATCGAGCAAACCCTCTCAACGAGATCGCCGCGCCGACATCTTTCTCTGCATCTTTCAAAGCCTGACCGACAGTGCGTTCCCCGTCGATGACGAAGGTTTGCTCCAGAAGAACAACTTCCTCAAAATACTTCCGCATCCGACCTTCAACCATCTTCTCAATGATGTTTTCCGGCTTCCCGCTCTCACGCGCTTGTTCGGCGAGAACCGTCTTCTCACGGTCGATATAGCTCTGATCAAGGTCTTCTTTGGTCGCCGCAAGGGGGCTTGTCGCTGCAACGTGCATGGCGACCTGCCGTCCAAGGGTAGAAAGCTTGTCGGCGTCGCCATCGGATTCAAGTCCAACTAAAACGCCGATGCGGCCAAGCCCGTCAGTAACAGGACTGTGGACGTAGGTTGCGACAGCACCCGAACCGACAGCAATCTTCAAAACTCGACGAAGCGAGAGGTTCTCACCGATTGTGCCGACCATTTCCGCAACGTGGTCGCCGACTGATTTGCCAGCACCCGGATACTGCGCGGCCGTCAAAGCCTCCAGCGATCCGTCGGTATCAACGGCTACATCCGTGATCGTGCGCACCAACGATTGGAATGTATCGTTTCGAGCGACAAAGTCGGTCTCGGAGTTAACTTCGACCACGACCGCCTCGGTCCCAGTCGACTTCACACCGATCAAGCCTTCTGCAGCAACACGACCGGCTTTTTTTGCCGCTTGGGCAAGCCCTTTAGTGCGCAACCAATCAATCGCCGCCTCAAGGTTCCCGTCGTTTTCCTGGAGTGCCTGTTTGCAATCCATCATGCCTGCGCCGGTCTTCTCGCGCAGTTCTTTGACCATGCTCGCGCTAATCGCCATGGTTAGCCTCGTTTCGTTTCAACACGTCGTTGTCAAATCTGTGAAGTTGACGGAGAACACTCCGCCAGAAACATTACCCGGCCGAAGCCAGTTCAGTCGCTTGCTGGATCCAATTGTCCCGTTCGATACGTCCCTTAAAATTTAGGATAGTATCAACACGCTCAATGTCGTCAGCTGTGAAACCTGCGATTTGTTGATATCGGTAAATTCCAAGCTGGTTGAGCTTCGTCTCAAGGACAGGACCAACCCCTGAAATCTTTTTAAGATCATCAGACTCACCCGCACCTTCGGATGTGAAGAGTGGCGCTAGCTCGTCTGAAGTGTCAGCACTCTCAGCCGAAACGTCCCCACTGTCCGTCGCCTCTTCTGCCGGGGTTGAGGAGTCGTCACTCGCGACCGCTTCTTCCGGGAGCACTTCAGCAATTGGATCTACCGCGTCACCAATATCAACACCTGCGTTACCCTGCGCACGAGAGATGCCGTCAATCGCAGCTTTTGCGATCAAATCGCAGTAGAAGCTGATTGCACGGCCAGCGTCATCATTCCCCGGAATGGGATGGGTGATCCGGTCTGGATCGCAGTTCGAATCGACGATCGCGGCAACGGGAATGCCGAGCTTTGCCGCCTCTTTGATCGCAATTGCCTCCTTGTTCGTGTCAATCACAAACAAGAGGTCCGGGGTGCCACCCATGTCCTTAATGCCGCCTAGGGCACGCTCGAGATTATCACGCTCGCGGGTCAGACGAAGCAATTCCTTCTTCGTCAGACCTGTGGCTTCGCCATCTAACATCTCTTCAAGATTCCGAAGCCGTTGGATGGAATTTGAGACTGTTTTCCAGTTCGTCAGCATACCACCCAGCCAACGCGCATTCACGTAATACTGCGCGCAGCGACGCGCGGCGTCTGCTACCGGCTCCGACGCTTGACGTTTGGTGCCCACGAACAGGACGCGCCCGCCCTTTGCAACAGTCTCACTGACCGCGACCAAAGCTTGATGGAGGAGCGGTACAGTCTGACTCAGATCGATGATGTGTACATTGTTGCGTGAACCAAAAATGTACTCTGACATTTTTGGGTTCCAGCGGTGCGTTTGGTGACCAAAGTGGACGCCAGCCTCAAGCAATTGGCGCATAGTAAAGTCGGGCAGTGCCATCCCGCAAATCCTTTCATCCGGTTTTTCCGCCACGGGATTGTCTTTTATGGAAGACACCGGCGACAGCTTTGCTGCCATTTCCCGTGTGAGAGATGCGCGGGTGTTAGACTATCTCGCAGACAAATTCAACTCAAAGCTCACCGAATAAGCCGCGCGGTGTTTCTCGGACTAATGTTGTGTCTCAATCATGTCCACGCCTTGAACAGCCTTAAGCGCGGCGACAATGTCTAGACTTACCGCATAGCGACCCGCTAGTTGGAGATGGACGTCACCATCCTCGGCCCGCTCAGAGAGCACGAGCGTGACCGAACTCTTACCCGGTCCCGGCAAACACTGTGCGAAACTCTCCATTTGAAACGACGCGTCAGCGTAAACGGTCAAGCCGTCAATTGCTTGTTCCGATACGTCATCGAGGGGCGAACACCCAGAGAGCGTCAGTCTGACTTCACCATTGCGAAGCTCGCCTTCCACGTGCGCGATGATCTTTGCGCCAGCCGTGAGGACTTCGCCATACGCTGCCAAAACATCTGAGAAGACAAAAATCTCAGACTGACTGCCGGGATCAGAGACTTGAAGGATAGCGTAGCGGGCGCCCTTTCTTCCCCGCTTATCTTGCCGCTGGGTAATCACGCAGCCCAGGCGGCCAACGGTCCCTCCGCGTTCAAGGACCTGAGCAAATTCGGAGATGGTGGCGACGCCCTGCTTTTTGATCACATCCGCATAAGCGTCAATCGGATGACCGGATACAAAAAAGCCAAGGCTATCAAACTCACGGTTGAGCCGCTTGGGCTCTGTCCAAGACGGTGACGGCACCAGACATAGATCGACAGTGGCGTTTTCAGAGAAAAGTGCCGTCTGCCCTGCCTCCCTATCGCGTGATTCCCGCTGGGCCGTTTCGAGAACAGCGTCTACGGACGCAAATGCAGTGTGCCGCGGTACACCCAACGTGTCGAAGGCACCTGCGTTTGCTAGTCCCTCAAGTGCTTTGCGGCCAATTTCGCCCGCATCGACGCGGGAGGCAAAATCCTGCAAAGATTTAAACGGTTGCAACCCGCGAACGCGCACCAGATGGTCGACCGCCGCTCGACCGACGTTCCGCAATGCACCAAGTCCGTAATCGATCGCGCCATCGCGCACCGAAAACTCGGTTACGCCTTGGTTGATATCTGGCGGCCGAACCTCGACGCCGAGCGTCTTTGCATCACGATAGAACTCCGCGAGCTTATCGGTGTTGCCGAGATCGACCGACATTGCAGCGGCGAAGAATTCAACCGGATAGTTCGCCTTGATGTAAGCGGTCTGATACGCAACCAGCGCATAGGCTGCAGCGTGAGATTTATTAAAGCCATAGTCCGCAAAACGAGCAACGAGATCAAAAATCATCTCGGCTTGAGCGGCGGGAACGTCATTCTCACGCGCGCCATCGACGAAACGCGTTCGTTGTTTTGCCATTTCAGCGCGAATTTTCTTACCCATCGCCCGGCGCAGAAGGTCGGCTTCACCGAGAGAATAACCGGATAGAACGCGAGCGATCTCCATCACCTGTTCTTGGTAGATAATGACCCCGTAAGTTTCTCCGAGGATCGGCTCCAATTTGGGATGCAAATAGTCCGGTTCTTCCCGCTTATGCTTTCGAGCACCATAAGTTGGGATGTTTTCCATTGGCCCTGGCCGATAGAGCGACACGAGCGCGATGATGTCTTCGAATCGATCCGGTTCGATGACGCGAAGAGCATCGCGCATACCCGCGCTTTCTAACTGGAAAATCCCGACTGTCGCGCCGCTACTCAAAAGTTGAAACGTCTTTTTGTCATCCAACGGCAAGCGATTGAGATCAATGGAAACACCACGGTTTGACAAAAGTTTCACCGCGCGATCGAGAACCGTCAGGGTTTTCAAACCGAGGAAATCGAACTTCACAAGCCCTGCGTTTTCGACCCATTTCATATTGAATTGAGTGACCGGCATCTCCGAGCGGGGATCGCGGAAGAGCGGTACAATTTGATCGAGGGGACGATCGCCAATGACGATTCCTGCCGCGTGCGTTGACGGGTGTCGGTAGAGGCCCTCCAGCCGAACGGAGGTATCAAGGAGCTGTTTAACGATCGGCTCCTCGTCGCGCGCCGTCTGCAATTGTGGCTCGCTATCGATTGCTTCCTTCAACTTCACCGGATGCGTCGGGTTATGCGGAACAAGTTTGCAGAGGCCGTCGACCTGGCCGTACGGCATCTGCAACGCGCGCCCCACATCGCGCATCACGGCCCGCGCTTGGAGTGTTCCAAAGGTTATGATCTGTGCGACCTGATCATGCCCGTACTTCCGCTGCACGTACGCAATCACCTCATCGCGGCGTTCCGGGCAGAAATCGATGTCAAAATCCGGCATTGATACGCGTTCAGGATTCAAAAAACGCTCAAAGAGGAGCCCGAACCGCAAAGGATCAATGTCAGTGATCTTCAAAGACCACGCAACCACAGATCCAGCGCCTGAACCGCGCCCGGGGCCTACGGGTATACCCTGATCTTTCGCCCACTGGATAAAGTCGGCAACAATCAGAAAATACCCTGCGTATTGCATGTTCTCGATAACATCGAGCTCATAGGCGAGTTGCTTCTCGTACTCTTCAACAGACGCGTCCGCCGTTGCCTCGCCTGAATCAATCCTGTGACGCAACCCGGCAGTCGCCATATCTTTCAAGACCGCATTCTCAGCGGTGATCCTGGCCGCCATGTCACCGTCAACGTCGGCCGTGAATGCAGGCAATATCGGTGCAGCTTTGCGCGGGCGATATCGGCACCTCGTGGCTAATTCAATCGTGTTTTCAATCGCCTCCGGCAGATCTTTGAAACGATTTGCGAGCTCACTAGCCGGCTGAAGGTGATGGTTTGGCGTTACCCGCTTTCTTTCGCGATCGCCGAGCACGGTCCCCGCGCCAATGCTCAAAAGGACGTCGTGGGCATCATAATCATCGGGTGATCCGAAATACGCCGAGTTCGTCGCAACAAGCGGCGCGCCATTGCAATAGGCCCAGTTTACAAGTTCGGCTTCAATCTCCTCTTCACCGTCACGCCCGTACCGCTGTAATTCGACGTAAAACCGATCTCCGAGCTTCCTTTGCAGTTCGCCGAGAGCTGCAGTCGCCTGCGCCTCATTTCCGTCCGCAAACAGTGTGTTCGCAACGCCTTCCTCGCCGCCTGACGCAACGATCAGTCCTTCATTATCATCGAGTAACCAGGCCGCTTTGATTGCTGCGCCAACGCCTTCGACACCTTCGAGGTGAGCGCGCGACGAGAGCCGTAAAAGTGTTAGATAACCCTCTTCCGTCGCCGCAAATATTGAGAGACCACCAGGCTTCTTTGCAACTCCTCGTCGATCGGTTTGCGAAGACTTCGGAACAGCGAAAACGGTCGGCAAAAACGTTCCAATGATCGGCTGAATACCGGCCGCTGCGGCTGCCTCCGAAAACTCTAAAGCGCCAAAGAGATTCGCGCGATCGCAAAGCCCGAGCGCTTCCAACTCCAGTCCCTCTGCCCGTTTCACGAGCGCACTAACAGTCATCGCCCCTTCAAGCAGCGAATATGCAGTTGTTGCGCGAAGATGAATGAAGCGGCTCATCGGGCTCATCCCGGATCTCTTCGATTAATGCGGTAGGCTCACCATCAACATGCCAATGAAAAGGACGAGCGAGCAAGCCGCTGTCGTATCTTTGATCAACTGTCTCAACATGTTTTTCTCCTCAATTGATGAGGGCAAATGTTCTTATTTTGTTCTTTTTGTCAAGCTCCATGAAATCAGGCCACCCGCTTACTCGGTGACGTCGATGATCTGGCCATCCGAAAGCGTCACAATCCGATCCATTGAGCGCGCCATATCGAGGTTATGGGTTGCAACCAAAGCCCCGAGTTTCGTCTCTGAAACAACGGTCCGCATGACCTCAAAAACAGCGCCTGCTGTCTTTGGGTCGAGGTTTCCGGTTGGCTCATCTGCGAGAAGCAATAACGGACTATTGGCGAGAGCACGAGCGATCGCTATCCTTTGTTGCTCTCCACCTGAAAGAGCCGTTGGGCGGTGTGTGGCGCGCTCGCTCAAACCCACCATCTCAATCAGTTCTGCACCGCGTTCCATTGCCACTTCAGCCGTTTGCCCGCCGACGCGTTGTGGGATCGAAATGTTCTCGAGGGCTGTGAATTCTGGAAGGAGATGGTGAAATTGATAGATGAACCCAATGGCATGGCGCCGTAGCCTTGTCCTCATCCGATCGCTAGCTTTAGCGCAGGCATAACCACCGATTGCGACCTCACCGCTATCTGGTCGGTCTAGAAGCCCAGCGATGTGGAGGAGCGTGGACTTTCCCGCCCCTGATGGTCCGACGAGCGCAACCATCTCGCCTGGCTTGATGGATACACTTGCCCCATCGAGGATAGAAAGACGACCGCGTGCATCAGCGAAGCTTTTCGATACCTCGTGCAAACCGAGCGCGGGGATCACGCCCGATTTTGACCCATCATCAGGCATGTCGAAGTGCTTCAACCGGGTCGAGCCGCGCAGCGCGCCACGCGGGGTAAAGCGTCGCCGCGAAGGAAAGGCCGAGTGCCATCAACACGACAGCGGCGACCTCGCTCATGTTCATTTCGGCAGGAAGCTGAGTCAGGTAGTAGACTTCAGGTGAGAAAAGCTCTGTCCCAGTGAGACGTGAGATCCACTGCCTGATGGTCTCAATGTTCGCACAGACAAGTGTCCCGAGAGCAAGGCCTGACAGCGTTCCCACAACGCCAATGCTTGCGCCAGCTGCAAAAAACACACGAAGAATAGCGCTTCGATCCATTCCCATTGTGCGCAGGATCGCGATCTCACCCGTCTTGTCACGCACTAGGGTTATGAGACCCGAAATGATGTTGAGCGCTGCGATCAAGATGATGAGCGTCAGGATCAAGAACATTACGTTCCGCTCCACCTCTAGGGTCGAGAAGAATGTCGCGTTTTGACGACGCCAGTCCGACAAGTAAACCGCCCGGTCGGCCGCAGGTTCGATGAGCGGCAAAACATCGGCCACGTCATCGGGATCGTCGATGAAGACCTCGATCGCGTTCACTGTGTCGTCTGTTCCTAGATAGCTCTGAGCGAGCGAAAGCGGCATAAATACGAACGTCGAATCGTATTCCGCCATACCCATCTCGAAAATCCCCGATATCGGATATGAGCGAACCCGTGGCGTTGTCCCAAATGGCGTAACCGCGCCACGAGGAGACAGAAGGGTTATTCGATCCCCAGAGCCCAATCCCAAGGCTCGCGCAAGCCGCAGACCTATCAGCACGCCCTCACCGTCTTCAAAGCCTTCCAGCGAGCCTTGTCGCAGCGTTTGTGAGACTGGCGCGATATTGTTGATGTCGACTGGACGTATTCCGCGCATGAGGACGCCGTTCGCGCCGCCGGGGCCGCTGGCCATCACTTGGCCCTCGGCAAGGGGGATCGCCTTTCGCACTTCTGAGACTTGAAGCAGACGATCTGCCACCAACGAATAGTCCGTGAAGGATTGCCCTGCCGGGTAGACAATGATGTGCCCGTTCAGCCCGAGGATTTTATCTAAAAGCTCCTGTCGAAAGCCGTTCATTACGGCCATAACAATGATGAGCGTCGCGACACCGAGCGTAATTCCCAGAAGCGAAATCCACGTGATGACCGAGACGAATTTTTCAGACCGACGCGCAGTGATGAACCGTCGGGCCATCATCATCTCGAACCCCGAGAAGGCCCCAGCCCCCTTGTTCAGCGACGGGCCGTCCAGCACGCGATTCGGAGACGCGCTCTCGCCCATATTGCTCATGCTGCGACCCGCGAAATAGCGTCATCGTAGGAGAGCATATCGCGTTCGCCCGTCCGACGGTTCTTCACCTCAACCTGGCCATCTTTCACGCCGCGGGGACCAATAATCAATTGCCATGGCACGCCAATCAGATCCATGGCGGCGAACTTAGCGCCGGCTCTCGCATCAGTGTCGTCGTAAAGCGTGTCTTTGCCGGCGATCTGAAGCTTTGCGTAAAGATCTTCTGAGACGGTATCCGTAGCACCATCGCCTGGCTTGAGATTTACAACTGCCGTGTCAAAGGGAGCTGCGGCATCTGGCCATTTGATGCCGTCATTATCGTGATAAGCCTCGATGATTGCCGCGACCAGACGCGATGGCCCGATGCCGTAGGAGCCCATGTGAACGGGCACATCGACCCCGTTCGGCCCGGTGACCTTTGCGCCCATGGGCTCCGAATACTTCGTGCCGAAATAGAAGATATGCCCGACTTCAATGCCACGCGCCGTGACGCGCTGGTCTGCAACCACACGCCGTTCAAATTCGGCTTGGTCGTGCATCTCTTCGGTCGCTGCATAAGGCGTCGTGAAGTCTGAGACGATGCTGGAAAGATCAGATCCGTAGTCCACGTCCTCACCCGGCACTGGCAAATCGAGGATCGCTTTATCGCAAAAGACTTCGCTCTCGCCGGTCGACGCCAGAATGATGAATTCGTGGCTCATGTCCCCGCCGATCGGCCCACTTTCCGCGCGCATCGGTATCGCCTTTAGATCCAACCGTTCAAACGTACGAAGATAGGAAACGAACATGCGGTGATAGGCGGCGCGGGAGGCCTCGGCCGTCAAGTCAAACGAATATGCGTCCTTCATTAGAAACTCGCGAGAGCGCATGACACCGAATCGCGGTCTGATCTCATCACGGAATTTCCACTGAATGTGGTAGAGATTGAGCGGAAGGTCCCGGTAGCTTTTGACATAGCCCCGAAAAATTTCCGTGATCATTTCCTCGTTCGTTGGGCCAAAGAGCATGTCCCGTCCTTGGCGATCAGCGATCCGCAGCATCTCTTTGCCGTAGTCGTCGTAGCGACCGCTCTCACGCCACAAGTCCGCCGATTGAATTGTCGGCATGAGTACTTCGATGGCACCTGCCCTATTTTGCTCTTCGCGGATGATCTGCTCAACTTTGCGCAAGACCTTCAAACCGAGCGGAAGCCACGCATAAATTCCAGCTGACTCCTGACGAATCATACCGGAACGCAGCATAAGGCGATGCGATACGATTTCGGCTTCTTTCGGGTCTTCCCGCAGAATTGGTAAGAAAAAGCGCGAGAGCCGCATGGGCCGATCTCCAGCGAGTGCACAACAAGTCAAAGCCTGCATGGCCGAATGCTGAAGCAATTACAAGGCGCAGCGCGTCCCGTGCCCAATGGGCACCGAATGGACACGAAATAGACATGCACAAATTTTGCGCGCGCTCGTGACTTTTTGATGACAGACGTTCGGGATGTCCCTAACGTCGCGTTGTCCAGAAAGGGGCCGGAAGCCGAATTGTTTGGGTGGCGACCGTCTTGGGAGGAAACAAGAATAATAAAACCGTTCCAGCGGCTTACGCGGGGCAAATAACAAAAAAATCGCCTCAAAGCGTACGTCTTGAATGCAAGGTTTCGACCTTGCATTTTTTTTGCGCTGTTTTGCTTCTCCAGGGTCGATTCACTGAGCCGCTTTTGCAAACAGGTCACCCGGTGTGCAGAGCGCGAGCGGGTGCTTTTCAGACGACCTTGTTAGTCCGGCGCGCAACACCAAACGCGTTCGTGACGATCGGGTTCTCTCGATATCGGGCTAACGAGAGCGATAACGTTGATCCGTCTGTCGACGTTGATCCCCAATGCGGATATTCGTGGCGGACACGGAAGACAACCAACAGATTGGCAGGCAATATTTTGCAAACCAGAAAACTATGGCGCGATGGACCGGCCGTTGGCTGCGTCGGGTATGGCGCGATGTCATTTTCAGATATTTACGGCGCGACGAATGAGGCGGAAAGCCACGCGATCTTGGACGCGTGCCGCGACTTAGGTGTCACCTATATTGACAGCGCAAACATTTACGGGATGGGCAAATCAGAAAACGCGATCGGCTCTTACCTACGCGCCAATCCATCCGCTCGTGATGAGTTTGTGATTGCAACAAAAGCGTCGATTACCAGCGACGCCAATGGCAATCGCGTCATCGATAACTCCGCCGATTACCTTGAAGCCGAACTCGACAAATCGCTAGAGCGGTTGGGTCTCGATTGCGTCGATCTCTTTTACGCGCATCGTCAAAATCCCGAGACTACGCCAGAAGAGACTGCCGCTAACCTTGGGGGCCTCGTTGAGAAGGGCAAAACAAAAGCCATTGGCCTCTCAGAGATCGCTCCGACCACATTGCGGCGCGCACATGCCGTCTACCCGATTGGCGCGGTCCAATGCGAGTATTCGCTTTCCACCCGTGCTCCGGATTTAGGTTTGGTCCAGGCATGCTCCGAGCTGAACGTAACATTTGTTGCGTTCTCACCGGTGGGACGGTCACTCTTGACGGACAATCCCATTCCAATGGAGCGAATCGCGGAAATTCCGTTCCTAGCAATGAATCCTCGCTTCATAGAGCCAAACTACTCAGCAAACATCTCGCAACTGCAACAGTTTCGAGCGCTGGCTGCGGAGTTGAACACGAACGCGGCAGCACTCGCGATTGCATGGCTCCTGACACGCGGTGATCACGTTATCCCGATTCCAGGGTCACGGTCAGTCGCGCGGTTCAAGGAGTGTGTTGACGGTGCTGATCTGCAGCTCTCGACTGACGATTTGAAACGTATTGAAGAGACGCTGCCAGTCGGTTGGGCGCATGGCGACCGATACTCAGAGACGCAATGGTTTGGTCCCCAACGGTTCTGCTAGCGGGGTTTTGCCCCGTGCTAGTCGAAGCGTGGCAGGAACGGAATAGAATCTAATGATAACTGGCCGGTTGATACGAACCACCAGATGATCGCCAGGATCACACCTGAGATCACGCTGGTCGCGATCGCCTTCTTGATCAGCATCGGGCGAGCTGGTGCGCTTTCGACCGTGCCTTGCAGGACTTCAGACCCGTCTTCCTCCGGGGTTTTTACGCCCACCGGCAAGACGGCAAAAAACACAAGCCACCAGATGAGGAAGTAAATTGCGACGACCGTTATGACCGACACGGGGTCTAGACCTCCTCAAGCTCAGTCAAGGTCCCGCAAAAGTCCTTGGGGTGCAGGAACAGAACCGGCTTACCGTGGGCACCGATCTTGGGCTCGCCGGTGCCGATAACCCGAGCCCCCTCTTTCACCATGCGATCGCGAGCGGCGAGAATATCATCGACCTCGTAGCAAACGTGGTGAATGCCACCAGACGCGTTGCGTTCGAGAAAGTTCAGGATTGGCGATTCCTCGCCGAACGCACCCAGCAGTTCGATTTTCGTGTTCGGCAATTCGACAAACACTGTCGTAACACCGTGGTCCGGCTGGTCGACTTTTTCGGAGACCGCGCCGCCAAGGACGTCCCGATAGACGCGAACAGCGTCGTCAAGGTCCGGTACTGCTATCGCCACATGGTTTAATCGACCGATCATTTCGCACTCTCAACATCGTGGATTTGAACTATGCAAAGGGGCTTTTTGCCCCAAACACTGCGGATTGAATTGGTGACCGCGCGTCGCAGGATTGCCTCGACATGATCCGGGTCCCGGCGGCGTGCTTTCGGTAGCGCATCAAGAGCGTCGTCCACTGCGTCTGCTGCCACGTCCAGAAGATCGATTTCATTGTCTTCTGGGTTGGGCAGTCCAAAAGCATCGAGCGAAGGTTGTGAGGGTATCTCGCCACGTTGCGACAGCGCGAGGCTGACGAAAACACAACCGGCAAAGCTGAGTTTGCGCCGCTCCTTAACACCATCATCATCGTGCTCGACTTGAAATCGTCCGTCTTCAAGCCACCGCCCCGACGGCACATCGTCCACAATACCGGGCTCATCGGTCAAACAAACGACATCGCCATTGCGGGCTTCGACAACGATCGGCACGCCGCAATCGCGCGCGAGTTCGGCATGAGCTTTTAGGTGCCGTGCCTCGCCATGGGCTGGAACGCAAACCTCTGGCCGAACCAGATCGTAGAGTTTTTTCAGCTCACCAATTCGTGGATGACCGGAAACATGGACCGTTGCGTCAGTGTCGGTGACGAGCTTCATACCGCTGTCGATCAACATGTTCTGGATAGCGCCAACGCTCTTTTCGTTTCCGGGTATTGTGCGAGACGAAAAGATCACGGTATCGCCTTCAGAAAGTGCGATGCGTGGGTGATCATCGCGTGCGATCCGCGATATGGCAGCACGTGGCTCGCCCTGGCTACCTGTGCATAGGAGAAGCACCTTGTCGCGCGGTAAGTAACCAAAATCATCCTCAGATAGGAAACGGTAGCCATCATCAAGATAACCCGTGTCGCGAGCAACACCGACCATCCGGTGCATCGCTCGGCCGGCAAGCACCACTTCGCGGCCAGCGGAACGGGCCGCATCAGCGACCGATTTCAACCGCGCGAGATTTGACGCGAAGATTGTCACGGCAACGCGCTTACTGGCCTCCCCGATGATACGCTTCAACTCTCTCCCAACGTCGCCCTCGCTTGGAGATACGCCCTCGCGAAACGCGTTAGTGGAATCGCACACCATCGCGGCGACGCCTGCGTCTCCCAGTTCTTGGAAGCGCTTTTCATTCGTTGTTGGCCCGATCACGGGTTCCGGGTCCAATTTCCAGTCACCGGTGTTAATGATCGCGCCGTCCTCCCGGTGGAAGACCAGTGCGTTCGGTTCTGGGATAGAGTGCGCAACGCTGACCAGTTCGCAGTCGAACGGTCCAACTTGAAACCGGGCGTCTTGACGAACTTCGATGATCTTCATTCCCACACCACCGCCGTTCTCCGCTCGCTTCGCCTCGAGCAGACCGGCGGTGAACTTTGTTGCAAAGACCGGCACCTTCAAGCGTTCAAAAAGCGGGAGCACCGCTCCAAAATGGTCCTCATGCGCGTGAGTCAGGATGAGACCGCAGATCGAGTGGCGCTCAGCCTCAGCAAATGAAATGTCGGGCAGGACGAGATCAATGCCCGGCAGATCGGGTCCCGCAAAGGTGATACCGAGATCGACCATGACCCATTTGCGGTTCTCGCCCTCGCCTATGCCGTAGAGCGCCACGTTCATACCGATTTCGCCGAGGCCGCCGAGTGGCACGAAGTAGAAATTGGAGCTTTTTGAGGTGGCGTTCACGCGGCGTCCGGAAAAAAGATATCGCCTGCTGAAATGGTTCGCAGGTCGTGTGGCGATAGGCGAACCATTAGCTGTCCGCTCTCGTCAAGCCCTTCAAACACCCCGTCCAGCGTTTCAGTTGCAAGCGCGACCCGGATCGGCTCACCCAATCCACGAGCCGACGCAAGCCATGCCTGGCGCAAGGGTGCAAGGCCATCCGACGCATAAACCGAGAGCCAATGGGCGAGCGCTTGCTTTAGCGCTGCAAAACAGATCTCAACGTCAGCATTCCCGTTAAGTGCCGCGAGCGATGTGACCGCGCGATCCGAGAGGTCCGGCGCGTGTGCACAGTTTATTCCGCAGCCGATGAAAATCGCTGGTTCTCGATTGTGCCTCTGATAGCGCTCCAACAGGATACCTGAGAGCTTATGCCCATCATACTCAACGTCATTCGGCCATTTGATGCGAATCTGGCTTCTCCGATCATCCGGAAGTAGCGATGACACCGCATCCCGCACCGCTAGCGTTGACGCAAAAACATAACCAGCGACATCACCACGATCGCTAATCTCTGGAAACGCAAAGGTCGAATAGAGGTTGCCGGGTTTTGAAACCCAGTAGCGCCCTCTCCTGCCGCGTCCTTTGAGTTGCTCACCCGCAAGCACAACAATCGGGAGCGGGGCGCCATTCTCGTATAAACGCGCAGCCTCCGCGCTCGTTGAATCGATCGAGGTAAATCGATGGGCTGCAATGGTGTCGGGATCGATCAAAACAGAGACGCTGCCGCCCTTTGTGCCGCTGAGACGAGTGGTGTTGGGTAAAGCGCAAAGCCAATTGATAGAGACGCGGTTGCCCCAAAAACAAATTTCACTCCGATCGTCATCGCATCGTATTCGCGCTCCGGTTCACGCGTGTACACGAGCCAAATCAAGCGGACGTAAAATGCTGTCGCTGCGATACTCCCGATGAGGCCAGCGGCGGCGAGCAAATATAGTTCTGCTTCAACGGCAGACAGAAGCACATAAAGCCCACCGAAAAATCCACCGAGCGGTGGCAGCCCCGCGAGAGAGAGGAAAAGCGCGGTGACGAGAAATGCCATAAAAGGCTTTGTGGTCCCGAGGCCCTCTAGGTCATCTATTTCGAGATAATGATCACCGTCGCTCCGAAGCGACGACAAGCAGGCGAAAACGCCCATGATCGCGAATGCATAAAGCGTCAAGTACACTAGCAGCCCTTTGGCTCCCGCCTCCGAACCCGATGCCAACCCAATAAGCGCGAAACCGCCGTGACCGATGCTCGCCATCGCCATTGCGCGAATGAGGTTCGTTTGAGCAAAGGCTGCCAAAAAACCCATGGCCATGGTTATCACGGCGAGCGCAGAAATCATCGGTTGCCACATCGATGCCGCGCTTGGGAGGCTTACTATGATCATGCGTGCGAGCACTGCGATTGCAGCGATCTTGGTTGCCGTCGCGAGAATTGTCGTAACTGGCGCAGGAGCAGCGAGGTAGGCGTCTTGAACCCAAGCGTTGAACGGCACAATCGCCGCGAAAACGAAAAGACCGGCGAAGACGAGTGCTATGCCGAACGCCAACCCTACTGTCAGACTATTCGAAGCAAGATGGGTTGAGACGTCTTCAAAGCCAAGTGAGCCGGAAAGACCGAAGACTAAGCTTGCCCCATAGAGAAGAATGGCTGTGGCAAACCCGGCATGAACCGCAAACCTAAGTCCGGTTTCTGTCGCGCGAAGTGACTTGTTTTGAATGGCAATGAGTATCGCAAATGCCGAGCCTTGCAGGGTCACCCCAAGGAAAACCCCGGCCAGGGTCGCCGAAGAGACCATGACCATCAAACCAAGTGTGGCTGATAGAAAGACAGGCGCATACTCGAACCGGTGGTGGTTTTCCGCGTTAAACCAAGCCGGTGAGATGAGAAGCGCTAAGGTGGTGAGCGCGGCGAAAAGCGTCTTGAGATAAACTGCAAACGCATCCGACTGGAGACTCGACGCTAAATCACCATCCACAAATACGACGGATATAGCCATTGCGCCGACACTGAGGAGGAGAATAGCAGCTCCAAGATAGCAGTTTTGTGCAGCAGCGTCGTCGCCGCGAACGGTTCCTATCGCGAGCAGGAAAACCGTGCCGATCGCTAAAACTGCTTCAGGAAAGACAAGAAGAAAGTCATTCAATACGAACGGGCTTTCACTCAGCGACAGACGAACCCGTAGCGTGGGCTTCAATCGCCATTTGATAAGTTTCGAGAAGTTTCTCGACTGACGGCGCCGTTACATCAAGGATCGGAGCCGGATAAAACCCGAAAAAGAGGGTTACCAACACCAAAGGCGTAAGACTTGCGACTTCTCGTGCATCAAGATCAAGGACGGAGCGGACACTTTCCTTGTCGAGGTTTCCTGCAAATACTCGCCGATACAACCCCGCGGAAAAACTGCCAGCGATAACGAGGCCAATGCCTACGCCAATCGCGGCAGCAGGGTTGGCAGAAAAGGTGCCGACAATCGTCAGAAACGTTCCGACAAAACCCGATGTTCCAGGTATTCCAACACTTGCAACGATAAAGACAAGAAACAGCCCTGCTAATACGGGCATCTGGCTTGCAAGCCCGCCTAGCTCCCGCATGTCGTCGGTTCGAAGGCGATGGACGATCATACTGACGCAAACTAGGAGCGCCGCGAAGACCACGCCATGCGACAATGCTAGGACAATTCCGCCTTGGATGCCCTGGAGGCTTGCTGAAAAGACCCCGAGGAAGACAACGCCCATCTGGGCAACCGAAAAGTATGCGATCAGTCGCCTCAAATTCTCCTGCGCCATGGCGGCTAACGCGCAATAGACCACCGTAACGAGAGCGAGTCCAATGACGAAAGGCGAGAAAAACTCTGTTGCGATCGGAAAGAGAGGGATCAGGAATCGTAAAGATCCGAAGATCCCCACCTTTATCAGAATTCCGGTGATCAGGATCGCACTTGCGGAGGGACCGTCTTCGAGGGCGTCCGGCATCCACGTGTGAAACGGCCAAATTGGCACTGCCACAGCAAAAGCAACGAAAAAGGCGAGCCAAAGCCAAGTTTGCAGGTCACTTGCGAAGGGATGGCCTTCAACCGCAACGAGATCTGTGGTGCCGACCTGCCAGTATATTGTCGCGACCGCGATCAGCAGTGCACCTGACCCGATAAATAAGAAAAAGAAGGATTTGATCGCGATGTGAAACCTTGTCTCGCCTCCCCATGTGCTCAGTAAGATGAACGCTGGCAAAAGGCTCGCCTGGAAAAAGACATAGAAGAGAACAAGGTCAAGCGAGCAAAAAAGACCGATCAGCACCGTCTCTAAAAACAGGACGGTTATCATGAACTCTTTGACGCGCGTTCGGACGCTATCCCAACTTGCGATCACGCAGATCGGCATCAGGAACGTCGTGAGAACCACGAAAAGCAGCGATATTCCATCGACACCAATCGTGTACGATATCGCTCCGCCGAGCCACTCAACATCTTCGACGAGTTGGTAATCGGCGCTGGACGGCTCGAAACTAAACCAGGCCAGAAGAGCCAAAACGAACGCCACAAACGTGGTCCAAAGGGCAACCCATCGTGCGTTGCGGCCAGCGATCTCTTCGTCTCCGCCGGTAAAGAAAATCATCACCGCACCAACCAGCGGCAGAAAGATTAGAACGGAGAGCAATGGCCATGTTGCCATCAGCTTGTTCCTGCAGAGATCATGAGCCAAGCGCTAAGTGCGACAAGCCCAATAGCAATCGATATCGCCTGGGACCGGCTTGAGAGTTTTTGGGCATCGTCAGCGCGCTTGGCGATGTTCGAAAATCGGGATGCGATTGCGGGTGGGCCGTAACCGTCAATCACACTTTTATCACCCACATCGGACGCAAATTGCCCCAGCCCTTTTGCCGGTCGAGCAATG
The DNA here is from genome assembly GCA_039026395.1 of Pseudomonadota bacterium. Classification (GTDB taxonomy): domain Bacteria; phylum Pseudomonadota; class Alphaproteobacteria; order Rhizobiales; family JAKSCL01; genus JBCCMK01. The sequence continues at coordinate 13,057 of JBCCMK010000011.1, read as the reverse complement.
ATCACGTCGTAGACGCGCCCAATTTGGAAACCCGTGATCAGAAATTCACGTGATGACTGATAACGCTGACTGAGGAATTTTGGGAAACCGGGCATCGCGAGATACAAAACGTAGGCGATGATGAATCCGCCCAACGTCGTCGCGACTGGAACCCAAGAGACCCAAGACTGCGGTCCAGGTGCGGTGGTATCATCGCTCACTGCCTCGAAGCCGATAAGCCGAAGCGCTACTGGCACCACGAAGACGAAAGCCATCGGAACGAACATGGCATACGGTATGTCGGTCACGGGTTCCGATAGATCGTTGTATGCTCCAGGCGCACCGTGAAAAATAAGCAGAAATGTTCGCCAGACTGCGACAGACAACACCACCGCCCCGATGACCAAGGCGGCCAAACCGACCGAGCCGGGTGTACCCTCTAAACCCTGAAGAACTTGAAGGTAGTTTGATCCAGCGCCAAAACCGAGCAGCCATTGCATCAACGGCAAACCAGCGCCGGAACATGCGATTGATATGAGGAGCATAAGTCCCCATGTCCTCGGCATAACCGCTCGAAGGCCGCCCATATCATGAAGGTCTCGTTCACCTGAAAGCGCCTTCACCACACTGCCAGCTCCAAGTGCGAGAAGCGACCCGGCGAAAACGAGCCCAATAAGCATGATGAAAGCTGAATTTGTCGCCCCGACACTGAAAGCGACTATCGAAAAGGCGAGCTGAGCGCCGACAATGAACACTACAGCTCGTTTCAGGTCGGTCTGAACAACAGCGAAAATTGACAGCGCAACAGCGGATACGATTGAGACAAACGTTAAAACGTCGTTGGCAAATCCCGCCTCAAACAGCGGTCCGAGCTTCAGAATCGTAAACACAGCGACCGGTAACGCGCATACACTTAAGATTAGAGCAAAAGCTGGTGCGGGTGCTTCCGACGTATCACTTAAAGCGGCGTGAAAAAGAAACTGACCGGCCTTAGCGAACAATCCGACTACGATTGCAGTCAGAGCTAAGCTCAGTATGGTCGCATCAGAACCTTCGGAGTTTTCAAACGCTAAAGTTGATGCCCCGGTTTCATTGAACAGCACGTCGTATGAAACGGCTCCCGCGGTCATGAAAACGCCTGCAATTCCCAAAATGATGGAAACATCCGCAACGTGATTGACAACGAAAGTGCGGACGGAGCTTAGCGTAGCATGAGGCTTCACCGCATGGTGCGCCAGGAGAAGCGAAGACGCGAGGGTGACGGCTTGAAGTCCAGCGAGAAGCATGACGAGGTTATTGGCCGCCACAGCGATCAAAGCCGCAAACACGAGAAACGGTGCAATCTTCGAAAACCGCAACGCAGTGGGATCTTCACCCCAAAAAGCGACCGCATACATAAAGATTAACGCAGAAACCGTCGTAATGCTCAACGTCATGATGGCGCTTGTGGGGGTAAGAGCGAGTTCCCAGTTCACAATCAACTCGCCCGATTGGATCCAAGGGGCAATCGTTACGATCTCAGTTTGACCGTTTGCAAGAATGGGCACCGCCACGATCCACGCAAGTAGGGCACTGAGTGAGATGACGATCGCACAAACGATATTTGTTCGCCGCGGACCTACGTAGGACGCGAAAAAGACCGAAAAAGCGCCGACGAGCAGCGGTAATGTTACGATTGCGAGAAGCATGATCAGCCTAGTAGTGCGTCCTCTTCTTCAGCAGCGATCGCTTCTTTGTTCTCCTTAACCGCGACATGGATGAAAAAAGCGGCGACGGCGTGCCCGGCACCAGCGATCGCTGCAAGCGCCACCAGCGCATAACCCGACGCATCGTTCAATGCAGTTGCAAACGCGGCAACACTCACGATGCCGCTAAGAAACATCAGTTGCACCATCATGAGCGCTGCAACCGGATTGTCTCTTTTGAGGATATAGCCTGATGCTCCGAGGACAAACACAATCCCGGAAAAGATGGCAAAATGGGAGAGATCAGGGGGCATTCAACGTCCTCACTTCCCCAACCATATAGCGCAGCCCATGACATGGACACTGAGCGTCAGCGAAAATCTGGGAACTCAGCGAGGATGTCTTTCGGCGCTCGCTCGCGTTCGTCGGGCGCCACACCATGCTGCTTGCGGTCTCTTATCGTGAAAAGCACAGAAGACACCAAGGCTTGAAGAACCACCAAAAGGCTCACCGCAAAAAATAGTGGGTTTGCTGGATCAGCAACACTCGATTCTTCTGCAATCGGGACTGACTGAAACGTTGGAAAACCTGAGCCATCAGAAGTGAGAGTAGCCGCTGCCAAACCCTGAACGACGAGAAGGCAGGCAAGCAGCATACCGGAACGCTCGCCACTGACATTTGCTAACGGCTCACGGTCTTGAAAACTCATTGGTCTGAAAAGAAACCAGAGCATTCCAGAGTTCAGTGTCACCACAATCAGTGCGACAAGCGCCTGACCCAGAAGAAGGAGCAGTCCAGCTGTCGAAAACGAGGCGACGACCAAACAGCTGACTACAGTGCGCTGGCTTGAGGCTAAGACGGCGATGATAGCTGACATAATGATCATCGCTCCATGGCCGTAAAAGAGAGCCGATGTGATCATCATCCTCGCGTATCCACCTGAATTGATGCCGATGCATACGCGGCGCTTTTTGCCATTACCGCCTCCCCCAACGCCAGGCGTAAAACGATGCCACTGCGAACCCAAACGCGACAAGGATGAAATAGAAGAAGGGCCTGCCACCGCTCTCGCTTGCATAAGCAAGCCATAACGCCCCAACGGCGGATGCAACTGTAGCAAAACCAATCGCTAGGATTGATGACGGGTCCGCCTCCGCAAATCCCGAATTACTCGCCTCGTTCGCCCGCGACTGGCGGATTATTCGCCATAGCCCAACCGCGCCAACAAAAAGCAGCACAGCAGCTAGAACGTTTTCGATGATGCTCAAGTCATGCACCAAAGACGTTATCCAGTCTGTCGGAATATTTAGGAGATGGGTGGCGGGAGTGACGGGACTCGAACCCGCGGCCTCTGGCGTGACAGGCCAGCGCTCTAACCAACTGAGCTACACCCCCTCTAAAGGGCCTTGGCACCACATCGCATCCGGGTACGTGAGCGCAAACGCCAAGTCAAGGGCGATGACTCTCCGGTTCAACAGAGAAGCTGACTGACGAATAATGGTGGGCGGTGACGGGTTCGAACCGCCGACATCCTCGGTGTAAACGAGACGCTCTACCAGCTGAGCTAACCGCCCCTATCACCGGGTCGATATCCGACGGGCGCCCGTAAAGCAAGGCGGCCCGTAAAATTCTTCGGGCCGCCACTCTTTCCACGAAATGCTTAGTTGAGGGCGTCTTTGAACGCCTTGCCTGCCTTGAACTTCGGGCTCTTGGAGGCAGCGATTTTGATTTTCTCGCCGGTACGCGGGTTGCGGCCTTCTCCAGCCTTGCGTTCGCTAACCATGAAGTTGCCAAAACCAAGGAGACGCACTTCGTCCCCAGACTTCAATGCGCCGACGATAGAGTCCAGCACGGAGTCGACAGCTTTTGTTGCGTCGCCTTTGGCCAGCCCGGAGTCTTCTGCGACTTTCGCGATAAGCTCGTTTTTGTTCACGGTTCTATCCTTTTGTTTTCTGGTCGAATCGATCGAGCGTTCAGTCGCCCTTCAAAAGCGAGGAAAACCGCAGAAATCCGCCAATGTCGAGGGTTGCGTGCGAAGTTACGCACATGAATTGGCGGGAAAACGGCACATTGCGCCGTTCCCCGCCAAAAAGTCGCTAGTGATGTGCAGTCGCCGTCGTCTCACCGCCAGGCTCAGCCACATCGATGGCACTATCCGGTGACCACTCAATAGGCTGTAACTCGCTGATCAAGGCGTGCTTGAGCACCTCCTCCATTCGCGAAACTGGTATGATGTCGAGGCCGTTTTTGACGTTGTCCGGGATTTCCGGAAGATCCTTGGCGTTCTCTTCGGGAATAATCACAGTCTTTATGCCGGCCCGAAGCGCTGCAAGGAGCTTCTCTTTGAGACCGCCGATCGGCAGAACGCGACCGCGCAATGTAATTTCACCGGTCATCGCAACTTCGCGTCGGATCGGCACACCGGTAAGGCCGGAGACGATAGCCGTTACCATGGCGATACCGGCAGAAGGACCATCATTCGGCGTTGCGCCTTCAGGCACGTGAACGTGAATGTCAGTCGTCTCAAATATCGGCGGTTTGATACCAAAATCGACCGAGCGTGAACGCACATAGGCATTCGCCGCTTGGATCGACTCTTTCATCACGTCACGCAGATTACCTGTGACTGACATCTTGCCTTTTCCAGGCATCGTGACGCCTTCGATGGTCAGAATGTCGCCGCCAACTTCGGTCCAAGCGAGACCTGTAACAACGCCAACCTGATCCTCGAGCTCGGCCTCGCCAAACCTGTATTTCGGTACGCCGAGATATTCTTCGACCTTCTCCTCATCGACGACGATCTCAGTTGCCTCTGTCATGAGAAGGTCTTTCACCACCTTTCGCGCCAACGTCATAAGTTCGCGTTCCAGGTTTCGGACACCGGCTTCACGCGTATAGCGACGAATGACTTTCTGGAGCCCCTCATACGCTAGTGAGAACTCACCCTCCTTCAAGCCGTGATCTTTGATCGCTTTCGGCAGGAGGTGTCGCTGCGCGATCTCGACTTTCTCATCCTCGGTGTAACCCGCGATGCGGATCGTCTCCATCCTATCCATCAGCGGAGCGGGAATATTGAGCGTGTTTGCCGTGGTCACGAACATCACGTTCGAGAGGTCGTATTCCACCTCAAGATAGTGATCCATGAACGACGAGTTTTGCTCTGGGTCTAAGACTTCTAGAAGCGCAGATGACGGATCACCTCGGAAGTCCATGCCCATCTTGTCAATCTCATCGAGCAAGAAGAGCGGATTGGCCTTCTTCGCCTTCTTCATCGATTGGATGACCTTGCCAGGCATTGAACCGATATAAGTGCGCCGGTGACCACGAATTTCCGCCTCATCACGTACGCCACCGAGCGACATGCGAACAAACTCACGACCCGTTGCCTTCGCGATCGACTTGCCGAGCGAGGTTTTACCGACACCTGGAGGTCCAACGAGGCAGAGGATCGGTCCCTTCAGCTTGTTTGATCGGCTTTGGACCGCCAGATATTCGACGATCCGTTCTTTGACCTTCTCCAGGCCATAATGCTCAGCATCGAGCACGTCCTGCGCAAAGTTCAGGTCTTTCTTGACGCGAGATGACTTGCCCCACGGAATGCCGAGCAGCCAATCAAGGTAATTTCGAACGACCGTCGCTTCCGCTGACATTGGGCTCATCTGCTTGAGCTTTTTCATCTCAGCCTGAGCTTTGTCGCGCGCTTCCTTTGAGAGCTTTGTCTTTTCGATCTGCTCTTCGAGTTCGGCAATCTCGTCCTTACCGTCCTCGGAATCGCCCAGTTCCTTCTGGATCGCCTTCATCTGCTCGTTGAGGTAGTACTCGCGCTGTGTCTTCTCCATTTGGCGCTTAACGCGCGAACGGATGCGCTTTTCGACCTGGAGAACCGAAATCTCGCTCTCCATGAGGCCGAGCACCTGCTCAAGCCGCTTTGCGACCGACACGGTTTCTAAAATTGATTGCTTATCGCTGATTTTGATCGCGAGATGAGAGGCAACTGTGTCTGCAAGTTTCGAATAATCATCAATTTGCGTAACGGCACCAAGGACTTCTGGCGATACTTTCTTATTGAGCTTTACGTAACCTTCGAACTCCGTGACCACTGAACGAGCCAACGCTTCAATTTCAACGAGATCATCGTCGCCGTCAGGCAGTTCAACTGCATCAGCTTCGAAGAAGCCCGTCCTATCCATGAAACGCTCAATGTGCGCCCGAGACGTTCCTTCGACCAGCACCTTAACGGTGCCATCTGGGAGCTTCAAAAGCTGGAGAACAGAAGCGATGGTGCCAACCGGGTAGAGGTCATGGGCCTCCGGATTGTCATCGCTCGCATTCTTTTGGGTGACCAAGAGAATTTGCTTGTCATCGCGCATGACTTCTTCAAGCGCGTTGATTGATTTTTCCCGGCCGACGAAGAGCGGTACGATCATGTGCGGGAAAACGACGATGTCGCGAAGTGGCAGGACTGGATATGGCGACGTATCGCCGTCAAATCCAATTGCATCGTTCGGTGTATCGATAGGCATATGCTTGAGTATCCTTGTTTCGAGCCGGCATCGCGTCCCGCAACTCGCGCAAACGGTCAGCCCCTCAGGGACAGAAAAGAGGTGTTGAAACCTCATTTTCGCGAACGGTAAAACCGTTCGATGAACAATTAGGTGGGGCGAAAGAGCCTAAGGTTCAACGCCCAAACCGACGCATGGTCGGGCCATGTTTACTCAATACCCTGAATGCACGATCCCAAAGAGCGCAAAAACCGCGCTCCAACATTTGGATTTACGCGCTCGTTTCCAGATCGTTGGCCCGATCCGTGTAAATCTGCAGCGGACGTGCTTTCCCGTCGACGACCTCTGGCGAGATGACAACTTCTTCCACGCCTTCGAGGCTCGGAAGATCGTACATCGTGTCGAGAAGGATCGCCTCCAGGATTGACCGCAGCCCCCGAGCACCCGTCTTACGCTCAATCGCTTTCTTAGCGACGGCGATCAGAGCCTCGTCAGAGAATGTCAGCTGAACGTCTTCCATCTCGAAGAGCCGCTGATATTGTTTCACGAGCGCATTCTTGGGCTCCGATAGAATCCGCACAAGGGCGTCGACATCGAGGTCTTCAAGTGTCGCGATAACAGGAACACGACCCACGAATTCTGGAATGAGACCGAACTTCAGGAGGTCTTCCGGTTCAACTTCGCGGAAAATATCGCCAAGGCGCCGGTCATCAGGAGACTGAACGTCCGCTGCAAATCCGATAGACGTGTCTTTGCCGCGCTCCGAAATGATCTTTTCGAGACCAGCGAACGCCCCACCGACGATAAACAGGATATTCGTCGTATCGACCTGCAGGAATTCCTGCTGCGGATGCTTCCGACCACCCTGAGGAGGAACGGCAGCAACGGTGCCTTCCATGATTTTCAGAAGCGCCTGCTGAACGCCCTCCCCCGACACGTCGCGCGTGATCGAAGGATTGTCAGCTTTGCGTGATATCTTATCGACTTCATCGATGTAGACGATGCCGCGCTGGGCCCGCTCGACATTGTAATCGGCGGCCTGGAGAAGCTTGAGGATGATGTTCTCAACGTCCTCTCCGACATAACCGGCTTCCGTCAGCGTCGTCGCATCCGCCATCGTGAAAGGTACATCGAGGATTCGAGCGAGCGTTTGCGCGAGATAAGTCTTACCGCAACCGGTCGGGCCAATGAGAAGGATGTTGGACTTTGCCAACTCGACATCATTGTTCTTGGTCGCGTGATTCAAGCGTTTGTAGTGGTTGTGGACCGCCACAGACAGGACGCGCTTGGCGTACTTCTGACCAATGACATAGTCGTCAAGCACTTCAGCGATTTCGCGCGGAGACGGCACGCCGTCTGATGACTTCACAAGCGAGGTTTTGTTCTCCTCGCGAATGATGTCCATGCAGAGCTCAACACACTCATCGCAGATAAAGACCGTAGGCCCCGCGATTAGCTTGCGCACCTCATGCTGGCTCTTGCCGCAAAATGAGCAATAGAGTGTGTTTTTTGACTCTCCGCTACCGCCGCCGCTGACCTTGCTCATCGCCTCTCCTCAACTTTTTGAACCGGCGAAGACTCATACAACTTTCGACGGAACGCTCTGCAGCCTAACGCAAAACATTTGGCTGGCAAACACTGGTCCAAATCACATTGTCACAATGCTAGGAAGCCAGGCTTCAAGATTTGATTAATCCGCATCAAACGAGCGCGCTTGATACAGGTAAATTCTGCAACTCTGAGTTCGCAATGCCTGCGTCACTCGTCACCCGGTGTGGCAACTTCTGGCCGTGACACAAACACATCATCGACTAACCCAAAGTCTTTTGCCTCGTCGGCTGTCATGAAGTGGTCGCGATCAAGCGTCTTTTCAATGACGTCGTAGTCCTGGCCAGTATGTGAGACATAAATCTCGTTCAGTCGGCGCTTGATTTTAAGAATGTCCTCGGCATGCCGCTGGATATCAGATGCCTGTCCTTGGAAACCACCCGACGGCTGGTGCACCATGACACGCGAGTTTGGAAGCGCGAACCGCATTCCTTTCTTCCCAGCTGCAAGGAGCAATGAGCCCATAGAGGCCGCCTGTCCTACGCACAGCGTAGAAACCGCAGGGCGGATATATTGCATCGTATCGTAGATTGAGAGGCCGGACGTCACCAACCCGCCGGGCGAGTTGATGTACATAGCGATCTCTTTTTTGGGGTTTTCAGCCTCGAGATAGAGAAGCTGCGCGACAATAAGCGACGCCATATTGTCTTCAACGCCGCCCGTTACGAAAATCACGCGTTCGCGCAACAATCGCGAATAAATGTCGAAGGCCCGCTCACCGCGGTTGCTCTGCTCTACCACCATTGGGACGAGCATATTGTTGTAGTATTCAGCGGGATCTGTCAGATGCATCGTTTCAATCTCAATTCGTTGGACTGGATGTGGAGCGCAGCCTCGTGCGTTTCAAATGCGCCGCGTTCATATCCACAAGTCCGTCAAAAATTCCTAATCGCCGTCACCTTCTTCGTCGTCCTTCATCAGCTCGTCTTTTGAAACTGTCTTCGGCGTGACAGTCGCGAGTTCTAAAATGTAGTCGACCACCTTATCCTCGTAGAGAGGAGCGCGGATTTCCATCAGCGCCTGCGGGTTCTTCTGATAGAACTCATAAACCTGCTGCTCTTGGCCCGGGAACTGACGAACACGCTGGATGATGGCTTGTTGCATCTCTTCGTCACTAATCTGGACGTCTGCCGCCTCCCCCGCTTTAGCAAGAACAAGTCCTAGGCGGACACGGCGCTCTGCAATTTTACGATAGTCAGCCTCGGCTTTCTCCTCGGTCGTGTCCTCATCCTCGAAGGTTTTCTCAGCGCGCTCTAGGTCGGCTTTAACCTCGGTCCAAATGCCTTCGAACTCACGGTCAACAAGGGTCGGTGGAAGCTCAAAAATGTGCATTTCATCGAGTTTGTCGAGCAGTTTGCGCTTCAACTTGTTACGCGACGCACCGTCATATTCGGTCTTGATCTGACCGGTAATGGCTTCCTTCAAAGCGTCGAGAGAATCCATGCCAAGGGTCTTCGCGAACTCATCGTCGATAACCGCATCTTTCGGCGCCTCGACAGTTTTCACTACGACATCAAAAACCGCGTCTTTACCGGCCAACTGTTCGGCGTTGTAATCCTCTGGGAACGTCACATTGAGCGCTTTTTCATCACCATTTTTTACGCCGATGAGCTGTTCTTCAAAACCAGGGATAAACTGCCCAGACCCGATAACAAGCGGTGCGTCGGTTGCAGATCCTCCATCAAACGCTTCGCCGTCGATCTTGCCGACAAAATCGATTGTTACCCGGTCGCCTTCGCTGGCAGCTTCGCCCTCTGGTTTGGCTTCATAGGGCTTGTTGCTGTCCGCAAGCCGCGTGAGAGCGCCCTGCACATCATCGTCTTCGACGTCCGCCGTTTCCTTCTCGAGCGAAATACTCTGGAGGTCGCCAACATCAAAGGGAGGGAGGATTTCAAATTTCACGTCGTAGGACAGATCCGAATCGCCGGTCAGTACGCCGTCGACCTCGGTCTCATCTTCCGGCAGCAAAATTGAGGGCTGGAACGCTGGCTTTTCATCCCGTTCGCCGATCGCCTTGTCGGTAATCTCGGTAACTGCCTTTTCGATCACTTCGGACATGATCGACTTTCCGTACATCTTACGAAGGTGAGACGCGGGCACTTTGCCGGGACGAAAACCCTTGAGTTGCACTTGCGATTTCAGCTCATCGAGGCGTTCGCTGAGCCGTGTCTCTAACTCAGATGCCGGTATGGTGACCTTGAGTTCGCGTTTAAGGCCCTCTGAGAGCGTTTCTGTTACTTGCATCGGACGTCCATTCCAAAGTGCTGTGACGTGGGCGCTAAAACCCAGTTTTTACCGTGTAGGCCGAGATATGTCGGTGAGTGACGAAACGTGTGGCGCACCCGAGAGGATTCGAACCTCTGACCTCTGCCTTCGGAGGGCAGCGCTCTATCCAGCTGAGCTACGGGTGCAGCAAACGAAAATCAACTTATCAGCTTAATCCCCAAATGACTATCAGGAGCAGAACCAAACTCTAAGGCCAAACGACGCTTGCCGACGTCTCGTCGGACCACCTCATAACATTAATCGGCTCCACTCAGACCGCTGGTGCGGGCGGAGGGACTTGAACCCCCACGACTTGCGTCACGAGAACCTAAATCTCGCGTGTCTACCAATTCCACCACGCCCGCATGTCACCCGCAGATCGGCGAAGAGAAATCAATATTCATTAGGCCTGCATCGCGAATTGGCGCGGTGTATAGCACGCGGATTTCTCGCGTCACTAGGAAACTGAAGGGAAAATACGGAGATCAGGCCAGAAGTCTTGCGCCAATCGATGCCCGGCCTGCGCTAAGAGGGCTTCGACTTGAAGCCCAGGTCCCATCTCAGTTGCACTTTGACCGTGGTACCAGACACCAGCGCATGCTGCTTCAAAAGGGGTGATTCCTTGCGCCATTGCTGCCGCGATCAGCCCGGCAAGCACATCTCCTGCCCCGGCTTTGGCAAGCCATGGCGGCGCATTCGCGTTGATTGCAACTCGTCCATCAGAACCAGCGATTACGGTATCGTTTCCCTTGAGAACAACGACGGCCCCAGCACGGTTTGCCGCCTGGCGCGTTCGTTCAACCTTTGAGAGCTTGATTAGATCCGGGAACAGACGGGCAAACTCTCCATCGTGCGGCGTGAGGACAGTATTTTTGGGGAGATCATCAAACCAAGATTCCGGGTCGCGGCTCATGATTGTCAAAGCATCTGCATCGAGGACAAAATTACGATGGCCGACGTCGGCAGCCTCACCTCCAAGTCCCACCAAAACATCAAGCGCCTCTTCTGCCGCTTTTTCTGTGCCCATGCCGGGTCCGACGACGAGCGTCGATATTTTGTGGTCGATGATGCGTTCGCCAATAGTCCGGTCTTTGCCGAATGATTTCACCATGGTGCCAGTGGCGTGGGCCGCATTCACGAGCGCCGCTGATGACGGAGATAAAAGTGTTGTGAGCCCTACACCTGCAAACGATGCCGCATCAGCAGCGAGGCGCCCTGCTCCCGTCGCCGTTGCGCCGCCTGTGACAACACCAATGTGCCCGCGACGATATTTGTGCGTGTCTGAGAAGTTTGATGCGATCAGCGGCAGCCAGAGCGCCGGCGTATTCTCAAACACCGTTGTCGTCGGGAAATCTTTTGCGTGTGGCAACAAGCCGATGTCCACAACACGGACATCACCGCAAAGGTCACGCCCGGGCTGGAGGAGATGACCGCGCTTCTTTGCATGAAAGGTAATCGTCAGGTCACAGTGCGGCGCAAACCCGCGTGGAAGCCCACTCTCTCCACAAAGGCCACTCGGGACATCCACGGCGAGGATAGACGCCTCTACATTGCTCGCTTCCATCAGGACATCTTTTGCGGCACCATCTAGATCGCGTGAGAGACCCGCACCGAAAAGCGCATCAATGGCGAGATCGAACTCTGCGACCTTCAAAGACGCTGGGTCGAGGGAGTTGATCGGTCCTGTCCAGTAGTCTCGTGCGAGCGCTGCGTCTCCTGTCAGTTTCGCAGGATTACCCAACGCAAACAACTCAACCGAAAAGCCACGCTCTAAAAGCGCTTGCGCCGCCACGTAGCCGTCGCCTCCATTGTTGCCCGGCCCTGCAAGTACGCAAATGCGGTCACCTTTTTTCAATTGATCAATCGCAGGCTGGGCAACAGCCTTCCCAGCAGCCAGCATAAGCTTCCAACCAGAGACCCCCGCTTTGATCGTTGCCGCGTCAGCAGCCTCCATCTCCGCTGGCGTGAAGACAGACTTGACGGCGCCACTGAGAACTGTGTTTTGAGCACGTTTTTTGTGCATATGATTACTTTATAGGCATTTCTTGGCCGGTGAGTTGAGAAGAAATTGGGCTAGCCCCTCATATTCAGCGGGGTTTCCATCGCTTATACCGCTCGGAAAGTGTGGCATGCCGAATGCAACCACAGAAACAAACAGCCGATCAACGGCCGCGGAGGTGTTGGAACAAAGATGAAAAAAGTCGAGGCGATCATCAAGCCGTTCAAACTTGATGAAGTGAAAGAAGCGCTCCAAGAGGTCGGGCTTCAAGGTATAACGGTGACGGAAGCAAAAGGCTTTGGTCGCCAAAAAGGCCACACCGAACTCTATCGGGGCGCCGAGTATGTCGTCGATTTTCTCCCAAAAGTAAAAATCGAAGTGGTTGCCGGCGACGATCTCATCGATAAGGCTGTCGAAGCTATCCAAAAAGCCGCTCATACAGGGCGTATTGGCGACGGCAAGATATTCATCTCCGACATTCAGGAAGCGATCCGCATTCGGACCGGCGAAACCGGTACGGAAGCAATTTAATTTCAAGCCGACCTTTCAGGCGCACATCCCCAAACAAGAAGGATAGACCATGGCAGATGCAGCATCAGTGCTGAAAATGATGACGGACAACGACGTAAAATTCGTCGACCTCCGCTTTACCGACCCTCGTGGGAAAATGCAGCACGTTACGCTTGATGCGGGCATCGTCGATGAGGACGTGTTTGCCGATGGCGTAATGTTTGACGGCTCGTCGATTGCGGGTTGGAAGGCCATCAACGAGTCGGACATGACCCTCATGCTCGATCCCGAAACAGCGCACATGGACCCCTTCTTTGCCGCGTCGACGGTTGCAGTTTTTTGCGACATTCTCGAGCCCGAGACTGGTGAAGGCTATGAGCGCGACCCGCGGTCGATCGCGAAAAAAGCCGAAGCCTACGTCAACCAAACCGGTATCGGCGACACTGTCTATTTCGGTCCAGAAGCCGAGTTCTTCGTGTTCGACGATGTTCGCTTTACGACCGACCCAT
>JBCCMK010000010.1:0-70320 GCA_039026395.1 Pseudomonadota bacterium | reverse complement strand
GCTCACCTGTATTGGGCGCGTATTGAATCTGGGATATTGACTGTTGGTCTGGCGGGATGCAATCGTTTCGTTCGGAATGGCGGATTCTTTCTGTGTATCTTTTTGAGGAAGTTGAGAAGGGGATCAGGAATTGGGGCACAGTCTCCGGCGATATTCCTAAACCGACCGCTGTTTCGAATGCCGCCCGACGAGCAAACCCAAGCGAGATCGAGGTTGGATGCTGTGCCGATGTGCAGCCCGTTACCGTTTTTCGAATTCGACTGCGCACCGCAGTCTGGACCAGTTACGCGCGAAAGTGGTCCGAAAAACAGAGCATCTGGCGCATTTGATGCGAGCGACAGCGCGCATAGGTTGCCTGGCAAGTTCGCGATCGCTGTCGCGTTTGCGGTGATCTTCTCGATCCCGTCGAACCACGGAAAGTAATTCGAGAACGGCTTGGACGCCTCAACCCGAACGCTGAAACCGCCACGGTCGACGTCCAAACTTGTAATTTCCGCCCCTTTTCCACCGTTCGCCTCGAGATAGGTTCGTGCGATCTGGCGAAAATCGCGCTCGCGCATGCTTGCGACAGAGAGTTGGCGACCGACTCCAAGTGCTGCGGAATCAACTGCGGCTTGAAGTTTTAAACGCTCCGAACTCACTCCGGCGAAATCAATGCCAAGAGCCACAGCCCCGACGAGCACCGGTACCATCAGCGCCATACTGACTGCCGCTGAGCCATCCTCGTTTTGAAAGAGCTTCCTCAATCTGGAATAGCGTTCGCGCGACACCGCATCTCTCGCTTTTGTCGATAAAAACAAACGCTTCAATGACAAAATCCGATTGGAATTTGCTTAAGGCAATACTCTATACACGCCATCCCGTAGCCAGATGGTTAACCGCTAGACAACCAAATTGTCGAGGCGTGGGGGCATTACGGGTCTACTGCGGACCGGAAATCGCCTGCGACACATATCCAATGGTTCAACCGACGGGCATTCGGTTACGATTGAATCTTGAAGGACGTCAGGCCAACGACGCGTTCAAATAAATGCGCGATGCTTTTCATGGGAGAGAGACGTCGGGAATGCTCGATCACGAAACCTCGTCTCCTGTTGGATTGCCCGGCCCGGTCGCGTCGCAGGCAAACGCCGGTCAAAGCGCTTCAAACCTTGCCGCGAAAGCGAGGGTGTTGGTGGTGGATGATGAACCCGGAATGCGCAACTTTCTGCAAAAGTCTCTTGCAGGTGTTTGTGCTCAGGTCGACGTCACAGAGAATACGGAGGCTGCATCAGTTGCGCTCGACACCAACACCTATGATGTCGTTGTCTTAGACAACATCATGCCTCAAAAAACCGGCATCGAGTGGCTCGCCGAGCAGCGGCGCATTGGCCTCTTCTCTGACGCGATCCTCATAACGGCGCACGCGGACCTCGATACAGCCATCGCAGCAATTCGCGCCGGAGCCTCGGATTTTCTCCTAAAGCCGTTCCGATCAAACCAGCTAATCAATGCGATCGGGCAGAGCCTCGTGCGCACGCAACTGCGACGTCAAAATGCGCTTCTTCGTCACGAGTTAGAGGCGGGACGGGATATCCTAAAGCAGCGCGATGCTCTGGTTGGCCAGTCCTCCAAAATGGAAGCCGTACGTTCGGCGATTGACCGGGCTGCTGCTGCGCCATCTCAAGTTGTCATTCGTGGCGAGGTCGGCTCGGGTTCGCAGATCGCTGCGCGTATGGTGCACAATCGGTCGCCCAGAGCGGCAAGCCCGTTTGTCTGGTTGCAATGCAACGGAATGACAGAGGAGGCTTTTCGAACCCGGCTTTTCGGGAGGATCTCGACCCCGGATCACGTATCACACGCCCAGTCCATTCAATCTACCGAAGACGGAATGCTGGTCAGCGCGGCTGGCGGGACACTTTATCTTGAAGACGTCGATATGCTGTCTGGACCGTGTCAGATGGTTCTGACTGAGCTCCTGACGACCGGCAGGTTCCAACCCATCGGGGCTCTTCGGTCGGTCGGTATCGATATCCGAGTGATCTCTTCAACCTCTCGGTCCCTGGATGCTGCGGTTACCGAGGGTCGTTTTAGGCAAGATCTTTTCTATCTCCTGAACGTTGTTGAATTAACGCTTCCACCACTTCGGGAGCGTTCAGAAGACATCATTGAGCTCACCGAATTTTTCATGGACGATGTCGCGCGTCGGATGGGTGTTGAGAAATTGACGCTTGACCCCGCTATCCGTCGTCGACTGATGGCTCATGCCTGGCCGGGTAATGTCATCGAACTCAGAAACACCGTTGAACGTGCGCTCATTCAGGGTGATTTTGCCAACGCCATTAATGATCGGCAGCAGTTGGACGAGACCGAAAGTCTGGCTGATGTTGAGAAGCGCCACATCCTTTCCGTGCTCGAGAGCTGCAATGGCAATCGCGCAGAGGCATCTCGTCGTCTCGGCGTCGCGCGCAAGACCATCGATCGAAAATGCCAGGCCTGGGGCTTATGAGCCTGAAACTCTCCGTCCGGCTCAAGCTCCTAATCCTCGCCCTTCTTCCACTTATCGTCGTTTTGCCGCTTCTTCTCGGTGCGACGATGCTGCGCTGGATCGAAAGGTTTGATGTTCTCCTCATTTCGAAGGTGGCGAGCGATCTGCGCGTTGCCGAGCAGTATTTTCATCGGATCGAAAGTGCACAAGCGTCGGCGATCGCGGCTGTTGTGCAATCGGTCGAGTTTGCAAGACAAAAGAGCGCGCCGAACGGTGCACTTGATCGCTATCTTGATGCTCGACGGCAGATGTTGGACTTAGATTTCCTCGTCGAGGTCGATGCCCGCATTTCAGAGAGTCTCCCCAACATCGCCCTTCGCATCGTCAACGAAACATCGCCTGAAGTGCCGATTGCCGGGCTGGCTGTCTTCTCAGCCTCCGAGCTTGAGGACATTGGCTCTTCGATGGCTGAATTGGCAGCCATTCCGCTTGTCGAAACACAAGCTGCGCGACGGATCAGCGCGACAACGGAAACCCGCGGTATGGTGCTGCTTGCTGCAGCCCGCGATCCGGTCTCAGGAGCCGTGCTTCTAGGTGGTCGTCTCCTCAATCGTAATCTCGGCTTTATCGATGCGATGAATGCGCTCGTTTATCGCGACACCGGCGATGACAGCAAGACACGAACCGGAACCACAACGCTCTTCCTCGACGATGTGAGGATCTCGACGAATGTTCGACTGTTCGAAGGTGAGCGCGCACTGGGTACCCGCGTTTCGGAAGTGGTTTGGCAACAAGTGATGGTCGAGGGTGAGCCTTGGCTAGACCGTGCTTTCGTGGTCAACGACTGGTACATCTCCGGCTATGTGCCACTGACTGATGTCGCCGGTGACCGCATCGGCATGCTCTACACCGGCTTCCTAGAAGGGCCGTTTTCACGAGAGCGAACATCCACAATTTTGACGCTTGGCCTTGCATTCCTAGCCGTCTTAGGCATCTCGGCGCCGATCTTCTTGCGCTTGGCCCAGGGCATTTTCTCGCCGCTCGAGAAGATGACGAAAACCATGGCGCAGGTTGAAGATGGCAAGCTCGATTCTCGCATTGGCTCGGTGAAGACGAATGACGAAATTGGGGCAGTCGCCCAGCACCTTGATCGTTTGCTCGATCAAGTGGAGGAGCGTGACGAGAAACTGCGTGACTATGCGGAGGGTTTGAACCAACTGGTCGAGGTCAGGACCGAAGAACTCAAGGCCGCAAATGAAAAGCTCGAAGCCACGTTTGCGCAATTAGTGATGTCAGAAAAACTTGCCTCTGTGGGCGAGATAACTGCGGGTGTCGCACACGAACTCAACAATCCCGTCGCCGTTATACAAGGCAATCTCGAAATCATCCGAAGCGGGCTTGGGTCTGACGCTGCTGACTACAAGGTTGAGTTCGATCTCATCGATGCACAGTCGCACCGCATCAGCACCATCGTGCAGAAATTGTTGAATTTCACGCGACCCGGCGAGATGTCCGACAATTTGTCAATTGTCTCGCCGCAGACTGCAGTTGACGACGCGCTCGTGTTGGTCGCTGCCGATCTTCGCGCTCACGATATCGTTGCCAGTGTAATGCACGAACAAGATACACCGGACATCGTGATTTCGGAAACCGAACTCCAGCAGGTGCTGGTCAACCTCCTGATCAACGCCGCCCAGGCGATGGAAGGAGGCGGCGAGGTCCGGATCACGACCTCCAGCATGGTGCGCGACGGCGAAACGGGTGCTGCCATCGAGATCGCAGATGATGGTCCCGGCATACCACCGGAAAAGCTCCGCAATGTATTCGACCCGTTTTTCACGACCAAGCTCGGAGAGGGGAGCGGACTTGGCCTCTCGATCTCCCAAGCGCTCATCCAAAATGCCGGTGGTTTAATCACAGCCCATAGTTCTTTAGGCGAAGGCGCCGTGTTTACGGTCTGTTGCCCGGCAGTGGACATTTCGACCCGTCGGTCCGCGACACCCACAAATAATGTGGACATTTTGTCCGAAGAGACGTCCTAGCGAGTGGGATATCTTGCCATTTTGGGGCAGCGCGGAACTTGCAAAATACCGGCTAAGTCATTGCACTTAATACACTTTGGAGTTTGACACACAAAGGGCGTGAGGTCCGTAAGTGTCCCCGTCTAATGCGTCATCTGTTCCGAGTCGGGGCCTGATGACCACCAATGGCAATAACGCCTCACTAGCGGGGAGATGCCCATGTCAAACTCATCAGGTGGAGCCCTCGGGTTCCTACGAAAAGAAAACATTGTAGCCCCAGATGGCTACAATCGCTGGCGCGTTCCGCCAGCATCCATTGCGATCCATTTATGCATCGGGTCGGTTTATGCGTGGTCGGTTTTCAACCCCGCGCTCACCCGTGAGCTGGGCGTTGTCACGCCCGCTGGTAGCGACTGGACGCTGTCGTCCGTCGTCTGGATCTTCTCTGTTGCCATTGTCTGCCTCGGCTTGACCGCTGCAGTCGGCGGCAAGTGGCTCGAAAAAGTCGGCCCGCGCTATGTGGGCGTTGTTGCGGCAACCCTCTGGGGTGGCGGCTTCCTCGTCGGTTCTGCCGGCATTGCAACCCATCAACTCTGGCTGGTTTATGTCGGCTACGGCGTTCTAGGTGGTGCCGGTCTCGGGCTCGGCTACGTGTCGCCGGTCTCAACACTGATTAGATGGTTCCCCGACCGCCGCGGTATGGCGACGGGCATGGCCATCATGGGCTTTGGTGGCGGTGCCATGATTGGTGCGCCTCTCAAGCAGTGGCTCTTAAACCTCTACCAGGAAGCACCTGAGTTCCTTGGAGCTGAAGGTGCTGTGTCGTTGATCACTGAAGGTGGTCGTCGCTTTGCGGAAACGGCGTCTGGCCCGGTGGAAGTGGTTGTTGCGACTGCTGAACAAGCGGCAGTCTTTGGCGGTGATGCTGGCGTATACGTTGTCGGCACTGGTAACACGGGTGCTGCCGCGACATTCCTAACGCTCGGTATCGTCTACTTCTGCGTCATGATGTTTGCTGCATTCCAATATCGCGTTCCGCGGGAAGGTTGGAAGCCGGCCGGTTGGGAACCAAAGCCCGTCGCTTCCGGCATGGTCACGCGCAACAATGTGCACATCGACCAAGCCCTCAAGACGCCGCAGTTCTGGCTCCTCTGGGTCGTCCTTTGCTTCAACGTGACTGCCGGTATTGGTGTGATCGGGGTCGCGAAAACCATGATCAACGAAATTTTCGGCGATCTGGTCATCGTGACCGCAGCCTTTGCTGGGACCTACGTCTTGATGATTTCGGTCTTCAACATGGTCGGTCGCTTCTTCTGGGCCTCCACGTCGGACTTCATCGGACGCAAGAACACTTACCATTGCTTCTTCGTCATCGGCACGATCCTCTACTGCACGATCCCATTCTGGTCGGGCATGGGTGGAACAACGGCACTGATCGGCTTCTACATCGCCACAATGATCATCTTCACGATGTATGGTGGTGGCTTTGCGACGATCCCGGCCTACCTCGCCGATATCTTCGGAACGATGCATGTCGGTGGCATTCACGGTCGGCTCCTGACCGCTTGGTCAACGGCTGGTGTGCTTGGCCCGTTCGCGATCACCTATCTGCGGAACCTTTCCAAGAACAACGCCATCGACGATCTCATGACACAGATCGACCCGGCGCGGTTCCAGGATGCGTTTGGTGCACCAGTCAGCCAACTCAATGAACTGGTTGCTGCGAAAACCGTTACGATCGCCCGCCTCATGGACATTGCTCCAGTCGGCACGATCGATCCGACGCCGACGCTTTACAACACGACGATGTATGCCATGGCCGCACTTTTGGTCATCGCGTTCTTCGCCAATCTGATGGTTCGTCCCGTCGGTGAAAAACACCATGTCGAGCAGACCCATCCGGCAGCTGTTCCGGCTGAGTAACGGGCAGTCACAAAGTGTTAGGTGGCCCGACAAATTCGGGCCACCTAACTGCTACGAAACCAAGAAACGAAACGCCCTAAAGACAGTGTTTTACAACGGTCCTATCACAGTGCAGGATCAAGACTGAGGGCATATCCTCCGACAGGCAATCGAGCGGGTTGTGCGGCGGAGGTTGAGGGAACGCTTAGCCATGACAGATCATAGCCTCATCGACGATGAAGCATCTGCTGCATCGGACGAGACATCTGCAAAGCACGCGGAAACGGACTTCATCGGTAAGACATCGACTGCAGCCGGTGGTTGGGGCGCGCTAAAGAGCGTTGGCCGCCAACTCTTCGGCTCAGGCCAGCCGGTATCTGGCGCGCGGACGATGCTAAAGGCAAATCAGCCGGACGGGTTTGATTGCCCGGGCTGCGCGTGGGGCGATCCCGAACATGGTTCCTCATTTGAGTTTTGCGAAAACGGCGTGAAGGCCGTCGCCTGGGAAGCGACGAAGGCGCGCGTTCTGCCCGAGTTCTTCGAACAGCACACAGTGTCGGAACTGCAGAAATGGACTGATTACGATATCGAGCGCGAGGGGCGGTTAACTCATCCGATGCGCTACGATCCAGATTCCGACCGCTACTTGCCGGTCTCCTGGGATGCGGCGTTTGCCGAGATCGGCGAAGTGTTGAATGATCTCGACGATCCAAACCACGCCGAGTTTTATACCTCCGGTCGCACCAGCAACGAGGCAGCATTCCTCTACCAATTGTTTGTCCGGCTATACGGAACGAACAATTTTCCCGACTGTTCAAACATGTGCCACGAGGCGAGCGGCGTCGCGCTAACCGAGGCTATCGGAATTGGCAAAGGGACGGTGACGCTTGAGGATTTTGAAGAGTGTGACGCGATCTTTTGTGTTGGCCAAAATCCAGGCACGAACCATCCTCGGATGCTTGCAGACCTTCGAAAGGCCGTTGATCGCGGTGCCCGGGTGGTCGTCTTCAACACGTTGAAGGAGAAGGGCCTCCATCGCTTCTCCGATCCGCAAAACAAGCTCGAAATGTTGCGCGGCGGCAGCGAACCGACCTCGACCGACTATTATTGTCCACGACTTGGCGGCGATATGGCGATCTTCCGCGGGATGGCAAAGATCGTGTTCCATGCTGACGACGAAGCGCAGCGGCGCGGAAAGCCGTCGGTCATCGACCATGATTTCATTGGCTTACATGCCTTCGGCTATGACGAGTACCGCGCCATGGTCGAAGCGACGACGTGGGAACAGATCGAAGAGCAATCCGGCCTCAGTCGCGACGAGATCGCACGGGCTGCCCAGGTCTATATGGACGCAGACCGGGTCATCACGACTTGGGCAATGGGCGTCACCCAGCATCTCCATTCCGTCGCGACCATACGCGAGATTGCGAGCTTCATGTTCCTGCGCGGCAATATCGGCCGCAAGGGTGCCGGCCTATGTCCCGTTCGCGGCCACTCAAATGTGCAGGGTGACCGCACTGTCGGCATCAATGAAAAGGCGCCGAAGCCGCTGATTGATGCGCTCGAAAAAGAGTTCGGCGTGCCAATGCCGCGCGACCCGGGGCACAATGTGATGCACGCGATTGGAGCCATGCTCGACGGCTCGGCGCGGGTCTTTATAGGCCTCGGCGGAAATTTTGCCCGTGCAGTACCAGATAGTCACCTCGTCAAAGACGCCTTCTCGCGGCTTGACCTGACCGTCAACATCGCGACCAAGCTGAACCTTGGCCATTTGACGCCGGGCCGAAAGTCATTCATTTTGCCGTGCCTTGGCCGGACAGAGATCGACAAAAACTCGAAGGGCGTCCGCCAGATCGTCACGGTCGAGGACTCCATGAGCATGGTACACGGGTCCGGCGGTATTAATCTGCCAGCGTCGAAGCACCTTCTATCTGAAGTGAAGATCGTGGCCGGGATGGCAAAAGCGACAGTCGGCAGCAAAGTTGTCGACTGGGACAAGGTCAGCGACGACAACGATATCATTCGAGACATGATCGCACGTGTGTTGCCGATCTACGGCAATTTCAACGCTGATGTTCGAAAGCCGCGCGGTTTCCGCCTCAGAAACGGCGCTTCGCATCGCGAGTTTAATACGCCGACGAAGAAAGCGAATTTCGGTGTGAGCGATCTGCCGCATCACACGGAATGGCAGCGCGCCCAGGCCGACGAGCAAGTCTTCGTCCTTCAAACGTTCCGCTCGCACGATCAATACAACACCACGATCTACGGGATGGATGACCGCTATCGCGGCGTCTACGGCGCCCGGGAGGTAGTTTTCATGTGCGAATACGACATGGAACTGATCGGCGTCGAAGCGCGTGATGTTGTCGATGTTATCGCGCTCAGCGACGACGGTGTTGAGAGGATTGCGCACGGGTTTAGGATTGTGCCCTATGACATTCCACGCGGATGTGTCGCCGGATATTATCCGGAGTTAAACGTCCTCGTTCCGCACGGAAACTTTGGCACGAAGAGCTTCACACCGACGTCAAAATCTATTCGCGTTCGTTTCCGCCCCTCAAATGCCAATGTCAGTTGATGACGTACTCGGTCGCGTTATCGAGCGCATCCTTGAGCATGGCGAGACGCCTATAACGGCGATTGGTGCCGGGGTGCTCGCCTCGGCGCATACCGGCTATTCGCACGATACACGTAGCTTTGCGCGAAAGCTTGATATTGCGCATGCGCTTGTGATTCGCGAATGCGTGATCTTGGCTGATGATCTTGGCGTGATTGCACTTGAGGATCGAAACGAGAAATCGCAGCGTCTTTTCTTCAAGCTCACCGAAAAGGGTGAACGCCTGATTTCTGAGGCGATGAGCCGTGAACAGGTTTGACCGGTCGTTGAATAAGACGAACGATCAGCCGTTGCGGTCGGCTTCTGTGGTCTCTTTACCCGATGGTGGCGTTGAAGCGCGTGAGCTTGTGGTCGAGGCACCCGTCGCGATTGTTTTTCAGGGCGAAACTGTTGCGGTTATGATGGCGACGCCATCGGATCTCGAGGATTTTGCGATTGGTTTTGCGTTCACCGAAGGCTTCATCGCGCACCTTGACGATATTGATGATCTTTCCATTCACCGGCATGAGCGCGGCTACGAAGCTCGGTTTTGGCTGAAAGGTGACTTGGCGGCCGCATTTATTGAGCGTCGACGTTCGATGATGGGCCCCGTCGGTTGCGGTCTTTGCGGCATCGATAGCATCGAAGCCGCGGTTCGAAAGGTTCCTGATCTTTCGGGAATGAATAGTCCGCTGACGGCGTTGGATCTCGTAGGCGCGACCGACAGGCTTCGCGCTCACCAACCACTTCATGACCAGACGCATGCTGCGCACGGGGCGGGCTTTTTCTTGGCGGGTGAGGGGATTACGCGCGTTCGAGAGGATGTTGGTCGACACAATGCGCTCGACAAACTGATCGGTTCCCTGGCGCGCGACGGCGTTGACCCGTCAACGGGTGCAATCGTGTTGACGTCCCGGATTTCCGTCGAGCTGGTTCAAAAAGCGGCCATTGCGAGTTGCCCGATTGTCGTCGCGGTCTCGTCGCCAACCGCATTTGCCGTGAACACTGCTGAGGACGCCGGTATCACGCTTGCGCGTGCGAATGGTGAAACGGCGCTGACCGTCTTCTCGCACCCAGAACGCTTGAAGTGAGAAAGCCGACTACTCGGCTAGCGCAAGACGCGTCGCCCCAATAATCGGGCCGGCGCCGCCTTCCACATCTCTCTGGATAATCACAGCGCAGTCATAGTTACCCGCCATCATCACATCACCGCTTTTGACTGACAGGGTTTTAGACGTCCCGTCCCACGCTCCAAGATCGACCATTTTTCGAACGACATTGTGGTACGAGACTGTACGTCCGGCATTTTCCCCACGGCCGATCGAAACCGGCTCCTCAACGCTGAATCCCACGACCCAAACCCGCAGCGGTCCAGCGTCTGAAGTCGCGAGGTCTGGGAGTTCGACAGTGAGCGTACTTCCCGTCTTTGTGAACGCGACATCCACTGGCGGGGTGTTCAACGCATTGACTGTCTTTGCGACAGCGGCGCCGTCACTACCAATTACATGCCGTTCGCCGTTCACGACGATCTGCGGCGTGTAGACGGCCATGTCACCCCGCGCCTCAGCGTATGCCCGTTGGCGAGCACTGTGTTTTGGGCTCGCGAGCGAGTCTTTCCAGCCGAGATAGTCCCAGTAATCGACTGGCATGGAGAGCGCTAGGATGTCCTCATTGTCCTGAGCAATCTCGCCCAGCAATTCGTCCGCCGGTGGGCACGACGAACAACCCTGGCTGGTGAAAAGCTCCAGGACCGTCATTCGGGCGTTCGCCGTATTTGCAGTCGCCACAAACGCGGCTGCGCCAACCACGATGCCCAATGCCAGTTTTATATTCATGAGAGACAGCCCTGCCTTTGATCGATTCCAACCTAGTGACGGGATCTGTCACATGCCACTCACAACAGGGTTATGCGTGGTGCTTTAAGCGTTTGAGTGAACTTAATCGTCGATCAATGAAGCAGGCGTTGCCGAGCACCTAAAGTGTTGCAGTTAAGGTTTATCAAGCCTTTTGCAGCTCAGTCCGGCTTGCGCTTGCGGTCCGATAACATCGCAGTTACATGTCAACGCGAGTGACGGCACTCGCTTCGGCGAACTGACCGCAAAACCCTCGAATTCAAAGCGGATCACCCATGAATTCCCTCCTTGTCCTTCTGACTTCGGTGATCGACATCTATGTCTGGATCATCATCGCGAGCGCGATATTGTCGTGGCTGTTCGCATTCAACGTTATTAATTCTGGCAACCAATTCGTTCGGACAATCGCAGAAACGCTTTATCGGCTAACGGAACCTGCGCTTCGGCCGATCCGGAGTTTTTTGCCAAACCTCGGCGGCATCGACGTCTCACCGATCGTTTTGATCTTGCTGCTGATGTTTGCGCGCAATCTGCTCCTTGAATACTGGCCGCGCTAGGGTCCAGATCCAAACCGCTCAAATTAGCCAAAAATAGTAGAGGCGAGGTTCATGGCTGATCTCATTGACGGGAAAGCTGTTGCAGCGGATGTCCGTGGGCGAGTTGCCGAAGCTGTACGATCGATCGAGACCGCGCATGGTCTAACACCCGGTCTCGCAGTTGTGCTCGTTGGCGAAGATCCAGCCTCTAAGGTCTATGTCGCCAACAAAGGTAAGCAAACGATCGAAGTGGGCATGCGCTCGATTGAGCACCGGCTTCTGGAAGATACAAGCCAGGCCGATTTGATGGCGCTTGTCGCGAGCCTCAACGCCGATCCTGATGTGCACGGCATTCTCGTACAGATGCCACTGCCTGATCATTTAGACTCAGACGCAGTTATTCTCTCGATCGATCCAGCGAAAGACGTTGACGGTCTTCACCCGGAAAATGCGGGACGATTGGTTTTCGGCCAGCCGGGTCTTGTACCCTGCACGCCGCAAGGGTCCGTCATACTGGCAAAACGCGCGCTCGGTGGAAACCTTTCCGGGCTCAATGCCCTTGTGATCGGTCGTTCTATCCTGGTGGGCAAGCCGGTATCGCTTCTTCTCCAGATGGAGAACTGTACCGTTACCATGGCGCACTCCCGGACACGGGACCTGGAAGCAGTGTGTAGAAGCGCTGACTTGTTGGTCGCCGCTGTCGGTCGCCCTCACATGGTGCAAGGGTCGTGGGTTAAGCCTGGCGCATGCGTCATCGATGTCGGCATTAATCGCATCCCGGCGCCTGAGCGGGGCGAAGGAAAGACACGCCTCGTCGGCGACGTAGATTTTGAAGCGGCGAGTGAGGTTGCAAGCGCAATCACGCCTGTTCCTGGCGGCGTTGGCCCCATGACGATCGCTTGTCTTTTAGTCAATTCGCTTCAGGCAGCATGCCGACAGCGTGGAATTGAGATGCCTGATTTAGGCCTTTAGGACTTGCAGGACCCGAGCTCTATTGCGCAGCTTTTCCAGCGATTTCCCGGTCGATACCCTCTCGGATAAGCTGCCTGGCATCGTCCGCGTCACCCCACTTTAAGACCTGGACCCATTTGTTTGGCTCTAGATCTTTGTAGTGCTCAAAGAAGTGTTTGATTTGGTCGCGCGTGTGTTTCGGGAGGTCCATGACCGTGTTTACGTCGACATAGCGCGGTGTAAGCGCGCTTGTTGGAAGCGCGATGATCTTCTCATCATCACCGGCTTCGTCCTCCATGTAGAGAACCCCGATTGGTTTGCAGTTGATTACGCAGCCTGGAATGAGCGCGCGGGCATTTGCCACCAGTACGTCGATCGGGTCGCCATCATCTGAAAGCGTATGAGGGATGAAGCCGTAGTTTCCGGGATAACGCATCGGCGTATACAGGAATCTGTCAACGATCAGCGTTCCCGACTCTTTGTCCAGCTCATACTTGATGGGTTCATCACCCGTTGGAACCTCAATGATGACATTGACGTCGTCGGGCGGATTTGTGCCGATCGAGATGGCATCTATTCGCATGGTTCAGGCCCTTCTTTTGACGGCGAAGCTGTGCTCACACCTTGCCGCTGCGGCAGGCGGGGTAAATCCCTACGATAGGATATTGGCTATAGGTTGGTGGAGAGCGTCCAGACGAGCGCGGTCTTATCGAGGACGTTACCGCCGAATCTTTCGCGCCTTGTCATGACAGGTCGCGCACCCATCCGCTTATAGAATTTCAAAGCGGGATCGTTTTCCGAGAGTGACCAAACCATGACACGCTTGATACGACGTCGGCGAAGTGCATCGAATACGGCTTCAACGAGACGCTGCCCGAACCCCAGACCCTGAAATTCTGGCTTGAGGTAGAGTTCGTAAATCTCCGCCTCCGCGTCTGTCGCTTGATTGCGCGCTGCTCCGAACGTCACATAACCCGCACAGCGCCCGTCGAACTCAAAAACGAGACAGGGAACACGCTTGCCAAGTGTGCCGCTCGCGCCGCCTGACAGAAAACGTTCTAAGTCTAAGCCTGGGATTATCCCGCGATAGGCCGAGCGCCAAGCCTCTTCACGGAGCGCAGAAAGCGCAGGGATATCTCGAGCCTCAAGTGGGCGAACGATGATCGATACGCGGGCCATGTTGCTCAACGTAAGCGAACGCGGCACCTGTGTGAAGATGAAACGCAGGTGACGATTAAGCCGCACCGCGTTCGGCTTGTGCCCGTCGTTCTGCTCTCTTTCGCTCGTGCGGATCGAGATACCGCTTGCGCAAGCGGATGGATTCGGGCGTGACCTCGACCAGTTCATCGTCATTGATGTAGGCGAGGGCTCGCTCAAGCGGCAGTTTCACTGGTGGCGTCAGCTTAACAGCGTCATCCTTGCCCGCTGCGCGAATATTGGTGAGTTGCTTTCCCTTGAGCACATTCACTTCAAGATCGTTGCCGCGCGTGTGTTCACCGACGATCATGCCTTGATAGACCTTCACACCTGCATCGATGAACATTGGGCCTCGGTCTTCCAAGTTCCAAAGCGCATACGCCACCGAGGCGCCGTCGGCATTGGAAATCAAAACGCCAGTATGACGGGTTGGTATGACGCCCTTATACGGTGCGTAATCATGAAAAAGCCGGTTCATGATGGCGGTGCCGCGCGTGTCTGAGAGGAGTTCGCCGTGATAGCCAATGAGGCCCCGGGTGGGAGCGTGAAATACGAGGCGCTGCCGTCCACCGCCGGACGGCTTCAGTTCGACAAGATCAGCTTTACGTTCTGTGAGTTTTGAGACCACCGCACCGGAGTGCTCTTCGTCGACGTCGATTGTAACTTCTTCAATTGGCTCGAGAAGCGCGCCCGTTGCCTCATCTGTCGAAAACACGACCCGCGGGCGGGAGACCGTGAGTTCGAAACCCTCCCGTCGCATGGTTTCGATCAAAATGCCGAGCTGAAGTTCGCCGCGTCCGGCGACGTCGAACGAATCGCTATCGCCAGTCTCTGAGATCCGAAGTGCGACATTGCCTTCCGCTTCAGCGAGTAGCCGATTCCGGATGACGCGACTTTGGACCTTGTCGCCCTCTTGGCCAGCGAGCGGGCCGTCATTGATGCGAAAGGTCATCGACAGCGTTGGAGGATCGATAGGCTGAGCAGAAATCGGATCGCTGACCGATGGATCACAAATCGTATGGGAAACCGTGGCGGACTGAAGGCCAGAAATGGCAACGATATCGCCTGCCTCAGCCGTATCGACCGGCTGCCTTTCTAGCCCGCGAAACGCCAGCACTTTTGACACGCGCCCCTGCTCAACGACAGTGCCATCGCGATCAAGAGCCTTGATCGATTGGTTTGCTTTCACCGTGCCGGAGGTGATGCGCCCCGTCAGCACACGACCGAGAAATGGGTTTGCTTCCAGCGTCGTTGCCAGCATGCGGAAAGACCCTTCTTCCGTTTCCGGCTCTGAAAACCGCTCAACGATCAGATCAAGAAGCGGCGCCATCGTGTCCTTTGGTCCCTCAGCGTCCGATGCCATCCATCCTTCTTTCGCGGACCCGTAAAGAACCGGGAAATCCAATTGTTCTTCGTCGGCATCGAGAGCTGCAAAGAGATCAAAAACAGCATCGACCACATGGTCAGGCCGCGCGTCGGGCTTATCGATCTTGTTGACGACCACGATCGGTCTCAAGCCAACGCCGAGCGCCTTCGACACGACAAACTTCGTTTGCGGCATCGGTCCTTCCGCCGCGTCGACCAGCACGACTGCGCCGTCCACCATGTTGAGGATGCGTTCAACCTCGCCGCCAAAATCCGCGTGTCCCGGCGTATCGACAATGTTGATCCGCGTGTCTCCCCACTCGATCCCGGTTACCTTAGCCAGGATCGTGATCCCGCGTTCGCGTTCGAGATCGTTGGAATCCATTGCCCGTTCGGCAACTCGCTGATTGTCTCGAAATGCGCCGGATTGACGGAGCAGTACATCGATGAGCGTGGTTTTGCCGTGATCGACGTGGGCAATGATCGCGATATTGCGGAGAGCCATGGCTTCACCTGCCTCTTTACTGATGCGCCCGATCTCAGGCGTTTCGATTGTGCGGATGCGTTGAGTTACCGCACTTACTTGTTCATTCCGTGGCAAATGGCAAGCCGCTTGCAGTGCACCTCTTGTTTCGAAGGCAGTGTTCGAAACCGGGACGGCGTCAAACAGAGTGGCCAGAAGTCACCTCAAACAGAATGCCCGGTCGAACCCGCTGAGCGCGGAGATCGAGAAATGTCGAAAATTGGTGTGAAATCACCCTTCAAAACGAAAAGCGATCCAAAAACGCTGACAGCGTTTTATGCAGCGTACGATGATGAGACGATCAAGCAGCACCTGAGCGTTAAGCAGCGAATGGCCCGCTTGAAAGGTCTCCCTCGGCGCGTAGCGCTTTATTTTCAGGGTGAGGATACGTTCACCGCTACTCGGAGGATAGAACCGCGTGTTTGACCGAAACACTACAGTCTCTCGCGAGCACCGAGACGTCCACGTTGACATCACTCGCTCTGACGGTTCCACCGAGACAGTCAGGGTAGCAATTCCGAAAGCAGCGGAACTCTCAGACTATTTCAACCGACCTGAGATGTTTCTGAAGACAGAAGCTGCGGACGGTACGGTAACGTTCCTTGCGAAATCAGACATCAGAGCGATTGTCCCGCGCGACGTCCAGACGGCTCAGCATTTGCACCATGCTGGCCGCGTCGCGGAGAAGTTTGATCCCTACGATATGCTGGGAGTGATGCGAGGCGCAGACCAGATGACGGTCCATGCCGCGTATCAGGCGAAGGTCAAAGCTTATCATCCCGATCGTCTGGCCGGTCTGCAATTGCCCAACGAAATGGTGTCTTACGCCAATGCAATGCTGACTCGGATCAACGCGGCTTATGCCGAAATTCGGTCGTCCTTGCGAGCCGCTTGACCTGAAAAATCAACCGCGCCGGTTTCGCGCGGCCAAGGTACGAAGACGCAGCGCGTTGAGTTTGATGAAACCTTCGGCGTCCTTCTGATCGTAAGCGCCTTGGTCGTCTTCGAAGGTCACCAGATCCTCTGCGTAGAGCGATTTATCGCTCTCGCGGCCCGTAACCATGACATTACCCTTATAGAGCGTGAGACGCACCTCACCTTCGACATGCACCTGGCTCTTATCAATTGCCGCTTGCAACATGTCCCGTTCCGGTGAGAACCAGAATCCGTAGTAGATGAGTTCGGCATAGCGCGGCATCAGCTCATCTTTGAGGTGTGCTGCTCCCCGGTCGAGCGTGATCGACTCCATTGCGCGATGGGCACTCAAGAGGATCGTGCCGCCGGGCGTCTCATAAACGCCGCGCGACTTCATGCCGACGAAACGGTTCTCAACGAGATCAAGCCTGCCGATACCGTTGTCTCGACCGAGATCATTGAGCTTCGCCAAAAGTGTTGCCGGTGACATACGCTCGCCATTGATTGAAATGGCGTCGCCGCGCTCAAAGCCGATTGTGATTTCCGTTGGCGCGTCCGGCGCGTCCATCGGCGAAATTGTCCGCTGGTGAACATATTCCGGAGCCGCGACAGCCGGATCTTCGAGCACCTTACCTTCTGACGAGGAGTGGAGAAGGTTGGCATCGACCGAGAATGGTGCTTCGCCACGCTTATCTTTTGTGACCGTGATCTGATGCGCCTCTGCGAAGTTGATCAGGTCCGTCCTCGATTTAAACTCCCAGTCCCTCCAGGGCGCGATGATCTTTATTTCCGGATTGAGCGCGTAGGCGTTCAGTTCAAAACGAACCTGATCATTGCCTTTTCCGGTCGCGCCATGGGCAATTGCGTCCGCCCCCGTTTCGTCGGCGATTTCGACGAGACGTTTGGCAATCAGTGGCCGCGCGATGGAGGTGCCAAGCAAATAAACGCCCTCATAGACGGCGTTAGCGCGAAACATCGGAAACACAAAATCGCGGACGAATTCCTCGCGCACGTCTTCGATGAAGATCTCCTGGATGCCCATCATCTCCGCCTTCCGGCGCGCGGGTTCGAGTTCCTCACCCTGGCCGAGATCGGCGGTGAAGGTCACAACCTCCGCGCCTAATTCCGTTTGCAGCCATTTCAGAATGATCGAAGTATCCAAACCGCCGGAATAGGCGAGCACGACCTTCTTGACGTCTTGAACCATCGGGAAAAACCTGAGCGAATGGAGGAGTGGCGCGCACTATAGGCAGCGCCCTCAAATGAGCAAGACGGATTGGTGCGCGCTATGCCAAAACTGCAATTCTGGTTCGAGTTCGCGTCGACCTATTCCTACATTTCCGCGTCGCGGATTACTGGCGCGGCGCAAGCTGCAAATGTCACGATTGACTATAGACCGTTTTTGCTGGGGCCAATATTTCAGGCGCAGGGTTGGAACACATCGCCGTTTGCGCTTTACCCCGCAAAGGGTGCCGCCATGTGGCGGGATGTCGAACGTGAATGCGATGCACTCGGTCTACCGTTCAAGAAGCCCGATCCTTTCCCATCAATGAGCGTGTACGCTGCGCGCGTGGCTTTGATCGCCAGAGACGAAGGTTGGATTGAACCCTTCATTGCGACTGTCTATGCGGCCGTGTTCGCGGAGGGCCTTGATATCGCTGACCCCAATGTCCTCACAGGTTGCATACGTGCGGCGGGCGCTCAGTCAGAGTCTGTCCTTGAAAAAGCCTCGCATCCTGAGACGAAGTCGCGCCTGCGCGAGGCGACGGAGGAGGCCGAGGCTCGCGGCATCTTCGGCGCGCCGACATTCATCACCGAGGATGGTGAACTCTTTTGGGGGAACGACCGGTTGGAGCGGGCGATCGAATGGTCACTTAAGCGGTCTTGAGGACGAGAACCCAAAAGCAAGCGACCAGAATTATCAGCTGGATGTAGTTGAGCCGCACACTCCAAGAATGCAATTTGTCAAAGGTTGACTGGGCGGAAATGCTGCCTGTCTTGGCTTCATCCCGAAGCGCATTGATCTTCGGCATAATAACCTGCCGCGAAAAGAAAAACGCCAGGCCAACAATCCCCAGAATGAAGCCAACGCCTGGATCAACGACAAAAGCCGCTGCTGCTGCGAGAACCGAAAGAATTCCCAGAACAAGGTAGTAGCGTGGGAATATCGCGCGCACGACAGGGCCCGCTTTTTCCTCGCCGAGCACTTTGAAGATGACGGGAGCCGTCGCAGCGCCAAAAAAGAGCATCGCCCCGATGGTCATGGCGGAAAAGAAAAAGGCGAGGCCTGGAACGATCGACGCGGCCATATCTTGGCTCCTGTTTAGAGTTCAGCCCGAAAAATGATCCTCGCTTTGCCGATGACAAGTCCGCTTCAGCGAGATACCGCTATCGACGATGGATTTTCTGCCAACACTCCCCGTCCTCGCGCTTTTCACTGTTTCGGCGATCACACTAACGGTGACGCCGGGACCAGACATGACGCTTTTCTTAGGTAAGGCTGTTGGCCAAGGCCGGTCGGCCGGGTTGATGGCCTTTGCGGGCGCAATTACCGGGCTCATCGGTCACACGGTGCTTGCTGCGTTTGGCGTTTCTGCACTACTCGCTGCATCCGAGACAGCCTTTAATGTCTTGAAAGTCGTCGGCGCGGCCTATCTCGTGTGGCTGGCATATCAAGCGCTCCGCCATGGTTCGGGGCTTTCCGATGATCCCCGTTTCGCGAGGCGGCAAAGCTTGAAATCGGTTTTTGCCGCAGGGCTCGCGATCAACGTCTTGAACCCGAAAATCATCCTCTTCTTCGTGACGTTCTTACCGCAATTCGTCTCGCCTGCGGACTCAGCAGCAGCACAGAAGCTTCTATTCTTGGGCGCCTATTTCATCGCGCTCGCGATCCCGATCTGCGTCGCCATGATTCTGGCAGCGGATAGAATTTCTCGTTTTATCCGGTCGTCTCCCTGGGCGACTCGCGCCGTTGACTACGTGTTTGCAGGCGTGATGGGAGGCTTTGCAATCAAGCTTCTTTTGACAAAGGCGGGGTCGACCTAGGCCCACTTGGTCCGCGCCAGTTGCCGGCCCAACGTCCCGCAAGGATCCAATAGACAAAGCCACCGACAGCACCGGCTGCGACCGCGGCAAGCATTGTGTCTGGCGGTGCATTGGGTTGCTCTAAACCAACCAAAATGCCGCCGATCGAGATCGTGATACCGATCAGCATGTGGATCAGGAGCGATTGAAGCCGAAACGCTTCTGTTGCGATTATTGCCGCTAAAGCTGGAACAACCGCCAGACGGCCAGCACCGGCGGCGACAAGGCCGACGACAAACGTGAACTCAAAAAACCGAAGCGTCTGGTCGATCTCGTTATCGGCCAGCACTGCCTCGCGTCCAACCTTTGCAAGCGTGAAGAAAACAGCGGCAACGATCACAGCCAGGAAGAACGATAGCGCAACAACAACCGCGCGTCCGATCAACCGATAGATCAAAGCGCCGCCGCTCGAGTTTCAACATGGCCTTCAAGTTTGCGTTTTTTCCAGGCCGGTACTTTTTCAGACGCAGATTTCAGCTGACCACAAGCCGCCATGATATCGCGACCGCGCGGCGTCCGCACCGGCGATGCATATCCCGCGCGATTGACGATCTCGGCGAACTTCTCGATCTGATCCCAGTCCGAGCACTCATAGTCCGAGCCCGGCCATGGATTGAAGGGGATGAGATTGATTTTCGCCGGGATACCCGCGAGCAAACGGACGAGTTCGCGCGCATCTGAAAGGCTGTCGTTTACGCCTTTAAGCATGACATACTCAAACGTGATGCGTCGCGCGTTTGAAACACCGGGATAGTTCCGGCATGAGTCGAGCAGTTCTGCGATTGGATATTTCCTATTGAGCGGTACCAGCTCGTTGCGAAGATCGTCGCGAACCGCGTGCAGCGAGATTGCCAGCATCACGCCGATCTCGTCGCCGCAGCGCGCGATCTCTGGCACCACGCCGGACGTCGATAAAGTAATGCGACGTTTTGAAAGAGAAATCCCTTCACCATCCGATGCGATGAGGAGCGCGGACTTCACATTGTCGAAATTGTAGAGCGGTTCGCCCATCCCCATCATGACAATATTGGTAATGGCACGATCACCGTGGGGTATCAGGCCGTCCGTCGGTCGGGCTGCGCCCGCCCAGTCGCCGATGCGGTCGCGCGCCATCAAAACCTGGGACAGGATCTCGCCGGCGGTGAGATTACGGACAAGTCGCTGCGTTCCCGTATGGCAAAACGTGCAGGTGAGGGTGCACCCGACCTGGCTCGAGACGCATAGCGTGCCACGATCTGCCTCGGGGATATAAACAGTCTCGACGTCAACGGGGGCGTCCCCTGGCTTTGCACCTGGATAACGGAAGAGCCATTTCCGCGTTCCGTCTTCGGAGACTTGCTCAGTCACAATTTTGGGCCGAGCGATTGAGAATGCGGTATCAAGCTCTGCGCGTAGACCCTTTGAAATGTCTGTCATCTCAAGAAAATCAGTCACGCCACGCTTATAAAGCCAGCTCCAAATCTGGTTGGCTCGCATGCGTGTCTGCTTATCAGGGATACCTATCCCTGCGAGCGCTGTTCGAAGTTCGCTGCGGTCTAGACCCACGAGCGAAACGCGATTGTCATCTGAAATGACAGGCGCAAGGCCTGCCGGATAATCCGGGGCTTTATGAAAGAGCGTCGTGGTCAAAGCTCACACCGTTTCCGAGTAAGCCTTAGCCCTTATCACGCTCCCCTAGCTTGGGAAAGTCGTATAGGCCTGACCGATTAACCGCATTCTTGAGCAACGCGATTGATGGCTGCCGTGACACCTGAGAGCGAATAGGTGTCAACCGTCGTTGTGCCACGGGTCGAACGACCGAAGATGCGCATGGACGCTCCAGCTTTCATGGCTTCTACGAGACGTGGCTCGTCGGCGGCGTTTTCTATCCAAGCAGTTTCATCACGCGCAAACAGCGGGAAATTCGTGTTGCCGATTTGTGCACGTGTCGAGTTTGCTGAGAGGGGATAACCAAAAGCGGCGCTAACCTCACCGGTGACATTTTCGGCAGGGCGGTAAGAGATGAAAAAGTATCCCGGGCCCCGGTTGCGCCCAGCGGGGTTCATCTCGCTTGACGTTGGTTGTGAGATCACAAAGCAGAGCTTTTGTGCGCCGTCTTCGTTGACGTAAGCGCTCCACGCATTGAATTTTTGAAGGAGTTTCGGTGCGGCATGGGCATGTCCGACGGACAAGATTCCCGCCACCGCAATGGTCGCTGCAACGGCAAGAATATTTTGCACGGTCTTGCGACCCAAGGCCTTGAATGTGATTGGCATCATGGTCCTCATTGTTCGCTTGTTTCGCAGCTTTCCGTTACCGCAAAACGCGTTCTGGTCGTTTCCGTCTCTCCTGACTGCCGACGAAACCCATGAAATCGGCAACAATTTGACAGAAACCGTGATCCGTTAAGTCGTCGTTAGTGTTACCAAAATGACGGTTAAGAATTCCTTTTCCAGACATACGTGATCGAACGAAACGCGGTTTTTTCGCGCAAGCGCATGCTTGTGGTTGTTGTCTTCCAATGGTTCTCCTAAGAAAGGATCGCAGACCGATGCGGTCGAGGCGTTTAGGATAGGTGCGATTGAGCAAAAGCCGCGATTTTGATGGCCTCGTTCGGCGTGTGGCGGAAAAGCAAGATCGTGAGGCGTTCGCTCAGCTTTTTGATCACTTCGCCCCGCGTCTCAAGGCCTATCTGATGAGATTAAACGCCGAGGATGCCCAAGCAGAGGAAATCGTCCAAGACGTCATGCTGACGTTATGGCGAAAGGCAAACCTCTTTGATCCATCAAAATCATCTATCGCGACTTGGCTGTTTCGGATTGCACGAAACCGTCGGATTGACGCGATTCGGCGGGATAAGTCTGGACTTCTCGATCCGGAGGACCCGTCTTTCAAGCCCGAGGAATTGACGCCTCCAGATCAGGTGATGGATGAGCGTTCCCGCGATGAACGCGTGCGCGAGGCGCTGACACAGTTACCTAAGGAGCAACTCAATCTGGTACGAATGGCCTTTTTCACCGGACTTTCCCACAGCCAGATTGCTGAAGAGACCGGTTTGCCACTCGGAACAGTAAAGTCGAGAATTCGACTGGCCTTCGGACGCCTTCGCAAGACACTCGAGGCCGACGAAGCCGTCGACATCGACCTCTAACTGTCACTTTTTTCGTTTTCGGCGCGTTCGCGCAAACGCCGCGCCTTTGGCAAGCCATGGATATGGTCTTTCGGCTTCTCCACTGGCGCGCCCGGAAACACACCGCGATCAGGAAATCCACCGACAACCCAAAGTCTATCGTACATGACGATCGCACCCGCGGTCGCGACATTGACGCAAAATGCCGTGGGTATCTTAACGACGTGATTGCACCTTGCGATTGCAGCCCTTGAAAGAGAAGTGCGCTCGCTCCCGAGCAGATAAATTGCCGATGTCGGATGGCGAAACGTCGGCAGATCGACTGCCTCATCGGTCAGTTCTACCCCGATCATCTGGGCCTTGCGCGGCATAGCGAGATCATCGAGTGTGTCGTGGAAATAGACCGGGATGCTTGCCATTGACTTCGAGGTGTCAGAAGCCATGTCGCGAACACGTGGGTGAGGATCGACAACAAAGAAAAATGCCGCACCAAAAGCATGGGCCGATCGCATCAAATTGCCCGCATTCATGGGCTTTGACAGACCCTCAACACCGATTGCAAAATACCCACGCATTCCGCCTGCCCTAGAACACTTCAGATAAACATCCCAAGGACGTCCATATGAAGGCCCTCGTTTGCGACCGCCTCGGCCCACCTGAGACTTTGACGGTTCGCGATGTGCCGGACCCAGTACCGGGCAAGGGCGAACTGCTCATTCGGGTTTCAGCAACCGGTCTCAACTTCTTCGACACACTCATCATCGAGGGGAAGTATCAGGTCAAGCCGGAGCCACCATTTTCGCCAGGGGGCGAATGCGTCGGCTTCGTTGAGGCGGTCGGTGCCAATGTAGAAGGGTTTACACGCGGCGAGCGAGTCATAGCCTCTGTGCCATTTGGTGCATGCGCGCAACTGGTGGTGACTAAGGCGGAGAAAGCAACACCCATTGACGACAAACTGTCCGACGAGGTCGCTGCAGGATTGACGATCACCTACGGCACAACAATCCACGCGCTCAAGGACCGGGCAAGCCTGCAAGGTGGCGAAACGCTTGCCGTTCTCGGTGCGTCTGGCGGCGTCGGACTTGCAGCCATTGAGGTCGGAAAAGCTATGGGCGCACGGGTTGTCGCGTGCGCTTCATCGGATGAGAAGCTGAAAATCGCACGCGAGCATGGTGCCGATGCGTTGATCAACTACGCGGAGAAAGATCTTAAAGCCGCTTTGAAGGCAGAGGGTGGTGAGACAGGGATCGACGTTGTTTATGATCCTGTTGGCGGTGATTTGGCGGAAGCGGCGATCCGATCGCTCGGTTGGAAAGGCCGATTTTTGGTGATCGGGTTCGCGAGCGGTACTATTCCTAAAATCCCGTTGAACCTCGCACTTTTAAAGGGTTGCGACATACAAGGGGTGTTTTGGGGGCGTTTTCTAGACGAGGAGCCGCAAAAAGCCCGCACCAACCTGCGTCAGCTCGTGGCTTGGTGCGATATCGAGGCACTCTCGCCGCGCGTCGACCAAGTCTTTTCGCTCACTCAAGCCGTTGATGGATTAAGGCGTCTCGCGGCGCGTCAGGCTGTTGGAAAGATCGTCGTTAAGCCGCATCTCGACGCTTAAGTTTGCTCGGCATCTTTTTCGTCCTGCGCCGCGCTTAGCGCGTCGTCGGCTTTCTCATAGTGCTCGGGCTTTAAGTTTGCCTGCATCGTGCGAATGACGGCGAAGAGAACTGTCGCGTCATCGGTGAAGCCCAAGAGCGCGATAAAGTCCGGCAAAACGTCAAGCGGCATAATGAAGTAAACGAGCGCACCTAAAAGCGTCGCGCGAACGCGAAGCGGCGTGCCGCTATCCATCGCGCAATAGTAAACTGCCAGGAGATCACGTGCGAAAGGCAGGGATCCCATGACCGACTTGAACTTAGTCCAAAACTTGTCGCGCACGGTCTTTTCGCGCGCTTCAACCACAGTGAGCGCTTTTTCCTCGGGCGCGTCGGACACGTCTTCCAGGCCGACCTTCTTCATATCCTCAATCATGACTAAGAAATGGCGCTGTCGATCCCGTTTCGCAAGACTTGGCAAGTCCGCGCAAAACGCCTAGACGACGCGCAAGCGACCGATAAGGAAAGCAATAATGAATATCAGTGGACTATCAGCGATCGTCACGGGGGGCGCATCAGGACTCGGTGCTGGCACAGCGCGGCATCTTGCGGAAAAGGGGGCGAAAGTCGCGCTCTTTGACGTGAATGCTGACAAGGGTGAGGCGCTTGCGTCGCAGCTTGGCGGGGTCTTTTGCAATACGGACATCTCTGACCCAGAGAACGTTTCTTCTTCGCTCGAAAAAGCCGAAGCGGAAATCGGCGTATCCCGGATTGTTGTGAACTGCGCTGGGATCGTGACGGGCCAAAAGACAGTGTCCCGCAAGCGTGACACGGGCGAAATCGCCTCGCACGATCCGGCACTGTTTGCGAAGGTGATCAATATCAACCTCATTGGCACGTTCTACGTCTCGTCGATGGCGGCTGCCCGGATGGCGACGCTCGATCCGACGAATTCTGACGGCAACCGCGGTGTGATCATCACGACATCGTCGGTCGCCGCTGAAGATGGACAGCTTGGGCAAGCAGCCTACGCCGCGTCGAAGGCGGGCATTCAGGGAATGATGCTACCGATGGCGCGGGATCTTGCTCGCGAGGGAATTCGAACGGCGTCGATCCTGCCCGGTTTGTTTGCGACACCCATGTTCGATTCGCTAACGGATGAAATCAGGGCCGCACTTGCCGCCAACGTCCCGTTTCCGTCTCGCCTCGGGACCGTCGAGGAGTATGCACGCCTAGCGGCCACGATTATCGAAAACGACATGATCAACGGTACGTCTATCCGTCTCGACGGCGCATTGAGGCTCCCGCCGAAATAGGGGCGTTAGGCCGAGTTTCCGACATAGTGTCGAAGCGTCGCCTCTGTCCCCTCCGCCCAGATCGTTTTTAGCCAGCGTGAAAAGGCGCTAGCGAACGCTTCAGCGTCTTTCAAATCGCCATAGATCGTCGTCTGGGCTAACCAAGCTGACGGGTCTGTCTTTGCATCGTGAGCGGCCTGGCTGAGTTCGCCCCACATCGGGTCGTTCGCTTCGATATGAGAGCCGTTTTCACGCTCTGCGAAGCACATGCGCGCCCACAAGGCTTCAACCAGCGCCAGTCCCTCAATTGGGGCGCCGACATTGAGACGATCTCTTAGAATTGGAAGCACAAATCCAGTATGCCGAGATGATCCGTCAAAGGCCACGCGGCGGGTCGTATCGCCAATCTTCGGGTTCTCAAAGCGCGTGGCGATGAGGTCGAGATATGCCTCTGGGGAGATTCCCGGGACCGGGTGAACTTGAGGCAAGATCTCGTCTGTCTCGACCTTCAAAAAGAAGTCACGGACTGCCGCGTTTGCCATGCAGCCATCAATGGTTCCGATCCCGAGGATTTCACCGGGGTTGGCAAGCACCTGATGCCCCGCATTCAAAACCCGAATTTTCATCGTCTCGTAGGCGTGCACGTCGGCTGAGAACGTGGCACCGACTTGATCCCAATCAGGCCGGCCAGCGCAAAAGTCGTCTTCGATCACCCATTGCCGAAAATTCTCGTGGGTGACAGGCGCCGCGTCCTCGATGCCGAGCTTGTGTGCGAGTGCAATCTCTTTTTCGCCTGTGGCGGGAACGATGCAATCGACCATGGAATTTGGAAAGGAACAGGTTTCGTTGATCCACGACGCAAGGTCGTCGTCGATGAGTGACGCGAGTGATACCACCGTGTCCCGGAGGATTTTGCCGTTTCCTTGCAGATTGTCGCAGCTCATGAGGGAAACGGGGCCAAAACCACCATCCCTGCGATGTTTCAACGCCGCCACGATGGCGCCGAAGGCGGTCTTCGGCGCATCCGGGTGTTCAACGTCATGCTGGATATCTACGTGGCCGCCATCGAACTGCTTCGTCACCGGGTCGATATAGTAGCCACCCTCGGTGACGGTCAGCGATGCGATGCGAATGCGAGGGTTGGCGATTGCGTGGATCAATGCACTGTTTCGATCCTCGACCGGTACATAGTCGATCATCGACCCCACCACTTCGGCTGACGTTCCAGCCGGGTCCAGTTCAATGAGCGTCGTCAAACAGTCCTGAGAAAGAAGCCGCTCGCGCATGGCTGCATCATTCGTGCGTACGCCAGCGCCGACAATACCCCAGTCGAGCGCCATGGCCGCTTGCATGAGCCGGTGCAGATACCAGGATTGGTGCGCGCGGTGGAAATTCCCAACGCCGATATGGATGATGCCGGGCGTAAGTGCGCTCCGATCATATAGAGGGCGCGCAATACCGGCGGGCAGATGACTGAGCGTGGCATTGGACAAGCGCATCAGCTCATCCATTGTCCGCCATCCACGTTGAAGGTTTGGGCGACAATGTAGTCGGCCTCTTCCGTCGCGAGAAAGATCGCCATGCCGGTCAAATCATCTGCCTTGCCCATTCTGCCGAAGGGTACGCCCGCGCCGACTTCGGCTTTCTTCTGGCCGGGTGCTTTGCCTTCGAGCTTTGCAAAAAACGCATCGACGCCTTCCCAATGTTCGCCGTTGACGACACCAGGCGAGATCGCGTTCACGTTTATTCCGTGCTCGATAAGGTTCAATCCTGCCGACTGGGTGAGGCTGATTATGGCTGCCTTCGATGCGCAATAAACAGCGACCAGGGGTTCGCCGCGTCGCCCTGCCTGGCTCGCCATATTGATGATCTTGCCCCCGCCGCCGCGCGCGATCATATGTTTCGCGACCGCTTGCATTGTGAAGAGCGTGCCCGATACATTGATGTCAAACACACGATCATAGTCGTCTCGCTCGATATCGGTGATCGGTGCCGCAGAGAAGATTGCGGCATTGTTGATCAAAATGTCGATTTGACCCATTGCTTCGATCGCGACCTCGACACCGCGATCAATGCTCGTCTGGTCGGTCACATCCATTTCGACCGCGATGGCTTGTTCGCCAATCTCCAATGCCGATGTCTTGGCCCGGTCGATATCGATATCAGCGATCGACACCTTTGCGCCCTCGCCAACATAAGCCTCCGCGAAAGCAAGACCAATGCCGCGCGCAGCCCCCGTAATCAGCGCGCATTTCCCGGCGAGCCGCGTCATGCGATGCGCAAGCCTTTCGCGTCGAAGCGATGAATGCGGTCTGTATCCGGTGTGAGGAAGATCGTGTCGCCATGGTGCATGTCGACTTCGCCACCGGCACGCACTGTAACTGGGTCGCGGCGACCCTCCATGTGGACGTGAAAGAAGGTGTCGGATCCCAGATGTTCTGAGACCCCCACAGTACCGGACCATAACCCGTTGCTTGACGACGGTGTGATGTGCTCCGGGCGGACGCCGATGGCGTGGGCATCATGCTTCTTCGCCTCATCGCCCTCGATAAAGTTCATTTTCGGTGACCCGATAAAACCCGCAACAAAGCGGTTTCGCGGGTTGCGATAAAGTTCCAGCGGGGATCCGACTTGTTCGATCACGCCTGCCTGTAAAACCACGATCTTGTCGGCCATGGTCATCGCCTCGACCTGGTCGTGGGTGACGTAGATCATGGTTGTCTTGAGCCGCTCATGGAGCTCAGAGATTTCGATCCGCATGCCGACGCGCAAAGCGGCATCGAGATTCGAGAGCGGTTCATCAAACAGAAATGCCGACGGTTCGCGGACGATCGCCCTCCCGATCGCGACCCTCTGGCGTTGTCCACCAGAGAGTTGGCCCGGCCGGCGATCCAGATAGTCAGTCAGGTTTAACACATCGGCTGCTTGCGAGACCCGGCGGTCCTGTTCGGCTTTTTCAAGACCTGCCATCTTCAAGGGAAATGCGATGTTCTTTCGCACGCTCATATGCGGATAGAGAGCGTAGGATTGGAACACCATGGCAAGGCCGCGTTTTGCGGGCGGCACGATGGTTGCGTCCTGTCCATCGATGAGGATTTGCCCGCCGGATACGTCCTCGAGCCCGGCAATCAGCCGAAGGAGTGTCGACTTTCCGCAGCCGGATGGGCCGACGAACACCACGAATTCGCCGTCTTCAATTTCCAGGTCCAGGGGCGGGATGACCTCGACATCGCCGAAGCTCTTCTGGACTTTCTCAAGTACGATACGTCCCATGACAATTGTCCTATTTCACCGCGCCGAAGGTAAGGCCGCGCACAAGCTGTTTTTGGCTGAACCAACCGAGAATGAGGATTGGCGCGATCGCCATCGTCGAGGCAGCGGAAAGCTTTGCGAAAAAGAGGCCTTCCGGGCTTGAATAGCTCGCGATGAAGGCCGTCAAAGGCGCTGCCTGTGCAGCGGTCAGGTTGAGCGTCCAGAAGGCCTCGTTCCAAGCGAGTATGATGTTCAAAAGGATCGTCGATGCGATGCCCGGGATCGCCATTGGCGTCAGAACGTAGAGAATCTCGGCCTTGAGGCCCGCACCATCCATTCGTGCGGCTTCCAAAATCTCACCGGGGATTTCCTTGAAGTAGGTGTAAAGCATCCAGACGATGATCGGCAGATTGATGAGCATGAGCACAATCGTAAGGCCGATCCGCGTATCGAGTATGCCGAGCTGGATGAAGATCAGATAGATTGGATAAAGGACGCCGACGGCAGGAAGCATTTTCGTAGACAGCATCCAGAGGAGAATGTCTTTCGTGCGCTTTGATGGAACGAACGCCATCGACCACGCGGCGGGAACTGCGATCAGAATTCCGAGGAGCGTCGAGCCGCCCGCAATGATCACGGAGTTCCAGAGAAACCGCATATAATCGGATCGCTCCTGCACGATCGCATAGTTTTCCAGCGTCCAGTCGAAAAACAGAAACAACGGCGGATCATTGATCGCCTGTGCTTCCGTTTTGAAGCTTGTGAGGATTGTCCAGAGGATCGGGAAGAAGATCAAAAGCCCGATGGACCATGCCGCCACCGTCGTTAGCATCTTTCGTCGTGTCGATACTGCTCGCGCCATCGTCACTTATCCAAATTCTTGCCGACGATCCGCATGAGGAAGATCGCGACGATGTTGGCGAGGATGACGGCATAGATGCCGCCCGCTGACCCGAGCCCCACATTCTGGCTTTCAAGCACACGTTGGAAGATCAGATAGGTGAGAGTGCGGGTACCGAATGCGCCACCTGTCGTGACGAAGATCTCCGCAAAAATCGATAGCAGGAAAATTGTCTGAATCAGGATGACGATCGTGATCGCGCGGCTGAGGTGTGGCAAGATGATGTGCCAGAAGCGGCGAAGCGGCGGGGCGCCGTCCATTTCGGCGGCTTCCAATTGCTCCGAATCGAGCGACTGGATTGCCGTCAACAGAATGAGCGTCGCAAATGGTAGCCACTGCCACGATACGATCATGATGATCGAAAACATCGGCAAGTCGCTCAGCCATACGACGGGTTCGGCACCGAAGAACCGCCAAAGGTGAGCGAGAAGCCCGTTCACCGGATCCATGAAGATGTTCTTCCAGACCAGCGCTGAGACGGTCGGCATAACAAAGAAAGGGGCGATTACGAGGATGCGCACCACGCCCTGACCCCACATCGGCTGGTCAAGGAGCATGGCGAGGAGAACGCCGAGTGCGACGGTGATGAGCAGTATACCACCGACTATGATGAGGGTGGTTTGAACAGCGGGCCAGAACGAGCTGGAACTGACAAACCGCGCATAGTTTTCAAACCCGACAAACCCGAGATCACCACCACGGAGCGGGAGATAGCGGCGGAAGGAAAACCACAGCGTCATGGTCAACGGGACAAGCATCCAGCCGAGCAACAGAATGACGGCGGGCGCCATCATTAGGCGTGCTGCAGATCTTGAATGCTGTGTAGCCATGATCGCGATTTTTGGCGCTAGCCGCTGGATTCAGGCGCAGGGCAACAACTCAACCGATTCGGCGAGATGATTAGCGCTACGCTTGAGCCGAGAGGCGACGACAACAGTCACCGCCTCTCGGTCCAGGGAGGAGACTAGCGGTAACCCGCTGCTTCCATGGCTTCGTTCGTGATCGTCTGAGCTTTCGCGAGCGCTTCATCAACGGTCTGCTGACCGGCGTAAACCGCTGAGAACTCCTGGCTCACTTCCGTTGCGATGCCCGCAAACTCCGGAATGGCGGCAAATTGGATGCCGACATAGGGGCTAGGCTCGACGGTCGAATCGTTCGGATCCGCAGAGAGGATCGAATCGAGCGTCATTT
This sequence comes from Pseudomonadota bacterium, assembly GCA_039026395.1. Taxonomy (GTDB): domain Bacteria; phylum Pseudomonadota; class Alphaproteobacteria; order Rhizobiales; family JAKSCL01; genus JBCCMK01. Next base: position 39,576 of record JBCCMK010000010.1, on the reverse strand, counting down.
TCGCGAACGGAATGTCTTTGTAATTTGGGTTCTCGTAGAGCGAGATACGGGCGCCCGGCGGCACATTTGCCCAACCCTCGCGGTCAGCGACGAGCTCGATATACTCTTTCGAGGTGGCCCATTGGATGAATTGCTTGGCTTCGTCGGCTTTTGCCGTGCCTGCTGGGATCGCTAGCGCCCAAGCCCAAAGCCAGTTCGACCGCTTGCCGAGACCATTGTCCGGCGCAAGCGCAAAACCAACACTGTCCGCAACCGTTGAGTCATCCGGATTCGTGACGAAGGATGCAGCCACCGTGGCATCGATCCACATGCCGCACTTGCCCTGTTGGAAGAGCGACAGGTTTTCGTTGAAGCCGTTGGTTGCGTAACCGGCAGGACCGGACTCGCTCATCATGCCGACGAAAAACTCAAGCGTGTCTTTCCAGGGTTGGGTGTCGAACTGGGCGTTCCAGTCCATGTCAAACCAGCGCGCACCAAAGGAATTCGACATCGCGGTGATGAACGCACCACCTTCACCCCAACCCGCTTTACCGCGGAGGCAAATGCCGTTGATTTCATTATCGCGGTCGGTCATGGCCGCCGCTGCCTCACGGATGAACTCCCATGTCGGCGCTTCCGGCATTTCCATGCCAGCGGCTTCCATAAGGTCCGCCCGATACATGATCATGGAGCTCTCACCGTAGAACGGCGCGGCGAAAAGCGTGCCATCGTGAGAGAGACCACCAGCCATGGCCGGTAAAATGTCGTCGACATCGTATTCATCGCCCATGTCGTCGAGCGCGATCAGCCAGTCGTTCGATCCCCAGATCGGCGTTTCGTACATGCCGATCGTCATGATGTCGAAGGCGCCGCCCTTGGTCGTGATGTCGGTTGTGACGCGTTGGCGAAGGACATTCTCTTCGAGCGTCACCCATTCGACATCAATGCCGGTCTTTTCGGTGAAGACGTCGGTGAGGCCTTGCATGCGAATCATGTCGCCATTGTTCACAGTGGCGATGGTGATCGTCTCAGCTGATACTGCGCCAGCAGCTAGCATAAGGCTGAGAGCTGAAACAGCTCCCATGGTCTTTGTGTAGTGCATCCTTTTTCCTCCCAGATGCTTTTTTTAGTCGTTATTGCCCCAAGGTTAGGGGACAGGCGAACTTTGCGTCAATCAAAATCTTAACGCGCGTCAATTTAAGCGTCCACATTACGCTGACTGTCGAACGACGAGCGTGCCATCAAAAAGCGTTGTTTCCCGCTCCTTGTTTTCAGATTCAAGGTCCGCGACGCGCATCAGTGTCTCGAGACTGGTCGCTGAGATTGACGCGTAGTCTTGCGAAACAGTCGTCAGCGACGGGCACGTAAATCGCGAGAATGGATGATCATCGTGCCCGGCGATGCGCAACGCGTAGCGACCACCTTTGCCGACACGCAGCCCACACTCATGTGCGGCAGCGAGCAGCCCTATCGCGAGTCGGTCATTGCTGCAGAGGACTGTGTTTGTTCGGAATCGACGATCGCGAAGGGCTTCGGTGCCGCGAAGAAAACCGATCTCTTCGAAATCCCACCCTTCGCCTTTCACCTGTATGAGATCCGGTTGATGACCCAAGCGCTCCATAGCGGCGATGTAAGCGTCGCGACGTTTGTTGGCGTTTGGATTGGGCGCTGTTTCGATCTCAAAAAGGCTTGGCGGTTCGCCGGTATTGCAAAGATGTTTGACGATTAGATCAATGCTTTGCGCGTTGTTCGAGCCAACGAAGGCTTTAGCTATGCCGTTGATATTACTGTCAAAAAGGACTGTTGGCACCATCTCACAGAAGCGTTCGATCTCACCTTGATCGGATGCGCGGCCGAGAGGCGCGATTAACGCGCCCGCCGGCTTGAGTGCGCTTAGCGCATCAAGGTTTTCGCGCTCAGTTGCTGGGTCCCCGTGCGAATTAAAGAGGATGGGTCGATACCCCGCTTCGATACACAATCGTTCAATCGAACGGGCGATCTCCGCAAAGAAGGGGTCGAACAGGTAGGGAACGATGATGCCGACATTTCGAGTGAGGCGTCGGTTTTGATTGATGGCGTAGATGTTTGGTCGGTAGTCGTAGCGCTCTAGCGCGCTCTCGATCCGCGAGCGCGTGGACGGGCGGACGCTTGTCGGGTCGTTAAAGTACTTTGAGACGGTCGGTCGCGATATACCGCTCACCGACGCAAACTGCTCCATGTTTTTGATCGGTTTGCCGCTCATCGACCTCGTCTTCTTCCCGCATGGCCCTTTTCAATCAAGTAAAGGAGGCTCGCAAGAAAATTTACGGGCGTCAAATTTTGCGATTTGGCGTGATTGTTGGTCATGAAGTGGGGTCACGCGACGCGGATGTAGCCAGAAAGTCCTGTTTTTTGGTGTTCAATCACGTGGCAATGGAACGCCCAGTCTCCCGGATTATCCGCGACGAGCGCGATGTCGATGATTTCATTCTTCAAGAGGAGCACGGTGTCGGTCCAGTTGCGCGGCAAAACCCGCTGATTGGACTGAAGCGGTATGAATGCGAGACCGTGAAGATGGATCGGGTGAAGGTTCGGTGACTCGTTTCTGAGCCGCAGGATGCAGCTTTGACCGAGCTTCAATTCTGCGAGCGGACCAACATTTTCGACCGCGTCACCGGGCCACGGCTTGCGGTCGATCGACCAAAACGTGTAGCCGAAGCTGCCGCAAAAACCGTTGTTTTGGCCGTTGCCATCGGGTGACCACCCGAAGACCAGTTCTCGCGGCTCGACACCTTGAAGCTTTGGGACGGCCACTGGATTGTCGGGGAGAGGTCTCAAATCTGCGATGTTGCGTTTCAGCGATGCGCCGACCGTTTGCAGCGTCGCAAGTGGTTCAAAATTCTGTCCGATGCGAGTTCCAAGTGGCAGGCTTTGCCCTTCATCGTCGGGCATACGGATTGCGATATCGACGCGCTGTCCGGGTCCGAGCCAAAGCGGTTTCTTCTCACTTGGCATCTCGACCGGCTCGCGGATTGGGTGCCCGTCCCACGCGATAACACGACCGCTTACATCGGGTAGTGCGAGCTTATAGACCCGTGTCGTGTCGGTGGCGACGATGCGTAACCGAATGAGCCCGCCGGAAGGCACATCATAGGTCGGGTTAAGTATCCAATTTGCGGTGCGAACATTGCCGAGTGTCCCACCGCGTGCGGCGGCTTTCGGCGTGAAATATGGCTGAAGCGCGCCTTCCTCGTTGATGCGGAAATCCTTGAGATTGAGCACGACCTCAGCGTCAAATCCGGCGTCTTCCGCTTCGTCGATGATCAATACGCCGGTAAGCCCCTCAGCCATCTGGCGCATGGTCATGCAATGCGGATGATACCAATAAGTGCCGGCGTCGGGCGGCGTGAACGCATAGCGATAGGTTTCGCCTTTTATCATCGGCAGTTGGGTAAGGTAGGGCACACCATCCATCTCGTTTGGCAGTCGGATACCGTGCCAATGCATGGTGGTGTACTCATCCAGCCCATTCGTCATGTCGATGATTGCGGGCGCGTTTTGCTTCAGCCGAATTATCGGGGGTGGCGCGTTATCAGCGGTGCTGACGAGCCCGGTGGTCAGTGGGCGGTCGAACGAAAACGACGTCTCGCGCGTCGAGATTTTAATCGGCTCTGCCGCGCTCGCTGGGGCTTTTAATCCCGCTGCAGCTCCGCCTGCTCCAAACGCAGACGCAATGAGAAACGCGCGTCTATCGAAAAAGTGTCTGTCCATCTTTGGCGCCTAACCTGACTTTCACGGACAAGTTAGCTGAGTTCGTACGCCGGACACAGTGCGATGATTGTCGCCCCGGGTTGACGTGGCTTTTTCGGTTTAGGGGAAAATTAATGCGAATTCATTCCCAAACGTGAAAAGTCTTTCCGTCGTTCGCTGGCTGGCGAGTTGCATCGAGCCTGCTATGTGTTTTCAAAACACATGGACGGGCTGGAACGCATCATGGGCTTGAATAATTGCCATAACTTCAAGGATTTTCGCCGCTTAGCGAAGCGTCGGCTACCGGGGCCCATCTTCCACTATATTGATGGTGCGGCGGATGATGAGCGTACCTATCAGCGGAACACAGAAGCTTACGAGGCTTGCGATCTCGTTCCTAATGTCTTGGCCGGTGTCGAAAACGTCGACATGAGCGTTGAGGTGATGGGCCAGAAGTTGGCGATGCCTGTTTACTGCGCGCCGACGGCACTGCAGCGGCTCTTCCACTATGACGGTGAGCGCGCCGTCGCAAAGGCAGCCTCAAAATACGGGACGATGTTTGGTGTTTCGTCGCTTGCGACCGTCGCTGTCGAAGAGATTGCGCAGATCGCTGATACCCCAAAAATGTTCCAATTTTATTTTCACAAAGATCGCGGGCTGAATGATGCGCTCCTTGAGCGTGCTAAAGCCGCAAAGTTCGACGTGCTCGCGCTCACCGTTGACACGATCACCGGCGGCAACCGCGAGCGTGACTTGCGGACGGGATTTACGTCCCCGCCAAAACTCACCCTTGAGTCGCTGTTCAGCTTCGCTACGCATCCGATGTGGGCGTGGAATTTCCTCACGAAGCCGAAATTCGATATGCCGCATCTTTCGGGCTATGTGAGCGAGGGCACGAACCTCGCGGTTTCGGTTGGTGACTATTTCTCCACCATGCTGGACCAGTCGATGAACTGGAAGGATGCCGAAGATCTCTGCAAGAAATGGGACGGCCAATTCGCACTCAAAGGAATCATGAGCGTCGAAGATGCAAAGCGCGCGGTTGATATTGGATGCACTGGCATCATGGTCTCGAACCATGGAGGTCGTCAGCTGGACGGCTCCCGCAGCCCGTTTGACCAATTGGCCGAGATCTGTGACGCGGTTGGCGACAAGATTGATGTCGTCTGCGAGGGGGGTATTCAGCGGGGCACCCATGTCTTGAAAGCATTGTCTGTTGGCGCAAAAGCCTGCTCTGGCGGCCGTCTTTACCTCTACGCGCTTGCCGCGGCAGGGCAGGCGGGCGTCGAGAAAGCGCTCCGCAACCTCCGCACGGAAATCGAGCGCGACATGAAGCTCATGGGCATCACAAAGCTCGACCAGCTAAACCGGGATAATCTGAGGTATCGCGCCGCGGCATAAGTAAGCCTTCGCAGGCATCCGACTATTTTGGTGATTGGGCGATGCTTTGGCCCAGTCTAATTGTTGTGGATGCCGTCAAAGTCAGAACCCTCAAATCCGTCAAAACGCGTCTTCCTCCTGGGCGCGACCGGGACGATCGGGCGTGCGACGCTTAAGGCGTTGATGGATGAGGGTCACCATGTGGTGGCGTTCGGGCGGCGCGCTGTTGAAGGGAACATTGGGGCCGTAGAATTCCGCCTCGGATCGGTCGCTGAAGTGTCATCGATACTGAACCACGGCTTGAGGGGCGAGAATTTCGACGCGATTATCTCCTGTCTCGCGTCTCGAACAGGTGCTCCAGCGGACGCTTGGGCTATCGATCACCAAGCCCATGTTAACGTGCTTGAGGCGGCTAAGGCGGCAGGCATTCCGCACATGGTTCTGTTGTCGGCGATATGCGTGCAAAAGTCGAAGCTCGCATTCCAGCACGCAAAGCTTGCCTTCGAAACAGCTCTCATTGCGTCAGGTCTGACCTATTCGATCGTAAGGCCGACGGCGTATTTCAAGTCGCTCTCGGGGCAGGTCAAACGCGTAAAGGAGGGGAAGCCCTTCCTGGTTTTCGGAGACGGTCAGTTGACCGCGTGCAAGCCGATCAGTGACCGCGACCTCGCAGCATTCATGGTCTCCTGTCTCTCTGATCCACAGCGTCAGAATATTGTCCTTCCGATTGGCGGACCCGGGCCAGCGATAACGCCGAGAGAGCAGGGAGATTACCTCTTCACAAAGCTTGGAATGGAACCGCGTTTCCGTAACGTTCCCATCGGCATGATGGATGCAATCATCGGGACGCTTTCGATGCTTGGGAAAGTGTCGCCAAAGCTCGCAGAGAAAGCTGAACTTGCCCGCATCGGGCGCTATTACGCGACGGAGTCGATGCTGGTCCTCAATTCGGCGACCGGGAAATACGACGCAGATGCGACCCCATCATTCGGTAGCGATACGCTTTTCGAATTCTATGACCGTGTGCTCGAGGACCCAACGCTCGTTGATCTGGGTGATCACGCGGTTTTTTGATACGTGCAAAAGAAAAACCCGGCTTTGAGGCCGGGTTTCTTATCTCATCAATCGGTTTTGCTATCCGCCGAAGTCATCGAGCATGATGTCTTCTCGGTCGACGCCCAGTTCTAGGAGCATGTCGATTACCGACTTGTTCATGATCGGCGGGCCGCACATGTAATACTCGCAGTCCTCAGGCGCCGGATGATCCTTTAGATACTCATCATAGAGCACATTGTGGATGAAGCCAGTGTAGCCGTCCCAGTCATCCTCTGGAAGCGCATCGGAAAGGGCCACGTGCCAATCAAAGTTCTCATTGTCGGCAGCGAGGGAGTCGAAGTCTTCGACGAAGAACATCTCACGTTTGGAGCGTGCGCCATACCAGAAGCTGATCTTCCGTTTGGTCTTAATCCGCTTGAGCTGATCAAAGATGTGGCTTCGCATGGGCGCCATGCCAGCACCTCCGCCGACGAAGACCATTTCCTTCTCAGTCTCGCGGGCGAAAAATTCCCCAAACGGGCCTGAGATCGTGACTTTGTCACCTGGCCGCAGATTGAAGATGTAGGAGGACATCTGACCCGGCGGGATACCGTCCGACCCAGGTGGCGGCGACGCGACGCGCACATTGAGCATGATCATGCCGCGCTCTTCCGGATAGTTTGCCATCGAGTAGGCGCGTTCGATCGGCACTTCCACGACCGATTTGTAACGCCACAGGTCGAATTTGTCCCAGTCCTCGCGGTACTCGTCTTCCACGTCGAATTGCTTGTATTCGACGTGGTGGGCTGGTGCTTCGATTTGGATGTAGCCGCCCGCGCGGAAGTTCACGTCCTCGCCCTCAGGCAGCTTGAGGACCAGCGCTTTAATGAAGGTCGCGACGTTTTCGTTTGAGACGACTTCGCATTCCCACTTTTTGACGCCGAAGACCTCTTCTGGGACTTCGATGTCCATATCCTGCTTGACCGCGACCTGGCAGGAGAGGCGGTCTCCGCAGGCAGCCTCCCGCTTGGTGATGTGGCTTTCCTCGGTGGGTAGGATCGATCCGCCGCCTTCATGCACTTTCACGCGGCATTGCGCGCAGGTGCCGCCACCACCGCAGGCAGACGGGACAAAGAGCTTCTGCTCGGCGAGCGTCTGCAAGAGCTTGCCGCCCGCAGGAACAGAGATCGTTTTTTCGCCATTAATCGTGATGTTGACATTGCCGGTCGAGACGAGCCGCGATCGAGCACCCATGATGATGGTCACGAGCGCGAGCACGATCATAGTGAACAGAAAGATGCCTAAACCGAAGGTTGCCATCTGGCTTCTCCGCTAGAGTTTGACGCCGCTGAACGACATGAACGCCATAGCCATGAGTCCAGCGGTTATGAAGGTGATACCCAGGCCCTGAAGTCCGTCTGGAATATCGGCATATTTAAGCTTCTCGCGCACGCCCGCCATCGCTGTGATTGCGAGTGCCCAACCAAAGCCGGACGAGACCCCATAGGTCATCGATTCAGCAAGGTTGTAGTCGCGCTCAACCATGAAGAGCGATCCACCCAGAATTGCGCAATTCACCGTTATCAGAGGCAAAAACACGCCGAGCGCGTTGTAAAGAGGTGGAAAATACTTGTCGAGGACCATCTCCAGGATCTGAACCAGTGCCGCGATGACTCCGATATAGGAAATCAGGCCCAGGAATGTGAGGTCCACATCCGGGAATCCGGCCCAGGCGAGGGCGCCTGGAGCGAGAAGGTAATTCAGGATCAAATTGTTGGCCGGGACCGTGATCGATTGCACGATCATGACCGATATGCCGAGGCCTATTGCGGTCGCAATCTTCTTCGACACAGCAATGAAGGTGCACATGCCGAGGAAGAAGGAGAGCGCAAGGTTCTCGACAAAGATGGCCTTCACGGCGAGGGAGACGAGACCTTCCATCAGTGGGCCTCAATCGCCTGGATTTTGTACTCGCGCTCTTCGACTTGCTCAGGTTTCCACGTCCGGAACAGCCAGATCAGGAGGCCGATCACAAAAAATGCCGACGGCGGCAAGAGCAGCATGCCGTTGGTGATGTACCACCCGCCATTATTGACGGATTCAAGAATGGTTACGCCAAAGAGCGTGCCCGCACCGAAAAGCTCGCGAATGAAAGCGACCAGCATCAAGATGAGGCCGTAGCCCATCCCGTTACCGACCCCGTCGATGAAACTCTCAATCGGCGGGTTCTTCATGGCAAACGCTTCAGCGCGACCCATGACGATGCAGTTCGTGATGATGAGCCCGACAAAAACCGACAGCGTCTGCGAGATCGTGAAGGCGTAGGCCTTCAGGATCTGGTCAACCATGATCACTAGAGAGGCGATCACGACCATCTGCACAATAATTCGTATCGACCCGGGGATTTGGTTTCGGATCATCGAGATGAACATTGACGAGAAACCGGTGACCGCGATCACGGCAAGCGACATCACGAAGGAGACGGTCATCGACGATGTCACGGCGAGCGCCGAACAGATGCCGAGAACCTGAAGTGTGATCGGGTTGTTGTCGACCATCGGGTCGAGCAGCATTGATCTCCGCGTTTGGGGCATCACACGCCTCCCTGTTGGAGCTTCTCTAGGAAGGGACCGTAGCCCTCTTCACCCATCCAAAAACGAACTAGATTGTTCACGCCATCGCTGGTCAAGGTCGCGCCGGAGAGCGCGTCGATATGGTATTCGGTGCCCGCTGGAGGCGGCGTTTTAGCGACGGTGATTTGTAGTTCGCCATCCGCGTCAGCCAATTGCTTGCCCTTCCACAGATTGCGCCAGCGCGGATTGTCGACCTCGCCGCCGAGGCCTGGCGTTTCTGCGTGCTGGTAGAACTGAAGGCCGAAGATTTCATTCGCGTCTTCTTCGACGGCAATGAAGCCATAAAGCGTTGACCAAAGGCCGTAACCGTGGATCGGTAGGATGACCTTGTCGAGCTCACCGGCGTCGTCGCGGAGAAGATAAACCGTTCGGTAGATCGCCTGACGACCGATTGACGCCGGATCATTGTCCAATTCGATCGATGTTTCAGGATTGTCCGCTGCTGCAGCATCGTCGAAGGTCGCTGGGTCAAATTTGTCCGTGAAGAACCCTTCTTGAAGGTCGAGGACTTGCGGCTCGAATGCAGAAAATGCGTCTTCGACGCTGACATTTGGGTCGTAAACCCCAGCCACCTGCAGAATGTTCACCTGCATGTTGCGGATGGCGTTGACTTCTTGCATGGGTCGAAGGGCAACGGCCGCTGCCGACACGACCATCGACGCGCAAAGGCAGATCGAAACGGCGATGAAGATCGTTTTCGGTACCGAATCCGGGGGCATGGCCAGGAAGCGGCGGATGAACCCCTGATTTTCCGTGTTTTCGTCAGGCATGGCGGCGGATCCGTCGCTTGATGTTCGCTTGGACAACGAAGTGGTCAATCAGCGGAGCAAAGACATTGCCGAAGAGAATTGCGAGCATCATGCCTTCCGGGAAGGCCGGATTGATTACCCTGATCATCACCACCATCACGCCAATGAGCGCTCCGTAAATGTAGCGACCCATGTTGGTGTGAGAGCCGGAAACGGGCTCGGTCACCATGAAGACCAACCCGAAAGCAAAGCCGCCCACCACGAGGTGCCAGTACCATGGCATTGCAAACATCGGATTTGTCTCAGATCCAATGAAATTGAGAAGCAATGAGAAGCCGATCATGCCACCCATACAGCCCGCCACCATTCGCCAGTTCGCGATCTTGGTCGTGAGCAGGAAGACAAGGCCTATTAGGCAGGCGAGTGTGGAGGTCTCACCGAGGCTGCCGGGCACTGTGCCGATGAAGGAGTCCATCCAGGTCATGCCGTAGTTTGAAAGCTGCTCGTACCCTTCCGCAGCGGACACAGCGAGCGCGGTTGCGCCGGAGTACCCGTCGACTGGCACCCAGACCGTTTCACCGGACATTTGCGCGGGGTAGGCAAAGTACAAGAACGCCCGTCCGGTCAGTGCCGGGTTCAAGAAATTCTTTCCCGTGCCCCCAAAGACTTCCTTACCGATTACCACGCCGAAGGAGATCCCGAGTGCGACCTGCCATAACGGGGTTTCTGGCGGCAGAATGAGTGTGTAAAGCATTGAAGTTACGAGGAAACCCTCGTTCACTTCGTGCTTGCGTACAGTCGCAAAGAGGACCTCCCAAAGGCCGCCTGCCACCAGTGTCGTTATGTAGATCGGGAAAAAGAAAAGCGCCCCAAACGCCATATTTCCAAGGATGTTCGAGGGATTAAAGCCGATGCCCAAACCGTCGACGAGCGCGTAGCGCCAACCTGAACCCTCATGGTTTTGAAGCGCTAAATTGACCTGGAGGCCGGTGTTGTACCAGCTGAATAAAATGCAGGGGATTGTGGCGATCACGACGTAGGTCATGATCCGCTTCATATCGATGTAGGAGCGCGCGTGCGGAGCGACAGTCGTTACCGTCTTTGGGGTGTAGAGAAAGCTCTCCACCATCTCGTAGACGGGGAACAATCGCTCATATTTGCCGCCGCGAACAAAGTGCGGCTCGATGGTGTCGAAGAACCCGCGGAGGCTCATTTCTAACCCTCTTTCTCAATCTTTGCGAGGCAGTCCCGAAGTGCGATGCCGTACTCATACTTGGCCGGGCACGCGAACCCCACGAGACCTAAATCCTCTTCATCCAACTCCAGCGCACCCAGGGCTTGCGCTGTGTCTGTATCCATAACGAGTAGGGCCCTAAGGAGTTGAGTGGGCAAATAGTCCTGGGGCATCAATTGTTCGAAAGTGCCGATTGGCACCATCGCGCGACGCCCACCGTTGAGATTACTCGTCAGTGGATAATTTTTCTTTGCAAACGCAGACCCAAGCACGGGTTGGAAGGCGAACTTACTCGGCATGGGGCGGACCCAGCCAAGCGGGATCTGCTTTTTATCTTCTTCGATCACTGTCACCTGGCGCGCATAGCGACCAAGATACGCCGTCGGCCCTTCGCCGGCTTGCCCGCTCAACACGGAACCTGAAATGAGGCGCGGCGCGACTGATCGCTCGATTTCGCCTTCGGTCAAGTCGAGAAGCGACGCACCCGCAACGGTGCGGACAAGACGGGGTCTTTTGCAGAGCGGGCCACCCAGGGCAACAATGCGTTCAGCGTCGATTTTGCCGGTCTGGAGAAGTTTCCCGATCGCAATGACGTCCTGGTACCAGATCGTCCATACGGTTTTGGCAGCCGTCGGTGGCTCCAAGAAGTGTATGTGTGTGCCTGGCAGTCCAGCAGGGTGAGGGCCCGAGAATGATGCGGTTTGGATACTGCCGAGATCCGCACCAGGGACGGAGGCGCCATGCTCCTGGCAAAGATATGTCGGACCATCGGTGAGTTTGGAAATCGCATCCAGGCCCGTCTGAAATGCGTCAGCCGAATCGTTGATGACGATGGAGGCGTCAGGCGACAGCGGCTCAGTATCGATTGCGGTCACATAGATCGCTGCTGGTTTCGTTCCGGGCTCAGGCACCTTCGAGTACGGGCGGGTCCGAAATGATGTCCACAAGCCCGCGGCACAAAGCTTCTCTACAAGACCATCTGACGTCGACGCGTCGCCAACATCACTAAAATCGACTGGCTCTGCGGCGTTCGGGTCAACTTCGATTTCTACGCTGATCAGAACCCGACGGGCGCCACGGTTGATCGCCTTTATCCGCCCGGAAACCGGTGAGACCACCATCGCGGTCGGGGTGTCTTTGTGAGCGAAGATTGGTGCCCCCGCACCAACCACGTCGTCTTCGTCCACCTGAAGACGCGGCTTCAGGCCGATATAATCCGAGCCCAGAACGCCAACAGTACGAATGCTGCGTCCCGTCTCAATCTCCTGGGTTGGCTCGCCCCCAATTGGAAGGTCGAGCCCCTTCTTGAGCCTGAAATGCTCCACTGCTTGTCCCCAAAACTCTGCGCGCGAGTTGAAACTCACTTCGTCTTTTTATTCAAAATCTACACTGCAACGGTATGCGCAAATACCCATATCAGACGAGCATTTCCGGTTTATTATGCCGTCGCTGAGGTCATTTGACGCGATTGCGTGTAACAATCGAGTGTCCGCGTAGAGAAGGGGTTCTTAAGTCTGATGCGTATGGGTTTGATAGCCGCGCTCCTCGTCTTTCTTGCGGCTTGCGACAGAGCACCAGTGACCATCGAATTCACTGGCGAGACGATGGGGACGACCTATCGCATTGTCGCAATCGACAAGGCGCGCGACTTGGATCAAGACGCCCTTCTGGGCGCGATTGAAACCACGCTTGCGGATGTCAACTCGATCATGTCGAACTGGGATCCGAATTCTGAGGTTTCGCGCTTTAACGCTTGGACCAGTTTGGAACCATTTCAAATTACAGAGGAATTCGCTCTGGTGATGGAGGCCGCTAACGCGGTTCACGCTGAGAGCGATGGTCGGTTCGATGTTACTCTCGGTCCGCTGATCGAGCTTTGGGGCTTTGGCTCAGGTCCACCCGATCAAGTTGAAATTCCTTCAGACGAAGACATCGAAGCGACGCTTGCAACCATCGGCCAGGACAGGGTTGTTGAGTTTCAAAAGAACCCAAACGCCCTTTCGAAGGCTTTGCCCGGCACCCAAATTTACCTCGCAGCAATCGCGAAGGGTCACGGAGTGGATCGATTGGCTGAGACGATTCGTCGCTTCGGTGTTGATAACTTTTTGGTCGAAATCGGAGGCGATCTGTTTGCAAGCGGTCTCAACGCGAACGGGGAGCGGTGGCGAATCGGCATTGAGCGTCCCGATGCGGGTAGCCGGACTGTCGAGCAGGTTGCTGAAGTGTCAGACCTTGGAATGGCAACGTCAGGTGACTATCGAAACTATTTTGAAAAGGACGGTAGGCGATACTCGCATATTATCGATGCAGTGACCGGGCGGCCAATCACGCACGAGACTGCGTCAGTAACCGTCCTTGCCAATTCGGCCATGGAGGCAGATGCATGGGCGACAGCACTTTTGGCGCTTGGCTCGGAAGCGGGAGCAAAAATTGCGGAAGAGAACGGTCTTGCAGCAATGTTCATTGATCGTGATCGCGCATCCGGGTCATCAGAATTTGCCATTATCGAAACGCCGCGCTTTACTGAACGGCAGCGCAGCCAATAAGGACGCTTAATCGTGGAAACCTTTCTCCTCGCGTTTTTCCTCCTCACGCTCGTCATGCTTGGCATGTCCCTGGGTGTCATTCTCATGGGCAAACGCATAAAAGGGAGCTGCGGTGGGCTAAATGCGGTTGCCGGCGCTGACAAATGCATGGTTTGCAGCAAAGAGATCGACCCCAACAGCCCGCTTCGTGATCGTCTTGCCTGTCCAAGAGCGAAAAACGCGGCGTGAGTAAGCTGCGCTAAGCGGGCACGACTGGGATAAATCCAAGGGCTAAAAGCGAAAGCCCGGCGATCGACCCAAAGACCCAGGCCTGCCATGCGGGGCCCTCAGTTTTCCACACGCTCCGGTAGCGATACCCGGCGATGACTGCAACCAGGAATAAGCACGTGGCGCTTATCGGTGTAAGGGAAACTTCGTATGGCAGTATACCGAGCACTCTGATTTCCTAAGATTCTAAAGTGCGGTACTGCTGACGGGCAGGACGCGTGCCAGGGGAGGAAAAATACATGCCAACCTCTTACCTCAGCCCGGTAGGAAAACCACAAAAGAAAGAGACGACCTACAGCCAATCGGTCTCGTCGAATACCAACAAAGAAGCAGCAACCGTATCCATGCTTCTTGAACGGAAGGGGCGGTCTGTTGTGTCCATTAAGCCAGATGACACAATCAGCCAGGCGGTCTCTGTCCTTCGCGATATGAGGATTGGCGCGCTCATCGTGACCGGCGAAGACGGAGAAATCGTCGGAATTCTCTCAGAACGGGACATCGTACGAAAGTTGGCAGAAACGCCGGGTCAAACCCTTCCGCAGTCTGTTTCCGACAATATGACGAAATCTGTTGTGACGTGCACACCGGATGACACGCTTCTTTCGGTTCTAAAGCGGATGAGTGAGGGGCGCTTTCGGCACATGCCAGTCGTTGAAAACGGCACTCCCGTCGGCATGTTAACGATTGGCGATGTGGTCAATAATCGGCTAGCCGAATTGGAACACGAGGCGCTTCAACTCAAGCAGCTCATTGTCGGTTAACGTGTAAAGGCGGGTCTGATAACCCGCCTTTCCAGAGTCAGCCCCCTATAATGAGGGTGCCATCGCTCGCGATTTCGAGCTTGCCTTTTGACGTCAGAATGCCGTCCTGGAACACCGCGACGTCTACGGCGCTCGGGGCCTCGTCATCTTTCGGGAAAGACAGCGTTATTGGCTCATCGGCCCCCTCGACCATTGCGTGGTACGCGGCGTAGATTGTCAGATCGGCTAAGGTCGGCGGCACATCAGGGATTGCAACATTACAGACAGCCACGGATAGCGAACCATCGATTGGATCGCGAAACGGAACCTCATAATCATTGGGGTGAACCATCAATGACATGCCTTCGAATGGCAGGTCCTCTGCACCCAGCTGTGTCGTAACAGTCGACAGAAGCGCGTCACCGAGCGTCCACGTACCATCTCTCATGGCGACCAAATCGACCGTGCCATCGCTCTCCGCGATTAGACTGTCAGCATGGCCAAAGAGCGGTTGAAGGTTTTCCGCCGGGAAAGACATGAACAGCTCGACGCTATCGCTTTTCCGATCAACTATGATCGAGAACTCGGGTTGAGAAGTGCTGGCTACGAGATGAGCAGCAGTCGGGGCGAGCAAGAAAGCTGCCCCGGCTGCGAGCGCTAATCCGAATGTCTTTCCGATACGCACGGTCATTAGCCAAACGGCAGTTACGCCATCAGGTTTTCAGTTTCGACCTGCGCCCAGATCTCTTCCCAAACCTTGCCCGCGCGACCGCGGTGACGAACACCCATTGCCGCTTCAAGGTTATCGGCCATGCCTTCACCGCGCACGATTACGAGGCCGACCATGCCGAGTGCATAGTGCGGAAGGCAGCGGTAGCCGTAAACGCCAGGCTTCTCGAACGTGACAGAGATGTTGTCGTTGAGCTTACCCTTCCAGCCTTCGACGCCTTCCGGGATCATGTCTTCGTCCGACTGGGAGTTGTGGCCGCGATCTGTGGAGGCAAACACAATCGAATCGCCAGGCTCTACGGTGGTGATGAGCGGTTTGAAGATTTGGGCTCGCTTACGATCATCAGGGTCACGGTTGAGCATCTCGACGGTGTGTTCTGTGCTCGCGCGTGCGACCGTTGGGCCTGCAATGGCGAGTGCTGACATGCCAACAAGCACGGTGCGCCTTTGAATAAGTTGAGCCATTTTTCTTTCCTTCTTTTAGTCTCGCGCACCACAAACCGTGGGTGAGCCCACTGGACGCGGCGCCTTCGATTTATAAAGTATACCGCAGATATCAACTTATATCCACGACCGCCTACGCGGATCTACCAATGTCCTCAGCGTTTGTCACACCGTTTCGGACAGAGCTTCACCGTTTTGTGCGTTCATTTCCATGTACGCCAGCCCTGGCGAATCGGTTCCGTCATTGGGAACATGATTGTTAGACGTATGGCGGGATATCCGAATTGCCGTGAACAGACGCTGAATGAGATCCTCTAGCGAACGATGATCTACAAGAGCCATTGCGCCAAAGGATCCGCGTTGAAGAGCCAAGGATGCGCCATTAGGAGGCCGAGCCAGAGAACTAAAAGTGCTAGTCCACCAATGAGCTCCGATCGCCTTATTCCCGGCCGGGTTTTGGCGAACGTTAGCCATGTCTCAACGCCCAATTGTCGTTTGTAGCGCCGGTCGAGCGCAACAGTGCCAATTGCTGCAAAAAGTGCTGAACCGGCAAAGAGGAAGAGACTTGGCCAATCGCCGTTGGACGGAATATGGGCGAGGCCCCAAAGGCCCAGGCCCCAGACAATCGGATGACGGAAGACGCCGACAATGCTCGGTCTCTCAGGGTCTAACGTGCCACCTCGAAAAGCGACCGAAATTGGGTTGGGTGTCGCTGCCCCAGCCCCGATCAAGGCGAAACCAATTGCAGTGACGAAAATTGCGAACGGATACGCCCAAGCGGGTGTGTCCCAAAGCGTGATCCGCTCGGCGCGAAGGATAGCGATGACAACCCATGCCATCATCCCAATCGAGAGTAATGAGTAGAGAGTGAGGTAAGCCCGCCGACCGACCTTCGCCGTAGTCCAAGCCTTTACGCCGGTTCGGGCGATGAGCACATGGCTCCCGACAAAGAGCGCCATGGCGATAAAGACTTCCAAAACGCCTGATCCCTCGCTGCGCATGCCAATTGATGCAAGCTTGCATCGGATCATAAGCGCGGATTGCAATGAAGCGACTTGACCGAAATCAGGTCGTCGCAGTCGCTTCGGCTCTTTTCATCGCTTGATGCTCGTCTTCCTTCAGTCCGATTTTCCAATACCCGGAAATGTAAGTGTCGGTGCGCGGGATCTGCTTTTCCACGTGCAAGAATTCACGAAGGGCTTTGATCACACCGCTTTCGCCCGCGATGTAGGTTTGGATGACGCCATCTGGCCAGGTCAGGCTGCGGATAATGCGTTCTTGCTCACCGGAGCGGGTGTGCGGGTCAGCATGAACGAACCAATGCTGCTCGATACCAGCTGGTGCGTCGATCACTTGCTTGTCGTCTTCAGACAAGACTTCAAAAATGGCAATCCCAGTCGCGTCTCGCGGCATCGCTTCAAGCGTTGCAGATGCGACCGGCAGAGCGCTCATATCGGCAGCAACCAGATACCAGTCAGCATAAAAATCCTCGATTTTGTTCGCGCTTGGGCCGGCAAAGCCGCAAAAGTCCCCGACTTCTGCGGTGAGTCCAAAGTTTGCCGCTGGACCAGGCGCGTCATGGACCACGAAATCGACGTCGACTTCTTGTTTTTCTGGCCGCGCGTGTCGGACAGTGTACGTCCGGGTCGTTGGGCGTGGACCGCTTGCGAGCTGTGCTTCGAACGCCGCTTCTGACACGCCGTTGACTGGAAGCATGATCTTACAATTTGCACCTTCGCAGCCTGACCGCACGTCTGCGAGATCGGGTGCAGTCAGTGTTAGCCGCACCATGTTTGGTGTTACCCTTTCGTTTTTCACGACCTTCACAACGCGCACATTGCGGCGCGGTTTCGGCGTTGAATCAGCCACTTTGCGCCTCCTTCAGCCGGTTTTCTTGAGAACGGGTGCTATGGTGAGCGTGCCGTCGTCATCGCTGCGATAGACACGCATCGCGCAGCCATAGACGGTGCTGAGATGCTCTTCTGTCAGTACGGTTTCGGGTGATCCCCTCGCTACGATCCGACCGTCGCTCATCAAGTAAACCGCGTCTGCGAACCGCGCCGTGAGATTAAGGTCGTGAAGGACGGCGAACACACCGCCTCCGGCATTGGCGTAGTCGCGCACAGTTTCCAGCACCTGGATCTGATGCTTGATGTCGAGGCTCGAGATCGGTTCGTCCAGAAAGAGATATCGCGGGCGCCCCTCAAACACGGGCTCCCAGACCTGTACCAGTGCACGGGCGAGTTGCACCCTTTGCTTTTCGCCGCCAGAGAGCTGGTGGTAAAAGCGAGAGCCGAAACCGATCAAATCCACCGCCTCCAGTGCTTCGAGGACGCGTTTTTCGTCATCGACGTCGTTATGGATGCCGGCTGTGAGGCCAAGGCGAACGACCTCGAAAACCGTGAACGGGAAGGAGAGCGACGCCGCCTGGGGAAGCACGCCCCGCTGTGCCGCGAGGATGTGGGCCGGTGTCTTTCGCGTGTTATACCCGTTGATACTCGCTGCACCTTGAAAAGCGATTTCGCCCGTAAGCGCGCGCAGGAGCGTTGTTTTTCCGGACCCGTTTGGGCCGATCACAACCGTTAGAGCGCCAGGTTCTGCGCTCACGTCGACGCCGTGCAGGATCTCAGTGCGGCCAAGCGAAACGTGAAGGTTGTCGGCGATCAGCATCACATATCCATCAGCCCGCGCCGCTGGATCAAGATCCAGAGGAAGAACGGTGCCCCAATCGCGGCGGTCACGATACCGATCGGAAGTTCTGCCGGAGCGACAATCTGGCGGGCTACCGCATCAGCAAGCAGCAGCATGACCGCCCCAAGAAGCGCGCAAGCTGGCAGCAGGTAACGGTGATCGGGCCCGATCAACAATCGCAAGAGATGGGGAACGACAATGCCGACAAAGCCAATGCCGCCCGAGACCGCAACGGAGGCGCCAGTTGCTGCAGCAACAACGACGATCGCGACGCGCTTGAAGACTTGCACGTTGATGCCGAGATGGTGGGCGGTCGATTCACCGAGCGTCATCGCGTTGAGTCCGCGCGCCATCAACCCCGCGAGGAGAACGACGGGGAGGATAATCGGCGCGACTGCAATGACCTTCAGCCATGTTGCGCCCGCGAGCGATCCGAGGCCCCAGAACGTCAGATCTCGGAGTTGCTGGTCATCGGCCCGAAAGACCAAAAGACCCGTGAAGGCGCCTGCAAGCGCGCCAAGCGCTATGCCAGCGAGCAACATTGTTGCGACCGACGTTTGTCCGTTGCGCGTCGAAACGCGATAAAGAAGGAATGTTGTGATCAGCCCGCCGAGGAACGCAGCGAATGGCACATCGTAAATGCCAAAAATGGCGGCGATCGGTGCAAGCGCGCCAGTGCCGAGAACGATGAAAGTTGTCGCCCCGAGTGCTGCTCCCGCCGACACGCCGACAATCCCAGGGTCGGCGAGGGGGTTCCGAAAGAGCCCCTGCATGATTGCACCCGAAACCGCGAGTGACGCGCCTATCATGATGCCCATGACCGTACGCGGCATGCGAATATCGAAAAGGACAACGCGTTCCACTAAAGACAGATCAGCGCCATTGCCCGTCGCGATCGCGAACAGCACCCCAAAAGCTGAAGTGTCCGTCGCGCCGGATCCCAGGCTGTAAATCGCAACGATAATCAGACCAAGGACGAGCGCGGCAATAACAAACCGCGCGATCTGTGAGCGGTCACCGTCCGCTGGGCGCGGCTTTCGCCAAGCGCCCTGACCACTGGCGTCAATTGAGCTCATTTTTGTAGATGCGCGATGCGAGTTCGAGCGCGGCTTCCGCCGTTCTCGGTCCGAAACCCAGCATCAAAAGACCGTCCATTCTGACAATGTCTCCGTTCTGGACGGCCGGTGTCAACGAGAGGGCGGGGTGGCTTTCGAGTTGTGCATTTGCGGCTGCGTGACCAGACGACCCGCCACGGCCCGCCATCATTATGATAACTTCGGGCGCCGCAGTTACCACGGCCTCGTCTGCGAGCTGCTTATATCCCTCAAAATCTGACAGCACATTTTCTGCACCTGCTAACTCAATGATTCCGTTTGCGGCGGTGCCCGTTCCTGATGCCATCACCCGATCGTTCCGCATTGAGAGGATAAACATTGCACGCTTGGGATCGCTGACACCGTCAATCGTTTCCTTCACGGCTGAGAGCTGGGCTGCGATTCGTTCCCGAAGTTCGTCGCCTTTCTCCGTGACGCCAAGGGCTTCGGCGACAAGCCGTACATTTTCATCTACCCCTTCTGGTGTGAAATTGTCCGGGATGTCGACCCATTTGACACCAGCACTTTTCAGCACTTCTACGGCTTCGGGCGGTCCGTTGTTTTCGCGGGCAAGAATGAGATCGGGTTCGACCGAGAGCACGCCTTCGGGTGACAAGCGCCGAATGTAGCCCACGTCGGGAAGATCTATCGCCTCCGGTGGAAACCGTGATGTGGAGTCACGTCCGACAAGGCGATCTTGTTCGCCCAGCGCATAGACAATCTCTGTAACGGCGCCCCCGATCGCGAGGACACGCTGATACTCTGTCGCGCCCGCCGAAAGGGGCGCCCCGAAGATCGCGACTAAGAATGCCGTGGTGAGGAGGGCTCGGCGCTCGATAAACCGAAGAACTGCAAGAATTTTCATCATCGCGATGACCTCGTTGGTCTCACTCCAAGGTGAGGCTGACTGGCTTTGACAAACATAGTCGCGCACTTTTTTGCTGTTTACGGACCATGTAGGGCACTGTTTTCAGACGAGAAATCGACATGAGTGGTTGTCCAGAGCGCATGGTGAGCCTGTTCTTCGTTTAGGGCGTACACACAACGTTTGGTCCGGCCTTCGATCTCCGTTGGTCTGAGGAGTGTTCATTAAACAAGACTTTTTCAGTCCTGTTTTTTGTCCCCGGCGGTCGGTCTGTCAAGTGAAACGCTTTTCCGACAGGCTCGCCCAATCATTGGTCTCGACTTCTGAAAGCCCGAAGTATATTTAGAACCAATCAAACGTAGGGATGGCATGCGCCTCACCAAACAAACAAATTATGCGCTTCGGCTAATGATGTACTGCGCACTCAACGATAAGGCGTTGAGCCGTGTGCCGGACATTGCAAGGGCGTACGCAATTTCTGAACCCTTCATGTTTAAAATTCTGCAGGGTTTGGTCGCTGCTGGGTTGGTCGACACGGTGCGTGGACGGAGCGGCGGGATCCGCCTCTCAAGGCCAGCGAAAGATATCACTGTACTCGACGTTGTGCGCACCACAGAGGAGTCGTTCTCAATGGCCGAGTGCTTTGACGACGACGAGGCAGATTGCCCGCTTATCGACTCCTGCGCTTTGAATGCGACGCTGCGGGAAGCGTTGAACGCCTTTTTCGAAGTCCTTGCGCGGTACACGATCGCTGATCTCGTCGCGTCCAAGGTGGAGATTGCACAGCGGCTCGGTCTCGAAACGGCTACCATGCTTGAGACAGCTGACGCGTAATCGGCCCAGCGACGGTCCAGTATCGCGACTGCTCTCCAGGCAGTCTTTCCCTGAAATCGTACGCTAATCAGCCGCGATAAAATGGTGTCTCTTAATCCGTTCGTCAGTTGATAGACGTCGAAGGCGGGAAGGGCGACCGCTCGGCTACTTTTTGAGATCGGCGCGGACGGTGTTGCGACCGTTCCCTGATTTTGGCATGTACCACTCAGATTTCTGGACACATCCGGTAGGGTATCGCCATGTCAAAATACATCGCCATGAACCGCTTCAAGGTGAAAAAAGGGTCGGAAGAGGACTTTGAGGGCGTCTGGTTGAATCGCGAGGTTCACCTCAACACGGTACCGGGCTTCAAGCAGTTTCATTTACTGCGAGGACCCGAGCGCGATGACCATGTTCTCTACTCGTCGCATACAGTTTGGGAAAACGAGCAGGCATTCACAGACTGGACGCGGTCGGAGCAATTTCGCAACGCGCACAAAGGTGCTGGCGGCAATAAACCGCTCTATTACGGCCATCCCGAATTCGAGGGGTTCACCGTGTTACAAGAGTTGGACTGATGCGGCGCGCTTTTGGATGTGTCGCACTAGCTGGCTTGATCGGGGCCGCGCCGAGCTTTGCGGCGGACTTTGAAGTCTCAGTTACCGAAACCGGCACACGAGACTACTATTGCACCACGACGGTGGAGGTTGCGAACAACGCCGACGTCCGCCTCAACGAGATCAATGCAAAGCTCGTGCTCCTTGATGGTGACGAGCGGGTCGGTGAAACGAGTGCTGGTTCCATGCTCGGTGCCGATCCAGGTGCGACAGCGTCAGTGGTCCTCGACGCGCCCAATGCACCCTGCGATGCCATTAGTGCCTACACGCTGGTGATCGGGATCTGCCGGATCGACGGATCTTTCGTAAAAGCAGGAGATTGTGCTGGGCGCGTGGCGGTCGCCGAGCCAATTCTGGGCGTGGAACCCAACTAACTTCGTTACAGGCTAGCCGTCAATTGATCACTCGAAGGTGACAATTTTAATTAACGCGCGCAGTGACGCATGAACGCGTCATTCAGAGGCGAATAAATATACAAAAATTTAAGTTCCAGCTTCCTCATAAGGCGCGCAATGCCACGCAGAAGGCTAGGTCGAAGTCCCAGAAATGCTGATGTTTTAGCGTGATGCGTCGTGGCGCCTCCGTATAACACACCGGAATTCGCGTACGCAATCCGTAGATGAGCTGTAAGAGCAGCTCAAACCTCTAATTTCTCTTTAGAAAAGGTCGAAAAGATAGCCGTTGACACTCCTTGGGGTGGCCAGCATTCGAGAAGTGTGAGGCGAGAACGAAACATAAAAGCAGCGATGACAGTCGCGCGTGGCGACAAGCCTGAGTGCGATTTCGCGTGGTTGGGCTAGGCGTGAGCGACGGAGATCACATCGACCTCAAATTGCCATGCGGGCGAAAATCCTGCCTTTTCGACAATTTGGCCGACCGTTTGGTCCTAGAAGGCTATCGCCACTGGCTTGCCGGATACGAGACCGGCTCTATCGAGCCGTGGGAGTTAGCGTGGGCACTCTTTTCCGCTGAACTCGGGCCTCGAAACGCACGTGACGTCTTCTCTGCGATTTCGAGTTGGGCGCGCGAATGTCACCGATACGCGACCGAACCCCAGCAGACCTTTCCTTTCAATTGCAGGCGCGTTTGCCGCCATGAATGCATGGCGCTCGCGAGTGTCTCGGCGATCCAGTACGACGATGATCAGACCGCAGAGTTCTGCTTGTCTCGCCTCGTTGCGAAGGATGGGACAGCCACCACGCGCCGGGCGGCATCCGACCTCGCCGAAACTCTGACGGCCCACGGCCACAGCATGATCCCCGTTCCATTTCCGGTCATTGCGTCAATCGCGGTGGGCGGAGACTTCGAACCGCAATCCAATCAACTGCACTAAGAGACTCAGGGAGAGTTAACTATGATCTCAAGATTACTCGGTAGTGCGGCAGCCTTGGCTTTGATGACAGGCGTCGTCTCAGCCGCAGAACCGGCAGCCGTTCTCGATACCCTATTCCGACATTGCGCTCGCGAAATACCAGGATTCTCTCCTGACGGCGCAGGCATTGGACTCTGCAATCGACGCGCTCATTGCGAACCCAACCGAAGCCACGCTTTCCGCTGCGAAATCGGCATGGCTCGCGGCCCGCGTGCCGTATCAACAGACTGAGGTTTTTCGCTTCGGAAACGCGATCGTTGATGACTGGGAAGGCAAAGTGAATGCCTGGCCGCTCGACGAGGGCCTCATTGACTATGTTGACGCGTCTTATGGCTCTGAAAGCGATGAAAACGGCCTCTATACGGTCAATGTGATCGCCAACGCATCCTTCTCTGTCGGTGGCGAGACGGTTGACGCAACCGCGATCACGCCGGATCTGATTTCGGGTACGCTGCACGAAGCCGAAGAAGTCGAAGCAAATGTCGCAACGGGCTACCACGCGATCGAATTCTTGCTGTGGGGCCAGGATTTGAACGGAAATGGCCCGGGTGCAGGAAGCCGTCCAGCGACGGACTTTGACGCTGCAAACTGCACCGGCGGGAATTGCGACAGGCGCGCCGAATATCTCAAGGCCGCGTCGACGCTTCTCCTGACCGATCTGAAAGAAATGGTCGGCTATTGGGAAGATGGTGGCGACGCTCGCTCGACGCTCATGGAAGATGAGCAGGCGGGCCTTACGACAATTCTAACCGGTATGGGGTCATTGTCGTACGGTGAGTTGGCGGGCGAGCGGATGAAGCTCGGCCTTCTCTTGAACGATCCGGAAGAGGAGCATGATTGCTTCGCTGACAACACGCATAACAGCCACTACTTCAACCAAGTGGGTATTCGCAATATCTATACGGGGCAGTATAAGCGTGTTGATGGAACCGTTGTGAGCGGTCCGTCAATCGGTGATCTGGTTGCCGCAGCAGACGCAGAGGTTCATTCGGACTTATCTGCGAAGCTGAACGAAACCATGTCAGCGATGGCGATGATGAAGGCGCGTGCCGAAAGCACTGAGGCGTATGACCAGATGATCGGCGAAGGGAACACGGAAGGTAATGCGGTGGTGCAAGCCGCAATTGACGGTCTTGTTGCCCAAACCCGTCCGATCGAAAGGGCGGTCGCTGCCCTCGGCCTCAGCGCAATCGAAATCGAGGGTTCTGACAGCCTCGATAATCCGGACGCCGTATTCCAGTAAGTTGAGTGTATCGTTGTGATCGTATGCCATTGCAATGTGATTAGCGCCGATGAAATCCGGAAGGCCGCACGCGGCCTACTCCGGGAAGATCCTTGGCGTTACGTCACTCCAATCTCGGTGTACCAAGAGCTAGGCAAGCGCGGGAAATGCTTCGGCTGTTTCAGCGCGGTTGTCGAGACGATCATCAGCGAAGTGATAGCGGAACGGAAGCTCGACAATCTCAAGGATGAGATTGTCGAGCAGACGATTGCGCATCTCAAGACGCTGGAAACGGAACGCCAGGAGCGGCGTCGGGAACAGTCCCAACGCCGGATGCAGCGAACTGGTCGCGGTGCTGACCGTCGCGCCAAGCTCGGTGCGCCCGCGTAGATCCTGCGACTGTTCTGTCAGTAAAAACGGCGCAGGGTTCGGCCTTTCGCCACGCGAAGGATGAAATCCATGAATAACGCAATGCGGCTCTTTGGTGCCGTGAGCATTTCCGCCCTTGCGTGGTCACTCCCTGTAACAGCTGGCAGTTGTCCCGAGGAGCATGTCCTCTCAGAGGCTCGCGACCTCGGCAGCGTTTCGGCAAAGGGTGTGAAAGTTGAGGTCCGCGAAAGCATCGCGCTCGATGGATGGCGCGAAACGCCGCCACTCAAGATGCGAATGCGCCATTTCACGATTGAACCGGGCGGCATTGTACCGACGCACAGCCATGGCGATAGGCCGTCGATCATCTACTTTGTCAGCGGCGTGATGACCGAACATAACTCCTTGTGTGCGGTGCCAATCACCCATGAAGCTGGGACAACAGCCGGCGAATTTGGAGCCGACATTGTCCATTGGTGGTCGAACGAAGGCGACGAGACCGCCATTCTGGTCTCTGCGGATATAGTTCCAGGTAACTGATGCGTTGAGGGTTCGCGCTGTCTCGGCGTGGCGGATGCATCGATACAAGCGAACGAAAAACATGCCGAGGTAAACCCGCGACATGAAAGAGATCGCAAGAAAGAGCGTATTCATTATCGCCGCCTGTGTGGCGGTAACTGCGATCGTCTCGCCGGTCGTTCATGGCGTCGGAATCTCGTCCCATCGGGATGATCTTTCGCCGAAAGATCAGGCCCGGGTCGCGGCGGTCGCAGCGTTGCCCAAAGACTTTTCGAAGCCGCAGCGCTTCGAAACGATGTCTGGCGGAGCCACTACGTCTCGCGCAAAGCCGGATCGTAACGCGTTTTCACACCACTCCGCGAACCTCGAGACCGAAGAACGCGTGAATTTTTTCGCGGGCAACGGACTTTTCGAGAAATTGTGGGTCGCGTCACCATCCTCGACGATTGCCTCTGACGGCCTCGGCCCACTCTTCAATGCGCGCTCCTGCCAGCGCTGTCACGTTCGCGATGGCCGCGGTCATCCGCCGACCGGGCCGGATGATACCGCGACAACAATGGTCGTTCGGCTCTCCGTTCCGCCGCGGAGTCTCGCCGACAAACATGCGCTCGCATCCAAGGCGTTACAGCGCATACCCGAACCAACGTACGGCGCACAGTTTCACGATTTCGCCGTGCCTGGCCTTAGCCCTGAAGGTCAGATCAAAGTCACCTACGACGAGTTTCCGGTCGAACTCAACGAGGGCGAAACAGTCCAGTTGAGGAGGCCAAGGGTCGAATTTGAAAACCTTGCCTATGGTGAGATGGACGCGGAGGTAATGATTTCGCCGCGCGTCGCTCCGCCTATGATCGGGCTCGGGCTCCTCGAAGCAATTCACCCAGGCGATATTCTAACAAATGCAGACCCGGACGATTTTGACGGTGATGGCGTTTCGGGGCGACCAAACATGGTCCGGAACCCGGCTACTGGCGAAATTGAAGTCGGCCGCTTCGGATGGAAAGCAACGCATGCGACCGTTGAGACGCAAACGGCGGCAGCTTTTCTGGACGATATCGGTATCTCGAGCCGGATCCAGACTGACCCATATGGCGATTGCACCGAGAACCAGACGGCATGTCGAGCGATGCCCGTCGGCATCCAACCCCGTCTCGGCGACAGCGAGGCACCTTCACCAGTCCTTGAGCTCGTCACGTTTTATTCGAAGAACCTAGCTGTCCCCGCACGCCGTAACGTCGATGAACCGGGTGTCCTGCGCGGTAAGGAACTGTTTCACACCGCTGGTTGCGCCGCATGTCATACGCCGAGCTATGTCACGAGCCGTGACGCGGTGAACCCAGAGCACCGGTTCCAGCTGATCTGGCCGTATACCGACCTCCTGCTCCACGACATGGGCGAAGGGCTCGCAGACAACCGACCCGTTGCAGAGGCGTCAGGACGCGAATGGCGCACGCCACCGCTTTGGGGAATCGGGCTCACGAAAACCGTAAGCGGCCACACTTACTTCCTGCACGATGGCCGCGCTCGCAATCTGCTGGAAGCGATCCTGTGGCACGGCGGCGAAGCGCAAGCGTCACGCGATGCGGTCGCTCGAATGACGCGCAACGAGCGGGCCGATCTCATTCGTTTTTTGGAGAGCCTTTGATGTCTATCGCTTTGATCTCTCGACGCGTGGCGGTTGCCGCTGCGTTTCTCGTAGCTGGGCTTTTCGGCGCTTCCGCTGATGAAGCGAAGTTTGAAGCAGCCCTCGATAAGGCGATCGAGGCGGTCATCGTTCCGAACCACCAATCCTTTGCCGAGAACGCTGTTGGAATGGTGGACCCGGTTCAGGCCCTTTGTGCGGCTCCTTCGGCTGATGCCCTCGAAACGGCGCGGGAGCGATTTAAGTCGACGACGATCGCTTGGTCTCGCGTTGAGATGTTCCGCTTCGGTCCGGCTCGGGAAGAAAACCGGTTCGAGAAGCTCTTCTATTGGCCCGATCGCAAGGGACGCGGCCTCAAGCAAGTTCAACGCATCCTCGCCAATGAGGACGAGACAGCGAGAACCGGCCAAACACTCAGTGGTAAGAGCGTTGCCGTTCAGGGGCTTCCGGCTCTGGAGTTTGTCCTCTTCGGCACGGGTTCTGATGATCTTGCGGGCGGTGCCGCATACCGTTGCGACTATGCGATAGCGCTGACTGAGGTCATCGCCGCAAACGCGGCAGCACTTGTCGCAGGTTGGAGCGAAATCGGTGGCTATGGCGATCTGATGCGGACTGCAGGATCGGCGACCTCGCCCTATCGCTCGCATAGCGAGGCCGTCCAGGACCTCATCAAAGCCGCAAGCGAGCAACTTCAAATTGTTGGAGACATGAAAGTATCGGCAGCGATCGGCGACGAGGTCGCAAAGGCGAAACCTCGCCGGTCACCATTTTTTCGCGCACAAATGACGTCGGCGACAATCGTTGCTAACCTTGATGCAGTCGAAGCGCTCTTCGTCTCCTCGATCAATGATCTCCTGCCAGAGGATGATGCGCGGTACGCTGGCACACTTTCCTCGGAACTGGATCAGGCGAGAAAGCGGCTTAGCGGCCTCGATCCAGACTGGGAAACCGTTGCTGCGTCTGAAGACGGGCACGCATCATTGCGCGCGCTTCGGTTTCCGCTCGGCGGAGCCGTGCGGTTAGCGTCTGAGGTTTACCCAGCGACGTTGGGTTTGACACTTGGCTTCAACTCACTCGACGGCGATTGAGGACGGAGAGATGTCCGGTCTCCTTGGATCGGAAAAGGCTCTCGATCGCCGACTGTTCCTCTGCGGCCTGGGCTCGTTTTTCCTGCCGATTGCTCGATCGAGCCAAGCAACCAATGCACCGGGCTACCTTGCCTGCTGCCGGACAAAGTCCGGCGAATATGGTGCAGCGGTCATTTCCAGCGATCTGGAAATTCTCCACATTGAACCGCTAGACGCGCGTGGCCACGACGCTGCACTGAGCCCGAACGGCGATTTGGCTGTCGTCTTTGCGCGGCGCCCCGGCCGATTTGCGGTCGTCATCGACGTCGTGACCCGAAATCGCCGTTTTGCGTTTGCGCCGCCGGAGGGGCGTCACTTTTACGGTCACGGATTTTTCTCAACTGACGGCAAACTGCTTTTCGCGACCGAGAATGACTACGAAAATGAGCGTGGCGAACTCGGGATTTATGACGCGACGAACGGGTTTAGCCGGGTTGGTGCTTTCGATACGGGCGGGATAGGGCCGCACGAGGCACTAATACTCTCTGACGGCAAAACCATCGCGATTGCCAATGGGGGTATCGTCACGCACCCAGATTTCCCGCGCCAAAAACTCAATCTTGCGACCATGTCACCGTCATTGTCACTCGTTGACATCGAAACCGGTGGCCTGATCGAAAACGCAGCGCTGCCGCCTCACTTTCATCAGCTTTCAATCCGTCATATGGCTGAGGCAGGTGACGGATCGATTTGGTTTGGCGGGCAATATGAGGGCGCAGTTACCGACGAAGTCGGTCTCGTCGGCGTCTATCGCCGCGGCGACGGTATCGAATTGATTGAGGCGCCGGCCCCGCTCTATCGTCGAATGAACCAGTATATTGGTTCCGTTTCTGCTGACCGGTCCGGCGAATTCATTGCGACCACAAGCCCGCGTGGCGGCCAGGTCATCGTCTGGGATGCCGCAAGAAAGCGTCCCGCTCGGGTCTTCGATCGCCCGGACATATCAGGCGTCGCCGCTTCGAGAGGCTCCTTTCTCTTCAGCGACGGTCAAGGCGGCCTGCTTCGCGGTGGATCGATCACGGAGAGCGGTCTCCAATGGGACAATCACATGCTTTCGATTGCCGCGGGGCGCTAACGCTCAGTCGTCGTTTTTCATAATTGGGAAGTCGATAAACTTGCCACCATGGTAGATGGCGGCGGGATCATCAGCGCTTGGTCTTGGGTAGTTCAAATCGCTCGAGAATTGATCTGAACTCTCCGCCGGTGCCCACCCCAGATACTGCACCTGGCTATTATCCCACCAGCAGACCTTATTGTCCGATACCCCATAAATGATTGGGCAACCGAGGCGTGGCACTTCGAAGATGCGGGTGAGCATGGACGCGAAATCCTGAGGCGCAAGCCAGGTCGCGAACATGCGGTAGTCGAGCGGCTTTTCAAAGCAGGACCCGATGCGGATGATCGCCGTTTCCTGCCCGAATTTTTCGAAATACATGGAGGCGACGGCCTCACCATAGACTTTTGTCACGCCGTACCAGGAGTCCGGTCGCGTGAGTGTTTTCGCGTCGATCCGCTCGTCTTGGCGATAAAATCCGATCGCGTGGTTTGAACTCGCTTGCACGATGCGCGGCATTCCATTGACGCGTGCCGCCTCATAGAGGTTGTGAATTCCGACAATGTTTGGAGCCAATAGGTTTTCAAAGCTGTCTTCTGTCGAGCGCCCGCCAAGGTTGATGATGCCGTCACATCCGGCGACCAGATCATTGACATCGGCTTCAGAGCCGAGATCGCAGGTGATGAACTCTGCGCCCTCGGGCATCTCCGCGGGCACGATGAGATCACTCAGGCGCATCGTTTTCGCCAGATCCCCGATATGCGGCAGGATGAGTTGCGCGACGCCGCCCGCCGCACCCGTGATCAGCAGTTTTTCAAGCATAACGTTCCGTCACCTTCGTTTGTCGGTTGCGGTGTGGACCGTCTGAACGGCAAAGTCCATCCATAGTCCGCCGCGTCGAAGCGGTCGCCTCTCGGGTAGGACAAGGGGAACAAGAATGAAGATTGATGCTGTTCACACGCACATCCTTGAACATCAACTCGACACGGCGTTTGAGAGCGCATCAGCGCGGTTTGAAAAGCGCCAGCACATGCTCGTCGAGGTGGTCTGCGATAACGGCACAATCGGTTGGGGCGAATGCCTCGGGCCGGTGGGTCCGAACCGCGCCATGGTCGAAGCTTATGCGTCGCTTCTTATCGGCCAAGATCCGCTTGCAACCGAAGTCCTCTGGCAACGCTGCTACCACACTTTTCGCGATCAGGGGCAGCGCGGCACTGCCCTGACGGCGCTCTCCGGCATCGATATCGCGCTGTGGGACATCAAGGGAAAAGCGTTCGGTGTCCCAGTGTCGACGCTTCTTGGCGGTCGGGTGCGCGATCGTGTCAAAGCCTATGCCACAGGCTCCTTCCGTCGCGACGGGGTGGACCGGATCGCAGACAATGCCGAGGAGTGCGCGGGCCATGTCGACGCAGGCTTCCACGCGGTCAAGATTAAGATCGGTTTCGACGTTGAGGAAGACGAGGCGGTGATCTCCGCTGTACGTGACGCGATCGGGCCGTCAACGCGGCTCATGATCGACGCCAATCACGGTTATGACGTCATCGACGCGGTGCGCCTGGGCCGGCTCGTCGCAGACGAGGACATTGACTGGTTTGAGGAACCGGTTCTGCCGGAGCATCTGGAAGCCTATACTCGCGTAAGGGATCAGCAGCCGATCCCGGTGGCAGGCGGCGAAACCTGGCATGGTCGTTATGGGTTTCGCGACGCGCTAAACGCTCACGCTGTGGATATCGCGCAACCCGATATCTGCGGCGTTGGCGGCTTTACGGAGATGCGCCGGGTTGCTGACCTGGTTTCCGCAGCTGGTGTTCGGCTTGTGCCGCATGTCTGGGGAACCGCGGTGCAGATCGCGGCATCTCTTCAATTCATTGCCGCGATGCTTCCCGATCCGCCACGACCGGAGCCGCGCGAACCGATCCTGGAGTTTGACCGCACGCCCAATCCGTTTCGTCAGGCTGTAGTTGAGACACCGATAGAAGCGGTCGCGGGCGTTGTTCACATTCCAGATGGACCTGGACTCGGGATTACGATCAACCGTGATGCACTGACTGAGTTTGCCCCGGGCTAACTGGATTTGGCACCGTAGCGGCTCGCGAAAAAGTCGACCTGCTCCGAGACCATCGTCTCGCCGCGTCCTTCTGCGACGGAGGTGTCTAAGGCCGTTTTCGCGGACGCAGCCATGATGCTGTTGACGCCCAATGCTTCGACCATTGAGGCGTAGTAGCCGACGTCCTTTGATGCATTTTTGACCGCGAAAGCGAGCTGCGCCGGGTCACCATCAAGCGCGTAGCCCGTCACGAAATCCATCATGCCAGATTTCAGCGGGCCGGAACTCATGACGTCGTAAAGCTTCTGCCGATCGACGCCCGCAATGTCAGCGACGGCAAACGCTTCTGCCATCGCGTTCGCGATGGTCATGCCGAAGAAATTGTTGATCAGCTTGATCGTGTGTCCCGTTCCGAGCGGTCCGAGGTGAAAGACGTTTTCGCCCAGATCCTCAAGCATCGGGCGGCATTTCTGAAAGGCCTCTTCATCGCCTGAACACATGATGTTGAGTTTGCCATCAAGAGCGTGGGATGGCGTTCGACCGAGCGGAGCGTCGAGATATGTGCCGCCAGCGGCCGCCACTTCTGCGCCAAGTTCTTGGGTAGAGGACGGGAGGGACGTGCCGAAATCGATGACGATCGCTCCGTCTTTCAAACCTGCGATCACGCCGTCATCACCGCGCATCCGCCCCTCGACGGACGCAGACGTGTCAACGCATAGAAGCACCATGTCGCTGACGCTTGCCAATTCGCGCGTTGACGTGACCTCGCTCGCGCCACGTGAGACGAGCTTTTCAATCGCGTCGCGGGACCGGTTGGCAATCACTGTCAGCGGGTAGCCGCAATCGAGAAGACGGTTCGCCATTGCGGCGCCCATGAGACCAAGCCCGATAAATCCCAATGCGGGTTTTGATGTCATGATATGAGCCTCATTGTCACGCGCAATATGGACCGTCTGCCGACCAGCGGTGCTGCGGAATGTGGGCGGAATGGGCGAGCTTATGCCGCGCGTCCTCCCAGAGCGATCGCCAAACGCGCCAGTCCGTTAAAGCGCTTTCCGGGTTTGACCGTGAGCGTGCGACGAATTCTGGAAATTGGCTGCGGCCCGTCGGCTGTCCGGTAACGTTGTAGCGAAGGTCAAACGACCAGCGATATCCATCACTGGTGTTCGTTAGCGACGAGTGCGGTGTGAGTGGATGAAACATGACCATACCGCCTGCCTTCACCGGTAACGGAAGAGCCTCGTCCTTTGGGATGAAGGTATCGGCGATCGCTGTCTGTGTCTTGAGGCAATGGGGCAAGAGCCTGTCACCGCGACCCGGTGCGACCTGGAGGCAACCATTGTCAATCGTCGCGTCCGTGATCGCCAACCAGCAGGTCACAAAGGTCGTGTTGTCTGCCTCATCGAGTGTAACACCCTGGTCCTGATGCCAGTCCGTCGCGATGATGTGCGCGCGGTTTTCGCTCGTCGGAACTGCGCTTTGCGGCGGCTTGATGCGGACGTGTTGGATCGGGTTCGACGTGATCTCCGGCCCGATCAGGCATTCGACGGCGTCCAGAATGCGCTCGTGCCGGACGAGGTCGAAGATCGCTGGCCCAAAATGCATCGGCGTTTCGTCGGTGATGTCATTGTGCGGCAAGCTGATGTCGAAGGGCTGATACCAATCAAACCCGCGCTTGAAACTCGCGTCGAGTTTTTCCCAAAATCCCAGCCGTTCCGGCGGCGTGTCAACCAAGCCATCGGCGTGCCAGCCAGCGTAAAGCTCATCCATCAGCGCCGCATATTCCGCCCGAACCGCCGATAGCGTGTTCGTGTCGACCACGTCTTCAACGACCAGGTACCCTTGCGTTTGAAAGTGATCGATCTGCTCTTGGTTCAGCATGACTTGATCCTCGACCTAAAGGAGAAGCGTGACGATGGAAGGCCAAATCAATAGCACAGAAAGCGCGATGAGCTGGACTCCAATAAAGGGCAGGAAGCCGCGGAAAATATCTGTCAGCGAGATATGCGGTGGCGCGACCGATTTCAGGTAGAACGCCGCTGGTCCAAACGGTGGAGATAGGAAGCTCACCTGCATGTTCATGCAGAAGAGAACACCGAACCAGATCGCCACATGTTGCGGCTCTAGCTGACCAAGAAACCCGATCTCTTCGATCGGTAGCGCCCGTACGATGGGAAGGAATACGGGGATAATGAGAAGCACGATCCCGACCCAATCCATGAACGCCCCCATGAAGAGGAGGATCAGCATCATGGTCAGAAGCACGAGCATGGTCGGCATCTCCGCACCCACAATCAGCGATGCGATATAGGCGGGACCACCTGCGAGCGTGTAGGCACCAGCAAGAGCTGCTGCGCCAATCGTTACCCAAATGATCGTGCCCGTGGACCTGAGCGTCCGCATCAGGCTGTCCCAGACGAGATCAACGGAGGCTTCACCACGAAAGAGCGCGATTACAAAGACTGCAAGCGCCCCCATGCCAGCCGCTTCCGTGATGCCGGTAATTCCGCCATAGATTGAGCCCATGACAATGCCGACGACTGCGAGAGGCGGGACAAGCCCTTTGCCCTTCCGCCAGCCTTCGCGGGAGCGCTGCCAACCAAACGCGAAGAAGATCAACGCAAGAGCAGCCACCACGATGCCTGCGAAGTAGGGGATATGCGATTGCATCCCGAGAGTTGGTGGTTCGAAGTCTTCGCCGCCTGGAATATTCTGACCGGTCATCGTCAGGTAGATTGCTCGGATCAAAAGGATGCCGACCAATCCAACCACGATGAGGGAGACGAACCCGCCAAACATCTTGGCCTTCTCTGCGCCCTCCGGCATTTCTGGATCGGGCTCCGGCAGAGGCGCAAGCGACGGGTTCAGCTGCGTTCGGATGATGATGTAGATGATAATGAATGTCGCGAGCATCGCGCCTGGAATGAACGCGCCAGTGAAGAGCGCCTTGATCGATGTCTCAGTGATGAGGCCGTAAATGATCAAGACAATCGATGGCGGGATCATGGTTCCGAGCGAGCCGGAGGCGCAGATGGTCCCAATCGCGAGGTTCTGATTATAGCCGAGGCGCAGCATTTGCGGGAGCGCGATCAGGCCCAAAAGCACGACTTCGCCACCGATGATGCCTGACATTGCCGCCATGATGACGGCCATGATTGACGTGACGATGGCGATCCCGCCACGTGCGCGGCTGAGCCAGAAATTCAGCGCGTCATACATTTCCTTTGCGATACCGGAACGCTCCAAAAGTGCTGCCATAAAGATGAAGAGCGGCACGGAAATGAGGACGTACTCCGTCATCAAATCGAAGATCTTTTGCGTCAGCAGATAGAGTGGGCCTGTACCCGGCCTGCCCGTAAGAAGCCCCTCACCGAAACTCAACGGATCGAGGAAGAGCGTTGGCTCGAATTTCATGATCATGACGACGAGCGCCAGGAAAGCAGACGCGAAGCCAAGCGGCATGCCGATCGCGAGAAGGAAGACCAGCCCCAGGACAAGGACGATCGAGATTGTGCCGACGTCCATTAGCGCGTCTCCAAGCTACGTTTGATGGCCGCAATCTCGTCTTCATCGACTTCGGTAGCCGCGTGATCGCTTTCGACATTCCAGTCGGCGATCAAATTGACGACCGCTTGCGCTGCAACGAGGCAGGCAACAATCAGGATCATCGGCTGCACGGTCGCTGGAATCGGCGGGTCAAAGGCTGTCCCGAACATCTCCCAACGATAGAGCTTGGTGACGAAAACTTGCGAATAGCTGCCGTAAACGAGGAAGGCTGCGAATACCACAAAGAGGCTGACCCAGATCACATCACACGCCTTGCGCAGAGGTCGCGGAAGCAGGTCGTAAATGATGAAGATGCGGATATGACAGCGCTGCTGCATGGCGTAGACGCCAGAGAGCAGAAACACGAACCCGGCAACCCAAAGCGTCAGCTCGTTGGCCCAAAGTGTCGGTCGCTCAACGACATACCGAAGGAACACTTCGTAGAGCATCACCATGGTCATGGAGATGATGAGGACCATCGTGATCCGGCCGATGAAGAGCGCGATCCGGTCGATCGGCCGCCATTTGTCATATTCCATCGTGGCGACCCTAACGGTCCGCGTTCCCAGGTAAAACAAGATCGGAAGCGCGATTAAAGCAATCCAATCGACCCAATCAGCGCGCCCACCAAATGGTCCTGCAAGGTTGGGTGTGACGTCCTTGCGGGCATGGAGCTCGCTAATCTGGCTGACCAGGCTCTCGCTTGCCGGCGGGATCAAATCGAGGATGAAGGCTGGGATATGCCAAACGAGCCAGCTGGCTGTTACGACGAAGGCAAACGGCACGAGCCATTCGATAAAACTGCCAGTCTTTTCGGCCATTATCCGTTCCCTCTCATCAATGAAACACACTGTGATGGTTTATGAAATCGCGATCCGGCGTGACCCCGATTCCAGGGCCATCTGGGATCGCAACGCGCCCGCCGTTCCGCTTCACCTGACCCCTAATGTCCATCGGCTCGGTCAGAAGATCATCCTGAAAGAGATTGTGGGTCGTGTCGAACTCGAGCATCGGCTCACGGGGATGGAGCCCTCCCGGCAGCGGCGGCATCGCGGCAAGGAGATGAAGGTTAGTGGCGATCGCGACGCCCGATCCCCAGACGTGATTGACGACGGGGATAAAATTCGCGTGGCAGAGCGCAAGCACGCGGAGATACTCGCTGATGCCGCCAAGCGCACAGACTTCTGGCTGCGCAATGTCGAGGCCCTCGGATGCGATGAGATCGCGCCATCCCCAGCGCGTGAATTCGGCTTCGCCGCCCGCAATCTGCGTTTTAAGTTGCGTGCGGAGTTCGCGGTAGCCTCTGTGGTCCTCGGGGGCGACCGGCTCCTCGAACCAATAGGCGTCCAGATCATCGAGCGCGCGTCCCACATCGAGCGCGTCGCCGGTGGTGTAGCAATGGTTAGCGTCCACCATGAACGGATAATCGTCGCCTACACCGTCGCGCACGGCCTCCGCGAGGCGGATGTCTTCCGATGTGCCGCGTCCCACCTTCATCTTGGTGGCGGTGAAACCCATGGCGCGGATTTCGGCTGCCTCATCGCGAAAACGTCCAGCAAGCACGTCGATCGGCTCGCGTCGCAGCATCATGCCATAGCCGTAAACCGAAACGGTATCCCGATACGCCCCGCCCAGCATTTGATGGAGCGGTTGGCCGGTCACTTTCCCGGCGATATCCCAGAGCGCGATATCGATGCCAGACAGCGCCTGGATCGGCATGCCTTTTTGGCCGTGATCGCGTAGCAAATTGTAGACCCGGTGCCAGAGTACGTCCCGTTTCATTGGGTCTTCGCCCAAGAGGATCGGCTGGATGACGGTCTCGACGATTGTTCTGTTGGCAATGGCGATATTGCCGGGCCCAAAGCACTCACCCCAGCCCGTCAGGCCCTCATCGGTTTCGATCTCGACGAGGTGGGCCGTTCTTTGCGCATAGAACTGCTGGGAATAGCCAAGCTCTTCCGGCAAATCATAGCGCAACACATGGCTCATGATGCGGGTGATCTTCATCGATGGCGCCGATAGAGAGGGCGGCGATGGACATCCACCGCCGCCACATCGTCTTTAGTTCCGGCGTCGCCGGTGTTTTACATCGCGCCCAGATCGGTCAGGAAGCTGATGTGGCTGTCGAGCAGCTCTTTTGCTTCCGGCGTGGTTGCAAATTCGGTCCAACCGGCTTTCACCGCTTGACGATATTTAGCAAGCTCTTCCGGTGACCACTCATAAAGGTTCACGCCTTTTGCCCGCAGGTCTTTTGCGGTCTGGGCGTTTTTCACTTCGTTGATCGACGCGTTGTGCATGGCGAGAGCGTCCATGGCGACGATCATGATGCGCTTGTGATGCTCTGGCATCGCATCCCAAACGTCCTTGCGGCAGGCCAAATGGTCAGCTGGCATGGAGTGGAAGCCTGGGAAGTTTGTATGCTCGGCAATGTCGTAAAGGCCAAGACCCACATTGTTGGTGAGGTTCGCTGCGTCCGCACCGTCGATGATGCCGGTTTCAAGCGCGGTGAAGATCTCGTTGAAGTCCATCACGATCGGCGATGCACCGAGGTTTTTGAAGACCAAGGTTGCCATGCCTGGAGGTGAACGGAACTTCCAGTCTTTGAAGTCTTCCACGTTGCGGATGGGGCGTGTTGATGAAAGCGATTCTGGTCCTGGGATCCACCAGCCAACGAACTCCATATTGTGTTCATTGTAGAGGTTGTTGATCTTGGAACGACCGTCATTGTGGAGGAGCCAAGCCATTTGCTGGTATGGGTTTGCGTAGCCACCCATCAGGTCGCCAGTGAACTGGAATGCGGGGTTCTTACCGGTTTGGTAAGCGCCGCCCGTCATATCGCAGTCGAGGATGCCAGTTGCGGCAGCGTCGAACGTTTCAGCCGCTTTCACGACCGCGCCAGCGTAGAACATTTCGATTTCGATCTCACCATTGGACATGGTGGTCACATCATCGATGAACTTGCCCGCCATTTGGCCAGAGAGCGTCTCTTGGCTGAAGTGCGTTTGAATGCGGAGCTTCGTTTGAGCGTCAGCGTCGGAAACGCTGAATGGGCTTGCCAATGCAACGGTCACTGCCGCTGCACCTGCCAGCATGGTCTTCGTCAAAGTCTTGAGCATTTGGTTCCTCCCGTTTTGCTCTATTCGTGTGCGATGCAACTCGCGGTCGCGCGGTATTCTCTCCGCCTTTATGCGACGCGGGCTGCATCCGCGGTCAAAAGGTTTGCGTCTTTCAATTTATCCCAGTCGAATTCGACGCCTGTTCCTGGGATGTTCGGTGCAATCGCCTTGCCGCCCTCATTCTGGAGCGGGCGTTTCGTGTAGCGATCGATTGGGAACGAGTGCACTTCCAGCCAGCCTGAATTGGGGAGGCCAGACAGAAGCGAAACGTGCAGTTCTTGCATTCCATGGCTGCAGACGGGCACGTTATGCTGTTTCGCCAACTCCGCGACCTGCAAGAACCCGGTGATCCCACCGCAATTCGAGGCGTCGGGTTGAATAAAGCTCAGTTTAGACGTGTTCAGCGCGCGCTCGAACTCGTGGATCGTATGGAGGTTTTCGCCCATGGCGACCGGAATGCCCGTTTCATCCGTGATCCGGGCATAGGCCTCAAAATCATCCGGGATTGTCGGCTCCTCGAACCACATGAGATCAAACGGCTTAAAGGCGTTCGCGGCGTCGATTGCCTGCGCTTCCGATAGCGCATAATTCGCATCGACCATGAAGGCTGTATCGGCACCGATCGTCTCGCGTACGCCAGCGACACGCTCCACGTCTTCATTCAGCGAGGGTTTTCCGACCTTGATCTTCACGCCTTCGAACCCGCGATCCAGATAGCCTTGGACGCTGGCTTTGAGTTTTTCGAGCGGGAAGGCGAGGTCGATCCCGCCGCAATAGGCATCACAGCGGTCGGACGCATCGCCCGCCAATTTCGCGAGCGACTGCCCGGTTCGTTTGCCGCGCAGATCCCAAAGCGCGATATCGACTGCGGAAATCGCAAAAGACGCGATCCCGCCGCGGCCCACATAGTGAATGTGCCAGAGAAGATCGTCGTAGATTTTCTCGATGTCGGTGGCGTCGCGGCCAAGGAGAGCAGGTGTCAGATCCCATTCGATCATCGCCGCGATCGCAGCGCCGCCCTTGCCGCCTGTGTACGTGTATCCAGTTCCCGATGAGCCGTCCGCGAGTTTAACGGTTGCGGTCACCAGCTCGAAATGCGTGTGGTCGCCATGCTTTGCGTCCACTAGAACTTCGTCCAGCGGCACATGAAACAATTGAACGTTGATGTCGCGAATGACCGACAACGCTGACCTTCCTCCCGATGGCGAGCCTTGTTTTTGATGGCCCTTCCATGCGCGAAAACAGACCGCCCTTTGGACGATAAGTCAATCCCCGCATATTGGGGGACCGGACCGTTCATTCTGTTGTATTCGGGAGTTGGTTGCGGGGGCAGGATTTGAACCTGCGACCTTCAGGTTATGAGCCTGACGAGCTACCGGGCTGCTCCACCCCGCGCCAAGAGCGCGCTAGCTAACAAATCGATTTGGGTTTGAAAACCCCTTCTCCGTCGCAATCGACCTCGGACGCGAAATAATTCTGTTTTCAGCCTTCAGGAGGTAGCAGGCCTAGGAGCGTTCGTTCGAGAGTTGGCCTTTTTCATCGTCCGCAATTCGCTCTTCGCTTGCGAAAAACCTCGATTTTACAAACCAGCCGATCACCAGCCAGAGCGTGATGCCCGCGACGATCAGAGCGATGCTGAAGGGGTCCTGGCTGCGGATCAGATCTACGAGGCCGCCACCGACGAGCGCGATCGCGATGATCTTGGGCGGTGTTCCGATCGCCGTCCCCAACAAAAACTTCCAGAATGGCATGTGCGAAACGCCGGCGAGCGTGTTCACGACGATGAAAGGACCGGATGGGATGAGCCGTATCGCAGCAGAGGCGAGGATGCCGTGCTTTGCGAGCTTCTTCGAAATCCATTGCGATCGTTGGCCGCCATAGCGCTCAAGGAATTTTGCGCCAAACCGTTTGCCCAGCATGAAATGAACGGCAGCCCCCGTCAGGCTTGCGATCCAGGCGTAAAACGTGCCGACCACGGGCCCGAAGATCAGGATCGATGCCGCGTGCAAACCGAATTGTG
>JBCCMK010000009.1:0-75655 GCA_039026395.1 Pseudomonadota bacterium | reverse complement strand
TTCCGCCGAGATGGCCGTGAGCCGTGGAACCAATTCCTCAATGGTCACTTCCGTCTCTTGGAGAAAGATCTGTCCCTCGCCATTCACAGAAACCGTCAGCGGCTCTGTCTCTGTCTGTAGCGGATTGGCCTGTGATTGCGGCAGGTCGACCGGCACACCGACTGTCAAAAGCGGTGCAGACACCATGAAAATGATGAGCAGAACCAGCATAACGTCGACAAACGGCGTGACGTTGATTTCTGACATTGGCGCGGTGCGACGGCGCCTACGACGACCGCCTGACCGCGCTCCACTTGAAGCAAGAGAGGCACCCATTCCTACATCTTCTCATCGATTTGGCGCGAAAGAATGGCGGAAAACTCGTCGGCAAAGCCTTCGAGCCGCCCGGCATAGCGCGAGGCTTCATTTGTGAACTTGTTGTAGGCCATGACTGCCGGAATGGCCGCAATGAGGCCGAGCGCCGTTGCAAAAAGCGCCTCCGCAATGCCCGGTGCAACAACGGCGAGGTTGGTATCCTTCGAGACTGCAATCGCCTGGAATGCCGTCATGATACCCCAAACCGTGCCGAAAAGGCCGATGAAGGGGGATGTGGAACCCACAGTCGCCAGGAACAAGAGCCGTCGCTCAACCCGATCATTTTCCCGGGAGATCGTCACATCCATCACCTTGTCGATCCGCTCGGTCAGATGCGTATAGCCGCGCGCTTGCGCCTGCTGCGAGCGCTTCCACTCCTTCATAGCGGCCAGAAAAACCGACGCCATTCCAGAGGTTTGGCGCGTCGTGAGGCCGTTATAGAGTTCTTCAAGCGAGTGTCCGGACCAAAAGACTTTTTCAAAACGATCGGCTTCACGGCGCGCTTTTCGAAAGAGCAGCCATTTGTCGATCATGATCGCCCAACTCCACACCGACGCGAGCAATAAGCCGATCATGACGAGCTGAACGACGATGTGAGCCTGTAAAAAGAGGCCAAGCAGCGTGAAATCGCCTTCAGGTGCCGCAAGCGTCGACTGCGCCAGTTCAAGCGGGTTCATTCATAGGCCTCTTTGCGAATGGGGTGCACGCAGAACGCGGCAGTGGCGACCCGACTGGGTCTGCTTCTCAGAATTTTCATGTTCACGAGCGGTCGGTCCGATGGCCAAACATTATGGTTAAACTGCGGCGTAACGGCGCTTAAAACTCGCGTGAATGAATTCAGACGTTAAACACCATGAATTACGATTAACACCGTATTAAGGGGAGATTTACGCGGGATTAACGCTCGCTTTTAAAGCGCCTGGAAGCCGCGCCGGCCGTCCTTCCGCATCAAGACATGCGATCCGAACGTCGGCCGTGAAGATTGTGTCTTTGCATCTCCTAACGGCTTGGCGCATGGTCAATGAGGCGCGCTTTTGATCGATTATTTTAGTTGATACCGTCAAAACATCGTCGACCTTGGCCGTTTTCAGGAACTCACAAACCATTGAACGGACAACGAAAGATCGCCGTTCGGCCTCGGGCAAATCGAAAAGCGCGCTCTGCGAAATCCCGAGCGCACGCAGATACTCCGTTCGTCCGCGCTCACAGAACCTCAGATAGCTCGCGTGGTAGACAATGCCCGAAAAGTCCGTGTCTTCGTAATAGACGCGGATTTCGATGGAGTGCGGGTTCACGGCTGATTTCCAGCTAGCTCAAGCACGACAATCTCCGGAGGCATGCCAAATCTCACCGGCATGATTGAGCAACCAAGGCCACCGGAAACCAGCAAATGCCTATTATTTTCAATGATATGGCCATAGGCATACCGATTTCCATAGCTTGACGGCACGACGGGTGAAAAGCCTAAGAGCCTCACCTGCCCGCCATGCGTGTGCCCTGAGAGCGTAAGTGCTACTCGATCTGGGATTTGTGGAAAAATGTCCGGTTCATGCGCCATCAAGAGGACCGGTGCATCGTCAGTGATTTGCGAAAGCGTCAGTGGCAAATCATCGAGACCCACCCATTCTGTGCGCCCAAATCGCCTGTAGGGCGGAAACGCGATCTGACTCTCCAAGCCCGCCAGCCAAAACGCTTTGCCATTGTGCTCTAATCTGAGGGCCTCGTTTTTGAGCACCGATATCCCAAAATTTTGGAGCGCTGTCTCAACATCGGTCGGGCCAGCCATTCTCTCCTGTGCGCTATGGTCTTCCCACCAGTCATGGTTGCCATGTATCGCGTGAACGCCGAGCGGCGCGGACAAGCCTGAAAACAGAGGCGCCCACTCGGAGGCCCGAATATGTCTCGTTGCGAAAGACATCCCGGCTGAAAAATCGCCGAGCAATAGGATGAGGTCGCTGCCGAGCGCTTGTGTTCTTTCAATCACGGACCGGAGCCGGTTCAGATCCATCCACGGTTCGCAAACATGAAAGTCCGCGAGTACCGCGATTTTCAGATCAGGTCCTTCAGCCCAACGGGGCGGGTTCAGCCGATAGTGCGTTTCTTTGAGACGAAGGACAGGTTCGATTGCAAAGGCATAACTTCCGAGCGCCGCCGATATGAGCGCCCCGCCACCGAGCGTTTTTAAGAAACGGCGGCGCGTTATCAATCCGCATCCCCGCCGTAAAAAAGCTGCGGTTGCGCTGGGTTGCTGGGCGCTGCAAGCCCCAAATGCTCATAGGCCATCGGCATCAGCATGCGTCCGCGCGGGGTGCGCTGTACAAAGCCTTTTTGCAGAAGATAAGGCTCGATGATGTCTTCGATCGCATCACGCGGTTCCGAGAGTGCGGCGGCTATCGTCTCGATCCCGACCGGACCGCCCGAAAACGTCACCGCAATGCAATTGAGATAGCGATGGTCCATGCCATCAAGGCCGAGGCGGTCCACTTCGAGGCGTTGAAGCGCCTCATCGGCGATCTTTGCGTCAACGGTCTCAGAGCCTGCGACGACGGCGAAGTCCCTGACCCGTCGAAGGAGACGTCCCGCAACGCGAGGCGTGCCTCGTGCCCGGCGGGCCACTTCGGTCGCACCTTCCGGTGTCATTGAGAGCCCCAGAACGCGGGCACCACGGCGTACGATCCCTTCCAGTTCTTCGACTGTGTAGAAATTGAGCCGCAACGGAATGCCGAACCGGTCGCGCAGCGGCGTTGTCAGCAGACCGGAGCGCGTTGTAGCGCCCACGAGCGTAAATTTCGCCAAATCGATCCGCACAGAGCGGGCAGCCGGTCCTTCGCCGATGATGAGATCGAGCTGAAAGTCCTCCATCGCCGGATAGAGGATTTCTTCGACAGCCGGGTTCAATCGGTGGATTTCGTCGATGAAGAGCACGTCGCGCTCTTCAAGGTTGGTGAGGAGTGCCGCTAAGTCGCCTGCCTTTGCGATCACCGGGCCCGACGTTGCCTTGAAACTGACGCCCAATTCGCGCGCGACGATCTGGGCAAGCGTCGTTTTGCCGAGCCCTGGTGGCCCGACAAAGAGCGTGTGATCAAGCGCCTCGCCGCGCGCCTTCGCAGCTTCAATGAAGACCTTGAGATTGGCCCGCGCCTTTTCCTGGCCGACGAAATCCTCAAGCACTTGCGGACGGATCGCGGCGTCATCGCCAGCGTCCGGCTCGGGAGATATGATGCGGTCAGGGGTGGTCATTAGGTGGTCGCTTGCCGATCGTTCGGGAACGCGCAATGGAGGCCGACAAGCCCTCGGAAGCGCCACAGAACCCAGTAGGTGACGCAGAATGCGACAGCAAGCAGAACCGCTTGAAGAATTACGTCAAACCAGAACTCCGAATTCCTGAGGTTAAAAGAGTTTGACGATATACCGGTCTCGGCGGTCGTATTCAGAGCTGCGGATGCAGCAAAAAGCAGAATGACCCCGATCCTTGCCACGAAGATGCCGATAGCGATCGCAGGCCATGACACGGTTTTCTCAAATACCAACCTAATCGCTAGGAATAAGCCGAGCGTCATGGCAGCCGGGATCAGGAAAGCGGCTGAGGTATCCGTCATGACCCCATACGACTGCATGAACGCCACACGAATTAGTCCGATTTCACCCGCGCGCATTGAGGTGTAGGCGAAAAATGCGATTGCGCTGAGCAACAAATAGATTACCGCACCGGCTCCGATGCCATAGGCTGACAAAAGGGCGAGGTGGCGGACCCAACGGATCACCCGGCCAATTCCTTCAAGCCCAACCGAATAAGCTTTGCCGCATCAGCCCCCTCGCCTTCTGCCTGCATGACGGTGGCGATTGCCGCGGACGCCTGCATTTGCGGGTAGCCGAGATTGACGAGCGCGGAGACGGCGTCGGCGACAGGTTGAGGTGCCGTCTTGTCGCCGATATCCTGCTGGAGGCCGATCTCAGCGGGGCTCATGCCGGTGTAGCTCGGTATCTTATCCTTCAACTCAGACACGATCCGCTGCGCCACCTTTGGGCCGACGCCCGGCGCTCGGGCGACCTGCGCTTTATCCTGGAGCGCTACGGCTGACGCAAGGTCGGACGCCGAAAGCGTCGAGAGGATTGCGAGCGCCACCTTGGTCCCCACCCCTTGCACCGTGAGGAGTAAGCGGAACCAATCCCGCTCGGTATCGGACGCAAACCCAAAAAGCCGGATCATATCCTCGCGCACGAATGTTTCTACAGAGACCGCCGTCGCTTCGCCGACGGAGGGTAGCGAGCCAAGCGTCCGGGAGGAACAGTGAACGACATAGACGACGCCCTGCACGTCGATCATGACGTGATCGTCGCCATAACCGTCGACGAGGCCCTTAAGCTTGCCGATCATGGTCGCTTTCCAATCATGACACGAGCCTTGCCGCCGAAACGCGGTGCTGCGCGTGGCAAATCGCAATCGCGAGGGCATCTGCCGCGTCAGCGCTTTCAGGTTTCGCAG
Organism: Pseudomonadota bacterium; assembly: GCA_039026395.1. Taxonomy (GTDB): domain Bacteria; phylum Pseudomonadota; class Alphaproteobacteria; order Rhizobiales; family JAKSCL01; genus JBCCMK01. Next base: position 70,815 of record JBCCMK010000009.1, on the reverse strand, counting down.
TCGGCAGGAGAACGTTGATCATCGCCTGCACTTGGACTTTATCCGCGTGACCAACGCCAACGACGGTCTTCTTGATTTTGTTGGCGGCATACTCGGCCACTGGAATGCCGTATCGCGCGGGCGCTAAAAGAGCGACGCCCCGTGCCTGACCAAGCTTCAATGCACCGGCTGGATCACGATTGACGAAGGTCTCCTCAACCGCTGCTTCCAGCGGTTCTTGCGCCATTAGGACGTCGATCAACCCGTCGTAGAGCACCGCCAGACGATTGGCCATCGTGCCCCTGGTCGGCGGGCGAACGGTGCCGGACGCGATCGGAACAAGCCGGGTGCCGACGCTCTCAATCACGCCCCACCCCATGTGGCGAAGACCCGGATCGAGCCCGATGATGCGAATCGCGTTTGACATGAGTGGGACATTAGCGGCACGGGTGCGTGCCTGCCACCCGCCCCATCAATACGAGCCACCCGTTGGATAACACTCTCTTGCCGCCTGTCTGGACCGCCCTCAGCATCGGGTTTGCGGCAGTGCTTGCGGGGCTTGTGCGCGGGTTTTCCGGGTTCGGCACGGCAATGATCTTTATGCCTATCGCTTCGACGGCGGTGCCACCCGTCATGGCGCTCGTCATTCTCGACGTGATGGACCTCTTCTCGCCCATTCCAATGGTGAGACGCGCACTGAAAAAAGCGCAATGGCGCCTTCTCTTGCCACTTTGGCTCGCAGCTGTGGCGGTTACACCGCTGGGCGTCGAGGTATTGGTCTCGGTCGACCCTGTGATCGTAAGGTGGATGATCGCGGTGCTTATTCTCGTGACAGTCGCGTTCGTCGCGTCAGGTTGGCGCTATACGGCGAGCCCCACTCTGCCGCTGACCTTGGGCGTTGGCGGGGCAGCAGGCTTTTGCGGCGGACTAGCCGGGATGTCGGGCCCTCCTGTCATTCTCTTTTGGATGTCAGGCCAGTCAGACGCCGCCGGTGTGCGGGCAAACCTCACGATCTTCCTGTTTTTATCAGCGATCTCCACCGGGGTCGTTCTGGCCTTGAAAGGCTTCTTCACCCTTCAAGCCGTCCTCTGGGGAATTGCGGCAACGATACCCTACGGCCTCGGGATATTCCTCGGCTCAAAAGCGTTTCCGCTTGCCAGCGAAGAGACCTTTAGACGGATCGCGTTTGCGATCATCATCGGCGCTGTCCTGATTGGGCTTCCGCTCCTCGACCCGATCCTACGCCGCTGAGAGCCGCTCCATCACATCATCGGCAATCTCGAAGTTCGAATAGACGTTTTGCACATCGTCGTCATCGTCGAGCGCGTCCATAAGCTTTAGGAGCGTCCCCGCCTTTTCCTCATCGACTTCGATGGTGTTTTGCGGCTTCCAGATCGGTTTTTGGCTTTCGGCCTCGCCGAGCGCGGCTTCGAGTGATTTTCCGACATCGTTCATGTCTTCAAACGCGCAGGTGATCGTGTGGCCGTCATCGTCGGACTGAACGTCTTCGGCGCCCGCTTCGATCGCTGCTTCAAACACTGTGTCCGCGTCACCCGCCTCTGCATTGTAGACGATCTCGCCGACGCGATCGAACATGAAGCCAACTGAGCCAGTTTCCCCCAGAGACCCGCCGTTCTTTGAGAATGTTGCACGCACAGAGGACGCGGTTCGGTTGCGATTGTCGGTTAAAGCTTCAACGATGACGGCAACGCCGCCGGGGCCGTAGCCTTCATAGCGAATCTCTTCGTAATCATCGCCCTCGCCGCCTTCCGATTTTTTGATCGCGCGCTCGATATTGTCCTTTGGCATGGACTGGCCGCGCGCATTCTGGACCGCTAGGCGCAGGCGGGGGTTGGCGTCTGGATCGGGTCCGCCGAGTTTGGCCGCAACCGTGATTTCCTTCGACAGTCGCGAAAAGAGCTTGGAGCGCTTTTTATCCTGCGCGCCTTTTCGGAACATGATGTTTTTGAATTTGGAATGGCCGGCCATCGCCGCTCCTCACCCGCTCAATTATGTGTTGGCTGGTTTGACCGGACCGAGACCCAGTCTGTCAAGCACCTGCAGAACGGTGCAGCACTCAAACCTCTGGGATTGTCTGTTCGAGGGCACCGCCGATCCGAACCGGTGCGATGCGTTTCGCAAGACCCGTCTCATCGTCCGTTTCGACAAAAACACCGGAGACCGTCCCATCTCCTTTTGAAGGCTCAAATCGCGAGGATGGGATTTTGTGCAAGAAGCGATGAACGGGCTCGGCCTTGTCCATGCCGAGCACCGAGTCGTAGTCGCCACACATGCCGAGGTCGGAAACGAAGGCGGTGCCGCCTGGCATGACGCGATGATCAGACGTTGGGGCATGCGTGTGTGTGCCGACAATGGCAGAGACACGGCCATCGAGGAACGCTGCTAACGCCTGCTTCTCAGACGTCGCCTCCGCGTGAAAATCGAGGATCACCGCATCGGCCATCTCCCCGAGGGGACAGGCGTCAACTTCACGCTCGACCATGCGAAAGGGATCGTCAAAACCATCGATGAAAACACGGCCAAGAGCGTTGATCACCAAAACCTGCCGGCCATCCTGTGTTGGTATGAGCGCTGCACCCGGGCCGGGCGTGCCATCCGGAAAATTAATGGGACGGATCAGTCGATCAACGCGGGTAATGAACACCAGCGCTTCGCGTTGATCAAAGGCATGATTGCCAAGCGTTATGGCATCAATGCCAAGGTCTATGATCTCACTGTAGATCGCCTCGGTAATCCCAAAGCCGCCAGCCGCGTTCTCGCCGTTGATGACAATAAACTCCGGTGAAAGCCTCGCTTTGAGCGTTTGGATGTGGTCGGCGACGGCGCGCCTGCCCGACCGCCCAACAATGTCACCAAGGATAAGTATGCGCATCAGGCCAACACTTCCGGAGTGATCACTTCATTTTCCGTGATGACCAAATCCATCCGGCGATCATGCGGTTCACTTGGAACGTAGTCGGTTTCTTGGCACGCGAACGCGAGCGCGATTGCATAGAGGTTTCGCTGTGCCTCCAGCCGCTCAAACGCGCGATCATAATGTCCGGCACCGTAGCCAATCCGATTACCCCTTCTGTCGAACACCGACAGGGGTACGAACAAAATATCGGGCGCGATCACTGGTGCAGTTTCAGACGGACCTTTCGTGCCAAATCCTGCATCAATGAGGTTTTCTGCGCTCATGTATGCTCGAAACTCGAGCTCGGTTTTCCCAAGGACGACCGGCAAAACCACTCGTCTGCCGGTCTCAAGCATCGCGTCCATGAGGGGGCGAGTGTCCACTTCAGATCGGATCGGCCAGTAGCAGGCGGTCACGCCGTCTAAGTTTTCAATGACCTGGAGTGCGCGCTCACAGATCACGAACGATCGCTCACGCCTCTCCCTTTCCGTCAATTCATTGCGGCGAGCGAGATGGCGGCGCCGCAGCGCGTCTTTTGGGGAATGGGCGATCGTTTTCAAGGCAGGGTTGGTTTTTCAGTGCAGAGCCGCAATGACCGTGGACAAGTCGTGATCCCGGGAACCTACACAAGTAGGTGGGCGCCGTATATCCAAGCCCACGAGCCTGGTCAGGGACAGCTCCCTTAAGGATCGATAAGGCCCCGGGGATGCTGAACGTCTCACGCGAAATGCAGCCCTGCACCGACGCGATATAGGTGCGAACGACCGCGCGGGAAAGCGCAAACGAACCAGACCTCTCCTAAGAGCGGGTCGCCATCGGGGCGGACAACGCCTCAGCGATCGTCTCAATCCGTTCCGCAACAGTGTCCAACGTTTCGGCAGTTTGGTCCTGGGCAGCTTCGATTGTCTTGAGAATATGCAAGCGAAGTTCGTTGAGCCGCTGCGTCTCGGCCTGCGCATCAAGCTTTGCTCGTTTTGCTTCGTCCAACTCGTCAGCCAAAACGAGCGACGCCATCACGAGGAGACGCATATCGCCGACGTCGCCGAAACTTTCGCGCAGATGAGCAATATGGCCGTTTATCTGTTCAGAAAGTTCAACCAGATGACCTTCCTGGCCGTCTTCACAGGCCATGCGGTAAGTCCGGTCGGCGATCGTGACTGCAACCTGCGCCATCCCTGGATCAACTCTCCTTGCCCGGATCCACGATTGAGCGGATCGAGCCTACTGCTGCGTCGATACGTTTTGAAGCCTCGTGGTTTGCAACCGATAAGCGGCGCACTGAACGATTGAGCCCGTCGATTTCCTCTGCCATCCGAACGCGGTCCTGCGACAGATGGTGGATCTGTTTTTCGAGAGATTCTTGTGATTTTTCGCTCGCGAGCCGCAACCTGACCGCGCCTTCAAGCCGTCCTAAGGCAAGTTCGAGGCGACGCCGCGCAGCTGTTACCCTGTCAACATCACCGACACTCTCCGCAGACGCGTCACTTGGAACCGCGTCGTGTACAGTTGGCTCGGCCGCGTCAGACGCACCGGCATCGTCTCCCGCGTCTACACTATTGGTTTCGATGGTGGTGTCTTGAGGTGCCATGCGCATTACCCAAATGACCTATGCCGAATGTAGAGCCGTTTGGGCTGAAAAAACAATCATACTGAGGCGTTTATATGGGGAAGATCACGGATCGCTCAAAGAAAACCGGGGGCAAAGTGACGGATAGGTGAGGGACGGTTCTGCCCACACTTTACGGTCTATTGCGGCAATTCGTTGACACAAACCGGCGTGGTGATACACCTCCGGCCAAACGAGGCGAGAGCTTTTCCGCTCGCCGCACAAGAGCCCTATTCACTGTCCGCTGGAAGGCCTCCAATGACATCAGCGACTACCCCGCTGGCTGTTGACGCCGACTTGTCAGATCAAGAACTTCACGCGCTTATGGCCAATGCGTTGCGCTTTTTGGCAGCTGACGCCGTCGAAGCCGCAAAGAGTGGTCACCCCGGTATGCCCATGGGTATGGCGGACGTGGCGACCGTTTTATTCCGAAAAATCCTGAAGTTTGATCCGACACACCCCGAATGGCCTGACCGCGATCGCTTTATCCTCTCAGCCGGACACGGCTCGATGCTGCTTTACGGGCTGCTCCATTTGACGGGATATGAGGACGTCTCGCTCGATGAATTGAAGAATTTTCGCCAGACGGGTGCCAAAACGGCTGGCCACCCAGAGTATGGCGAGATCAGGGGCGTCGAGACGACGACCGGACCGCTTGGGCAAGGGCTCGCCAATGCTGTTGGCATGGCGCTCGCTGAGGCGATGCTTGCCGCTCAGTTCGGCGACGAGATTGTCGACCACCGCACCTACGTCATCGCGTCAGATGGCGATTTGATGGAAGGGATCAGCCACGAGGCGATTTCGCTTGCCGGACATCTCAAGCTCAACAAACTGGTAGTTCTCTTTGACGATAATGGAATTTCCATCGACGGGCCCATTTCGCTCGCAGAATCGGGCGATCAACTCGCGCGCTTTCGTGCAGCAGGCTGGGCAGCCGCTGAGGTCAATGGCCATGACGCAGATGAGATCGAAGCCGCATTGATTGCTGCCAAGGCGAACACTGCGCCGACCATCATCGCGTGCAAGACCACTATCGGTTTTGGAGCACCTGAGAAGGCCGGAACGTCCGGGTCGCACGGCGCGCCCCTCGGCCCTCAAGAGTTAGCTGCGACGCGAGAGGCTTTGAATTGGTCGTATGAGCCATTTGAGGTGCCGTCCGAGGTGCGTGATGCCTGGCGGATTGCCGGTGTGCGGCATGCCCGCGAACGCAAAGCCTGGGAAACCCGGCTTGCAGATGCCGACCCATCAAAACGGGGCGAGTTCGAGCGCCGACTTCGAAATGAGTTCGCGAGCAGCGTCGACGACGCATTGATGAACGCGAAGAAAAACTTTGCCGAAAACCCGCAGAAAGTCGCGACCCGGAAATCGTCGGAACTCGCGCTTGAAGTCATAAACGGCGCAGTGGCTGAGATGATTGGTGGTTCGGCCGACCTTTCGGGCTCAAACAATACAAAGACATCAAACCTCACGGTCCTATCCGCCGACGACTATTCCGGTCGTTACATTCATTATGGTGTTCGCGAGCACGGTATGGCGGCCGCCATGAACGGAATTGCGCTCCATGGCGGCTTCATCCCGTATGGCGGAACTTTCCTCGTCTTCTCAGATTATTGTCGCCCCTCGATCCGGCTTGCAGCGCTGATGGGGCTACGGGTGATCTTCGTGTTTACGCATGATTCGATCGGTCTCGGCGAAGACGGCCCAACACACCAACCGGTCGAGCATCTGGCGGCGCTCAGAGCAATTCCAAACCTCAATGTGTTTCGTCCCTGCGATACTGTGGAAACACTCGAATGTTGGCAGGCCGCGCTCGAAGCGCAGGCAACCCCAAGTGTCCTTGCACTGACGCGCCAAGGCCTTGAGCAACTCAGAATCGAGCACGTTGAGCGCAATCGATCCTCAAGAGGCGCCTACGAGATCTTCGCGTCTGGAACCGGGGAGACTGCCGTTTCGCTTTTCGCCACCGGGTCAGAGGTCGAAATTGCAGTTGAGGCGGCAAAAAAACTTGCCGAGGACGGCATCGTCACGCGCGTCGTGAGCGTCCCCTCTTTTGAGTGTTTCGCCCGGCAGTCTGTAGACTATCGCAAACAAGCCCTTGGTTCAGCAAAGGTCAATATCGGTGTCGAAGCCGCAGTCCGCATGGGATGGGATCGCGTTATCGGCTCAGATGGCATCTTTATCGGCATGGACGGCTTCGGGGCGTCCGGTCCCTACAAGGAACTCTATTCTAAATTCGGTATCACCGCGGATGCGATCGTCGCCGCCGCAAAAGACGCGGTCGGCGAGTAAAGCCCGCCACGCAACACTTCAAACACGCAATTGGGGAGGCGGATCATGGCCGTCAAAGTCGGTATCAACGGGTTCGGTCGAATTGGACGGAACATACTGCGCGCGATCATCGAATCCGGCCGCACGGACATCCAAGTCGTGGCGATTAACGATCTTGGCCCGGTGGAAACGAACGCTCACCTCATGCGCTACGATTCAGTCCATGGGAAGTTTCCAGGCACGGTAACGGTTGACGGCGACACCATGGATGTCGGCCAAGGACCGATCAAAGTGACTGCGATCCGCGATCCCAAGGAACTGCCATGGGGCGATGTGGATATCGCGATGGAGTGCACTGGCATTTTCACCGCGCGCGATAAAGCGGCAGTACACCTTGAAAACGGCTCAAAGCGCGTTCTGATTTCCGCGCCGGGTGCTGGAGCCGACAAAACAATCGTCTTTGGCGTCAATAGCGACGCGCTGACATCGGACGATGTCGTCGTCTCAAACGCATCCTGCACGACGAACTGCCTGACACCGGTCGCCTACGTCCTCAACAAGGCGATCGGCATCAAAAAGGGCTTCATGACCACGATCCACTCATACACGGGTGATCAGCCGACGCTCGACACCATGCACAAGGACCTCTACCGGGCCCGCGCTGCCGCGATGTCGATGATCCCGACGTCCACTGGCGCCGCAAAGGCGGTCGGCCTTGTCATGCCCGAGTTAAATGGCAAGCTCGATGGTGTCGCAATCCGCGTGCCGACACCCAACGTGTCTGTCGTCGACCTGACCTTTGAAACGACCCGCGAGACATCAGTTGACGAGATCAATGGCGCGATCAAAGCCGCAGCAGACGGCGAATTGAAGAGCATCCTCGGCTACACCGACGAACCTCTCGTCTCGATGGATTTCAACCATGATCCGCATTCGTCCATCTTCCACATGGACCAAACCAAAGTGATGGACGGTTCAATGTGCCGTATCCTCACTTGGTACGACAATGAATGGGGCTTCTCAAACCGCATGTCTGACACCGCGGTGGCGATGGCAAAGTTGATTTAGGTCCGACAAGTCTGAGTAAAACGACAGCGGTCGAAACCGAGCGGAGCGCAAATCGATGAACGCCTTCAAGACGCTCGACGACATGGATCTTGGTGGCAAGATCGTCATCACTCGGGTCGACCTGAACGTCCCCGTTGCCGATGGCAAGGTCACGGACTTGACCCGCATCGCGCGGATCGTGCCGACGATCAAGGACATCCAAGCGAAGGGCGGAAAACCAGTTCTGATTGCGCATTTCGGGCGACCGAAAGGCAAGTTCGTCCCGGAAATGTCGCTCCGAGTGACGCTTCCAGCGCTAGAGGCGGCACTCTCGCAATCCGTGACCTTCATGGAGCGGCCAAGCCGAGCCGAGATAGAAGCATCCGAGCCCGGGTCTGTCGTTCTGGTTGAAAACACGCGCTTTTCTGCGATGGAGGAAGCGAACGACCCGCAAATGGCGCAATTCCTGGCTTCGCTCGGGGATGTCTATTGCAATGACGCATTTTCAGCGGCTCACCGCGCACACGCGTCGACAGAAGGCGTCGCGCACCTCTTGCCAGCCTGCGCTGGGCGATTGATGGAAACGGAGCTGATTGCGCTTGAGCGCGCTCTCCACGACCCAAAACGCCCTGTTGTTGCGATTGTCGGTGGTGCGAAGATCTCAACGAAAATCGAGCTTCTCGAAAACCTCATTGAAAAAGTAGACTGCTTGGTGATCGGCGGCGGAATGGCGAACACGTTCCTGTTCGCGAAAGGCGTCGAGGTCGGGAATTCGCTCTGCGAACGCGACCTTGCTGACACCGCACGGCGCATCATGGAGAAGGCCAAAGAGCTGGGTTGCACCATCCTGTTGCCTGAAGACGCGGTCGCCGCGACAGAGTTCAAAGCGAACGCTGAGCACATCACTGCGCCGGTTGACGCAATCCCCGGCGATCACATGATCTTAGATGCTGGCCCGACATCCGTAGAGGCTGTAAATACTTGGATCGACAAGGCCAAAACAGTCGTTTGGAACGGCCCGCTCGGTGCTTTTGAGATCGAACCCTTTGATCAGGCAACTGTGGCCGCAGCCAAGTTCGTCGCGGAGCGCACCAAAGCGGGCGAATTGCTCTCGGTCGCGGGCGGCGGTGACACGGTCGCCGCACTCGCGCACGCCGAGGTGATAAACGATTTTTCTTATGTTTCGACCGCAGGCGGTGCGTTCCTCGAATGGATGGAGGGTAAGCCGCTACCGGGCGTTGAAGCGCTGAGGAACTAAAGCCATGCAGCGTTGTTTCACCAACATCATGAGCACAGATGTCAGTGAGACATCTCAATTTTACGAGTTCCTACTCGGAATGACCCGGCAGTTTTCAGCCGATTGGTTCATCTCTCTTGTCCATCCGGACCGACACGGCATGGAACTCGGCATTATTCAGAGGGACCATCCGATTGTTCCAGAAGCTCTGCGCGGCAGACCATCTGGCGTTATGCTGACCTTCGTTGTCGCCGACTGCGATGACGTTCACACCAAGGCCGAAGCCATGGGTGCCGAAATTGTCGAGCCTCCGCGAGATATGCCTTATGGCCAGCGCCGCATGCTGCTTCGGGACCCAGAAGGTACGGTTGTGGATATCAGCGCACCAACGGCACAGACGACGTCATAAAGTTGCCGTTTGCCTTGTCTCAAGGTCTTAGACGGCACGCCTGGTAAACCGCATACCGTGTGATAGTACCACCGCAAGAACACAGACCTGAGCGCCAGGAGACATCATGGCCCGCATCACCCTTCGCCAACTTCTCGACCACGCCGCTGAGAACGACTACGGCGTGCCTGCATTCAACATCAACAACATGGAGCAGGCGCTTGCCATCATGGCGGCGGCCAATGAGAAAGATGCGCCGGTCATCATTCAGGCATCGCGGGGCGCACGCAGCTATGCGCACGACATCATGCTGAAGCATATGATGGATGCGGTGACGGAGATATACCCCCACATTCCGGTCTGCGTGCACCTCGACCATGGCAATGCGCCCGCGACTTGCATGACGGCGATCCAAGCGGGCTTCACATCGGTGATGATGGACGGCTCGCTTCAGGAAGACGGCAAAACCCCCGGCGACTGGGACTACAATGTTGGCGTTACGAAAACCGTCACCAACATGGCGCATTTGGGCGGCATCTCCGTCGAGGGCGAACTGGGCGTGCTCGGCTCTCTCGAAACCGGCGAAGGTGAAAAAGAAGACGGTCACGGATTTGAGGGCGAACTCTCAACCGACCAACTCCTCACCGACCCCGACGAAGCCGTGAAATTCGTCGCGGAAACCAAGGTCGATGCGTTGGCGATCGCCATGGGCACCTCCCACGGGGCCTATAAATTCACCCGCCAGCCCGACGGCAACATTCTCGCCATGCACGTGATTGAGGAAATCCACCGCAAACTTCCCAACACGCACCTCGTTATGCACGGCTCATCCTCGGTGCCGCAGGATTTGCAAGACATCATCAATGAGTATGGCGGTCAGATGCCACAAACCTGGGGCGTGCCGGTCGCTGAGATCCAGCGCGGCATCAAGAATGGCGTCCGCAAGATCAATATCGATACCGACAACCGGATGGCGATCACCGGCCAGATCCGGAAGGTCTTTGCTGAAAGCCCGGGCGAATTCGATCCGCGCAAATATTTGGGTCCCGCGATGAAAGCGATGACCAAGCTCTGCGGTGAGCGGCTTGAAGAATTCAACACAGCCGGTCAGGCGTCTAAGATCACGCGGGTCATCCCTGTCTCCGAGATGGCGGCGCGGTACACTTCAGGCGCGCTCGATCCAGTGATCGGCACGGCGCAAGCTGCGGAATAGTTTTTCTATCCACCGCTTGGAATGACTGATCGCCGAGAAAACCGGACCGTATCGATTTACATCGTTGCGTCCCCTGCCGTCAGCAATGACCGATTGTGTAAAACGATAGAGGATCATTCGATCCCGGCGGTCTTGCTTGAGGCCGAGCGACCAGCGGACATCATTGAACGCATCCAACAAGCAGGTTGTGCCGTTATCACGCCACCAGGCACCCGAGAGCCGCATGACGGGCTCCATCTTGAAAACGATGTAGACCTCTTTTCTAAGGTGAGACGCGAGTTTTCTGATCTGACCGTTGGCTATGGCGGTGTCTCGACGCGGCATGACGCCATGGTTGCGACGGAGGCCGGGGCGGACTATGTGGGCTTTGGACGGCTGGTTGGCGATACGCCACCTTTGCCGCTTGAGTTACGCGTAGACCTTTGCCGATGGTGGCAAGACATGATGCAGACGCCTTGCGTCGCAAAAGCTGAAGATCTCGAAACCGCAGCGACACTCAGCCGTGCGGGTGCGGACTTCGTGGCGGTGGGCGATTGGGTTTGGGCCGAGCCGGATTTCAACGCTGTTTTGCAGGCAGTCGCCCTGAGGGGCCCGTCGCAATGATGTGGCGCGTGGTTCTTCTCTCGTTGTGTCTGGCGACACCCGCCATCGCGCAAGGCGAGAGCGATGTTGCCCCCGGACTTCTCTTAGAGAACCGTCAGATCGATCGCGCCTACGGTGCGTTTCAACGCGGCCTCTACATTCGAGCCCGAGAGGAGGCGGAGCGGCAAGCAGCACGCGGTCAAGCCTCGTCGATGACGCTCCTCGGTGAACTTTATAGGCTCGGCCTTGGTGTCCCGACTGACGAGGACAAGGCCCTTGAATGGTTTTTAAAGGCCGCTGATGGGGGCGATCCGAATGGCATGTATTCGGCAGCACTTGCGCTTTCGCATCCCGAGGCAGAAAGCGGCAGCCTTGAGAGAGCGGCAAACCTTCTGCAGCGCGCTGCCGATACCGGACACCCCGGGTCACAGTTCCAGCTTGGTATCCGCTTTCTTGAGGGCGTCGGATTATCGCGAGACCCAAACGCCGCAAAAAGCTACCTGTTGGCGGCAGCTGAACAAAATGTGACGGATGCGCAATATGCGCTTGGACGCGCCCTGATCGATGGGAATTTTGGCGCTGTGAACGAAGTTGAGGGCGTGGAGTGGATCGCAGTCGCTGCCCAAAACGGACTTACAGCCGCTCAAGTCGACTACGCGATCATGATCTATCAGGGACGCGGCGTTGAAGCCGACAAGAGAACGTCTGCAGCATGGTTTGAACGCGCTGCCCGAAGCGGAAGCCCCGTTGCCATGAACCGCCTCGCCAGGCTCTACGCCACCGGCGAGGGCGTAGACGGCGATCCCATCATCGCAGCTATGTGGCACCTTCTTGCTCGCGATTCCGGCGCATCTGATCCCTGGCTCGACGGCGTTGTCGCATCACTCACCGAAGAGGAGCGTCGCGCTGCCCGGTCACGTGCGGCACGCCTCGGACAGACCTTGGCGTATTGACCCACTGGCTCTAAGGCCACGCTTCGTTAGCACTTGAGTCAGACCCGGAACTCGTGCATGCACCGCGCAAATAGCCGCGACCGCGGCACCATCCCGTAGGTTGATCATGAAAATCGATGGAAATGCCGTCCGTGTCGGCAATGTTATTCAACACAAAGGCGGTCTCTGGGTCGCGGTTAAGACGCAAGCCGTGAAACCGGGCAAGGGCGGCGCGTTTAACCAGGTTGAGTTGAAGAACTTGATCGACGGAACGAAACTTAATGAGCGTTTTCGCGCGTCAGAAACGGTCGAGCGAGTACGCCTCGAGCAGAAAGACTTCCAATATCTCTATGCCGAAGGCGACATGCTCGTCTTCATGGACATGGAGAGCTATGAGCAGATCAATCTCGCTGAAGACTTCGTCGGCGACCGGAAGGCATTCTTGCAAGATGGCATGACCGTGACCGTCGAACTTCACGAGGAGCGGCCCATTGGCATTTCGCTGCCTGATCAGGTGACGCTCGAAGTGGTCGAGGCCGATGCGGTCGTCAAAGGTCAAACCGCCTCATCATCCTATAAGCCTGCGGTCATGGAAAACGGCGTGAAGGTCATGGTCCCACCATTCATTACCGCTGGTGAGAAGATCATCGTTGATACGAACGAAATCACCTACGTCAAGCGCGCGGACTAGAGACTTTGGGTCGTTCAGCACTCATCAACGTCATGGTCGATGCGGCCATGAAAGCGGGTCGCAGCCTCCGTCGCGACTTTAACGAGGTTGAAAAGCTTCAAGTCTCGGTCAAGGGCCCGGCTGATTTCGTGTCCGCTGCGGACAAGCGCGCAGAATCGATCATTCATCGCGAACTTGATAAAGCGCGGCCGGGCTACGGTTTCCTAATGGAAGAATCGGGCACCATTGAAGGGACCGACAAAGCCCACCGCTGGATTGTCGATCCCCTCGACGGAACGACTAATTTCCTCCATGGCAATCCCATCTTCTGCACCTCGATCGGTCTCGAACGCGAGGGAACGCTGGTGGCGGGCGTGATCTATAATCCGATCATGGACGAGATATTCACCGCCGAACGCGGCTCCGGCGCATTCATGAACAACACGCGCATTCGCGTGAGCGGGCGGACCCGGCTGGAAGAATCGGTGATTTCCATGAGCATGCCCCATGCCGGTCGACCTGAGCTTGCGGCCACCCGTTTTCGAGAGTTCGCAGCACTCATTCCACTGATTGCGGGCCTTAGAAGCACAGGTTCATCGGCGATGGACCTCGCCTGGGTCGGCGCGGGGCGTCACGATGCGTATTGGCAAGAAAATCTCAAGGCCTGGGACATTGCCGCTGGCGTATTGATCGCGCGCGAAGCAGGGGCAATTGTCACGGATCTCTTTGGCGAGGGTGACATGCTCAATAACGGCACGATCATGGCTGCCAACGCGACACTGCACGACAATCTGCTACCGAAAATACAAGCTGCTCGCGCGAAGGTGTAATCGCCCCGTTTAGCGAACCGCTAAGCACCGCTTTTTTTCCCGCTCAAACCACGGTATTGAAGCGAGACAGCATGCACAGGGGCGAAGTTGGCGTGAGCGATCAGGACGAAGGTAAGCTTTCAAACCTCCAAATCTATATGGTTCGGATGGTCGTGTTCCTCATGATCTGTGCGTTCCTGGGCTTCATCGTTTTTCGCCAGGTGCTCTCAGCCTTCGTGGCAAACCCGTTCCTGAACGGTCTGATCCTGTTCACGCTCATTATCGGGATCGCCTATGCATTCCGCCAAGTGCTTGTGTTGAGACCAGAAATTCGATGGGTGAACGCATTTCGGGTGGGTGATCCGGGCCTTGAGATCTCAGAAAATCCGAAGCTTTTAGCACCGATGGCAACGCTTCTGCGCGAGCGGTCGGGCCGCATGCAGATTACCCCGGACGTTTTACGGTCGATCTTGGACTCGATCGCCTCGCGCCTTGATGAAGCACGGGACATTTCCCGCTATCTCATCGGGCTACTCGTTTTTCTCGGCCTGCTCGGCACGTTTTGGGGCTTGTTGGAGACCGTCAGTTCAGTCGCTGACACCATCAACGCGCTCGATGGGGGCGCTGGTGATGCTGGCTTGATCTTTGAAGACCTTAAAAACGGGCTCCAGGCGCCACTCTCCGGCATGGGAACTGCGTTTTCGTCCTCGCTCTTCGGACTTGCGGGGTCCTTGATCCTCGGCTTCCTGGACCTTCAAGCGGGGCAGGCTCAAAACCGGTTTTATACCGGGCTTGAAGACTGGCTCTCTGGCGTCACCCAGGTCGAGAGTGATGTGTCCTTCTCTACCAGTTCAAGCGACGGCTCAGGGCTTCAAGCAATCCACGACAACCTTCGACAGCTCAATAGCGCGGTATCGGGATCGGGCGGGAACCGGAATGCAACCGCAGCCATGGCTGACCTCGCAGAAGGGATACAGGGCCTTGTCCAGCACATGCGGGCGGAACAAAAAACCGTGCGTGAATGGGTCGAAACGCAGGCGTCGCAACAGCGCGAAATCAAAGAACTCTTGCGCATCCTAGCTGAGCAAAACGAGCAAAGGCGCTAGCCCATGCCTCTTGCACGCGGACGGCGGATCTCTGGAACCAATTACTGGCCGGGCTTCGTTGACGCCATGGCCACGCTCCTGCTGGTCATCATCTTCCTTTTGTCAGTTTTCATGATCGCGCAGTTCTTCCTGTCTCAGGAAATCTCCGGCCGAGATACGGTGTTGTCACGCCTGAACTCACAGATTGCCGAACTTACGGAGCTTTTGGCGTTGGAGCGCGCCAATAGTCGCGGATTGTCAGACAATATTTCGATCCTGTCAGCGAGCCTTGCCGACGAGCAAGCCCGCGGAAATCGGCTTCAGGGAATTTTGGACGCTCAGACCGATGACCCGGACGAGACGGATGCCGAGATCGCGGCGCTTAACTCCGCGCTAGAAGACGAACAACGCAACAGCCAACGGGCTGTCTCTCAAGTCGAGCTTCTTAACCAACAGATTGCCGCGCTTCGTCGCCAGATTGGAGCGCTCGAATCGGCGCTAGAGGCCTCAGAAGACCGAGATCGCGAGAGCCAAACGCAAATCGCCGACCTCGGCCGCAGGCTGAACCTCGCGCTCGCACAGCGCGTTCAGGAGCTTTCACGCTTCCGGTCTGATTTCTTTGGGCGCCTTCGCGAAATCTTGACCGCGCGATCCGACATCCAGATCGTTGGCGACCGCTTTGTCTTTCAGTCCGAAGTTTTCTTCAGTTCGGGCCAAGCCGAGGTCAACCCCGACGGCCAGCTTGAACTTGAAAAGCTCGCGAACGCTCTCAATGAACTTGAAGCAGAAATTCCGGACGAAATTGACTGGGTGCTCCGCGTCGATGGGCACACCGACCGGGTTCCGCTCTCAGGCACAGGTGAGTTTCGCGACAACTGGGACCTGTCAGCGGGTCGCGCCATTTCAGTTGTGCAGTTCTTGATCGATCAGGGTGTGCCACCTCGGCGCTTGGTCGCTGCCGGTTTCGGTGAGTTCCGGCCCCTGGACCCCGCCGACACTGACGAGGCCTATCGACGGAACAGGCGGATCGAATTGAAGCTCACCCAGCGGTAACGGCTACGATCCCGCTGCGCTCAGCACTTCATTATCATTTGACCAGTCAAGGAATTGAAGCCGGGCAAACTTCGCGTATTGCCCATCGCGAGCCATCAAGCTTTGGTGGGAGCCCTCCTCGATAATACCACC
Organism: Pseudomonadota bacterium; assembly: GCA_039026395.1. GTDB lineage: Bacteria > Pseudomonadota > Alphaproteobacteria > Rhizobiales > JAKSCL01 > JBCCMK01. The sequence continues at coordinate 54,897 of JBCCMK010000009.1, read as the reverse complement.
AGAACCAAGGACCAGAATGCGATCGGCGCTCCTGACGGTCGCCAAACGATGCGCGATGATGAGCGTGGTCCGATCCTGCGATATGCGCGCGATGGACTTTTGAATGAGCGCTTCTGACTCAGCGTCAAGAGCGCTTGTGGCCTCATCGAGAAGGAGGATCGGCGCATCGCGTAAGATGGCCCGCGCAATTGCAATCCGCTGACGTTGCCCAGCGGACAGGGTCAACCCACGCTCACCAATGAGTGTGTCATACCCTTCGGACATGGGCTCGACAAAGCTCGCGATATGCGCGTCGTGAGCCGCTCTTTCGATCTCATCTCGCGTGGCGCTTGGCCGAGCGAAACGCAGGTTTTCTGAAACCGATGCAGCAAAGATTTCCGACTGTTGCGGAACCATCGCAAACTGGTCGCGTAGATCCTTCAATGCGAGGTCACGAACGTCCACGCCGCCAATTTTTACCGCACCGTCGTCGACATCGTAGAACCGTTCGAGGAGCTGAAAGATGGTGCTTTTTCCGGCGCCAGACGGCCCGACAAGGGCGACAGTCTCGCCAGGTTCGACCGAAAAACTGAGCGAGGAAACGACGGTCTCATCTGGTCGATTGGGATAAGAGAACGACACGTCATCAAATACGATTGAACCGCGCTTTTCCGGCAGGATCGAAACGGGATTTGACGGCGCTGGAACATCGCTCTCCATCTGGAGAAGTTCCGCAAGCCGTTCTGAAGCGCCTGATGCGAGCGTGATCTCGCCCCACACTTGTGAGAGTTCGCCCAGAGCGCCTGCAGCAAAAACGGCAAACAGCACGAACTGACCAAGTTCCCCCGGGGTCATATCGCCGGTGACGACGGCCCGCGCGCCGATCCAAAGCACACCGACCACACTCGTGAAGACCATAAAAACGCCAAAGGCCGTTAGCATCGAACGGGCAAGGATCGCCTGACGGGCGGCGGAAAATGCTCGCTCTACGGCGGCCGCAAAGCGTTTTGACGCAGCGCGTTCGGCGGTGAAAGATTGAACCGTCCGTACCGCCCCGATCTGCTCAGATGCAAAGGCTGAGGCATCCGCCAGTGTGTCTTGGGCGAGCCTCGACCTCGTTTTTACGTTCTTTCCGAACCGAATTATCGGTAGGACAATGATCGGTATGGCGCCGAGCACGATCGCGGACAGGCCCGGGCTTGTCACGATCATGGCGATGGAAGCACCAAGAAACAGGAAGAGGTTGCGCAGTGCGATAGAGGCCGTGGCACCAACGGCCGCCTTCACCTGCGTGGTGTCTGCACTCAGTCGAGACATGATCTCGCCCGACATATTCCGATCGAAAAAGCTGATAGACAGCGAGAGGAGATGCGAAAGGACGTCGCGCCGAACGTCGCTCACAACCCGTTCTCCGAGGATCGTTACAAAGTAATAACGTCCCGCACTCGCTATCGAGAGCACGGCAACGACGAGCACCATCGCGCCGAAATAAAGATTTACCTGAAGGCCTGCATCAGCACCCATACCGTTGTCGATGAGCCGGCGAACAGCAACTGGAACCGCGAGCGTCGCGAGCGTTGCCGTGACGAGCGCAACAAGCGCAAGGCCGATGATCGTCTTGTATTTCAGCGCATACGGAAAAAGCATCCGCAACGGGCGCAAGTCGCGGCTTTTTTTGGGGTCTGAGGCCGGTCGGCTGTCGGTTGGCGCGCTTCCCATGCCGCGTTCTTGATACACTTTTAGCCGTGCCTTTCGTTCAACGACCGAAGGGGCTCGATCGGAACTTGCTTTCCCGCGAATAGATAATTATCACCTTGCCAGCTAATTTAGAAAAGGTCGCATTTGTCGCGCCACCACAATTTCGGGATGGCGGTCAAATCTGATTGGGCGAGATCATGAAAAAAGACATCCATCCCGACTATCACATGATTAAAGTCGTCATGACCGACGGCACGGAATACGAAACGCGCTCAACCTACGGCGCAGAGGGCGAAACGCTCAAGCTCGACATTGATCCAACAACGCACCCGGCTTGGACCGGCGGCAATCAGACGCTGCTTGACCGTGGCGGTCGCGTCAGCCGGTTCAATAAGAAGTACGAAGGCTTTCTGGGGTAGTCCTCTGCCCCTCAACGGGGCAAATCCTGCTCAGCGCGTCTGGAACGCGTTTGAAATCCGGTTCATCGATTGGTGGACCGGATTTTCACTTATTGGAGCAACCGGAATTTCAGCTTGGCTGTAGAGGTGTTCATCCAGGCGCTTGACCCGGCGATGGAGGGATAAGCTACGGTCTATGAGCTTTGTGAGACCGTCCGGAAGCTCATCGTAACTCGGGTCAGAACTGCTCGGCAGAAGCGTGTCGAGGGAGACTTTCCGCTTTTCTTCCAACACTTGGGGCACGGTGAGTTCACCCTCATTCACCGCCCGCTGCAACAGCAACCATGACGACACCTGCATGAGCCGTGTCGTCAGTCGCATGCTTTCGCTGGCGTAGAGCATGGAGGTCGGCCGTGGCAGCGTCTTTGAGGCGGCGCGCCCCTCCCCGTCGAGATAGTCCGCTGTCTGCTCGACCAACGCCATGCCTTCTTGAAAGAAGCTTCGGAACTGCTCTGAGCTCGCATAGCGCTCTACAAACGCGATTGCGTCCGTCTGTTCTGCATTGGTTTCAGACATCGTTGGCATGTCACGCGCCGCTCTACTCTCATCGTATCGCTGTATGGTGCATAGCCACCAGCAAATCTCAAGCCGTTCTAGGGTCAGGACCCATTAATTTCGCAGTCATGGTGAGGATGGATTTGTGCGCAGGCAAGGCGAAAAGCCGCCGGAAACCATCTGGTTTTCAAGGCTTTTGAACGCAAGCCTGCGTGCAAAGGCACCTCATCCTCCGGACCCGCGATCTGGCGGCGACCTCCATCGAAAAAGCCCTCAACCGGGGGAAAGACCCCGCTCTTCGAGCTTTTTCTTGTATCTCTTGCCATATCAAGCGCCATGACCGTGAAATTAGTGGGTCCTGACCCTAACGATCAAAACGCTGATTGGGCTAAAACCCGGCTCGGTAGCTCAGGCTTCCGGTAATACCTGTGAGGCCATCAGCAGCAACGACTGTACTTCCCGCGAGCGAAAAGACACCTGGACCAATCGGTTTTGCAATCTGCGCTTGGAGGTAGCCAAATGTCCCATCGGGTCGCGGTGCACGCACGGTTGCGAGCGTGTCGGAATCCGGGCCCATCGGAACTTCGAGATCATCCTCGTTGATATCGTGCTCGAGCGATGCCCTCAGTGTCGCCACAAAACCCCTTGGCTCCGGGCTTCGAAACGTGCCGGTTGCAGAGATCGAAAGCCGTTGACTGGAATATTCAAGATCACCGAACGAAAGGCTCGCTGCGCCGTCAGACTCCGTATAACCGTTTATCGAGACCTCTTCGTGAGTGAATGAGATCGCCGGGTTGAACAGGACCGTGCGGTTCTGCGTAACTGGGATGACAACGCCACCGCCAACGCGGACCATGGCGTAATAGCCATCGGTTTCTGCGGTATAGCTCTCGCGAGACGGGCCGAGATCAAAGCTGCGCTCTACTTCCAAGACATGGATCGAGCCAAGGCCGGCTGCCGCGTTTAAGTATATACCCTTCGGCAATTCGAGCATGCCGAATGCCGCACCCAGAAAGAGCCGACTATCAAACCCACCGCGATCACCGTCGAACTTCAATTGACCATGGTCTACACTTCCAGCGAGGCCGACCAAAGCATTGTCCGTCACCATCACATCAGCGCCCGCGCGGACAACCTGGGTATAGGCTTCTAGACCTGGTCGCACCTGTTCGGCATCGGATGAGTAATAGCCGCCCTCAAGGCCGCCATAGACCTCCCACGCACCCGCGACGCGGCGCACGCTCGTTCCCTGTTCCTTGTCATAGGTGGCAAAGGCCGTGGGGTTCAGTCGGTTTTCAAGCGACACCGCCTGCTGGCGTATAGCAGAAAGGGTCGCGACCGGGATCGTGCCAGCTTGGCTCGCGGCTTGAAGACCTGCAAATCCAGCCTGCCCGAAGATTGCATGTGCCGCCGTGGTGGGGTGGACATCATCGGCAAAAATACGACCTTCGCTATCGGCGGCCGCATTAAGCCCTTGGACGCAGAAGAGCGACCCGGGCGGCGTCGGACATGAAAACTGCGTCGCCGCATTCGGTGCCGTGAAGCCATAGCGGACTGGATCGGCGATCACGGCGTTGAGCAGCTTGCCAGCATCAACAATTACCACGTCCCGTCCTGGCAACGCTGTTCTGAGTTCATTGTTGAAGGCGTCGCCGAGGCTGGTGAGGACCCCCGCGCTACCCATGTTTGCCGCTTCCTGGGCGATACCGAACGGTGTTGTGCCTATGTCTGGGATTGTGACGACGATGATATTTTGCGCGCCAGCGGCTTTTAGCCTGTCGACCTGTTCCACAAGCTGCTGGGCGGCGGTCACCATATTTGCTTCAGCGGCGGCTTGCCCCAATATCGGTAAGGTTCCGCCAAACTCAAAGAAAACGTCGTTGCTACCCGCCCAAAGCGCGATCAAGTCGCGCTCATCGAATGACGGCGAGTCTGCCAGGAGGTTGTCTACCTGTTCCGTTACGGGCGTGGTGGGGACGCCGAATGGAATGTTTTGGCCGATTCCTGGTTGACCAGCGACCCGCGATCCGCCCTCGGCATAGTTGCCGCCATTGATCTCCTGCGTCGGTGCACCAAGCGACCCGTGGATGACATCCGGGCCGGATTCCAGGCCAAGTTGATCCGCAAGTACCTCGGTCCAGACCTGGGACGACCCATCGGGAGCATTGGTCAAAAACCGATAGCGTATATCTGGAACAGGTGTCCCGGGCGGAACTGCTCCGAGGATGCCATTTCTACCGGCTTGAGAGAGCGAGCCCGCGTCACTCAAACTGTCGCCAACTACAAAGAACCGGTCGATCCGGAATTCCTCTGCCTGGGCCTCCGCGGGGTTATGGGCGATTGCAAAGACTGAAAGTGCTGCCGTCAGCGCAGCTGACCGTAGAAATTTTGACCGTGGCATAGAACGCCCCTCACCTGTTCACGCGTCGATCTAACGTCAACGTCATGCGGTAGGCGTGCCCTAGGTGCCCCTGCGTCTGTCAAGCAGAGAGAAACGCTCGGAATGGGAATTGTGGCAGAATTATTGCAGCCAGTTGCAACAAAACCACCGAAATCCGATCGATCTATCCTGATGGTCCCTGGCGGATATTGTCCGGCAACCATGTGGCGAGTTCTGGGAACCAGATCAGGATGAAGCACATCAAAACCATGATCATGAACATCGGGAGAGCTGCTTTGGCGATATAGCCCATCTCATGGTCTGTCATGCCTTGGAGCACAAAGAGGTTGAACCCAATCGGCGGCGTAATCTGCGCCATCTCAACGACGACCACGACAAAGATGCCGAACCAGACAATGTCGATCCCGGCTTCGCGCACCATGGGTTCGACCACTGCCATCGTCAGAACGACCGAGGAAATGCCGTCAAGGAACATGCCGAGCACGATGTAGAAGATCAGAAGCGCCATCAGGAGCTCAAAGCGCGTGAGCTCCATGGCAGCAATCAGATCAGCCAGACCACGTGGCAGGCCGGTGAAGCCCATTGAGAGCTTTAGGAAAGCTGCACCTGCCAGGATGAGCGCAATCATGGCAGACGTGCGAACCGCGCCCATGAGGCTCTCGCGGAAGGTCTCCCAGTTGAGCGAGCCTTGGCTTGCGGCAAGCACCAGAGCGCCAACCACCCCAAACGCTGCAGCCTCGGTAGCCGTCGCGATACCCATGTACATGGAACCGATCACAACCAGGATCAGGCAAATGACCGGGATCAGGAAGCGGGAGTTGCTGAGCTTTTCAAGAAAGCCCATACCGGGCTCCTTGGTCGGGTTCCACTTGCCCGAGACGCGGGAGTAGATCGCAACATAACCCATGAACATCAGCGCAAGCACGAGGCCCGGGAACACGCCCGCAAAGAAGAGCTGTGTGATCGATTCATTGACTGTGACGCCGTAAACGATCAGCGCAAGGGACGGTGGGATCATGAGCCCGAGCGTGGCCGCACCTGCGAGCGTGCCGATGACCACGTTTTCCGGATATTCGCGCGCCCGGAGTTCTGGGATCGACATCTTACCAACAGTGGTCAATGTCGCCGCTGACGATCCAGAGACCGCCGCAAACACCGTACACCCGACAATGTTTGTGTGCACGAGACCACCCGGAAGACGCGCCAGCCATGGTGACAGCCCGCGAAACATGTCTTCTGATAATCGCGTCCGATAGAGGATCTCACCCATCCAGATGAACAGCGGCAAAGCCGTCAATGTCCAGGAGGATGACGTCGCCCAGATCGTCGTGATCATCGCGTCCCCGACTGGGCGCGACGTAAACATCTCCATGCCCACCCAGGCGACGCCCATCAGCGCGAGGCCGACCCAAACGCCCGTGCCAAGGAGGAAGAAGAGAACGAAGAGGAAGATGCCGATGGCGGCGAGTTCGGTCATCTTATCATTCCCCCGCCAACTGGTTTGGCTGACCTTCCTCGACCACATCCCGCGTCATTCGATGTTCACCTTTGACCAGAAGGTGAATGAAGCTGTCGGTCAGGGCAACGGCGAGCAAAGCGCCGCCAATCACCATCACCGATTGTGGGATCCAAAGCGCTGTCGCGTCCTGTGCCTGGCTGATTTCGTTGAATTTCCACGACCAGAACGTGAATTGATAGGCATGGTACGTGAAGTACCACGCCACCAGCGCGCCGAGGCCGAAGCACCAGACGTTCAAAAGCCGTCGCGCACCTTCCGGCACCGCGTTCAGAAGAATTGAAACGCGAATGTGGGAGCCACGATTCAGCGCATTGGCGAAAGCAAAAAACGACGCCGCCGCCATGAAATATCCCGCGTAGTTGGCGGCACCGGGGAAGATTTCACCGGTCCAGCGAGCGACCATCTGCGCGATGATTAGGAGCAGGATGGCAATCAGGCACAGCGCGGCGATCACCCCCGACGCGACATAGAGCCGATCCAACACTGATCGGACAATCCGCAATGCCCCCATCCTGCTCCCCTATCGCATGGCTAAAACCGCTCGACCCCGGCTCTCGCCGAGGTCGATATCGTGTCGGGATTACTGTACCCGGTATGCTTCGACGATGGCAGCGCCCTGCTCGCCGGCGGCTTCCAGCCACTCATTTGTCATCGTCGAACCGATTTCGCGCAACTCATCCATCAGACCGTCGCCAGCCGGTTGGACGGTCATGCCACCATCACGGAGGCCCTGAAGCGTGAATCCCGTGTATTCCTTCGCGCGCCAGGTACCCGCGTACTCAGCAAGCTTTGCGCAGCCCATGATGACGTTCTTATTGCTCTCATCAACGCCGTCCCAGACGCCCGAGTTCACCATGATGTAATTGCGCGGTAACCAGGCATCGACCTCATAGAAGTGTGTGAGGCTCTCCCAAACTTTACGGTCATAGCCGGTGGCACCGGATGAGACCATGCTCTCTGCGACGCCTGTCGCAAAAGCTTGCGAGATTTCAGCCGCTTCGATCGTAACGGGCAGCATGCCGGTCAACTCAGCAAGGCGCGTCGTCGCATTGTTGTAAGAACGGAACTTGACGCCTTCCATGTCGGAGACGGCGTTCACTTCCTTCTTGAAGTAGAGCCCCTGCGGCGGCCACGGCACGGAATAAAGCAGCGTAAGGTTCTGCTCGGCCAAGATCTCTTCCATGGTTGGCTTTGCTGCTTCCCAAAGCTTCGCGTGATCGTCAAAGGACGGCGAAAGGAATGGAATAGAATCGATGCCGAAGATCGGGTTTTCATTCTGGTGACCCGACAAAAGCCGCTCGCCAATCGGCACCTGGCCGGTCTGGATTGCGCGCTTGATGTCCGCACCCGCAAAGAGCGAGCCGCCTGGGTGCGTCGTGATTTCAATGGCGCCGCCGGTTCCAGTCGTCACGCATTCGGCGAACTCAGCGCCGGTGACGGAGTGGAAGTTGGATCCGGAATAGGCCATTGGCATATCCCATTTTTCGGCGGATGCCGCCGTTGCAACGAGCGCGGTCGCAGCACCGGCAAGTAGTACCTTCTTAAGTGACATGAAGAGCTCCCTCTTTCTCTCTTGGTTTTTCATTCCGCAGCAAATCGCGCCGGATCAAATGGCGCAAGATCAAAATTCGGTCGCCTGCCTGCAATCAGGTCAGCCAGGATACGACCGGTCTTTGGCCCGGCGGTAAGACCGATATGATGGTGGCCGAAACCGGTAACCGCGTTTTTTAAACCCGGCGCGAAGCCCATCACGGGAATTGAGTCCGTTGGCGCAGGCCGATGACCCATCCAGCGCTCTTCTCGTTCCCATGTGAGGTTTGGGATCGCGCGTTTGATGTGACGCAGAAGGAATTCGAACGGTTTCTCACTCGGTGGTGCATTCAACCCACCAAATTCGACGATGCCCGCAAGCCTCAAACGTCCCTCCATCGGCGTTGCGACGAATTTTCCAGAGGCAATCATGACCGGCGCACGCGGCATGATGTTGGGCTCGTAAAGCTCGATGTGGTAGCCGCGTTCGGTTTCAAGCGGGACCGCAAGACCCAGTTTTTTAGCCAGAGGCCCGGACCAAACGCCGCCGCACAGCACAAAGGATGAGCAGTCAAGCGTTGAGTCCGACGTGACGACTGCTGTGATTTCATCGCCGTGCCGATCCACATCCTCGACGCTTGTCTGAAGGAGCGTGCCGCCTTCATTCACAAAGTGCGCCGCGAGATCCTTCACATACTGACCAGGATCACGGATGTGCCCGTGGTCGCCCATCTTCACCGCAAATCCAACGCTTTCATCGAAGATCGGATCGTAGTCGCTGAAAGCAGAACGGTCGAACTCATCCCAGGTGATACCTGCCTCACGCCGCAGCCCCCAGCTAAACGCCTCGCCGTCAAAGGCTGCGCGATCGCCGTAAAGGTAGAGATAGTCAGACGGCGCGATCCAGTGCTCGGCGCCGGTCCCTTCGGCCAATTGTTGATGTTCTTCAAGGCTCCCTGGCACGACATAGGAAAGCGCCTCAGCAATCCGTTTCGTGTCACGTTTGTTCGCGTTCATCAGGTAGCGCGTCAACCAAGGCAAAAGCCTAGGCAGATATGACCAGCGCAGGAAGAGCGGGCTCTCCGGATCGACCACCATCTTCGGCGCTTTCGTGATCAGGCCTGGACCGGTAACGGGCACGACTGCGCAAGACGCAAGCACTCCGCCATTGCCAAAGCTCGTCCCCTCGCCCGGTGGCAATCGATCAATGATGGTGACCTTGTGTCCGTCGCGCTGGAGCCAGATCGCGGTGGAGACGCCGACGATACCGGCCCCGACAACGATAATGGGATCGGCGCTAGACACTGACGCGCTCTCCGCTGCCGGTGATCGTAAAATCCTTCACCTTCTCCAGGTTCACATCGACCCCAAGGCCAGGCACGTTCGGCACGACCACCTCACCGTCCAGGATCGGGAACGGCTCCGTCAAGATGTCCTCGGCGAGATAATAGCTGGACTGATAGAACTCGCAGCCAAGCGTGATGTTCGGGCTCGCGGCGACCATGTGTGTGCCTGCCAGATGCGCCAGGCCCGTTTCGAACATGTCGCCGCCATAGGCCGTCATGCCCGCAAGCTGCGCTTGCCCCGCGACTTGGAGAGCCCGACGCAAGCCACCCGCTTTCATGATCTTCACAGAAACGCCGTCGGCAATCCCTTCTCGGACGGCACGGTGCATATCTTCCGGGCCAAAAACGCTCTCATCCGCGATCAACGGGACGTCGATGGCGTTTCTTATCTCGGCCATGAGAGGGTATTGCGATGCCACAACCGGTTGCTCGATGAAAGTCGGCTCGAATGAGGCGACATCAACGACGCATCCAATCGCGTCCTGGATCGAAAGACCCTGATTATAGTCGACCCGGACATCCATCTCCGGCCAATCGCGCCTCAGCACCTCTAGCCGTTCGAGATCAAAATCATGACCGGCGAAGCCAGCCTTCAGTTTGACGATGCCCACATCATCGGCTGAGAGGCGGAGCAGAAGTTCGCGGTCTTCGTCGAAATTCGGGTTTGCCAGCGAAACGGAGAGCGGGATCGTGTCGCGCACCTTACCGCCCAGGAGCGCATGGACAGGCAACCCGGACATGCGTCCGATCAGATCAAGATAGGCTGTTTCGAGCGCCGCCATCGCTTCAGTCGAGTGCGCGACAGCGCGACGGCATTTTTCAAGCGTTTTGGCGTAGTCGAGGACCGGCGTTCCAACGATGAAAGGGCGCATGTAGCGATCAAGTGCCGCGTAGGTCGCCTCGACCGGACCGGTAAAAACAACCCAAGGAGAAGCCTCACCAAAGCCTTCGGCGCCGTCATTTGAGGTTAGGCGCACGACGACGATATCAATCTTATCCGCGACTGTACCGATCCCGTGGTCGCGCTTTGACACCACCGGCACTTCGCAATGCCAGAGGTCCATCGCGTCAATGACCGATGAGGCGTCCACGGTCACGCGATCCACTCCGAAACGGGTGCTGCGGCCTCATGGAGTGGCTGACTGATGATGTCGACCAGCGTCGGGCCATCCGTCTCGACAGCCTCTTTCAATACGGGCTTCAGATCTTCAGGGTTCTCGACCCGCCAAGACTTGACCCCAAAGGCGGTGGCGACAGCTGCGTGGTCGGTCCGGTCGAAGTCGACATTGTAAAACCGCTGCCCAAACCCTGAATTCTGTCCAGCTTTGATCCAACCATACGTCGCATTGGAAAAGACAATCGTCGTGATCGGCATTTTGTGGCGCACCATGGTTTCGAGCTCGCCACAGCAAAAGCCGAACGAGCCGTCGCCAAGTGCCGCGATGGTCTTCACGGCCGGTCGCCCGACATGGGCGCCCATCGCGGCTGCCATTGCGTAACCAAGCGCGCCATGCGCGCGGTTGGTGATGAAGTTTCGACCAGCCTTCGGCCAACGGTAATGCGCGGAAAAGTAAGGGCACGGCGTGCCCGGATCGGCGACGATCACAGCGTCATCGTCGAGCACCGACATGAGCATGTTGATTACGGCTTCCGGGCGGATCGGTGTCTCGGTGCTTGCCGCGAGCGCGTCAAAGTCAGCGCGCTTTCCCCGCCATGCCTGAGCCGCGCGGCGCTTACCATCTTGACCTTGGACCGTTGGCAACACCTCCACCGCTGCAACGAGCGCTTCGAGCGCAAGCCTCGCGTCAGCGCAGATGGAAACCGCAGTTTCATAGTTCGCACCCAACACATCAGGATCACTGTCGATATGGATGATTGTCGTGTCGGGCGCAGGCGACCTCCAACGCTCGGTCGTGACGGACCCTGCGCGACATCCGATGAAAAGAACCAGATCGGCCTCATCCACAACCACTCGGGTGGAGGGAACGCCGCCATTGGACCCCACGACACCAACCGCGCGAGGTGCAGTCTCCGCGATCGCGCCCTGGCCTGAAACCGTCGTTGCAATTGGAAGATCGAGCCGTTCAGCAAGCGTAGCAAGCGCATCATGGGCGCCCGCTATGACGGGACCGCCACCACAAACAGCGACCGCCCGCTCGGCTGATGCCAACAGCTTGGCGGCCTCCGCAATGGCTTTTGGATCAGGTGCGGCGCGGTGCGACGGGAAAGATCGGTTGGCCCTATCCGCCCAAATCTCGCTTTCGTCGACCGGCGCCTTCTGCGTATCAAAGGGCAAAGCGAGATGCACCGCACCCGGACGACCCGTCGTCAATGCGCGAAACGCTTGCCGCATCATCGCTGGCAGGCGTGACGCCTGATCGAGCGAGGCATTCCATTTGGTCAGCGGGCGATAGAGCGCGGTTTGATCAAGTTCCGTCAGCGGATATCGCCCTCGGGACGTCGTCGCGACGTCCGTTGTAATTGCCAGGATCGGAATGGAGCTTTCATTGGCTTCAACAACGCCCGGCAAAATATACGTGGCGCCACCGCCGGACGGCCCCTCACATACGCCCGGTTTACCTGTGACCCGCGCATAGCCATCGGCCATATAGGCCGCGTGCCGCTCGTCTCGCGTGAGGATGTGGCTGATCCCGTGGTCGAGCCGGTAAAGCGCGTCGTAAAACGGCAATGTGGTATCGCCGCACAGCCCAAACATATGCGTTACTTCATGCGCCTGAAGCATGCGCACCATTGCTTCCGCGCCTGTTAGCCGATTAGTTGCAGGTTCGAGCATGGGTTTGGATTAGCGTGCCGCATGGTTGGTGGCGCCAGAGTGCAGAGCGATCGACGTGCAGTCAACGGTTGTGACAGGCGGAAAAGCGATCTACGGCGCGAGCGTCGGAATTTTGATGCTGGATGCCCAATTCCCGCGGATCCCGGGCGACGTTGGAAATGCACTCTCCTGGCCCTTTCCGGTGCACTACAAGATCGTGCGCGATGCGACACCGGACCGCGTCGTGCGGCGGGGTGCTGAAGGTCTCTTGTCCACGTTTATCGCGGCTGCTCGGGAGCTTGAAGCCGATGGCGTCGATGGGATCACCACGAATTGCGGGTTCCTGTCGCTTTTTCAGGACGATTTGGCAGCTTCCGTGTCGGTGCCGGTCGCGACCTCGTCGCTACAGCAGGTCGCGCTCGTCAACGCCTGCCTTCCACCAGGAAAGTGCGCTGGCGTTTTGACGATCTCCGGATCGACCTTGACGGCGGAGCATTTGCAAAAGGCGGGGGTACCAGCCGACACACCGATCGGCTCAACAGAGGGCGGAAAGGAATTCACCCGCGCCATCCTAGGCAATGAAATCAACTTGGACGTTGAGGTAGCTCGCCAAGACAATGTGGACGCGGCTCAAGACCTCGTCGCTAGCCAGCCTGAGATCGGGGCCATTGTTCTCGAGTGCACCAACATGGTGCCCTACGCCGCCGACATCAGAGCCGCGACGGGGCTTCCCACATACTCCATGTGGTCTTTCGTCAACTGGTTTCAGTCGGGGCTTCAACCGCGCAGATTCTAGACAGCCGCGATAAACTTCGTGATCTCGTCCGTCACCGGACCCTGCCGCTCCACATGCACGAAATGCCCGCAATCCTGGTGGGTAACGATCTTCGCGCTAGGGATCGCCGCCTGCATCGCCAGACTGTTTTTGTGCGGCACCATGCGGTCAGCGGTCGATGCGATAACGAGCGTCGGCACCGAAATGTTTGGTAGGCTGTCGCTCAAATCAACATCCGCACAGGCCTTGAAGTCGCCATGCACAATGTCTGAACCCGCCAAGACCATGTGCCAACGCTGTTGACGCTGATAGCTCTCGCGCCCGCCGTTCGGCCAGGAAAACTCTACGATCGTGTCGACGGTCTTGTGAAAGGCCGATTTAAAGCCAGCGAGCATTTTCGGATGCACAAAAAAGGATGCCGCCGCCGCGATGATCACGACTCCGCTCAGCTTTGGAATGTTCCGCTGGGCCAATTCCAGTGTGATCGCTCCGCCCAGCGAGTGACCGACGAGTATCAAGCGGTCGTGCTGTAGTTCTTCTAGAAAAGGTACCAACGCATCTGCGTAACTGGTGACGTTGTCATAGGCAGGTTTCGGCGACTGACCATGCCCCGGCAAATCGGGCACAATCGTCATCCCATGATCAGAGATGCCCTTGCCTGTCCGCCACGCCTTGGGCCAATCCGCTCGCTGACCGCCAGCGCCATGCAACAGGACAATTCCGGTCTCGCCGGTGCCCGCCGTTCCAAATGCAATTTTCGTCACGCTTTTACCCGCATTCCATATTGTCGGTAGCGGGCAAAGACGAAATCAATTGTTCGGACGCACCGCCTGTATCGCGTCTAAAGGCACGTTTTGGCCGTTGACCACAAGTGTTGGCGGATTGGTCGAGAGATCGACCTCCTCAACAAGACCGTCGACTGAGGTGGTGACGGGGACGGCAACGTCGGTCGAATCTTGAACGCTTATGTTGATGAAGTAGTCGCCATCTGGCGCCACTTGGCCGTTATCCATGCGTCCATCCCAACGAAAGCTATGGCTGCCCGTCTGAGTTTGCGGCTCAGCTGTTCGGACTAGCGCACCATTCGCGTCGCGGATTTCGATGCTTCCCGATGACCCGTTTCGCGCGACATCGTATCCCCATTCCGCCACGCCATTCTGGAGCTGGGCGCGCGTGCCATCGATGGTTACGCGATCGCCCACATAGGAAATCGCCGAGGAGTTCACGAAACTCCCCATGAGCGACACCAATTCTTCCAGCGCTTGGTTCTGATTAATGTCTTGCTCAAGCGCGGAATAAGACACGAGTTGCTGGGTGAACTCGTTTGTGTCCATCGGGTTCGTTGGATCCTGATTTTGAAGCTGCGTCGTTAGCAGCGTCAGAAACGTCTCGAAATCATCGTCGAACTGGTTCTGCGCTTCCGCAGCGGTGCGAGAGCTCGTTGTTCCAGTCGTAGTCTGCGGGGTGGAAACGCCCGCCGCAAGTTCAGCTGCTGTCGTCATGATCTAAACCCGCCTATCCACGCCGATATGACCGAGACGTACCGGTCTCTCGTCGACCGCAGTTTCAACGGCCTCCTCAGGCCCGTCTCGTTGATCCTTTGTGCGCTGATCATTCGCCTCGCCCTGACCTGGGTTGCGATCACCATCGCCCTGCTGTCTCAAGCCCATTTCAATTGAGCCACGTTCCAGTTGGAGCCCCGCTTGTAGAAGCGTGCGTTCCAACACCCGGATATCACGCTGGAGCATATCGAGCGTTTCGGCTCGGTCCGCAGAGAGAACCGCATTCGCTCTGCCATCGGACCCAATTTCGAGCCTCACATCAATGCGCCCAAGTTCCGGTGGATCGAGTTCGATACGAAAACGGGTTTCACCGTTACGCGCAGCTTGTACGATCCGCGCGCCAATGGCCTCCGGCGTCAGGGGAACACGTCCAGTCGCTTTCGTCGGGTCCGTGGTCAGGAGAGCGTCACCTGATCCACCAGTTCGATTGATTGACGTAAGCTCGCCGGTTGCTTGACTCGTGTCCCCTTCAACTGAGGTGAGCGATTGGTTCAGTAGGTCACTGAAGTTCGTTTGCGCCGCTATGGATTGTGTTTGTTGGCTCTGCGAACCTTGAGAGCTGGCACCGTTCGCCGACCGAGCTTTCAGAAGCTGAGAGAGTTCCGTTTGACCATTCTGAGATGGCTTTGACGGCGCCTCGCCCGAAGCTTCTGAATCGCCGCTGATCAGCCCACGAAAGTCGAAGCCTTCGCCAGGTTGACCAATCGTTTGAGACTTTTGAACGCCCAATTGGCTAGCCGATAGCGCAATGCTCTCAGCCGAAACCGGATTTACGGCAGCGATTGCGCCTTCCACTACGAGAGGCGCAAAAACCTGAGTTGCGCCTGTCGGTGCAACGATATCGCTAAGGAGGTCAACAGCCTGGACTTCTGCGATGGAAATCGTCTCTGAATCTGGATCAAACCCACCAACCTGAGCAGGCTCCGCAGGCTCGTTGTGACTATCGCCATCGTCAACCAAGGCAACGTTGGGCCGCTCAGCATCTCGGTTAGCCGCGTCGTTCTCTGCCTGCGTAGTTTCTCGATCAACATTTCCCTGAACCGTCTTATTGTTTGAAGCGGTCTCTTCAGAAGAAGCTGGCTTTGTCTCTTCCGCCAAAAAGTCGCCAAACGGATCGCGCCGCTTGGAATCCAAATCATCAACCGACCGCATCGTTTTAGGCGGCTGGTTTACCGGCGGCGAAGGCGCAATAAAGTCGGCAAGAGTTTGAACGCTCACACGCGTCTCCTTCGAAAGGCAGCAATACTCTGGAGAGCGAGTTGCAAACAGGAGACCAAGGCTAGAATGCCTTCAAACGTAGGAAATTAGCCATTTTCGATGAAACGGCGGTCCCGTTCATGCAGCGTCAGCTGATAAACTCTTGCCGCCTGGGAAAAATGTGCCCATGTGTCGACCAAGGAAGCGGACGCCACGTTAGACCCTCAAAATCGGCATGATCGACAATCTTGAAGAGAGCTTAGGCATACCCCGCGGCGCACGCATTGTCGTCGCAATGTCGGGGGGCGTTGACTCATCAGTTGTCGCGGTTCTTCTGAAAAATGCCGGCTACGACGTCGTCGGAATAACGCTCCAACTCTACGACCATGGCGAGGCTATCAGGCGCGAAGGAGCATGCTGCGCTGGTCAGGACATTTATGATGCCCGCCGTGTCGCCGAGGCCCACGACTTTCCGCATTATGTGCTCGATTATGAGGACCGCTTTAAACAATCAGTGATCGACGAGTTTGCCGACGCATACATCGAGGGGCAGACCCCGATCCCATGCGTCACGTGCAATCAGACCGTGAAGTTCAAAGACCTTTTGAAGACCGCTCACGAATTGGGCGCGGAGGCACTCGCCACGGGGCACTATGTTCAGTCCCAAAGTGCGGGAAATAAACGGTCCATGTTTCGCGCGGCCGACCCCGACAAAGACCAAAGCTATTTTCTCTTTGGCACGACACAGGATCAGCTCAACTTTGTGCGCTTTCCTCTTGGCGGAATGACAAAGAGTGCCGTTCGCCAACTCGCCGCAGACTATGGTCTATCCGTCGCGAATAAATCCGACAGCCAAGACATCTGCTTCGTACCAAACGGTCACTATGCCGATCTCGTTGCGAAACTCAGACCAGAAGCCTGTACGCCCGGCGACATCGTTCATATCGACGGGCGCGTTCTCGGTCGGCATGACGGCATCATCGGGTTCACGATCGGTCAGCGCAGAGGGCTTGGCGTGTCCGTCGGCGATCCGCTCTATGTCGTGAAGCTAGATCCGGGAGAAAACCAAGTAGTCGTTGGTCCTCGAGAAGCACTTGCAATTGGCCAGGTTGAATTGTCAGATTTCAACTGGATCGGCGATGTCCAGCTTCAAGAGGCAGATGGATTGGAATGCGCGGCCCGAATTCGCTCAAGCCAACCACCCCGCCCGGCACTGCTCCGCGTGGAAGATAACACCGTGACTGTCGAATTGATTGGCGGCGAAGACGGTGTCGCGCCAGGGCAGGCGTGTGTGCTTTATGAGAGCGAAAAACCAATGGCACAGGTGCTTGGTGGCGGCTTCATCGCAAAGACCCAATCGGTCGCAGCGATCGGCTCCGAAATTCAGACCAGAAAGCCGGCATTGACCATGGAGGCTTTTCTTCAGTAGGCGCGTCTTGACGGACAAATCCGCAAAGGCCTATACGCGCGGGTGCCGTTTCGGCGTCAGAGTGGCGGAGTAGCTCAGGTGGTTAGAGCAGCGGAATCATAATCCGCGTGTCGGGGGTTCAAGTCCCTCCTCCGCTACCATTTTTTCCCATATATTGCAGATGGTTAGCCCCATTCAGATGTTGCCAATCTCAAACGCAGGTCGCCTTGCGAGTCGAATGGGTGACATTTGGGATGCGCTTAGGGTGGCTGGGTTGCGCTAATTTGGGCGGATTTCGAAACAGTCACGGGACATACCAATGAGACTTCATGATATCCCAATTCACTACTCAGCCTTTGGCCGTGGACACATTAGACATGCCAAATCCCAATATCCTGTCGGATAAACCTTGCCTCTCGACCATTCGATTTCCTCCAGTTCTGGCGTCGGGTACAATCCAAATCTCCGAACCGCGATTGGACAATGTTGTTGGAGGAATAAAGGATTTTTTCACATCACTTGGATCGTATGTCATGTCTTTGTCGTTGCCATCTTCATGACGCAGCTGTGGCGAAAGAATGAGAGTTCTGCCAAATTTTCGATCTTCTGCAATTTCGTGTTTTTCCAACGGCACTCTCACGAGCTTCAACTCGCGTTCGATTTCGAAGACTTCCTGCCTTATCTGCCCATCAACAATGCCCTTCAAACGCCGAAAAATTTCATATGCAGTACTGACCCAAACTCGCGACAGCGTGAAATAGATTTCGATCTTAAAGCCTGCTTCTTTTGCATGGTGGATTAGTTCACTTTCAATGCCTCTTAAAACAAGATCCAATTCACCAAGTTCCTGTACTCGCTTCACCATCAGTGAATTTGGAAGCGCTGAGCCAAGTTTGTAGGATGTAGAAATCCACCGCTCGTAGTCCGAATAGAGATCTGATTTCGCGCGGGTAAATGCCAAATGCACGAGATCTAATATTGTGATCGTCATCTGTTTGACCGTTCTATGCCATTGATCACCTCGATCACTTTCCCACAAGAGGACTTCCCAATGAGTGAATAAGTAGCCGAGTTGGGCGGTAACGCGCCGGGTAGCTCGGTACCCTTGAAAGTCTGACTGACTGAATTCTCGATAACCAACCGGTATGAAAAAGCTTCGATGACCGGAACTATACTTCAGAACCGACCGAGCCGCCTTCTCCCCAGCCGATCCTTTCACCCAGCTCCACGGGGCACGCGGTATGTGCGTCTTCGCTAATTCGAGGTGCTCTTTGGATCGCGATCGGAATCGTGAGAGCAGCTCCCCGCCTGGAGCTCGAACGTTACCTTAACGGCCCTCAATCCAAACGCTGACCGTGAGACTCCGCTGCCCTGTGTTTTTTTGAAGGGGCGGGAACGGCGCTGCCCGTTGCACGGCACCGAGCACTTTACGATCTAGATTGGCGTTTCCCGAACTTCGGGCAACGCGCGCGCGGCTAAGGCCGCCTGAGGCATTAATCGTTAGCGACACGAGGGCCTTTCCACGGCCACCAGACAGCCGGCGTGCTTGCCGTTTTATGCGAGAGAAAACTTTTCCTTTGTAATTTGAAAGCGCTCGCGCACCGCCCGCAGTTTGGCGTTTGCCGCCGTCACCGGCGTTTCTCGCGGTTCCGTTTCTTGCATTTTGACTGCCACGCCGACTATTGACCTCTCCACGACCGGCATTGGTTTTCTTTGCAGTCTGTTTTGTCTTCGCTTTTGACGGTTTCGCGGCAGTCTGCTTTTGCGCTCGTTTTGGCTTATTCGCCGTCGCGGTCCTTTTTGTCCGGGTCGCTTCGGCCTTGCGGCGCGGATTAACTGCCGCCACACGCTTTTCTGGAGGCCGTGGATCTGCGCTCGGCATCGGCACGCCATCGGGAAAACCCGGGTCGATTTCGGCAAATGATGCGCGCTCAGGCTCACTGACCGCAGGGCGCGCAGGTGAGGTGAGAGCTGCAACAGCAACCGCCGGTGCAGCGGTAGCTTCTGTCGCTCGCTCAGACTGTGCTGTTTCGACTATTTCTGCCCGACTACTTTCAATTTCTGCTGGAGTAGCCTCAGCAGGGTTCGATGCCACGGAACTCGATTGCGCAACCTCTACCGGTTCAATCCGATCTTCGGTGTCCGGCGAAGCAGACTGAGACGGTTCGGGGCGCGTAACTTCACCCGACAAATAGTCGCCCGAAAGCGCCGCAAGCGATTCTGTCAGTCGTGCAGCCTGGATTGGCGCGTTTGCAGCCTCAGAACTGTCCCGAACCCTTGCCGCACTCACCGTTGCGTTTTGGGTGGGTTCAGATGCCGCCGCGGTCGAGGCTTGAACCCGCTCTGCCCTGCCCGGCGCAGACATATCGGCCTGCTCAACGCGTTCGGTTTCCGGTGAAAGCGCTGACAGGGTCTGAGCAGGATTGCCAATCATATCCGACACTCGAGACGCTAAAGTCCTCGGTGCGGTCTCGGCGACATCGGCAGTAGGAGCATCGTTTGGCTCCGACTGTTGGCTCTGGTCTTCAGTTTCGACTGGTTCGACGCGCTGTGCTTCACCTGCCCCGGCGACCGCATGGAAAAGACTGCCGTCCATCATCGCCACAGACCCAGATGATCTTTCGATCTCAGCGTCATCGACCCGCGGCATAAATGCGGCGAGCGCAAACCCATGAAAAGCCAACGAAACGACGACGGCAAACACCCGCGTCGTCGGCGCTTGCAATGCGCGTGTCGGAAATCGCCCAGTCATGGTTTGCGCGTAACGATGCTGATGTTTGAGACCCCACGGGCCTTCAGATCTGCCAAAAGCTCCACCAGGTTTGATGCTTCTGCCCGATGATCGGCGGCAACGAGCACCGGGTTTTCATCTTCGACACTCCGGCGGGAGATAAACTCCTCAACCGTTATCTGCCGACCCGCGCTCCTGAGCGTTCCGTCCTTCGAGATGAAAAGTGCATCGACGGGAGGCTCGCCAATGCCCGAGTTCGGCGAAACCGCGAGTTCGACGTCTTGATCCAGCTGCGACACAAGGGTGCCCGCAATGAGGAAAAATATCAGCATCAGGAACACGACGTTGATGAGCGCGATCGTGCTTTCTGTTTGTTTTCGCTGAGTGAACTCCGTCACGCGCATGACCGATCACCGAATAAGTGCGATATTGCCGACGTCGGCTTTTTTCACCTCGTCGAGCGTCGTGATGAGGTCTTGAACGAGAGCCTTTTCCCGCGCGACGACGACCACGGTTTTCGATTGTATGTCTGGGATCGTCTGTAGCGCCTCAACGAGGTTTAACGGGTCCACCGGATCACCATTCAAATCGAGACTTTGCTCTGCCCCCACGCGAATAATGATTTCCGGTGCAGGCATTGCGGCTGCGCCTTGCGCTGCCGTACCCGCGGAAACGTCGATCCGCGAGAACTTTAGGAACGTGGACGACAACATAAAAAAGAGAAGCAGCAGGAAGATGACGTCGATGAGCGGCGTCATCGAAAGGCGTTTTCTCCTGACCCGTTCTATTTCAAGCTGCATGGTTAGGGGTCAGCGTTTGCCCGGCCACGGATCTGGACGCGCTGTGCGCGGCGCTCGAATTCTCACCGGGCTCTTCCTGGAGGTCTGTAAAGAACCGGGTTAGCGCGTCTTCGATTGCACCGCGCGCACGATCGACCCGACCGTCAAACCAGGTGACAAAGAGCGAAACGGGGATCGCGACCGCCAACCCCACCGCTGTGGTCAGAAGAGCGACCCAAATTCCACCAGCCAACAGTGCCGGATCGACTGTCGCCCCGGCAGATTGCAGGGCTTGAAACGCTTCAATCATGCCGAGGACCGTCCCAAAAAGACCAAGGAGCGGCGCGATCTGGGCAATTGCATCCAGAATACGCGTACCGCTTCGCATTGCCTCCAACTCACGTCGGGCTTGGCTTTCGGCATCTTCGCGTATGCGATCGATCGAAACACTACCCTCGCCGTTAAACGCCATCGCACGCCGCAAGGTTCTCCCAGCCGCGGAACGAGACCCTGAAAGCATCGCTTGCGCGTCCCCTCTCAAACCTTTCTGCCATCGGTCAAGTGCAGCGTTTGTCAGGGTTGGCTCGCTGATGCGATTGCTGAGGAGATAAAGGAGCCGAAGGATGATGAGCGAGAGCGCGAACACCGAGAGAAGCGCTAAGACCAGCACCACCGGTCCACCGAGCTGATAAATCTCCCCGACCCTGTCGATCAAAGCCTGCATCGTCAGCGCCCGAATTTAATTGCGGTGCGGTTGCTCAGCTCCATGGATCGCTCGCACGTCGAGGCGTCAAGGGCTGCTCCATCGCACGCGATGACTTCGTTGAGAAGGACACGTGAGACCTGGTCGCATTGCAGATCAGGCAGCTGGAAGAGCCTGACCTTTGATGCGGACGTTGCCACAGTGCCGAACTCGAGGATGAGCAGCCGGTCAATGAGGTTCTCGGCGTTGAAAATTACCGCCTCGATTTCCAGCTTCTCGACGTCGCTGCTGTGTTTGTTCTCCAGGAGAAAACCAGCGCGACACCCGGAGTCAGTCGACTGAAGAACATTGAGCTCGAGCGCAATTCCTGTCTCAGCCGTCTGGGCCGATGCGGGGAGGTTGCCAGCTGCCATTACCCACCCAAAGGCGGCCAAGCATGCCAGCACGGAATTGAGCGTCGATCTCATCCAATACTCTTTCTTCATCTCGTGCAGAGGCATACCTCAGAATTTCAGAGTGTATGCCAATGATCCACGAAACGTTCTGCCTTTTGCTGGTCCTGCGGTCGAGAGAAATTCCTCATAAAATTCATCGCCGATGTTGTCGAGGCGGGCGGTAACCGACAGGCCATCCAAGGGGCCCTCGTCCGGTCTCCAAGAGGCCCATATGTCGTGGACGTGAAACGATACCGACGGATCACGAAAACCACCGACAGCCGGGAGGGTACGTCCCTGGCTTGCGACGATGCGCGTGTCGAAACCGAACCGAACATCATAATGAGGGACTTTCCCGCCTATCGTGAACCCGACTTCATCAGGTGCAATCGAAGACAACGGGCGATCATTGTCCGTGTTTTCACCGCGAATAACCGAGCCGTAGGCGGACGCAAAGACGTATTCAGAGTTGTATGACGCTTCAAACTCGACACCGTAAATCTCAGCCTCGCCTTCGTTGACATATTCAGGAAGTGGCGCCGTCCGAGAAGACTGCGAATCTCTGATGATGAGATCCTCAATGCGATTGTAAAAACCGGTTACTTTGTAGGCGAAGGCGTCGTCATCGAAGACGATGCCGTCAATGGTTTGGCTGATCCCGCCTTCGACCGAATAGGCACGCTCCTTATCAAGGTTCGACTGGGGGAAAAGCGCAGCGTCGCCGGCCCTGATAAGGCCGTAGTCAAAGCTCAATTCCTCATCGATGCCGGCCATCCGCTCGGTGTAAGCGAGTGAACCGAAAACGTTGAATCCATTGAAAACTTCATAGATTGCAGCGACCTTTGGCGCGAAGGCGACGTCAGACACATCATCCGGAATAACCGGCCTATCAGCCACGTCGTCGGCAGTCGCCCCGCGGCCAGTGGTCGTGTAGGTGTATGTCGTTCCAATCGGCTCAATTTCACGCCAGTCGACGCGCAGGCCGCCGATAACCGTTAGCTTGTCCCGCCAGATAAACTCGTTTTGAACGTAAGCGCCAAAAGTTGTCTCATCGCCTTCGGGGTGTGAGCCAACAGGCGTGCCGTCAAGGTCTCGACGACGCCGTTCCTGGTACTTTGCAGCCAGACCAATCGTTAGATAATTCTCGAAGTTATCGGTGATCCACTCAAACGTGTTGTCGACCTTGAGTTCTGTATAGGTGTACGAGAAGTCCGCGTTGATGAATTCCAACTGCTCGTTTCTCAATTCTGAGTACGACAGCGTGATGTTGAGATCCAACCACGGATTGTCAGATGCTGGATTCTCATATGACAGAAGCGCACTCGTGTCGCTGGCACGCCGCGGAATAACCTGTGTCTCGTCGGTCAATTGCCGTGTAACCGCATCCCTCACGAACACAGGTATTCCACCCGTCGCCACAGCCGAAAAACCGTCAACTTCGGTGCGCTCATATTTTGCGCGAATAACCTGCTCGTTGTTTTCCCCAAACCGCAACGTCAACTTGGCGAGCCCACTTGGGAACTCATTTCCGGTTCCCGGCTGCTCTTCTCCGTCCCCTGAGACAAGATCGTCAAAGTGCGTGTAGTTGAAGGCGCCAAGAAGCTCGACATTTTCGCCGAAACGCGTGGCGACAATCTTCGATGTTCGAAATCCTTCCTGGTTTGAATCGCCAAGGACCTTCAGGCGTACGGCCGCGTTCTCGCCGTCTTCAAGGAAGTCAGATGCGTCCTTCGTGGTGAAGTTTATGACACCGCCGAGAACGCTTGTTCCATAGAGTGTGCCTGAGGCTGGGCCACGGAGGACTTCGACGGATTTGTAAAGTTCGGAATCGCCGAAAAAGCCGCCCATGCGGTAGCTTTCGTAGTACTTCGTTGCGCCGTCTACGTTGACGACGACCCGCCCCTCTTGGTTTGAGCCAATTTCCTGAGGCCCGAAACCGCGAATATTAAAGTTCTGACCGATGATGTTGTCCGGGTTTCCAGTGGCGTTTGCGCCAGGTACGCCCTCCAGTAGCGACCCAACTGTTTCTGCCGCTTGCTCGTCAATATCCTCTTGAGTGATGACAGTGACTGCTTGCGGCGTGTCGACGGCGACTTTTTGTTCGCCTGCACCGAAAACGATGCGGCCGAGGAGCGTGCCTTCTCCCTCCTGGGCCTGCATTTCTGTACTTGCTACTGCAAGTGCGATACCCGAAACCGTCGCAGCCAAAACCGCGCGCGAAACAGCTGTCGCCATGACAACGCCCCCACCAACTTAATTTGAAAAATTCGCTGGCTGGCGATTGACGATCGCGTGCTGGCTACTCTGTCACAACACCGTCTTGTTCTTTAGAAGAAGTCTAAAGCGATTTAAAATCAATCACTTGACAGCGGTGCTACGAGTGCGGTCGTATTAAGCCTTACAAAAAGAGTCAACTTTATCCGACATGCGACATACTGTCAGATGTTGATGATTGAGGCGGGAAATGACCGACAAAACAAATAGCGAAATGGTGCCTGAACAGGGCGCGACTATCCCTGTTTTGAACTCGCAAAACATCTTCGGTAAATTCAAGGAAGTCTCTATCGAACACGAAGGCGAGCACTATCGTTTACGGATAACGCGGCTTGGAAAACTCATTCTCACAAAGTGACAAGACCCTCGGCTATGCAGGGTCAGCCGGGTGTCGCGGCAATGCGTTCTTTGGCGGGTCACCTTCACTGTCGGAGCGACCGAATTTGATCAGACAGCCATGGGGATCGCTTAGGTAGAATTCGTACATTACCCACGGTCAGTGATAGATCGGCGAAACCGCAGTAGCGCCGATTGCAGACCACTCCGCATGAAGCGCATCAATGCCCTCACCGCGAATGTAGCAGCTGCTTTCAGTGGCCCGACCGTCGGCATGGTCAGGCGGACAAAAATGAATCTCAATACCTGGCCGCCGAATGATGAGGTACGACTCCCCAATTGGTTCCGCATCGAAGCCGAGTGCCTCGTAAAACGCCTGGGTTTCCTCCAGGTTAGGCGACCGCAGAATGGGTATAGTTTGTAGATCGATCATATCGGCACCTGGTTTTTAAGCCCAATCGGCGGAGGAGACTCGCCGCTTAACGCGGTCGTTTGTCAAACTGAAGACGTCACGACATGTCGATGGAACTACCAGTTTCTAAAACGTCTAGAGCGAAACGAGAGACACTGCGGCCGTCGGAAAATGATCAGTCTCGATCGATAATGATCAAATATGATCTTGATGTCGCCAAGGCCTGCGCCATTTAGCGCTTGCAGTGGGGAGAAATGATCAAAAACATTCGGCACAAGCGGATCCTGGCGGTCCTTGAAAACGAAGGTGCGATTGAAACCCGATCGCTTGCGACGAGGATACCTGGCGTATCGGAAGTCACGCTCCGCCGAGACATCGTCGAACTTGCCGAGGCTGGCGCACTGAGACGGACGCGCGGTGGTGCATTACCCGCAAGTGGTTATGGGAGCGCCAGCGGGCTTCACGATGTCAAAGCTCAGCGGTTTGAACGCACGGAAAGCACCAGCGCCGACGGTGGAGCCTTCCATGAAAATGTCGACGCAATCATTCTCCCCTATGTGGCAGGCCGCGACGGAGACATGTTGAGGCGCCGCATCCTTCAGCGCGGCATTCCATTTCTCGCAGAAAGCACGCCGCAGCCCGGCGGCGTTTACCTCGGCCCCGACAACAGAGCCGCTGCGCATGCGCTCGGGGTTCTTGCTGCGACGTATCTCGAGAAACACGACCATCTTCGTCTTTTGATCATCGGCCAGTCAGAACTGTCGAACACGAGAGATCGGGTGACTGGCTTTTTGGATGGGGTGCGACACGAGCGAACCACAATGATTGACGTCACTCAGGTCGAGGGCCACGGTAGCTATCGGATCGCGCTACAAGCGGCTTTGGATGCCTTCGCCGACAGCGAGACTTTCGATGCAGTATTCGCTGTTAATGACCATTCCGCCGTTGCCGCGCTCGAGGCGGCGGAGACGATCGGCGAACGCCCGATGGTGTTTTCAACCGGCGGTGAAAGCGCAGAGTTCATTGCAAAGGTATGCGATGACGACAGCCCGTTAACCGCAGTCGCCGCCTTTTTCCCGGAGGTCGTCGGGTCAATTGCCGTCGACGCCATTGCGGCCGCGCTCCAAGATGAAGGCATGGCCGATCGGATCGTGACGCCCCATGCACTCATCACCGAGCACACTCTCAGCACATACTACGAGGACGGGCCCTCCGGCTGGGCCTTGAGGGATGAACGTCTGATTGAACTTTCAGTGCGCACCATCGATCCGTCTCCCTCGAGAGATCGGAAAGTCATCGGCTTCATGCCGCACTATCCTGCGCATGACTGGTATCGCGCGATGGCTCAAACGCTTGAAGACCGGGCTTCAAGATACGGCTACACGATAGCCGTTGCTCCGCCCCACCAGGGGATCGCTGACGAAACATCCCGTTTGCGGCGCGAGATCGCGAGTGTTGCCAGCGAGATGGTCCACCCGGGCGAGACAATCGTTATGGGCGCCGGAGAAGCGACTGATCACATGGCTGATCTTATTGCCCGAACAGCACACGCGAGCCCGCGCAGGTACAAGGACCTCACGGTCATCACCAACGCGCTCGACATTCTCTACCGCCTCGACGATGCGCCGGGGATCAAGACCATCCTGACGAGCGGCGAATACCAGGCAAGCGACAAATGCCTGGTTGGCCCAAGCCTCAACGCTCTTTTCGAGCAGATCCGCGTTGATCGCGCATTTATTCCAGTCGACGGCATCACTCATGATTTTGGCGTGTCTGCTGTGAGCGAGCGCATGGCGCTCGCCGCATCCCGCTTGATGGCATCAGCGGCGCAGACGGTTGCACTAGCAGACAGCACACAAGTCGGCGCAAACGCGACCTACAGGATCGCCCGAATCGGCGAAGTGAACACGCTCGTCACCGACGATGGAGCGCTCCCATCCGATAGGCAGCGCCTTCGTGTGACGGGTCTTCGCGTCGTCATCGCAGATGACAATCCACAAAATCAGCATGCTTTTCGGTCCACCGACCAGGAAATGTGGGCCTCAATTCAACCGCAAAACCAAAATTTGGGAGGACGACAATGATCAAAACACTTTTAGCGTCAGCTGGAATTGGAGCACTCATGATGTCGGGGGCATTGGCCCAAGACATCACTTTGCAGTTCTGGGACAATCAACAGACAGAGAGCGGTCTATCGCAGTTCCAGCAAGAGGCTGTCGACCGTTTCGAAGCCGAAAACCCTGGGATCAAGGTCGAAGTCACAACAATCCCCTATCCCGAATACCAACAACGTCTCCTCACCGCCGTGCAAGGGGGCAATGCACCTGACATCTCGACCCTCGATCAGATCTGGGTTGGGGCTTTTGCTCAAGCGGGCGCTGTGATGAACCTCTCAGACATGGCCGCTGGAAGCGGTCTCGCAAGGGACCAGTTCTTTCCCGGCGCCTGGGATTCGGCCAATTTCAACGACGGGCTATACGGTATTCCTTTCAACGTCGATGTCTGGCAGTTCTCATTCTACAATCAGGACCTGCTTGACTCTGCTGGAGTGGACGCATCCTCTCTCACGACGTTTGACGGACTTCGCGCTGCCGCAGAGGCTATGACCGGTGACGGCAAGTTCGGCGTTGGCCTTTTCGGCCACCGCGGCGAAGACACGGTTGTTGTCGTCAATTCGTTCATTTTCTCGAACGGTGGCGAAGTCCTGAACGCGGCGGGCGAATGTGCGCTAGACGAAGCGCCCGCGGTTGAGGCACTGGCCTATCTTCAGGACCTCGCTCAGTTCGCACCCGAAGGCATCCTCAATGCATCGTCGGGCACGATGCGCGAACTCTTCTTGAATGGTTCGCTCGCGATTGAATTCTGGCCTGCGCTTGAACAACCAACGCTGCAGAAAAGCGATATCAATTGGGGCTTCGTCAACGGAACCGCGGGCGCATCCGGGACCGCTGTCGGCACATTCGGTGGTTGGAACCTCGCGATCTATGAATCGTCTGAGCACAAGGAAGCCGCCTGGAAGTTCATTGAGTTCATGGTCCGCGAGGACGTGAACGGGGACGTGGTTGACCTGATCCCTGCTAATGTTGCGGCGGCGGAAGCATTTCTCGCTGAAAACCGTCAGGGCCCGGAGGAGATCATGGCACATCTCAACAATGCCAAGCCACGGCCTTTGTCAGCGCGGTATCTCGAAGTCGCAGACATCCAAATGACGCTCTATCAAGATGTGTTCTCCGGTGAAGATGTGCAGGCGTCGGCGACAGCCGCATGCGCCGAAATCGACGCGCTCAACTGATCCACTGAAACGGGGCGGACGCCGAGCGCGTCCGCCTTACTCGCACGGACCAAATCAATGGCATCACAGGATCGTTGGCTCCTGTGGGCGTTTCTCGCGCCCGCGCTCGTGCTCATGGGGGTGTTTCTCTACTACCCTATGTTGGGTACGGTTTGGGAGAGCTTCCACGACACGTCCTTCATCAGTCCGGAGCCACGGTTCGTCGGCTGGGCGGTCTATGAAAAGGTGTTGGCTGGTCGCGATTTCGCCGATGTGGTTCGAAACTCCATTGTCTGGACGCTCGGCGTTGTCCTCCTTCAGAACGTCCTTGGATTCGCCGTTGCCCTCCTTCTCAATCAAGGATTGCCGATGCAGGGTGCGTTGCGGGCGATCGTGCTCTTGCCGTTCGTTCTGCCGGGCGTCGTCGCCGCGATCCTCTGGCGCTTTATGTACGACCCGCAATTAGGACTCGTGAACTCGCTGCTCATCCGTTTTGGCGCGCTTGAAGACAATGCGGCATGGCTCGCGGACTCCTCAACAGCGATGGCAGCCGTGATCTTTGTTGCGGTTTGGAAGGGGTTTCCCTTTTCCATGCTGATCTATCTTGCCGCGCTTCAAAATGTGGACCGCTCGCAATTGGAAGCGGCTACAATCGATGGTGCAGGACCATGGCGTCGTCTGATCGACGTGACACTTCCGGCAATCCGGGACGTCATCCTCGTCAATATCGTGCTGACGCTTATCCTGACCTTCAACTATTTCGACATTGTGTGGGTCCTGACGCGCGGAGGGCCGCAAAACGCAACGCACATCTTCCCAACCCAGATTTTTGAGACTGGCTTTGGTCAGTTTCGCTTCGGCGAGGCGGCGACCTATGGCGTCTTCTCAATCCTCGTTCTTGCCGTCCTGGTTGCGCTCTATGTGATTGTTCAAGCGGGCGCCAATAGGCGAAGGCGGCTTGCATGACGCCAGACGCCAGAACCCGACTCATGTTGATCGGCTTTCAGATCATCCTTGCGATCTTCGTTCTGCTTCCGTTTTTCTGGATGCTGTCCGTTAGCCTCAAACCGGCAACTGAGCCGTTTGCGATCCCAGCACGGCTTTGGCCGGAGGCACCGACGCTGGACAACTACGTCACCGCATTCCGCCCGGAGTTTCGGACGTATTTCGTAAACTCGATCATTGTCAGCGGGGCAAGCGTCGTTATCACGGTGTCACTGGCGCTGCTTGCCGCCTACACTTTTTCACGAGCGCAACTTGTTTTGATTACAGCGCTCATGTCGCTTGTGGTTCTGGCTCAGATGTTCCCGCATGCGGCCATCATCATCCCAATCTACAAAATGATGCGCGCTGCCGACCTCCTCAACACATACTGGTCGCTCATCATCGCCTACGTGTCAGTGACCCTTCCGGTGGCGATCTGGATGTTGAGGGGCTTTCTTTTGAAACTACCGGGTTCTCTGGAAGAAGCCGCCGCGATTGATGGCGCAACCCCTTTCCGAATTTTTCGCGAGATCGTTGTGCCTCTCGCCCGACCCGGTGTTATCGCAACCGCTGTCTACGTTCTGATCGTGACCTGGCAGGAGTTTTTGTTTGCGCTTTCTTTCACGTCGACGAAAGAGATGCGCACCCTGCCTGTCGGTCTCAATGATTTCATCGGCCAGTACGGCATCCGCTACGGCGAACTCATGGCGTCGTCGGTCATGGTGTCGGTCCCGGTCATCGCGGTCTTTTTCTTTCTACAACGTTATTTCGTCGCCGGCCTCACTGCCGGCGCTGTGAAGGGATGAGCGATGGCACTCATTGAGGTTTCCGATCTAATGCCAGGCGTCCGGCAATTGCTGTTCAACAGACCGGACAAAATGAACGCATTGTCCACTCCGTTGATGGCCGAATTCGAAGCGGCTCTGGCCACGGCAACAGAAGATCGCGCGGTTCGCGTCATCGTTCTGCGTGGTGCGGGCGGAAAGGCGTTCGTCGCCGGTGCCGACATTGCGGAGTATCAAGGCGATAAGCGCTCGGCGTTCATTGCGTACCAAATGAATTCACGCCGCGTGTTCGACATGCTGGAGCGGACACCAAAGCCCGTCATATGCGCAATTGACGGTTTCGCACTTGGGGGCGGATTTGAGATCGCGCTCTGCTGCGACATCATCCTTGTCAGTGAGGCCGCTCAACTTGGCCTGCCTGAAGGTCGTCTCGGGCTCAGTCCCGGCGGTGGCGGGACGCAGAGACTCGTCAGGGCGGTCGGAAAATATGCGGCGTCTGACCTCATGCTCGCCGGATGGCGAATGAGCGGCAAGCGCGCCTACGAACTTGGCATCGCTGCCGAACTTGTTGCCCCAGACGCGCTCGACGACGCGATCCTAAAGCGCGCCCGCGGATGTCTGAAGATCGCACCACTTGCTCAGGCAGAAATGAAACGCCTTATCCGCGAGGGCGCCGATGCGCCCATTGAGACGGCAAAGAGCTATGAGCAGGAAGTGCTGTTCCGGCTCTACTCCACGTCAGACGGACAAGAAGGGATCGACGCCTTCCTTGAGAAGCGCGACCCACAGTTTAAAGGGGAATGATACCGATGGCTGAAGACTTTGAGGGAAAGGTCGCGGTCGTTACAGGCGCCGCAATGGGGATTGGAAAGGCCTGTGCCGAAGCCTTTGTCGGCGGCGGCGGATCTGTTGTGGTCGCTGACATCGATGAGGATGAAGGGCAAAAAACTGCCGATGCCTTAGGTGAACGCGCCGTCTTTGCGAGAACCGATGTTCGCTCGTTTACAGACATGCAGGCGATGGCATCGATGGCCGTTGACCGGTTCGGCGGGATCGACATCCTCGTCAACAATGCAGCACGCGCGGTCCGAGGCATGGTCGACGACATCGATGAAGAAGCCTGGCACACCGTCATCGATACCAACCTCTCGAGCGTTTGGCGGGGGATGCGGACCTGTGTTCCCGAAATGCGGAAACGTGGCGGTGGCGTCGTCGTCAACATGTCATCGGTTCAGGGATTAAAAGGATTCAAGGAGTGGCCCGCCTACGCCGCGGCGAAGGGAGGGATCGACGCACTAACGCGCCAGACTGCGGTTGACCTTGCGCCTGCGGGCATCCGCGTCGTCGCGGTTCAACCCGGGACAATCATGACGCCACTCAATGAAAAGCTCTTCGATGCAATGGACGACCCGTCCGAGCTGATCGAAACCTGGAATAAAGCCCACCCCATCGGGCGGTTCGGGGAAGCGCATGAAGTGGCCGCTCTGGTTGCGTTTCTCGCCTCAGACCGAGCGTCGTTCATCACGGGCGAGTCTGTTCGCGTCGATGGCGGTTTGGCCGTCCGAGGTGAATGACCGCGGTGTCGGAGCCAATACTCATCAGCACCGAGAACGGTGGGCAACGGGTAACCGTCGATCGATCGCTTGGCACGATCCGACGGCTCGAGCTCTCCGTCGATGGTCGGGTTTTGGAACCGTTGCACGCCGCGCCGTGGCTCGACGAACCGGATGTGCAGGTGCGAAGCGATCTCTTGCCGGTTGAGAAGCGTCTCTCAGGCGACTTCTTTTGTGCACCGTTTGGCGCGAGCGATCTAACCGATGCGCCTGCCCATGGCTGGACAGCGAACAGCCAATGGACACAAGCAGATCAAGCGCCTGGCGCGTTCCGATTTACCCTCGATCGCACCGTTATGGGCGCGCAGATTACCAAGAGACTTCAACTGTCAGAGGACGCGCCGATCCTCTACCAGACCCACGAGATTAAGGGAGGCGATGGCGGCTTGACCGTCGCGCATCACCCGATGGTGGATGTGTCCGACGGTGCTACGTTTTCAACATCTAAGAAGCGGGCCGTAATCGCACCAGATCAGCCCCTTGATGCGGGCCGCAACCGCCTCGCAGTCGGAACAGTCAGCAGTGACCTGTCAGCCATCCCAGCGAGCGATGGCGGGACGGTGGACCTTCATCGGCTGCCAATTGCCGACCGGCATGAGGATTTTGTCACTCTGGTCGAAGCCCGCACTTCGGGGCTCGGGTGGTCAGCAATTGTGCGGTCGAATGATGTAATCGTCATCCTGAAAGATGCCGCGGTTTTGCCTGTGACAATGCTCTGGCATTCGAATGCCGGACGCGATTATGCACCATGGAACGGTCGTCACACGGGCATTCTTGGCATCGAAGATGGGTGCGCTGCTGGCGCAGCCGGCCACCGCGCCGCACTGACCTCGAACGCGATCGCCGACCAAGGCGTGCCGACCGCTCTTACCTTGGTAGATGGGCACACGCACACGATCCGCCATGCCATCGCTGCGTTTCCTCGTCCTTCCGGATGGAGAAGAGTGGCCGACGTGAACCTGACCGGATCGACGCTCACGATCACGGGCGATGACGGTGATGATGTCAGGTGGCCGTTTGATCCAAATTTTCTCGAGGGAGCGACTGATGGCAACGGTTGATCTCGTCGGTCTCGGCAAACGCTTCGGCGATTTCACAGCGCTTGAGAGCCTCGATTTATCGATAGCTGACGGCGAGTTTCTCGTCCTGCTCGGCCCATCAGGCTGTGGCAAGTCGACGACGATGCGATTGGTTGCGGGCCTAGAAGAGCCGAGCCAAGGAGAAATCTTGATCGATGGGGCGCGGGTGAACGACACACCCGCTCGCGATCGCAATCTCGCCATGGTGTTTCAGAACTACGCGCTCTACCCGCACATGACCGTGGGTCAAAACATCGGCTATCCGCTGAAGATTCAGAAGGTCTCGCAGAAAGAGAGGGAAACGCGCGTAAAGGCAGCTGCCGCTAAGGTCGAGATGGAGCATCTCCTCGCCCGTAGGCCAGGCGAACTCTCAGGCGGCCAGCGCCAAAGGGTGGCGCTTGCCCGCGCGATCGTCCGCACACCGCAGCTTTTCCTGATGGATGAACCGCTATCCAATTTGGATGCAAAGCTTCGGACAGTCATGCGCGCCGAGTTGAAACACCTCCAGCGCGAGTTGGCGACCACCACCATCTACGTCACCCATGACCAAGTGGAGGCGATGACCCTCGCCGACCGGATCGTAATCCTGAACGATGCGCGCATCCAACAGATGGGGGCACCGGAAGAGATATATGCGCGTCCGGCAAATACATTCGTTGCCGGGTTTATTGGTTCGCCCCCCATGAACCTCCTTGACGGCAGTTTTGTCGATGGAATGTTCATGCACGATGCTGGCCGCATTCCATTCAAGGGTTCGTCTAGCGGCGCAGTAACGCTTGGGTGTCGACCCGAGAATATTCACGTGGCCGATGGCAAGGACGCCCATCTAAAAGGTATCGTCTACTCATCTGAACTCCTCGGCGATTCAACGCTTTTAAATGTGCGGTGCGGCGAGGCGATGGTGACGGTTAAGGCCGGTCCGGCCGACGGTCGGGCAATGGACACCGAGATCGGTCTCGTGTTCGATCTCGCCCATCTCCATCACTTCGACGCAACGACCGGCGCGCGGCTTGGAGGCGGCCCGTGACCTTTGCGTTCTCAACGGCACCTCGTCCAATACTCTCAGTTGACCGGGCATCTGTGTTCTTCGATGGGATCTTCAGCGAACCCAAGCTCAGCCATCCTGAAGGCGTGGCGATCGGACCAGATGGCTGGATATGGGCCGGCAACCAGGACGGCGATATCTGCCGGATCGCGCCGGATGGATCCGCCATAGAGCGGGTGACAACAACGAATGGCTTCGTCTTGGGTCTTGCCATTGACGGAGACCGCGCGCTCTACGCTTGCGATCTGAAGCATGCCGCCGTCTTCCGTCTCGATCTCAAATTCAAGACACTCACCCGCTTCACGAGCCCCGGTATCCGTATACCGAACTATCCACTCGTCGACCGAACGCGAAATCGCCTTCTTGTCTCCGACAGCTATGCATCGGGTACCACGGGCCCGGGCATTTGGGCTTATGATCTAGACAGTGGCGAAGGCGGGCTTTGGTACGACCGCGATTTGAATTTCGCGAACGGGCTCGCAAAACGCGATGGCGATAACGCGATCTATGTGTGCGAAACGTTCGCGCGATCGGTGACCCGTATCCCCATCAATGATGATGGCTCAGCGGGTGATCCAGAGCCGTACGCGACCGATCTGCCAGGCTTGCCAGACGGCATCGCGTTTGACGAAAGAGGCAACCTCATAGTCGCTTGCTATGAACCCTCAAGACTGCTGCGAGTTGGGCCAAATGGCGGTGCGGCGGAGGTTTTGATCGAAGACCCGACTGCTCATGTCTTCTGTCATCCGACAAACATCGCATTTGATGGCAACACTCTCTACACCGCCAATCTCGGCCGTTGGCATATAAGCCGTGTCGCGATGGATATTGGCGCGCCTGCCCTTTGGAGGGAAAGCGCATGACCTTTCGCGGCCTGACCTGGGATCACCCCCGCGGTCGCGCGCCACTTGAGGCCGCAGCCGCGCGCGCAAATGCCGGGCGCAGGGACCCCCTCATCACTTGGGACACACAACCGCTCGAAGGATTCGAAAACGTGCCTCTGGCCGAACTGGCCGAATGCTATGACCTCATCGTCTTTGATCACCCCCACATTGGCGAAGCCGTTGTTGATGGCTGCCTCCAGCCGCTCGAAGATTTCTATTCGCCGGCGCAAATTGCCGAGTGGAGCCATCAGACAGTGGGACCCGCGCTTGCCTCATACAGGTTCAGGGGACGCACATGGGGGCTCCCAATCGATGTCGCGATGCAGGTGGTCGCCCGGCGCGCGGACCTCTTGCCGGATGCTCCTGTAAGCTGGGATGCAATAGAGGATATCGCGCAGGACTTACCTGTTGCCTTGTCACTCGCAGGCCCACACGCGGTCCTGACGCTCTTCTCGCTCCTCGCCTCCGAGGGGATCGAGCCTAGTGGGCATTATCTTCTGCCAGACGTCCAAGCGTGTGCCGCACTTGAGCGGATGGAGCGGCTCTATCGCATCGCGCCAAAAGGCAGTGAGACGCTTAATCCAATCGCCTTGTTGGAACTGATGGCACGAACCAACGAGATCGCGCTCATTCCTCTCATCTTTGGATACGTCACCTATGCGAGCCCGCTCTCAGATCTGAGGGCGATCTCGTTTTCGGATACGCCGCGCGCGGTAACCGGATATGGCGGCGTACTAGGTGGGGCTGGCCTCGGGATTACCCGGCGGTGCGAGCCGAACAAAGCCCTTCTCGACCATCTCGCCGAGCTAGTCTCCCCTGAGTTGCAGACGAGGCTTTTTCCGGACGCTGGAGGCCAACCTGCCGCGCGGGCCGCATGGCAGGATGAAGCGGTAAACAAGAGTTTCGGCGGCTTTTATCGCGATACTCTTATGACCGCTGAGCACAGTTTCATCCGCCCTCGTTTCGATGGCTACATCGCCTTTCAAACCAGGGCATCGGAGGCAATCCGGGTCGGGTTTGAAGCGCGACAGCCCGCAGACGCAATCCTCAAAACACTTCAATCCCACTGGGCCGAAGCGCGCGAGAACGCGCGCGGCGACCTCGATGACCGAGAGACGAGACATGACCGAAAAAGCGCTTGAAGGGATTACGATCCTGGATTTCTCCCACCTGTTGCAGGGGCCATTCGCCACCCAGCTCCTCGCTGATATGGGCGCAAACGTCATCAAGATCGAGCGACCAGGCGCTGGCGATCTTTTCCGTTCGCTCACGTTCCGAAACAAATGGGTTGGTGGAACGGAAAGCCCAAACTTCCTCGCTTGGAACCGCAATAAGCGGTCGCTCGCACTCAATCTGAAAGCACCAGAGGCACGCGACATCGTCATGGAAATGGCGAAGTCAGCGGACGTCGTGGTTCAGAACTTCCGCCCAGGCGTTATGGCGAGGCTCGGCTATGGCTATGACGATTTCAAATCGGCCAACCCGCGGATCGTCTACTGCTCTGGGTCCGGGTACGGCGAGGATGGACCGTATCAGACCCGGCCGGGTCAAGACATGTTGATCCAGGGTTTGACCGGCATCATGGCGGCGACAGGTCAGGCCGAAAATCCACCGACCCCTGTCGGTTCCGGTTTCTCTGACCAGATCGGCGCAATGAACATGGTCTACGCCATTTTGTCGGCGCTCCTCTGGCGCGAACGCTCCGGCAAAGGTCAGGAGGTCAAGATCAATCTGTTGGCTGGAATGCTCGCTCACCAGAACCAGGAGATGGTGATGGCGATGAACTTCAACGAAGATTTCAAGCGACCATCCTCCGGTATCGGCCACCCGGGGATGGACGCCCCCTTCGGCACCTATCCGACGTCGGATGGCTGGGTGACGATCGCCATGAGCCCTTTCAAGACGCTGGTCGGTGTTCTCGGTAGCGAAGACCTCCTCAAATATGACGATCCGGAGACGCTTTTTGAGAAGCGCGACGAAATTTGGAGGGCGGTCGCTGCAGAGACAGAAAAATGGACCACCGAAGTTTTGATGGAGGGGCTCCTTACAGCTGACATTTGGTGCGGTGAGGTAAAGTCACACCTGGAGGCGGCGGCTGATCCCCAGGTCGATCATCTGGGTCTTATACAGACGTATGAGCATCCAAAAGCGGGGACTGTGAAGGTCGTTGGCCCTTCAGTCGAGATGAGCGAAACGCCACCTGATATTCGCTCGCACGCACCCCTGGTTGGCGAGCATACAGACGAGATCCTAACCGAATTCGGCATTGCGCCGAATCGCATCGACGCCCTAGCCGCTGCGGGTGTCGTTGGACGCCCAGACTGACCGGTTGCATCACGAGGACATACAATGAGACGCTCAACCGACCGCATACTGACAACCCATGTGGGCTCGCTACCGAGACCCCATGATCTTTTGGACGTTCTGAAGGCGAGGCTTGATGGCGAAACAGTCGATCAAGCGGCCTATGATGCGAAGATCGCTGATGCCGTTGACCGCATGGTTGCACAACAGGCGGAGGCCGGGATCGACATCGTTGCCGACGGCGAAATGTCAAAACCTGGACACGCTATCTACATTGAAGAGCGGCTCTCCGGATATGAGCAGCGGCCCGGCTTCGACACCGGCTATTACGCGGCTGAGAAGGCAGCATTTCCCGAATATTACGAGGACTATTTCGCCCGCGCGCATTTGGGCGGGGCAATCGCGCCCGCGCATCCGGTTGCCTGCGTTGGACCGGTCGAATATGTCGGCCATGACGCGCTGAACAAAGACCTTGAGAACCTAAAGGCCTCCTGCGAGCGGCACGGGATTGAGGAAGCCTTCATGCCCTGCGCAGCCGTGACAGGTGTAGGCTTCAACGAGTACTATGCGACCCAAGAAGAGTACATGTACGCCGTCGCTGACGCTCTGGCGGCGGAATATAATGCCATCATAGACGCTGGCTTTCTCCTGCAAGTCGACGACCCGTTTCTGCCGCATGTCTACATGGACAAGAGCCTCGACGATGATGCGCGGCTGAAGAAAGCCA
The DNA here is from genome assembly GCA_039026395.1 of Pseudomonadota bacterium. Classification (GTDB taxonomy): domain Bacteria; phylum Pseudomonadota; class Alphaproteobacteria; order Rhizobiales; family JAKSCL01; genus JBCCMK01. The sequence goes on along the minus strand of JBCCMK010000009.1, from coordinate 17,395 downwards.
ATCTGTTCGTCGAGACGGTCAATCATTCGATCAAGGGCATCCCCGAAGATAAGATCCGCTACCACACCTGTTACGGGATCAATCAGGGTCCACGTGTCTACGAGCCGGACCTGCCGATGATGATCAACGAGGTCCTTAAGGTGAATGCCGCGGCGTTTTCATTTGAAGCGGGCAATCCGCGTCACGAGCACGAGTACCATCTCTGGGAGCATGTGAAGCTGCCGGATGGAAAGCTTGTCGTGCCCGGCGTCATTACGCATGCGACCAGTGTCGTAGAACATCCCGAATACATCGCTGAACGTATCATTCGGTTTGCCGAGCGCTGCGGGCGCGAGAACGTCATCGCATCAACCGATTGCGGGTTTTCAAGCCAGGCAATTTACAAGACCGAGGTCGAAAATCGTGTCGTTTGGGCAAAGCTCAAATCGCTTGCGGACGGCGCGGAGATAGCGAGCGCGAAGCTCTGGCAGTGATGCGTAGAGCATTCGCGAGGTCGAAGACGCCTAACGGTCGTAACCCATTAATTTCGCAGAGCAGGAACCAGTCGTCCGCGCGGACCAGCCGGGCGTCTATTAGTCGCTTGCGTCTAACCCATCCCGGAAATCGTTCCAGCCGCCATCCACGGAGGACGGTGCATCGTGCCATTGGTGCAAGATGTCGCCGGTTGCGGGGTCGCGGTCGGGTATCGGCAGGGACATGATGAGTTTACACGCATGATAATAGCGCTCCGGCGTTAGGAACTCCTGTTGGATGTTGTCCCAATCACGGCCTCCAGCGTAGCCGCCGCACATCATGATATCGTCGGAGTGTCCGACCATTTCATGGCTCACACCGGCTGGCATTACGATCACGTCACCAACCTCCAGCCGGACCTTCGTCCAGCCTTCGACGGACAAGCTGAATTCCATCCAACCGACTGCGCATCCAAGGCACTCATGGGACGTGGAATGGAAGTGGGCGTATTCGTAGATGCCGGGATACTGCCAATTATTGCCCCAACCGTTTTCACGGAAACGGGCTTTAACCGGCTCCACTCCTCCACTAGGGACGGCCCCGCGATGGATGAGAAGAGGAAACCGGCTGTTTGGGATCATGCCTTCCGGCTTCGACGTGTAAGCTTCTGTTTTCATCGCGCTTCTCCTCCCCAGTTGCTCTCGTTGATATTATGGCCGAACCGCCGCGCGCGTATTGAGGTAAACCGCGCGCAGCGTCGTGGTCGCACAAATGAAGAGACGGTTGCGCTTCAACCCGCCAAATTCGACATTTGCAACGACCTCACCCGTCAGAATTTTACCGATCAAATCGCCAGCCGCTGTGAAGCAATGGACACCGTCTCCCGCAGACGTCCAAATATTGCCGTGAACATCGACGCGGAACCCGTCGAAGAGGCCTGAGTCTGAAATGGCGAAAACTTCACCGCCTGAAAGCGTGCCATCTTCGCCTACGGCGAAAGATCGAATATGGCGCGGCCCGTCCTCGACATGGGTCGCTCCGGTATCGGCAATGTAAAGCACGCTTTCATCGGGCGAAAAGGCGAGTCCGTTCGGCTTGACCATGTCCGTGACGACGGCGGTAACCGCGCCCGATAGCGGGTCGATGCGATAGACATATGATCCGTCTATTTCAGCGTCAGACTTGTCGCCTTCATATTCACTGTCGATCCCGTAGGTTGGATCGGTAAACCAAATCGAGCCATCAGACTTAACAACCACGTCGTTCGGCGAGTTCAGCCGTTTCCCGTCGTAGCGGTCTGCGAGGATCGTGATTGACCCGTCGACTTCGACACGGCTGACGCAACGTCCCCGGTGCTCACACGAGACAAGCCGTCCCTCACGGTCAACTGTGTGACCATTGTGGTTTTTGCAGGGTTTGAGAAACTCCGAAACGGAACCGCTCACTTCATCATATCTCAAAAGCCGATCGTTCGGGATGTCAGACCAAATGAGGTACTTTCCCGCCGGGAAATAAGCCGGGCCTTCTGCCCATCGTGTGCCCGTGAAAAGCGTCTCCAAATGGACGTTCGGCATCGCGTAGCGGGTAAAACGCTTGTCCAGAACTTCAAAAGCCTCTGTCAGCATGTCCAGCTCCTAGGTCAGGGTTTCAACTCGTGACTTTTCGTCCGCGGCCGTAGACCAGCAGCATACCGATAATCACGCTCCCATAGATGACCTGACGACCCGCTTCGGGCATTTGCATGATCGACAGGACCGAATTCAAAAGAACGATCAGGATTACGCCGATCAGGGTACCGAGATAGCGACCGCGTCCACCGAGAATATGCGTGCCGCCGATCACGACCGCCGCGATCGCTGGCAGGAGATATGCGTCGCCCATGCCCTGATAGGCTTTGGTTGAGTAACCTGCGAGCAGCGTTCCAGAAAGACCCGCTGCCATGCCGCACAGGCAAAATGCGACGATAATCATCCATTTTGTCCGCACACCAGCGAGGTAAGCAGCGGCCTCTTTATTGCCGATCGCATAGATGCTCTTGCCGATCGCGGTCCGCTGAAGAAGGACCATCATGCCAATCGAAACGGCAGCCCAGACAAGGAGGGCGACGGGTACGCCGAGGATCTTGCCGACCGCGAGGTACTGCATGAGGTCAGTCGCCGCGGTTTGCGGCGCAAAACCTCCAGTGTGTGCAACCATGAGCCCGCGCATCACAGCATTGACGCCGAGCGTGAAAATCATCGAGGGAATGCGGAGGTATGCAACGCCGAGCCCGTTCACGAGACCCACAAGCAAACCGACAGCAAGTCCAACGGGTATCGCAGCAGGACCGCCAACGGTTGTCGCCATCATGGCGGCGGCAGCTATCGTCCAAGGCACGGAAAGATCGATGTGCCCGAGAAGGATGACGAGCATCATTCCTGCCGCGACGATCCCTAGAAACGCCCCCACTTGAAGCTGTTGCAGCAAATATTCCGGCGAAAGAAGGGTCGCTGTTCCCTGCGTTGAAAGGGTGTACGCCGTGCCAATTGCGAGGATGACAACGATGAAGCCAGCGGCAACGACAATGGGTTTATCATCTTCGCTCAGCCGAAAGCGTGACGACGGCGGATCAGATGGCGCGGTCGTCATCGAAAGAGCTCTAATGTGTTTTTAACTCGCAGGACGCGGAGCGCCCCGAGACTGACGGCCGCTAGAAGGACAACGCCTTCAAAGAGTGGCTGCATCAGCGGGTCGATCTCAAAAATCCGAAAGTTAAACGAGATCGTTCGCAAAATAAGCGCGCCGAAGATTGAGCCGATGGCCGAGCCAACACCGCCAAGGAGCGACGTTCCACCGATCACAACCGCTGCAATTGAGTTGAGCGTATAGGCGCCAGCTTGAGGGATGTCGGCGTTTCCAGACGACGTCTGAAGCGCCAAATAAAGCCCGCCAATGCCCGCGAAAAACCCGCCAAGAGTGAAGGCGGCGATCTTTGCTCGGTCTATCGCGAGGCCTGACATAAATGCCGCCCCCTCGCCGGACCCGATCGCATAAACGGTCCGCCCCGTAACGGATCGCGCGAAAGGGAGCCAAACCAAAACCGCGACCAGAATGAGCAAAACGAGTGGAACGGGTATCCATGCAATGGCCTGGAACCAGGCAGCTTCCCCGTCTTGAGCAAAGCCATAGGTCGCGGCGATCTCATAGAGATCATTCGTCGCCGTCCAAGAGAGGTCCGCGTCCACGTCACCACCGGGTGTGGGGCGCAAGAAAAGAGCCATGCCCATGAATATTGCGCCGGTAGCAAGCGTCGCGATAATGGGCTGGATCCGCCCGTAGACAACAACACAGCCATTCAAAAACCCGCACGCCGCGCCGGACGCCAGGCACACAATGAACCCGAACAGAATCTCAATTGGCCCGCCATTCAGGAGGTGACTGGCAATCGTGTTGACCAGTGTCATGATTGCGCCGACGGAGAGGTCCAGACCACCCAGAAGCACTGGCAAGGTTTGGGCCATTGCGACCATTGCCAGCGTGAAGACTTCATTGGAGTTCTGAATGAGCACGGCAGTTGAAAAACCGCGCGGATGATTGAGATTGTAAAAGAAGTAGAAGAGCACAAAGACCGCGACCGCGGTCAAAATCGGCGCGTTCTGAGAAAGCCGTATTCTAAGATCGCTCACTCGGCTGCCTCGTCCATTTTCAGAGCAGAGGCGATAATGTTGCGCTCCGTGATCTCATCGCCTGCCAGTTCTCGCGCGACCTCGCCATCATACATCACGGCGACCCGGTCACAGCATCCAATGAGTTCCTCATAGTCGGTGGAATAGAAGATGATCGCGGCTCCATTCTCAGCCAAATCGCGAAGGAGGCGATAGATCTCCTGCTTTGTCCCGACGTCGATGCCACGCGTGGGATCATTCAAAAGGACGATCTTCGGGTCCGTCATGAGCCATTTTGCAATGACAACTTTTTGCTGATTTCCCCCAGATAGCGTCGAGACAGGATCAAACTCCGAACCGACCTTGATCTGCATACGTTTGATACCGTCCTCGACGGCTGCTGTAAGCGCGTCCGAATTGACAAATGGCCCGGTCGAGAGACGCGATAGCGATGCGATCGTCAAATTGTCCGCAATCGACATTGGGAGCATCAATCCCTCGGTCTTACGGTCCTCTGGTATGAGAGCGAGTTCAACACCAGCTTTCTTGGCGTCCTGCGGCGAGTGGATCGTAACGTCTTTCCCCTGAACACTGACAGTGCCTGAAACGCCCTTCAAAACACCAAAAAGCCCCAGAAGCAGCTCTTTTTGACCCTGTCCATCGAGACCACCAAGGCCGACGATCTCACCCGCTCCGACGGACAAATCAATGGATTTGAGGCGATCCTCCCAAGCGTAACCCCGCAACTCGAGCATTGGGGTCACCGCCTCAGGCCGAGGTGGCTTCGGCGGGAAATGCGCCGAAATTTCACGACCGATCATCATCTGAACGATCTCGCCCTCGGTTCGCGCGCCTTGATCAAAGGTCTCGATGTGCCGCCCGTTTCGAAAGACTGAGCACCTGTCAGCGACAGCCTCGATTTCATGCATGCGGTGCGAAATGGTTAGGATCGAAATACCATCGTCGCGCAATCTACGAAGAATGCCAAAGACCGTGTCAACGTCCGCCGCCGTGAGCGCAGAGGTTGCTTCATCGAGGATGAGAACGGTCGGATCCTTCGCCAAGGCTTTGGCGATCTCCACCATCTGACGGCGCGACAAGGGAAGATCCCTGATCCTTGAAAGTGGATTGACATCCTCGCAACCGATACGCGCAAGGAGTTCTTCCGCGCGCTGGCGTTGTGCTTTGCGATCAATCAGCCCGAACTTGCGGGGCGGATCAGCGATCGAAATGTTGTCGGCAACGGAAAGGTCTGACATCAGGGATAATTCCTGAAAGATGCAGACGATACCTTCGGCGTTTGCAGCCGCCGGATGAGTGAACGTGACCGGTTTGCCGTCGAGCCGGATTTCGCCCTCGTCCGGTTGGACGACACCGGACATGATCTTGATGAGCGTAGACTTACCGGCACCGTTCTCGCCGAGAACGGCATGGATAGACCCCAGGTTACAAGAGAAATCGACCGCATCGAGCGCGGTGACGCCGCCATAGCGTTTCGTAACGCGGTCAAGCGTGACGTGTCCGTCTAAAACCACGCCTCTATTGTCGGTCATCTGTGTTGAACGCCCCGTCCCAACAGCCAGCGGGTACGCTGCTGGCCGTATACACAACGAGCGACCAGGCGAAAACCTGGCCGCTCATCCCTAATTATTGGACGTTTTCCGCGTCGTTCGTCATGATCTCGCGCGCGGTAATGTTGACACCGCAAGCTGGAAACTCATTCACCGTGAAGAAGTTATCCGTGAGATCTGGCCAATAGTTTTTGTCGGCCTCGAGCTCATCATAACGCGTTGCCGGGATCGGAATTGAGATCAATTGCGGCATCACTTGACCGTCAAGTGCGGCCAGCGCCGCCTTCATCGCCACAGAAACCATGCCCGGAGACTGGCCGATTGAGATCGCTTTCAGGCCATTGTCAGCCTGTTCTGCAAGTATCTTGCGGAAACCGTTTTCCGCTTCGCCTGCAAGCGGCACCATCGGGTGACCTGCATCCAGCATTGCGCGGACAGCACCAGTCGTGCCGCCTTGAACGACAACACCGTCGAATTGACTGTGAACAGCGATCGCGTCAGCGGTCACTTTCTGTGCGGTACCGTCATCCCAATTGCCGACCACTTCGACAATATCCCAGCTGCCGCCCGATCCATTCATGACTTCGCGGAAGCCGAGGTGGCGGTCCCTGTCGACGGAGTTTCCAGGAAGCCCACGGACTTCAAGGATTTTCCCTTCGCTCTTGTCGCCAAACTGCTCAAGCAGCCAACGACCATACATGCGACCCATTTCGAGCTGGTCTTTATTGACCTGCATGACCTTATCGGTATCGAGCACATTGTCGAACGGCACGAGCACAACATCGTTGCGGTCGGCAAGCCGGATAACGCGGTCAAACCCTTCCGGCGAGACCGCAATCGTGACGATCGCGTCATAGCCCTGGTTAATGAAGTCTTCGATCGCGCCCAGCTGCGCGGCAACGTCTGTCCCCGTGGAAACGACCTTGAACTCTTCGATCTGAGACGCAATGTCGGGCTGGGCCGCGTATGCCTTCGCCGTCTGGATCATCTGGATCCGCCACGTGTTTCCGACAAAGCCATTAACGATCGCAATCTTGTGCGGGCCGTCCCGTTTATCCCATTGGAAATACCCGATGTCATCGGTCCACGGTGCAAAACATCCCGGATCGAATCCTGGTCCGGACACCTTTTCGGGTGCCGCGAAAACGCCTGTAGACAGAAGAACAGCCGCGAGCGCTGAGGACGCAATAAGCCCTGCTTTTTTGAACATTGATTTCCTCCTTATGATTGAAAACCGGCTCTTTTTTATTGGCCGTTTAAATGCGGGGTTAGCAATCGCCAACGAACGCTACCCCGGCTTGTAGCCGGTACGTTAATGGATCGCGAACGCGTTTCAAGTTTAAAGCTCGAGAAATTATCGGGCGTAGTCCGAAGCGAACAGATCGCCGATACCAATCTCGCTTCGATAAGCGTACTAGCCAGACGAGCGCCTGGAATGCCGCGCGCTGTCGATTGCGTCCAAATGAAGAGGGATCGGGGTGAGCGGGGCCCTCGCCCCTCAATCCGTTGTCAGCACCGCCAAGCGATCGCCGCCTTGAACTGGCGCACCTTGTTGCATGGAAACGACCTTGACCCTGCCTCGATGAGAAGCCCTCACTGGGATTTCCATTTTCATGCTTTCAAGGACGGCGACCGTGTCCCCCGCGTCAACGATTTGGCCCGGTTTGACGAACACTTGCCAAACACTCCCGGGGACTGGGGCATCAACCGAAATTTCTCCAACGGTCAGCGCTGTTCGCTCCGCCTCAGGCGGCACTTCGACTGTCTCGTCGAAGGTGAGGAGACCGTTTTCCTCCCAGTGCGCGCGCTCCGCATTAAACGCGGTTTGCCGTTGACTTTGAAAACGGCTGATCGCGTCCGCATTTCGCGTAAGCTCCGCGCGATAGTCCGCCATTGAGAGGACACTCTCCTCAATCCGCACATCGTACCGTCCGTGGGGAAACGCCTCTCGCATATCGAGGAGGTCATCTTCATCCACCTCAAAGAACCGGATCTGATCAAAGAACCGAAGGAGCCATGGGTGCCCCGGTGCGAACGCTTTCGTTGTCCGCCACGTGTTCCAGATCTGGGTCGTTCGGCCAACGAACTGATAGCCCCCCGGCCCCTCCATGCCGTAGATGCAAAGATAGGCGCCGCCAATGCCGACAGCGTTCTCAGGCGTCCAAGTACGTGCCGGATTGTATTTCGTTGTCACGAGGCGATGGCGCGGATCAATCGGCGTCGCAACAGGTGCGCCGAGATAGACGTCGCCAAGACCGTACACGAGATAATCGGCGCCATAGACGATCCGCTTCACATCATCGACTGTCTCAAGGCCGTTAACCCGGCGTATGAATTCGATGTTCCAGGGGCACCAGGGCGCATCAGGCCGAACGGTTGCCTGGTACTTTTCCGTCGCGAGCCGCGTTTGGCTATCGTCCCAAGCGAGCGGCAAATGCACGATACGATTGGGGATCACCATGTCCCCGATGGGCGGGAGCTCGCGCTCCATGGCATCGACGCGATCAAGGAGGGTGGCCTCTGAAATCTGTGTATTATCGTAGTGCAGTTGCAGCGACCGAATGCCCGGCGTCACATCGATGAGAGCCGATATCTTTTCGCCAGCGACGCGCTCCATCAAGCTGTGAGCGCGAACCCGGTATTCAAGGTCGAGGCGATTTTCTCCGAACTCGATGAGAAGGTTGTCTTCGCCAGTCCTGCGATAGGTAACCGGGACTTCGCAATCGTCCCGTCGCAGCGGGATGGGGCTTTCGAGATCGCCGATCCTATTGATGATCTGAGGCGATTGGTGAGCATCATGTCCGTCTAAAGCTCGCTCTTGCCTGCGCTCCATGGCTTCTGCTTCGGCAAGCGTGATCGGCTGAAACGATACCGTATCGCCGGGTTTGAGCTGGCCGAGTTTCCAAAGATCAGCCTTCGAGACCACGAACGGACAGACAAAACCGCCGAGGCTCGGACCATCAGGCCCGAGAATAATCGGCATGTCGCCGGTGAAATCGACTGCGCCGACCGCATAGGCATTGTCATGGATATTTGATGGGTGAAGACCGGCCTCGCCTCCATCTGGTCGCGCCCATTTGGGCTTTGGTCCGATCAGCCGAACGCCCGTGCGCGCGGAATTGAAATGCACTTCGTAGGCGGTCGAGATCAGGGTCTCAATATCTTCGTCAGTGAAAAAATCGGGTGCCCCGTGCGGGCCATAAAGGACATGGAGCTTCCATGTGTCAGTGAGTTCTGGCTGTTGGATCTTCGTTACGGGCAGAGGCTCTCTTGTCTCTGACTTTCCGATCGGGATCATGTCGCCGGTTTTGAGCGCACGGCCCGTATCGCCGCCAAATCCGCCGAGCGTGAATGTCGATCGGCTTCCAAGGTAAGGTGTCGCGTCAATACCGCCCTTTATGGCCAAATAAGCCCGATTGCCCGGACCTTTCACGTGGCCAAACGCCAATGTGGAACCAGCTTGAACCGAGACTCTTTCGAACCGCGGACAAGGCACGTCGTCGAGAACGGCCTGCATGTCTGCGCCGGTGAGCGCAATAGCAACCTTAGAGTGAAACCGAAGCGTCGGGCCATTGAGCGTCAGTTCGAGTACCGCTGCGGCTTTTTCGTTGCCCACGATACGATTGGCGAGACGGTGGGAGAACATATCCATCGGACCGGATGGTGGGACCCCGACATGCCAATACCCGACGCGGCCGGGCCAGTCTTGGATCGTCGATTGCGCGCCGGGGGCAAGAACCTCAATGGCACTGGCATCATAGCGAAATGATCCCAGCATCGAAGTGGACACATCTCCAGCAACGAAAACCTGAGATGCGGAGATCTGTTCGAGATAGCGGAGATTGGTATCAATGCCCTCAAGGCGGATCTGACCTAGGGCCGTCTGGAGATGGGACACTGCTTCCTCGCGCGTGTCACCGGAAACGATCACCTTTGCCAGAAGCGGATCGTAGTGTGGCGGCACGTCTGTCCCAGTCGTCACCCAACCGTCGATGCGGGCGTCATCTGGAAACGTCACATGCGTTAACCGCCCCGCTGAGGGTCTGAAATCGCGAGTGGGATCCTCAGCGTAGATGCGTGCTTCGATCGCTGCACCCTTCCGGTCGATCGAAACCGAAGATAGGTCCAGATCACCCTCCGCCTGCCTAATCATCCACTCAACGAGATCGATGCCGGTCACGGCTTCTGTTACGGGATGCTCGACTTGGAGCCTGGTGTTTACCTCGAGAAAATAAAACTCTTCCGTCGACGGGTCGTAGATGAACTCCACCGTGCCCGCTGAGGAATATCCAACAGATGCGCCGAGCGCTTGCGCCGTTTCTAGGAGGGCTTGGCGCACTGCGTTTGACAAGTTTGGCGCTGGAGTCTCTTCAATGACCTTCTGATTGCGGCGCTGGAGTGAGCAATCCCGCTCGCCAAGCGCGAGAACCGTGCCCTTACCATCGCCGAAGATTTGCACCTCGACGTGGCGCGCATTGGCGACAAACTTCTCGATGAAAAGGCCATCATCGCCAAAGTTTGCGCCACTCAGCCGACGCACACGATCGTAAAGGGCGGGCAGCTCCTCAGGAGTCTCGCAGAGTTGAAGGCCTATGCCACCGCCGCCTGCGGTTGACTTCAACATAACCGGGTAACCGATCGCAAAGGCCTCGCGCGTGGCCTCGTCAAGCGATGTGATAAGTCCAGTGCCAGGAAGCAGCGGCACACCTGCAGCAGTCGCTGCCTCTCTTGCCGCGTGCTTCAGACCGAAGAGACGGAGATGCTGGGGCTCAGGCCCGATGAAGCGAACACATTCCCTCTCCAGCCGCTCGGGAAAATCCGCGTTTTCCGACAGGAAGCCATAGCCTGGATGGACTGCATCGGCACCGGTCTCGCGGCAGGCGTCAAGGATGGCATCGATATTCAGATAACTTTCGGTCGCGGGTGCAGGACCGACGCGCACCGCTTCGCCAGCGGCGAGCACGTGCGCCGCATAGGGTTCAGCGTCTGAATAGATCGCAACAGACGCAATCCCCAACCGATCGAGCGTTCGAATGATCCGGCATGCGATTTCGCCGCGATTAGCGATCAAGACCTTCGTGAACGGCATCCGCTAGTTCGCTGACCAGATGTATATGTCTATCGGTGTCGGATCGAAGCCGTTGCAAGGATTGTTGATCTGCGGGCAATTCGAAATCATGCAGATCACGTCCATTTCAGCGCGCAACTCGACATAATTTCCAGGCTCGGAAAGACCGTCGACGATGGCGAGATCACCGTTTGGTTCGATCGGCACATTCATGAAGAAGTTGATGTTGGAAACGATGTCGCGTTTCTCCATGCCCCACTTTGCCGCTTCAATGACGAAGTTTTCGCGGCACGCATGAAGGTGGCGGGTTTCATGACCGAACCGCACCGAGTTGCTCTCGACAGAGCAGGCGCCGGCGCTCGTATCGTGTCGTCCCACCGTATCTGACGTGACGGTGAGCATGCGGTTGCCGTCATTCGACAGCAATATGGAGCCTGCACCGATATACGCCGAACGCTGCGCCTGCACGGTGTCCTGGGCCGAATAGCGCTCGCTCGTGTCATGAGCATTGTAAAACAGAGTATCGACCGCCTGTTGGCCGTGGCTGTCGACAATCCGGATAGTTTCGTTAGCGCGCACAAGCCCGGACCAACCGATTAGCGCAGGTACAGCATGATGATCACGAGCGTGGTCGATGGAGAGAAGTGATGTCGTCATTTGTCGGCCTCACGCGAAAAGAGGATCGGTATTTTCAAACGCACGGATGGCTTCGTCAGTGCCGGTGCGCGTGAGGTCGTCCGACGCTACCGGCCCGGGATCGAAGACTGTCACGTTAATCGGCTTCGGTTCGTATGCGTCTCCGACCGAAAGCGGATGAGGCGTGTTTACGACTGCCATGATGAGGTTCATTTCGGCCCGCAAATCGACGAACGTATTTTTGAGCTGTACCGTCTCATCCCAGATCAGCGCGCCATCGCTGTCGGTCACCACCGACGCAAACAATGTTGCGACCGGACCGACGTCGCGCTTCCCGAGCCCATATTTACCCGCGACTTTGAGCAAGTGATCACGGGTGGAAAATGCAAGCGCTTCCGGCCCCGCACCATACTTTTCGCGGATCGCGTCTGGCGTTGATCCACCCGCAACAAAATCGGTGTAGCCGCAGGTGTCGGCGGTGATTGAAGCCATCGCCCGGCCCATATCGGAGAGCAATACGCGACCGGTCGAGATGCGCGCGGTCCATTGAACCTTTATGGTGTCGCCGGGGTTCAAGCGTTCCGATCGTTCGTCCGCGTTCCAAAGAAGTACGGAAACACCAGGCGTCCCGCTGGTGTTACTGATCCGAACCGCTTCGCCGCGTTTGACCAAACCGTGCCAATACCAACCGCCTGGAACTGTCTCCTCAAGGCGCGGAAGTTCAGGCGCGGCAGGAACATTGGCCTTTTCGGCGCGCCCAGAAAAAATCGATCCGTCCTGACCACGCGCTTTCAATTCAGAGTAGCGCGTTTTCGCGGCTGCGATCACATCATCGGAAAAAGCCTTCACATGGGCCATGTCGATCCTCCTTTGCGGAGGAGCTGGAACGGGATCGTTCCACGCCGTCTCCGCGGTGTGGCGATCTCCCGGGCTTTTATCCCGCCGTGTACCTCCAGGGTTGGAGGCGGCGGCTCTCGGACCAGACGCATCAAAAGACGATACCGGAACCCTAGCCGCTAGCTTTCTCGTTACGTACCAAACCAGAACGGAATGCGGAAGAGCTTCGTGCTCGTATTCGCCTCATTGTTCGATGAAATCAAAGGCAGGCGCCTCGACAACTCGGCCTTCGCGCCACGGGAGTGTCGATAGCGAAACCGTCCAGCGATTGTCCGTGATTTCGCCGAACGAAATTTCGCAATCGAGTAAATCACGGAGACGTTCCTCATCGCCGATGGCATCGAGCGCGCGGTCTTCAAGAGTGCCAGAAGCGGGTGTCGAGGAACGCCTATCGGTCGCCATCATGAATTGGTTTGCGGCTTGAACGATTATCGTCCCGTCAGCCCTCAAACCGCCGCCAAGGGGGGATGCAGCGGGCGCTTCTTGCCACCAATACTCGATATAGTCGCGGTGGATCCCGTACTCGACCATCATTCGCCGGTCGGGGATCAGTCGGCCCTCGTCATCCGGACCGGCAGGCGGCGAGAAATCCACTGAACGGGCCCAATGACCCTCGCCCTTACCATTATCCTCGCCGCGCCATCGCAAGGTCCCGGCGAACGCCTCCTGCGATGCGAGAAACCGAATGTGGATTTCATTGAGGTCGGCGAAGCTTTTGACCGCTGAAAAATCAGGACGGATCGGCGGGACGCGGATGTCGCAGTAAAACCGCGACGCCTGCATCCAAAGCACGGTGGTTTCGAGGTCGACCGATCCATCCGGTTCTTCCAAGGTCAATCGCCGCCAGAGGCCGTGCCAGGCTTGCGGCACAGGATCGTCACGCCATACAGTCATCGCACCGTCCGGAGATCGTTATGCCCAAAGTCCACTGCCGTCACGACCGTGCTTTTGAGTTCAAGATTGAAAAAACAGTGCTTCTGGTCATCGACATGCAGGGTGAGTTTTTGGACCCGCAAGGCGCCGTTGCGTTGGCGGGCGGAGATGTGGCGCCGCTTCGCGCCATTATTCCAACGGTCGCCGGGCTTCTTGATAAGGCTCGTGAAACTGGCTTGACCGTCGCACACACCCGCGAGGGGCACGACCCCACTCTTTCTGATCTCCCAGAAACGAAACGCGCGCAATATTCGGCTTCGGGCATTGAAATCGGCTCGCCAGGACCGCTGGGTCGATTGTTCGTTCGTGGCGAGCGGGGCCATGATATCATTCCCGAGCTCGCGCCTCTCGCAGATGAGTGGGTGATCGATAAGCCTGGCTTTGGTGCATTTCACGCGACCGATCTTGATCAGCGGCTCCGCAACCGAGGAATCTCTCACCTCATCCTCACCGGCGTTACGACGCAGTGCTGTGTCCACTCGACCCTGCGCGAAGCGATCGACCGCGGCTACCATTGTCTCACGCTCGAGGACGCGACCGCGACCGAAGACCCCGCGATCCAGGTAGCGACGCTTAAGATCATCGCGAGCGAAGGCCATCTCTTCGGCTGGATCGCGAAAGCCGATGACGTCATCGCTGAGCTTTAAGACCTGACCCACGCTTTGACTTCGTCATCGAGCGGCGTCCCAGCGAGCGCATTTGTGTAGTTGCTCATGACCTTGATCGAGAGGCCAAGAACCACTTCCAGCGCCTGAGCCCGAGTGAAACCAGCGCTCAAAAACGCCTCGAACGCGGCCGGTTCGACATACCCCTTTGTTTCCAGGACAAGGGTCGCGAACACGCGGAGGGCTTCGAGCTTCGGATCGCTGAGTGGATCGCCATCCCGGAGCTTCTCGGCTTCCGCCCGCTCCATGCCGGCAAGCGCGGAGAGATGCGTGTGCCAGGGTTGGCAATAGGTGCAGCCGTTCCTGACATTCGCCACCTGATAGACCACTTGCCGCTCAATGGGCGAAAGGCTCGTCTCATCGAACATAGCCCAAGTTTTCACATAGGCCTGAAGCAGCGGCGGGGCTTCTGCCATAACGCGTTCAAGGTTTGGCACCTTGCCTAGGGCGGCTTCAGCTTCTTTCAGGAGCGCACGTGATGCTTCCGGCGCGGTCTCGGGATCATGAAGAGTGTAACCGTTTTTCACGCCTGATATTCCCCGCGGTCGACATGGATAGCTTGGCCGGTGATGTTGGCGGCGAGATCGCTCGCCAGGAAGAGGTAAAGCGACGTCACGTCTTCGGGCGACATGAGGCCCAGAACGTCCTGGCCGCTCGATAGTTCATTCGCGAGGGCCTCTTCTGATTTGCCCTGCGCCCCAGCCATGACCTTTAGCGTGTCGAGCGCGGCCTCGGTCCCCACCCAGCCCGGACAGATCGCGTTCACCCGAATGCCGCGCGGACCGAGTTCGCGAGCAAACGAGCGTGTCAGCCCGATGACCGCATGCTTGGACGCGGCATAAGCGGAATAGGCAGGCGGAGAAAAACGGCCCCAGATAGAAGCGGTGTTTAAGATGACTGAACCGGCTCCAAGCTTCGGCAGAGCCGCCTGCGTCACTCGGAACATGCCGTTGACATTGATGTCCATGATGCGCGTGAAACGATCGATGGATGTCGGGTCGTCGAGTGCGGTCTCTTTTTCGAGCCCAGCATTGTTGATCAAAATGTCCAAGCCGCTGATCGCGCCAACTGCGGCTGCAATAGCGTCCCCATCTGTCACGTCACATAGAATAGGCTGAACGTCCGGTGTATCAGCGCGGACCATAGAGAGAGTTTCGACAGCGCTAAATACCTCGTCTGTCTCAGCAAGAACCTGAACGGTTGCGCCTACAGAGACAAACGCTTCGGCAATCGCATAACCGATCCCCCGGCTCGCCCCTGTAACAAGCACCGATTTCCCGGATAATCCAAAATCTGTCATGCGATTAGTACATTGCTGCGCCACCATTCACGTCCACGATCGAGCCGGTCATGAAGGTGGCATCAGGGCCAAGGAGGAACGCAATCGCCGATGCAACCTCGCGCGGTTGACCGAGCCGCTTGAGTTCGATGCCTTCGCCGGTCGCGACAAGGTGATGATACTGCGTCTCGCTTTTGAGCATATCTGTGTCCGTCGGGCCTGGGGCGACAGCGTTCACGAGCACCTTTGGTGCAAGCTCGCGGGCCCAACTCCGTGTCAGACTGACGACACCACCCTTTGAGGCACAATAGGGTGAGTAGTCTACGCGTCCGAGATGCGCGAGTTCGGAGGCCAGGTTGACGATCCGCGCAGGCGGCGCGCTCTCGGGACGGGTCGAGAAGTGCTTTGCCGCCTCTCTCCCCATCAAAAAGACGCCGCGTAAATTGACGCTAATTTGGCGGTCGAAATCCTCGACGCTCGTCTCGATCAGCGGCTTTTCAACGATCACCCCGGCATTGTTGACAAGCGCATCTAGCCCTTCGAGCGCGACTACCGCCCAAGCAACGGCAGCGATGCAATCCGCCTCGCTGGTCACGTCGCCCACACGGGTTTTTGCGCCTTCAACTTCAAATGGCGAGATATCAATGGCCGCAACTCGTGCACCCCGCGCGAGCAACTCTTCAACTGTCGAGCGACCAATACCCTTCGCGCCGCCGGTGACGAGGACCTTCAAACCGGAGAGGGATGTCATCCGTTGGCGGCCGGCCTGATAGGGGTCACATTGCTTTTTGGCGTAAGTGGTGGCGGCGGTAACTCGTCAGGACCGACGACCGCGTCGCCTGCCTTTTCTTTCCAATGCTGGAATATCGCATTCATCGATTCTGAATCGTCGCCACCGCCGAGCGCTTCGACTGGCGGCTTCTTCGCGGGATCGAGGCAAATGTCTTCGGTTACGGTCGAACCATAGGCCTCTGGTGCCTGAGGGTCTTGACGTTTCTTATCGATCATCAAGACGCGTGTCCCAAGCGTGAACGCCTCTTGGATGTCATGCGTGACCATGACGATTGTCATTTTGTTGCGCGCCCAAAGGTCGAGGATGAGACGGTGCATTGCCTTCTTCGTCGACTGATCAAGCGCGCCAAAAGGCTCATCCAGCAAGAGCACTTTCGGCTCCATGATGAGCGCCTGTGCGATCGCGAGACGTTGCTGCATACCGCCAGAAAGTTGTGTGGGGTATTTGGCCGTCGCGTCCCCCAAGCCAACTTCTTCAAGGAGTCTGATCGCGCGTTCCTTCAAGTGGTCGCGCTTCGAGCCGAAGAGACGTCCAAGCACCGGTGAGGCCTGCAATTGCGGCCCCATCATAACGTTGGACAGGACGGTCTTATGCGGGAAGACCGAATAACGTTGGAACACGACGCCGCGATCGGGTTGGGGTTCTGGGTCAATGGGCTGACCGTCTATCAAAACCTCGCCGCGGGTTGGCGTCTCTTGGCTGAGAAGTATGCGCAAGAATGTTGATTTGCCCGCGCCCGAAGGACCAAGCACGACGCAAAACTCATGGTCCGGCATATCGACCGAGACATTCTCCAGGATCGGCGTACCACCATAGGCTTTGTGTAAGTTTCGAACGGAAATTTCGGTCACGTCACGCCTTTCCGAGATGATACCAACGCGACACTCCACGGGACGCCAGTGTGAGCGCATAGTCCATGAGAAACGCGAGCAGGGTGATCCACACCACATAGGGCAGGATGACATCCATGGAGAGAAAGCGGCGGACCAAGAAAATCCGATAGCCAAGCCCACCCTCCGAGGCAATCGCTTCAGCCGCGATGAGGAAAAGCCATGTCGCGCCGAGCGAGAGCCGGAGCGAATCAAAGAGGCGCGGCAAGATCTGCGGAAAGACGACATGCGTCATCATCTGCCAGGTCGAGGCGCCAAGCGTCTGTGCTTTAACGATCTGCTCACGCGGGATATTGGCGACCGCAATCGCGATATCGCGCGTCAAAAACGGCGCAACACCGAAGACGATAAGGACAATCTTCGAGGTCTCCCCCAGGCCGAAAATGATGAAGAGTATGGGTAGGACCGCAAGCGGCGGGATCAGCGAGAACGCCGAGACGAACGGACCGAACGTGCGCTGCAAATAGGGGATGAAACCAATCGGGATACCTATAAGCAGGCAAAGAATCGTCGAAATCGACAAGCCCCAGAAGATGCGCTCAAGCGAAATAAGCGTATCGGTCCAG
>JBCCMK010000008.1:0-77584 GCA_039026395.1 Pseudomonadota bacterium | reverse complement strand
CGGGCGAAAGGCTTCAATGTGCTTCATCCGATGGGATGGGACGCCTTCGGAATGCCAGCCGAAAACGCCGCGATCGAGCGCGGTATTCACCCGGCGACATGGACCTACGACAACATCGCGGCCATGCGAACACAACTCAAGCGCATGGGCCTTTCCATAGATTGGGATCGCGAACTCGCTACCTGCGATCCGGAATATTACGCGCAACAGCAGAGCCTTTTCCTCGATTTTCTGGCTGCTGGGCTCGTTGACCGCCGGAGCCGGAAGGTAAATTGGGACCCGGTCGACAATACGGTGCTGGCCAACGAACAGGTTATCGATGGCAAAGGCTGGCGCTCTGGCGCTCCCGTTGAACAGCGTGAACTGATCCAGTGGTTCTTCAAGATCACGGATTATAGCGCTGATCTCTTGGACGCCATTAAAACGCTGGACCGTTGGCCTCGTAAAGTTCGGCTCATGCAGGAGAATTGGATCGGTCGATCTGAGGGACTATCGATCCGCTTTGCACTTTCTGAAGCCTCCAAAACGGGCTTCTCCACGTTGGACGTCTACACGACGCGGCCAGATACGCTCTACGGCGCGAGTTTCATGGCGATTGCATCTGACCATCCTCTCGCCGCTTCAGTGGCAGAAGGGAACGTCGAAGCACGGGGCTTTATCGCTGAATGCCAGAAGATGGGAACCAGCCTTGCCGACCTCGAAACCGCGGAAAAAAAGGGCTTCGATACTGGCCTCACCGTAGATCATCCCTTGATCGAAGGCGAAACCTTACCCGTCTATATCGCAAACTTCATCCTGATGGACTACGGCACAGGGGCGATATTTGGTTGTCCAGCGCACGACCAGCGCGACTTGGATTTCGCTCGGACCTACGGTTTGCCTGTTAAACCCGTCGTACTGCCCGCTGATAGAGACCCAGACGCATTCTCAATCATTGAAGATGCCTACACCGGAGACGGGACGCTCTTCAATTCCGCCGGATTAGACGGCCTCTCGATACCCGCAGCGAAGGAAAAAGTCGCGGAGATGTTAGCCAGTCACGACCTTGGCGGTCAGCCAGTCGGACAGAAGGAAGTTAACTACAAGCTTCGTGATTGGGGTATATCGCGGCAGCGCTACTGGGGCTGCCCTATCCCCATTGTACACTGTAACAAATGCGGTGTCGTTCCGGTTCCGAAAGAACAATTGCCTGTGAAACTTCCCGACGATGTCTCGTTTGAGAAGCCGGGAAATCCCCTTGAGCATCATCCCACATGGAAATTTGTTGCGTGTCCGAAATGTGGAGATCCGGCGGTTCGCGAAACAGATACGATGGATACGTTTGTCGATTCGTCCTGGTATTTTGCGCGTTTCACAGCTCCGCGTCATACGTCTCCAACAATCATTGAAGACGCCGAAGCGTGGCTTCCGATCGACCAATATATTGGCGGTGTGGAACACGCGATCCTGCATCTCCTCTATTCCCGGTTTTTCGTCCGCGCGATGGCGAAAACGGGTCACCTGAATTTGTCAGAGCCGTTTGAGGGGCTCTTCACCCAGGGCATGGTTTGCCATGAGACCTACAAGGATGGGCATGGACAGTGGGTTTTTCCAAGCGATGTGATCAAGGACGGTGAAACCGCTCGACATCGCGAAACTGGCGAGCCGATTACCATTGGCCCCATCGAATCCATGTCAAAATCGAAAAAGAATGTCGTCGATCCCGATGCCATCATTGAAGATTATGGATGCGACACGGCCCGATGGTTCGTTCTCTCCGATACGCCGCCTGAGCGAGATATCGTTTGGACCGAGGCGGGTGTTGAGGGCGCGCACCGCTTCATTCAACGGATTTGGCGCATCATCAATCCGTCACCGGAGGCAGTTGAGCCGCAAGGCAACGCAAAGGAGAGTCAGGTTGCTGAGGCCGAGACTGAATTACGTCGTGCTACGCACGCTGCGATAAAGGATGTTGAGACACACATTGAAGCGCTCCATTTCAACAGCGCGGTTGCAAGAATTTATCAACTCGCCAATGTGATCGCTTCGACTGACATGAGCGCAGTGAGCACAGAATTGGTGGAAGATGCGAAGAGGTGCCTCGTTCTCTTGTTTGCGCCAATGATGCCGCACCTTGCGGAGGAGTGCTGGTCGGTGCTGGGTGCATCTGGGATTGTCTCCGAACAAGCATGGCCGGCATATGATCCCTCGCTTCTAGAAGTGAACGATATGACGCTTGCGGTGCAGGTCAATGGTAAGCGGCGCGCTGAATTGGTCATCGCTAAAACCGCCGGTGAAAGCGAAATTACCGAACGCGCGATGGAGCTCGATGCAGTTATGAGGGCAATTGATGGCAAAGCGATCCGACGTGTTATTGTGGTGCCTGAAAGGATCGTAAATGTGGTCGTTTAGCCTGGTACTCTCCAAAAAGACCATGAAAGTTGTAGTGCTTCTCGGTGCCTTTGCGGCGCTAAGCGGATGCACGTTTTCCCCTGTCTATGCACCAACTGCCCAATTGCAGACCGCTCAAGACCAAACGCGTCAAATTTTCGTGGAGCGGCCAGCAAATCGAAGCGAGCAGGTCATTCGAAATGAATTACTGTTTGCCTTCGGGCAAAATCAGGCGATTGAGCCAAACGCAGCGATATATGTCCTCGATTTGAACACCCGGTTCACGACACAAAACGACCTCGTGTCAAGAACCGGAGTATCAATTGCGAGCTCAACCCTTGGAACGACGGTTTTCGAATTGAAGCGGCGAGACGATGGTGAAACGCTCTATAAAGGGCAGACGTCGAGCCGGGCGACGTACGATGTTTTCGAGCAGGAGTTCGCGAACATTCGCGCCGAACGTGACGCAGAAAATCGTGCAGCGCGAGAGATCGCAGCCAACATTAACGCCCAAATATCCGGATACTTTGCGGCAAATGCGGGTGCGGCTGCAACTGACTGAAGGCGAAAGCTAATATGGTCGCCATCAAGTCCAAGGATGTTGAGTCATTTTTGGCAAAATCGTCTCAAACGATCCAAGTCGCTCTGTTCTATGGCCCAGATAGCGGGCTTTCCAGACAACGCGGCGAACGCTGGCTCGTTCTAAAGGCAGATCCCGAGAGCGGACGTTTTGCACGGTTCGATGGGGATGCCCTTGCATCTGATCCGTCTGCGTTCTTGGACACTGTTTACGGTCAGTCACTCTTCGAACCGACCATCGGCTGTTCCGTCTCTGTCGGAACACGGCCGCTTCAAAATCACGCCAAAGATCTATTCACACACCCTCCAACCATTCCGGTGTCGTTTTTGGCAGGCGAGCTTCCGCCATCATCTGCACTACGCAAAGCTTTCGAGGGCGAGCGTGGTGCCGCCGCGATACCGTCATTTGCTCTTGAGGGGCGTAATCTCGTTCAACACATCCACGCTTCCGCACGCTCGATCGGTCTTGAGTTGGAAAACGACGCCGCGCTCTCAATTGCAGCACTCGGCATGCCCGATTCTTCTATCCTGGCGACCGAGCTTCATAAACTAGCGGCGTATATCCATCCTCGGACTAGGGCCTCAGTCTTGGATGTTGAAACGATCTTGATCCCATCCACGGATGAGCACGCCTCTGTTGATTGGCTGGACCCGGTGTTTTCCGGGGAGGGCTCTCACGTCTCAACTCCACAATTCTCGCCGACGCATATGCCAGCGATACTCCGTCACGTTTACGCGCTCAAACGCGCCGTCGACATCTACGCCTCCAGTGGAGATGTCGATTTAAGTTTGAGCCCGTTCCAACCCGTTTTCTTCAAGCGCAAGGCACAGCTGCAGCGCCAGATTAAGCTGTGGAAACCAAAGCAATTGGATTTGATGATTTCTCGGTTGGCGGAGTTGGAGAAGCGATCGAGGCTGAACCCTACGATCGATGAAGAGATCCTATTGTTCGCGTTAAGCGCCATCACACGCCAAGCCGCTACGCTTGTAAAGCGATAGACTCTGAACCATCGAGGTCAAGCATAAGACCGCAGCACCTATTTCGGCGGCGTTTCTCTCACTCCAGCCAGGAGCAATTGGCAAATTTGGTCTAACTGCTCAGGCGTCTGATATCGAATTTCGACGCGGCCAGATCCTTGCTTATCATCGATTTTGACCCCCAACCCTAGCGTGTTCGACAGCTCGTTTTGCAGCGCTTGCAGGTTCGGATCAGCATCAATTGCAGTGCTTGATGGCTGAGTAACACTATCCGAAGTCTTATCGTCATCGCTTTTAGCATCTTGGGAATCGCGTGCCATGCTCTCAACATCGCGAACGCTGAGACCGCCGTTTATGATCTCTGCAGCCATTGCCTCGGGATCAGATGCCGTTACGAGAGCACGGGCATGACCGGCACTCAATTCACCAGATTCGATGTGGCTCTGCACACGGTCAGGCAACTTCAGCAATCGAAGTGTATTTGCGACGTGGCTCCGGCTCTTACCGATCGCATCTGCCAATTCGTTCTGGGTATAGTTGAATTCATCTGTAAGGCGTTTGTACCCCCTGGCCTCTTCAATCGCCGTGAGGTCTGTCCGCTGAACATTTTCGATCATGGCTATCTCAAAAGCCTCACGATCGGAAAACTCGGACACGATTGCTGGGATTTCTGCGAGTCCAGCCCTCTGTGCAGCCCGCCAGCGTCGTTCGCCCGCAATTATTTCATACGCCTGCGCTGTGCTAACAGACGGGCGTACAATGATCGGCTGGATGACACCCTTTGCTCTGATCGATTGAGCAAGATCATCTAAGTCTTCAGGATCAAAGTTGCGTCTCGGATTAGACTCGTTCGGGGCAATAAACTCTATCGGTATGCGCCTTTGGCCAAGCGTCCGCTCCACGATCTCCGATTCGGTATTCGATTCACCAATGAGAGCAGCTAGCCCCCGCCCCAATCGGTTTTTTTGTCGACCCTCCGCCATGACCTACCTCATGCCGCTTGCAAAGCGCGTTCACGGCGCACGACTTCTGTAGCGAGGCGGACATATGCCTGACTGCCACTGCATTTCACGTCGTAAAGCAGCGCAGGCTTTCCATAGGATGGCGCCTCAGAAATCCTGACATTTCGAGGGATAATCGTATCGTAGACTTTTGAGCCCATCGTGGATCGTACGTCTTCGACAACCTGCCGCGCCAACCGGTTTCGTTGGTCATACATCGTCATCACGATCCCATGAATGAAGAGGTCCGGATTCAGAGCGGTCTTGACCTGTTCAACCGTGTTAAGGAGTTGGCTTAAACCCTCAAGCGCATAAAATTCACATTGCAGCGGCACAATTACAGCGTCGGCAGCCGTGAGCGCGTTCATCGTAAGGAGATTGAGGCTTGGTGGACAGTCGACAAGGACGTAGTCGACTTCCCTTCTATCATCCCCACTGATCGACAATCCCTTCGACCCGAGCCGATCGATTTCGTCGCGTATTCTGTAGTTTCGCCGACTGTCACCTGCCATGAGCAGCTCAACGCCGAGGAGATCTAATGTGCTCGGCGCTATAAGAAGGTTCGGGATCGCCGTCTCGCATACAACATCAGCCAAAGCCAATTCGCCGACCATGACATCATACGTCGACGTCTCGCGGTTTTCTCTGTCCACTCCCAGCCCGGTACTCGCATTCCCCTGAGGATCAATGTCGATGATCAAAACTGTTTGCCCGATGGCCGCGAGGGCTGTTCCAAGGTTGATCGCCGTCGTTGTCTTGCCAACCCCCCCTTTTTGATTCGCAAGTGCTAGAACGCGAGGCATCATTCAGCTTCTCCTTTGCACTGCATCGATTACGGCGATTGAACTCCCAGTCGAAATTATGGCTGGATGTAACTCACCACTCAACACCCAATCCGCATTTGCCCGGTCCCACTCATCTGTCGCACCCTCACCTTTCATAAAGAGCCCAAGGGAATCATTCGAAAGAATGGGATAGGCAAGGGTCACGAGACGGTCGAGAGGTTGAAAAGCCCTTGCAGTCACGAAATCAAAGTCCTGGATTTCCGCCGGATGCATGTCTTCGACTCGAGTCTTTGCTACATTTGCTTTCAAGCCGTAGCGATAGCAAATTTGGCGCAGAAAGCTCGCCTTTTTTCCGTTCGGTTCACAAAGAGTCATGCGAAAACCCGACTTGTCGGCGAGTAATGCGAGCACGACACCAGGAAGGCCCGCCCCGCTCCCGAGATCGATCCACCTACCATCTAGGGCAGCAAATGTCGCAAGTTGCGCGCAATCGAGGATATGGCGGCTCCAAACAGTCTCTAAATCACCTCTTGAGATGAGATTTTTCTTTGCCGACCACGAAATGATATCAGCTTCATAGCATTTCAGCCTCTCGAATGTTTCACGTGAAACATCGACGTGACCCTCGAGAAGGCTGCGTAGCTCACCGAGTTGTTGATCGGCGCTATGGCTGGCTGTTTTCAGAGGCCTGATCTCTTTTATGACGGCTTAGGTGCGCCGATAGGAGTACGAGCGCCGATGGGGTAACGCCGTCGATCATTTCCGCATGGTAGAGCGTCTCGGGTCGGTGATGACAGAACTTCTCCGTCAGTTCCTGTGATAGCCCCGGTATATTTGTATATTCAAAGTCTTCCGGGATCTTGGCATTCCTCGAAGAGCGATAGCTCTCGACCTGCTCCATCTGGCGTTCAAGGTAAACCGCGTATTTAGCATCAGTCGTTACGCGCTCAATGGCTTGGGTCGCGAACTCGCGATCTTTGGGCAACCAAGCAGCAATGTCATCAAAGGAGATATCAGGATAGGAGAGGATGCTGAATAAGCTTCGCCGCCGACCATCGCGGTTGATCTGAATGGCCTGGGTCTCAGCCTCGTTCGGCGTAATTGTGATATCTTCCAAATTCTCGCGTAAAGACACCACTTCTCGAGCGTTTCTCTGGAAAACAGTCCATCTTTGATCGGAAACGCAGCCGACATCCCTGCCTTTCGGCGTTAGCCGGGTGTCGGCGTTATCCACACGCAGAGACAAGCGAAATTCCGCTCGCGATGTGAACATCCGATAGGGTTCCCGCGTCCCGCGACGGGTCAAATCATCAACCATGACGCCGATATATCCGTCGGCCCGGTCAATCTGCAACGATTCTACACCCCTTGAAAAACAGGCTGCATTCACACCTGCATACAAACCTTGGGCAGCGGCCTCTTCATAACCGGTCGTCCCGTTGATTTGCCCGGCAAGGAACAAGCCATCGATCCCTGAAACATTGAGCGTATTCGACAATTGCCGTGGATCGACGAAATCATATTCGATCGCATAGCCGTACGCCTTGACCCTTGCCGTTTCTAACCCGGGGATCGTTCGGATAAACGCGTCCTGTACCTCGAAAGGGAGCGAAGTCGATATCCCATTCGGGTAAATCGTGTCGTCTGATCGTCCTTCCGGTTCGAGGAAAACTTGATGGCTGCTACGATCACTGAACCGCACCACCTTATCCTCGACTGACGGACAATATCGGGGGCCAACACCGTCAATCACACCACCATACATCGGTGATTTTTCAAGATTCGTTCGAATGATGTCGTGGGTCTTCTCGGTCGTGCCGGTGATGCCACAGCTGACCTGATCGCAATGGATACTGCTCGTCAGATCAGAGAACGATACAGGCCTCTCATCACCGGCCTGCATCGTCACTTTCGACCAATCAATCGATCGGCTCGACAGACGCGCTGGCGTTCCCGTCTTGAGACGGCCTGTTTCGAGACCGAATTGATTAAACGAATCACGAAGTCGTTTCGTTGCCGCATCACCATCTCGACCGGCTTCGTAGGATTCATTTCCGCGATAGACAACGCCGTTCAAAAACGTCCCCGTTGTCACAATCAATGATGCGCCTTCGATATCCCCACTTGATCCCGTTCGAATGCCTTGAAATCGCGTGCCTTTGACCAGGATCTCGCAGGCATCGTCCGAAATGAGCGTCACATTCGGCATGGACAAAATTGCGGACTGCATCGCGACCCGATAAGCGGCTCGATCGATCTGGGCGCGCGGACCCTGCACGGCCGGTCCTTTGCGCCTGTTCAGGAGGCGGAATTGAATGCCGCTCGCATCGGCCAACCGACCCATAATGCCATCAAGGGCATCGATCTCGCGAACCAGATGTCCTTTTCCAAGGCCCCCGATCGCGGGATTGCATGACATGATGCCGATCGTCTCGAGCCGATGCGTGATTAGGGCAACGCGGCATCCCAAGCGATGCGCAGCAGCGACCGCCTCACAACCCGCATGACCACCACCAATGACGATGACATCAAATCGTCGAAACATTGACAGTCATTTCCCTATGCAAAAACCCTGGAAGATGCGCCCCAGGATATCTTCAGAAGTCTCGCGACCCGTCAACCGCCCGATCGCCTGAAGTGCAGCCCGCATCGCTTCGGCTTTGATTTCACTTTCATGAAGCGATTCGATTTCAGCGATTGAGTGCTGACACTCCTGAAGGCAATCAAACTGACGGCTACGAATCACCAGGCGATCATCAACACGGCCTATCGATCTCGAGATCTCATCCTTGAGCGCCGCTGTAAGCGCATCAAAGCCATAACCGGTTCGGGCGGAGATCTCGAAGTAACGAGATTCTTGATCACGACTTGGACCACGAGAAGCGATATCGCTCTTGTTACCAACGTGCCAGGTCGTGACGTTTGCGGGGATGTCATCCTCAAACGTGCCCTCCGCCGCGACCGACAGATCGTCGATCCACCAGACGAGATCCGCGTCTTTCATTGCATCTTTCGCGCGGCGTATCCCTTCTCCTTCGATGGCATCCATCGTGGCCCGCATACCCGCGCTGTCGATGAAGATCGCGGGGCAGCCTGCAATCGTCATTCGGATTTCATGGAGATCGCGCGTCGTGCCTGCTTGATCAGACACAATCACCGCGTCGCGCCCAGCCAACCTGTTTAGTATCGACGACTTTCCGACATTTGGCGGACCCGCCAAGACGATACGAAACCCATTCCGAACCGTTTCAGAGGGTTTCGAGCTCGTAAGCAGCCGAATGATGTCCTCGTTCACCTCAGCCGCCAACACGAGGGCCTGCTTCTCAGCGTCGTCAGCAACATCGGTTTCGTCTGCGAAATCGAGTGACGCTTCCATTATGGCGAGCGCTTCTGAAAGCTTGTCGGACAGCTTTTCAACAGTGCGCAAGAGCCCACCATCGACAATGCGCAAAGCCTGTCTTCGCTGCTCGTCCGTTTCCGCTTCGATCAGATCGCCGAGACCCTCAACTTGTGTCAGATCCATCTTGCCATTCAGGAAGGCGCGAGACGTGAACTGGCCGGCCTCTGCGAGCCTGCAACCGTCCAAGGCGGTAATGATCTCGAGGGTCTTTTCGATTACCGCCAGACTACCGTGAACGTGAAACTCAACGACGTCCTCGCCGGTGAAACTGTTCGGCGCAAAAAAGGCGACTACCAAGCACCTGTCTATGACCTCTCCCGAATTGGGGCAGACAAGATCTCTAACCACCATTTTTCGCTGTGTATTTACCGGCTGCCGGGTGACCGTTTCGGCCACGTGAAGCGCCTGTTTCCCGCTGACACGAACAACTGCGAGCCCCGACTTTGCGCGGGCTGTTCCACAGGCGACGATTGTCTCCTCTGAGCGCTTCATGACGGTTTAGTTCGGTAACGTGCAGTGAAACCCGATTGTCACCGCAACAGTTTCACGTGAATCACGTATTCATCGATTCAAAGAACTCACCATTGTCCTTGGTTTGCCGCAGCTTATCGAGCAGGAATTCAATCGCATCAACGGTGCCCATTGGTGCCAAGATGCGGCGTAGGACATAGACCTTTTTGAGTTCTTCACGCGGCACGAGAAGTTCTTCCTTCCGCGTTCCAGATTTTTGAATGTCGATCGAGGGGAATGTCCGCTTGTCGGCCACCTTACGGTCAAGCACGATTTCAGAGTTACCGGTGCCTTTAAACTCTTCGAAGATGACCTCGTCCATACGGCTACCAGTATCGATAAGAGCCGTTGCGATAATCGTTAGCGAGCCACCTTCTTCGATGTTCCGAGCGGCGCCAAAGAACCGTTTCGGACGTTGCAGAGCGTTCGCGTCGACACCACCCGTCAAGACCTTACCAGACGACGGCACAACCGTGTTGTAGGCCCGACCAAGTCGCGTAATCGAATCCAGCAGTATGACAACATCTCGCCCGTGTTCCACAAGGCGCTTCGCTTTTTCGATAACCATCTCAGCCACTTGAACGTGGCGCACCGCCGGCTCATCAAACGTTGACGAGACGACCTCACCGCGCACCGAACGCTGCATGTCCGTCACTTCTTCAGGCCGCTCATCGATCAAGAGAACGATCAGATAACACTCAGGGTGATTCGTTGTGATGGAGTGGGCGATATTTTGAAGGATAACCGTTTTACCGGTGCGTGGCGGGGCCACGATGAGCGCGCGCTGCCCTTTACCGAGGGGCGCAACCAGATCGATAACGCGCGCTGATCGATCCTTCGATGTCGGATCGGGCAATTCCATACGCATCCGTTCATCTGGATAGAGCGGCGTGAGATTGTCGAAATGCACCTTGTGGCGTGCAGCTTCCGTGTCCTCAAAGTTGATTTGATTGACCTTGAGAAGGGCAAAGTAGCGCTCGCCATCTTTGGGGCTGCGGATAATGCCTTCAACCGTATCGCCTGATCTGAGACTAAATCGGCGGATCTGGCTGGGGCTGATGTAGATATCATCCGGTCCTGGAAGATAATTGGCATCCGGGGAGCGAAGAAAACCAAATCCATCTTGGAGGACTTCAACGACGCCTTCGCCGATAATTTCAACGTCCTGGTCCGCCAACTGTTTCAAAATAGCGAACATCAGCTCCTGCTTACGCAAGGTGCTGGCGTTTTCGACGTCGTGCTTTTCTGCAAAAGCGAGCAACTCAGTCGGGGTTTTCGACTTAAGCTCTTGGAGTTTCATTTCCCGCATCGGGAGGACGATCCTAAAAATGTAAGAGAGATGCCGCTGGGTTGCGTCCACGATTCACGTGAAACATAGCTCAGGTGCGGTCAGATGGTTTGATAGTAAGCAAACATATCCATGTTTTCAAGCGTCGTTGGATTTCTCAGAGCGGCTTTACGATCACGAGAACGACAATGGCGATCATCAAAACCGTCGGTCCTTCATTCAGAACCCGATAATATCGACCCGTTTTTTCGTTCTGATCGGCGGCAAAGAGCCGGACATGTTTTGCAAAAATCATATGAAAAATGGTCATCGCGATGACCGACAAGAATTTCAAATAGAACCAAATCTCGCCGGATGTGAAGAGGCCCTGACTGAACGCAAGCCACAGCCCCAGCACCCATGAGACAAGCATCGCCGGGTTCATGATCGCCTTCAAAAGCCGGCGTTCCATGATCTTGAAGGTCTCTGACTTCTCGGAACCAATCGACGCTTCGACATGGTAGACCATCAGCCGCGGGAGATAGAGAAGCCCCGCCATCCAAGACATAACGGCGATCACATGAAACGCTTTCACCCATAACACGGGCGGCTACCCCTCTCGTATTCGCCGAATGAAATGCTCCACGTGAGCAATTGGCGTTTCCGGAACGATCCCATGCCCAAGATTAGCAACCCACGGACCAGCGGATAGCGCAGCCTTCATCGCGTCGACCTTTGGATCGATCGATTCTGGGCCCGCAACCAGGTCTTGCGGGTCGAGATTGCCCTGAACCGCAGCGAAGGGCTGTAGTTTTTCCGCTGCTATATTGAGATCGAAATCACTATCGATGGAGACACCAGCGACACCCTCCAGTTGGGCCACAGCTGAATAGCCTTCTAGCGCGGCTTTTCGAGGAAACACGATTATCGGTGTTTCAGGCGAACGGGCTTTTACGCCATCAACGATCCGCGATACCGGATCAAAACTCCATCGCTTAAAATCATCGCCACGAAGGACTTGAGCCCAGCTCTCAAAAATCTGGAGGACTTCGGCGCCCGCGCGCACTTGCGCCAAAAGATAATCAATCGACACCTCAACGAGCCGGTCGATAATGCCTTGAAGTTTCACCGGTGCTTCGGCGGCGAATGTCCTGATTGGTGCGAGGTCAGGGGTCCCGCGTCCTGCAACCATATAGCTTGCGACCGTCCATGGCGCCCCGCAAAAGCCTATAAGCGTCGTCTCTGCTGGTAGGGACTGATGCAATCGACTGACCGTCTCGATCACCGGCGAAAGCCGCTCCAGTGCAATCTCTGATCCGGTATCTCCAAGTTCGTCGATCGTCGAGATCGGCTCTAGCCTTGGTCCTTCACCGACTGCAAACCAGACCTTTTGTCCTAGACCATGGGGAATGACGAGGATGTCTGAAAACAGGATCGAAGCATCAAAACCAAAGCGACGGATGGGCTGTAAAGTAACCTCTGTCGCAAGTTCTGGGTTGAAGCAGAGATCCAAGAATCCGCCTGCTTTCTCTCGTGTTGCCCGATACTCAGGAAGGTAGCGGCCCGCTTGCCGCATAAGCCAAATAGGTGGCGGCTCTGATGCGTTTCCAGAGAGAACGCTGAGGAGAGATTTCATAAAAAAATATCTTTCAGATTTATTCTTCTTTTTGTTTGCGTGGGATCAGTGTGGATAGCCTCATTCAGCCAGGTTTCTCACACGTTCTCACACTTTCACATCGACATATCTACAAGCTCGCGTCCAGCGTGGATATCGTGTTTGCACCAGGCTAAGGCCGGCAAAATTTGGCAGATTTCCCATCTTTAGATCCGGGATTAATTTCCCGGGCACTTGTGAAAATTGAGGGGACGAATCGATCACTTTTCGGGTTTTCCCGAGGGTCGGAAAACGGGCCAGCTCTGTTGTGAATATTCACCAGATGTGAAAAGACCGGAGCACGAAAGAGGGTAAGCGACGCAGCGATCGTGAGCCGGACCTGTTAGACCCCGTTATTCACACAAACACGCATGTCATCCCGCCGACCGCACAATTATTTTCATCTCCATATGATCTCCGATGCCACTGGCGAGACACTTCTCGCTGTCGCTCGGGCGGCGACTGCCAGATATGCGTCCGTACGGGCGATCGAACACACGTACCCGCTGGTTCGATCGAAGGAGCAATTGGATTCAATTCTCCTTCGGCTCGATAAGGAGCCGGGGATCGTAATGTATACGCTGGTTGATCCAACGCTTTCGGCCTACCTAGAAGAGCGTTGTGCGGCGCTTGCCTGTCCCGCCGCGTCCATCCTGGAGCCCGCGCTAAATGTATTGCGAAACTATCTGGGAGCTGAGGAGGCGCCTCGGGTCGGTGCACAACATGTTCTGGACGGCCAGTATTTCAGACGAATAGACGCGCTGAATTTCACGCTCGCCCATGATGATGGGCAATTATCGGACGAATGGGCCAATGCCGATATCTTGCTACTCGGTATTAGTCGGACCTCAAAAACACCGACGAGCATCTATCTTGCGAATCGCGGATTCCGAACGGCAAACCTTCCTCTCGTTCCGAGTGTTCCTCTCCCGGACGCGCTCTTTAGACTGAACGGGCCGCTCATTGTCGGTTTGGTCGCGACTGCAGAACGTATCCGTCAGGTCCGGGAAAACCGGTTGTCGCAGCTCGCGCCGGGTGAAAGCACGAGCTATACGGATCGTGTCGCTGTGACCGAAGAAGTAGCTTGGAGCAAAAAACTTCTTCAAAGACATGGATGGCCCATGATCGATGTGACCCGCCGTTCAATCGAAGAGACGGCAGCCGCGGTAATATCCATTCACAACAATCGCCAAAGCCCTGTGAACGCGGAGGCATCCCCCTCGTGACAGATCAAAATCGCAAGATCATCCTTGCATCAGGCTCAAAAACGCGAGCGATGCTCCTGAAGAATGCGGGGATTACCGCCTCCATAGATCCATCACGGATTGACGAGGATGCGGTGAAGCAAGCGTTTCTCGCCGATGACGGGTCCTTATCGCCGGCGGATATGGCGTCACTCCTCGCTGAAGCAAAAGCAATCGATGTTGCCGCTCGTCATCCTGGCAGCCTTGTTATCGGTGCGGACCAAACACTCGAGTTTGAAGGTGAGCTTTTCTCAAAAGCAGCCACCATCGGGAACGTGCGCCAGAACCTACTTTCGATGCGGGGAAAGCCGCACCTTTTGCATGCGGCAGCGGTGATTGCCCATGAAGGCGCTGTCATCGAACGGATAGAGGCATCGGCGACGCTCACGTTCCGGGACTTCTCGCCGGAGTTTCTCGGACGCTATCTCGCGAGTGTCGGTGACGCAGCGTTATCATCGGTCGGCGGCTATCAATTGGAAGGGGAGGGCCTTCAGCTCTTTGAGAGCATTGACGGTGACTTCTTCACCGTCCTGGGCATGCCGCTTTTGCCGCTGATCGCGGCGCTCCGGCGACATCGTGGTCTCGATACCTAGATGAAAAATGTCTGCGTCATTGGTCACCCGATCAGCCATTCCCTTTCGCCAGTCATTCACAATTATTGGATTGAACGACATAGCCTCGACGCGCGCTACACGAAGCAAAACGTTAAGCCGGAAAACCTAGCCGATTTCATCGAGGATATTCGTGCTGGGCGCGTTCATGGTGCGAACGTCACGATCCCACACAAGGAGCATGTGCTCGGCCTCATCGATCACATTGGCGATGCTGGACGCTCCATTGGCGCTGTAAACACGCTGTGGCGATCAGACGACGGTCGCGTCTTTGGCGACAACAGCGACAGATCTGGCTTTTTTGAGCATTTGTCAGCAACGCATCCGGATTGGCGTGAGAGGACGGCTAGTGCTCTTGTTTTGGGCGCTGGCGGTGCGGCGCGGGCAATCCTTTCTGGACTAACAGATGCCAATGTCTCCAAAATTGCCGTCGCCAACCGCACCCTCGACCGCGCGGAACGGCTCGCGAAAGATCTTTGCCCCTCGGCTGAAGTTTTTGACTACGCGAGCACTCAAGACCGTATTTCTGAGTTTGACCTCATCATCAACACGAGCGCTCTCGGGATGACTGGGCAGCCAGCCTTGCCGCTCAGACTTCGACCGCGCGATGAAGGAGTTATCGTCTGTGACATCGTCTTTTCGCCGCTTGAAACGGAGCTTCTCGCTCAAGCAAGGCAGCACGGCTTTAGAACCGTAGATGGGCTAGGCATGCTTCTTCATCAGGCAAAACTAGGGTTCTCCAAGTGGTTCTCGGTCTTGCCAATGGTCGATGACGCGCTTCGCAGCCATGTTCTCAATCATCTGCAACAGAGACAATCGTGAGGACGATTGGGCTCACTGGATCGATCGGCATGGGTAAGACGACGACGGCCGGTCTCTTTGAAAAACACGGCGTCGCAGTATTCGACGCCGACGCCGCAGTCCACGATCTCTATGCGGGCGAAGCCGTCCCGTTGATTGTCGGCGCGTTTCCCGACGCCGTCGTTAATGGCCGAGTGGATAGGCAAAGGCTTGCCGCGCACCTTACGAAGATGCCGGATGATTTCGCGACCCTGGAGGCGATCATTCATCCAATGGTCCGCGCTCGTCAGGAGGCATTTCTCGAGAATTCCGCAAAGGCAGGAGCGGAGTTTGCGCTCCTCGATATCCCCCTCCTTTTTGAAACCGGCCGGGAGAAAGACGTCGACATTGTCGTGGTGGTGACGGCGGAACCCGCAATTCAGCTGGAACGCGTGATGGCGCGAGCCGGCATGACGGAAGAAAAGTTTCACTCAATCGTTGCTCGTCAGATCCCGGACCACGAGAAGCGAGAAAAGGCAGATTTTATCGTTGATACCAGTTTTGGGATCGAGAAAGCCGCTGACCAGGTTGCTAAGATCCTTGCTGAATTGAGATCGAACCTCAGCTGAGGCGGTGATGCGCGAAATCGTGATGGATACCGAAACAACGGGGCTCAAGCCCCGCGATGGAGATCGCATTGTTGAAATCGGATGCGTTGAACTCCTGAATCATATCCCGAGCGGCGCGACCTATCATTGCTACATCAATCCAGAACGCGACATGCCTGCCGATGCCTATGCTGTTCACGGGCTTTCCGAAGCGTTTTTGAAGGCGCATCCGGTCTTTGCGGGCGTGGTCGATGATTTTCTCGGTTTCATTGGTGATGATCAACTGATCATCCACAATGCGCGGTTCGACATTGGTTTCATAAATGCGGAGCTGGAGCGACTTGAACGCCCGACCGTTAATATGTCTCGGGTGACAGACACGCTCGATCTCGCCCGTCGTCGACATCCAGGTGCACAAAACAGCTTGGATGCGCTTTGCTCCCGCTACGGCATCGACAACTCAAACCGCGAATTGCACGGTGCGCTTCTCGACTCAGAACTCCTGGCCGACGTTTACATCGAGCTGATCGGCGGACGCCAGTCGGGGTTCAGTTTCGCAACGGGCAGTGGTTCATCGAAGTCGAGGACAGAACGTCGAGACTATGGGGTGAGACCAGCGCCATTGGCCGCCCGTTTGACGGAAGAGGATCGAGAAGCGCATCGCGCATTTGTTAAATCGATGCATGACGCGCCCATCTGGGCGCGTCATGATCCGTCCTACGGAGATGATTAAGCAAGACGCGTAAGTGAGCCTGGTCACTTAGACCATTTTCACGTTCAGTGTGAACGGTTCAAATGGTCTAAGTGTTTGTTTTGTCGCATATTCCTATCTTCAAAGCGTGAACGCTTTGAAGGGAGATGCTCTAGCTCCGAGTAATGAGATCAGTTCGCTGCTGCGACCTGTTCTTTCGCGGCCGTTTCAGCTTGGGCCTGTGCTAAACGGCGGCGGTAAAGCTGCGCAAAATCGATCGGGTCCAGCATCAACGGGGGAAAGCCGCCATTTCGTGTTGCTTCGGCCACGATCTGCCGCGCGAATGGGAAAAGCAGGCGCGGACACTCGATTAAGAGCAGCGGATGCATGTTCTCCTGAGGGACATTCTGAATTCGAAAGACGCCCGCATAGGAAAGATCGGTTGCAAAGAGTGAAACCGGCTCTGCGTCAGCTCCCTCGCCTTGAACCTTTGCGTTCGCTTCAATTTGAAGCGTCACTTCATAGGCATCTTCGCCGACACCTTTGGCATTGACGTTGACGCCAATCTCGATCTTGGGCTGTCCCTGCTGTTGGCCGAGCGAGGACGGGGCGTTTGGATTTTCAAAGGAGAGGTCGGTGATATACTGCGTGACGATGTTCAACATCGGAGGTGCAGCATCCTCGCCCGCGCCATTGGGCGCTACTCCGGATGCGTCAGAGGTGTCTGGTGTATCTGTTGTTTCGTCAGCCATGCTTTGGGCCTCTCTAGACTGGGCGCTATCGTCTAAGCGCAATTACGCAAACTCAAAAGTTGGGCAGGGTTCCTCGCGCGTTTGACGCGCATCATGTTTCGAAAAGTGCCGCGCGCGAGGAGCTAGCATGGAGCCCCAAAAGCATCAAGCGTACATCAAGAGCGCCAGGGAGAGTGAGGGTTGGGTTTCGAACCAGACTCAAACGGCTGGTCGGCATCGGGATCTATTTCAACCGCTTCGCCGTCAATAGTTTGAGGACCTCCACGCGGCGCAGATTGCCTTGGTCCCGAACCATTGGCCCCATCGCGTGTCGTGTGCATTTCTGCATGAACGACGCCAGAGTTCTTCATCAGCGACCAAATGGACCGTCCAATGTGCGACCGAACTGCTGGCACGAACAGAAGGAACCCGATGCTATCGGTCAGAAAACCCGGTGTGAGAAGGAACACAGCGGCAATAAGGAGACAAAGACCGTCTGCAAGGTGAGCGATCGGCATGCGGCCCTGATCGAGGTCCGCGCGAATGCCAGAAACAACGGAAAGCCCCTGCTGTCGAAGGAGACCGGCGCCAATTATTGCGGTGACTATGACAATTCCGACCGTGGCCAGAAGACCGATCTGCCCGCCAATCACTATAAAGAGGCCGATTTCGATCAAAGGGATCGTCAAAAACGCTAAAAGCGGTATCAGTCGAAGCACGTTGAACCTCTCCAAAGGAAAGTTGGCGTAATAAATGCTGGACCTGCGGTCAGTCCCGCATACATACAGGGCACCATATGGGAGCAACGCTGGGCGATATCGATAAGAATTCGCCTGTCTATTGTAGCGAATTGGCGTAAGCCACGTTAAGAAACAATCCAGCGCGCAGCCGCCCGCGAACGATTTGGATGAACCGGATATCTGAATGCCAGAATTCCTAGACGCCTCAACCCTTATTCTATTGGTGGCTGCGGTCTTGATTTTCCTCCGCCTCAGGAGCGTGCTCGGCCGTCGTACAGGGCACGAGAAACCGCCTTTTGATTATGGCGCAAGGCAGCAAGAAAACCGCTCTGACGATAATGTCGTGACACTGCCGCCGCGGCAGGGTGCCGCAAATGGAAAAGACTATTCGGGTGACGACGACGAAGATGATGCCGTTTTTCCATGGACCGGTCACGCGGAACCCGGAAGTGCGCTTGCGGATGGCTTTGACAAGATCGCAGACGCAGACCCGACCTTTGATCCGAGATCATTCATTGACGGCGCCAAAATGGCCTACGAGATGATCGTCACCGCCTTTGCTGAGGGAGATCGTAAAGCCCTGCGTCCGCTGCTTAGCCCCGATGTTTTCGATGGCTTTGTTTCTGTGATTGACGATCGGGAAAAACGTGACGAGCGGATTGAGTCACGCTTCATCGGCATCGAAGAAGCGTCTTTCGTTGAAGCCGACCATAAGGACGGTCAGGCGCAGGTCACGGTCAAATTCGTTTCAGATCTGATCTCAGCCACCTTCGACGACAAGAACGAATTGGTTGAAGGCGATCCTATGGCTGTCGGGCAAGTGACCGACATCTGGACGTTTGCGCGCAAAACGCGGTCTCGTGACCCGAACTGGCAATTGATCGCCACAGAAGACGACGCTTAGCGCGGTCCGCTTTTCACCCGTTTGAGTGACGAAGCTCCGAACTTTGCTCCGAAGCGCGCTGTTTGGGTGCGCAGCTCCTGTTTTCCTTAGCGCGATTTTTCACTTCACGAGCGGCACTTTTCTGTCTGATAACAATGCTTTCGCACAGGCAGGGCGTACCCTCGTGGATGAGAGAGTTGAACTGAAGCCAATCACATTTTCCGACCTAGACGGTTGGATGTCTGATCGGCACGACGAGGCGTTCACCGCGTTTCAGCATACCTGCCGCGGGCAAGCCGCGGATGGTGAAACGCCCCGCCCCGCAGGAGCGCTCCCAGGCGGTTTTGAAGCGGCATGCGAGGAGGCCCTATCCGCATCGGGCGGTCTTTCTAGGCGCAGCGCGCGGCAATTTTTTGAGACGCATTTTTGTCCGCATGAGGTGGACGAGGCCGGTCCCGGACTTTTGACCTCATACTACGAGCCAGAGCTCGAAGCGTCTCGGGTCAAGACCGATGAGTTCACGGCGCCGCTATATGCTTTGCCTGACGATCTGGTCACAGGCGACGATGTCGACGGATCGGCCGAACGTCCCGATCTCGAAGCGTTTCGACGCTCAGATGACGGTTCACTTTCGCCGTATTTCACGCGCGCGGACATCAATGCTGGCGCTTTAGACGGTCGAGGGCTCGAATTGGTCTGGTTGCGAGACCCGGTCGACGCGTTTTTCGTGCACATTCAAGGTTCAACCCGCGTGCGGTTTTCGGACGGATCAACGGCACGAATTGGCTTCGCTGGAAAAAACGGGTTTGGATACACGTCTGTCGGTCGTGAACTTCTGCGCGAGGGTCAAATAGCGCCGACGGCTGCGGATTCAGAATCCATCAAATCCTGGATGCGCGCGAACCCGAGACTCGCGCTTCAGTACAAGGAACGCAATGAATCCTTTGTCTTTTTCCGCGAACTGACAGGTCTCCAGGACAATCTTGGGCCGGTCGGTGGCGAGGGTGTCCAGCTCACCGCGCAGCGTTCGCTGGCGGTAGATCGCTCGCTCTATGCTTACGGCTTGCCGTTCTGGATCGAGACAGAACTTCCAAAGCGAGGGCGCGAAGGGGGCCGCTTCCATAACCTCATGATTGCTCAAGACACCGGCGCTGCCATCAAAGGGGCCGCGCGCGGTGATATTTTTTGGGGATCGGGTTCAAGCGCCGGCGCGTTCGCCGGTCTCGTGCAAGTGCCTGGTCGATTTGTCGTCTTCTTGCCTTGCGCGCGATAGACCCAATCTATCGCGATCATGAGCACGCGACGCCCGCTTCAGGGCAAACTCACGCCCGATGATCTCGCCCTTTGGCGGCATGTGACGGAAGACGTTGCACCGCTTCGAAGCCGCGATATGCCGGATGTCAAAGCCGCGCTTGATGAAGCCGAGGGTGCACGGCTCAAGCCAAAAAAGCACAATGAACTGAACAGCTTGAAGCCGAACAACACGACCCGCAAGAAACCGTCCGAGCCACCGCTTGCACCGCTCGACAGGAAAACCCATCAGCGTTTGTCCCGGGGTCGGATCAGCCTCGATGGTCGGATTGACTTGCACGGGATGCGCCAGGACGAAGCCCACCGGCAATTGATCGCTTACCTCAAAACCGTGCAAGCACGAGGCGGCAAAACGGTTCTTGTCATTACTGGAAAGGGTAAGCCGAAGACGCAGTCGAATCAGTGGTGGGAAGACCGCGAGACTGGCGTACTGCGGCGCCAGGTCCCGCAATGGTTGGGACAGCCGAGCCTCAGATCGGTCGTTCAGGGCTTTGATGAGGCGGCCGGACCGCACGGTGGATCGGGCGCGCTCTACGTCAGATTGCGGCGTTTAAAGCCGCGTTAATCGGCGTGAAAATCGCTTAAATCCTAAAGAAGATTAACGCCGCTCGATCGTAAAGTTTAACCCAGGCCTTAAAGTCAGAGGATGTAGCGGCTGAGATCGGCGTTTTTGGCGAGATCGCCCAGATGCTCGCGCACATAATCAGCGTCCACCGTGACCGTTTCG
This sequence comes from Pseudomonadota bacterium, assembly GCA_039026395.1. Classification (GTDB taxonomy): domain Bacteria; phylum Pseudomonadota; class Alphaproteobacteria; order Rhizobiales; family JAKSCL01; genus JBCCMK01. The sequence continues at coordinate 56,714 of JBCCMK010000008.1, read as the reverse complement.
CCGGTTCGATCAGGGGCGTCATAACTGATTGTATCGAGCACGCGCTCCATCACGGTCTGAAGACGCCTGGCGCCAATATTCTCGACTGTGGAGTTGATGTCGACGGCGATGCCAGCGATCTCGTCGATCGCGTCATCAGTGAATTCGAGCGTTACGCCTTCCGTTCCCATCAGCGCCACATATTGCTTGATGAGGCTGACCTCGGTCTCAGTCAGGATGCGTTTGAAATCATCTTTCTCCAGCGGGCGTAGTTCGACCCGGATCGGCAAACGGCCTTGTAGCTCTGGTAAGAGGTCCGATGGTTTGGCGACGTGGAAAGCGCCCGACGCAATGAAGAGGATGTGGTCGGTCTTCACCGCACCGTGCTTGGTCGAAACCGTTGTTCCCTCGATCAGTGGCAGGAGATCGCGCTGCACACCTTCCCGGCTGACATCGCCGGAGCGGCCATCGCGTGCGCAAATCTTATCGATCTCGTCGAGGAAGACGATCCCGTCATTTTCAGCTGATGAGATCGCTTCCTGCACCACTTGATCATCATCGAGGAGCTTGTCTGATTCCTCAGCCATCAAGATTTCATAGGAATCCTTGACCAGAACCTTGCGCGGTTTGGTGCGCCCGCCAAAGGCCTTGCCGAGCATGTCGTTCAAATTGATCATGCCGACATTAGCGCCGGGCATGCCCGGGATATCGAAACTCGGCATTCCGCCCGTGTCGGCGACCTGAATTTCGATCTCCTTATCGTCCAGTTCACCGGCGCGTAGTTTTTGCCGGAAGCTGTCGCGGGTCGATTTCGAGGCGGTTTCGCCAACGAGCGCATCGACAACGCGTTCCTCTGCGTTCAGTTGTGCGCGAGCTTCGACGCCTTTTCTCTTGGTTGAGCGCACAAGGCCAATGGATGCTTCGACCAAATCGCGAACGATCTGCTCCACATCGCGCCCGACATAGCCGACCTCGGTAAATTTCGTCGCTTCGATCTTGATGAAGGGCGCATTCGCGAGTTTTGCGAGCCTGCGAGAAATCTCCGTCTTACCGACGCCGGTCGGTCCGATCATGAGGATGTTTTTCGGCAGGACTTCGTCCTTCAGATCATCGGGCAATTGCTGTCTGCGCCACCGATTGCGAAGCGCGATCGCAACGGCGCGTTTCGCGTCTTTCTGGCCGATTATGTAGCGATCCAGTTCGGAGACGGTTTCGCGCGGTGAAAAATGGGTCATGGAATACTCAAATCGCTGGGGTTCAAGTTGGTTTCGGCAGGCGGCGTGTGAAGCCGCTCTCCGGTAGCGTGGAAAAGACGATGCGGCGGAGCGGCAGCCATCCGAGCCCGAGCGTCAAAGCAAAAGCGCCGAGCACGACGAGGGTGACGTAAAACTGTTCACTGCCATCGAGCCCGGTATTGCCAAGCGCAAAGCTGACAACCGTGCCGAGATAGATCAATGTCGAAACAAGGAGCGCTCTGCGGTCGATGATGAGGGCGATTAGCCCGATCAAAACGATGATCCCGACAATGAGTGAGGCGCTGCCCGTCGTCAGTCGGTTCACTTCGCCAAGCGCGTTGATCAGCGAATGGACGATCAGAGGTGCTGCCAAAAGGTGCAGCCAGAAGGCGCACTCGGCAAAGCGGGTGATGCGCTGGGGATCGCGCGTGTCATAGGCCATTGCGATGATGAAGACAAAAATGCCCGCCAGTCCGAAAACAATCGACGCATGCGCCTGGATGGCGCCCGGTGAAATCGTATCGGCAAGGCTGATGAAGATCAGAACGCCAGCGGCAGCGATCGGCAGAAGCGCGAAGGGCAGTCCGAAGCGGATATAGTAGAGGATGGTCGCCACAATGCTTGAGACGCCGACGAGAATGCCAACAACGCCTTCGCTGACATCGAAAAAGAGGGCGACCGTCGCGTAGAACGTGGCGGCGCCAATTGCAGCGGCGAAAGCGGACACCGTGACGATGGATGCGAGCGGCAGGCGCAGCCGCGCCGTTACCAATTCGCCGGTCAACCACGCGAAGACGGAGAGAATGGCGAAGACGCCCGCGAGTTTGAGCGGCTCAGCGGGCAGGAAGATCAGACCTGTCGTGAAGGTCGCGAGGACCGATCCGGCAATGCCACCAAAGAGAAGGATGAGGCCAAGGGCGATGAAAACGTCGCGAAACCCGCGGACAAACCGAAACGGCTCGTCTTCGCTCGTATATTCCGTCGCTTCGCCGCGTTGGCGCGCGGAAAACGCGAAGAGCCGCGCGCTTTGATCGGCCGACAGGATACCCTCTGCAACAGCGGCCTTCAGGTTTTCAGCGCTGATCGCGATTGGCTCATCAGATGGCGTTTGGTTCACGCGGCGTCCAACGTCTCAACCACCAGATCATGGTTGGTGTAGATGCAGATATCGGCAGCGATCCCCATGGCCTTTCGGGCAATGGCTTCTGCATCCATGTCGGTGTCCATGAGCGCGCGGGCCGCGGCCAACGCATAATTGCCGCCGGAGCCGATGGCCATCACACCGTCAGACGGCTCCAAAACATCACCGGTACCGGTGAGCATGAGCGTGATTGTTGGATCTGCCACGATCATCATCGCTTCCAAGCGGCGGAGATAACGGTCGGTTCGCCAATCCTTTGCCATCTCAACGCAGGCGCGCATCAGCTGGCTTGGATACTGCTCAAGCTTGGCTTCAAGCCGCTCAAAGAGCGTGAACGCGTCAGCGGTGGCGCCCGCAAAACCGGCAATCACCTTGCCACCGGCGAGCGGCCGGACTTTTTTTGCATTGTTCTTCATGACCGTTTGGCCAAGGCTGACCTGGCCGTCGCCCGCCACCACGAGCGTATCGCCCTTTCGAACGGAAAGGATGGTGGTCGCGTGCCAGCGCAATTCAGGGTCGTTCATCAAGATGTCCGTGCCGTCTCTATTCTGAGCCCGGTATATGGGCGATGACGACAAAAACGCAAACGGCGCCTTGACGCTTTAGCGAGTGAAGGACGGTTGGCCAGGTCGTTTTAGAGCTTTCTCAGCGCTACTGCTTCGACCGCATGATTGGCGCCCTTATGGAGGATGAGATCGGCGCGCTGTCGGGTCGGCAAGATGTTTTCGCGAAGATTGACGCCGTTGATCCGCTCCCAAATGGAGAGGCTGGTCTCGTACGCCTCCTCGTCGCTGATGGTCGAATAGCGATGGAAGTAGGATTTTGGATCGCGAAACGCGGTTTCGCGCAGGCGCATGAAGCGGTTGACGTACCACTCTTTGATGACGGCCTCCTCGGCGTCGATATAGACCGAGAAGTCAAAATAGTCTGACACGAACGGGATGGCTTTGCCGTCCTTGGGGAGGCGCGCCGGCTGAAGAACATTGAGGCCTTCGACAATCAAGATGTCAGGGCTTTCAACAATGGTTCGCTCGTTTAGGATCACGTCATAGACGAGGTGCGAATATCGGGGTGCTTCAACCTTTGGCAGCCCCGTCTTTATGTCGGAGAGAAACTTTAAAAGCGCTTTCGTGTCGTAGCTTTCGGGGAAGCCCTTCTTCTCCATTAACCCTTCTGCTTGAAGCACGGCGTTGGGCAGAAGAAAACCATCAGTGGTCACAAGCGCGACCTTGGGCTTTGACGGCAGGCCCGCCAGAAGCGCGCGCAGGATGCGGGCAGAGGTGGATTTTCCGACCGCAACGCTGCCCGCCATCCCGATAATGTAAGGAACCTTGGTGTCGGCTGACGCAAGGAACGCTTGTGTCGCGTAAAAGAGCTCTTGGGTCGCGGAAATGTAGAGCCGCAAGAGCCTGGAAAGCGGCAGGTAGATTGTCTCGACTTCGTTGAGCGACATCGGCTCGTTGAGGCTGGCGAGATCCTCAAGTTCGTCCGCCGACAGCGTCATCTGGGCGTCGGCCCTCAGGCGCGACCAGCCCTCACGGTCAAACAACGTGTATGGAGATACGCCTTGAGGCGACAATGCGTCCATAAAGGAAGACACCCCCACTTTTGACGGGTCTTCAACTGACAGCCCACGCAGAGGTGCAGCCATGACCCTTTAGACGTCCTCGTCCCGCATCAGTCTCATGCTTTGTTCGGGGTTCTCTTTACGTCTGCGCGCCCCGCTTTTTCATCATGACCCGATACCCCCATGCGCGCCTCCAGGTCCATAAGCACTTCGTTTAGGGGTAGATTTCGGACCTGAAGGAGAACGAGCAGATGGTAAAGCGTGTCCGCGGCTTCGGCCTTGAGCGCGTTTCGATCCTCGCTGAGCGCGGCAATCACCGTCTCAAGCGCCTCTTCGCCGAATTTGCGGGCGCATTTTTCGGGCCCGCCATCGAGAAGGCTCTTAGTGTAGGAGGTCTCAGCATCCGATGCCGCGCGGGTGGCGATCGTGTCCGCCAGCTTCTGGAGTGTGTCGTCAGCCATGTCTCACAGTCCATCCAGGCGCATCGGGAGGCCTGCCTCAGCCATGTGGTGTTTCGCTTCGCCGATCGAATAGGTGCCGAAATGGAAGATCGAGGCCGCGAGCACGGCGTTCGCGCCGCCTTTTGAGACGCCTTCGACCAGATGATCAAGTGTCCCGACCCCGCCAGACGCAATCACGGGAACCGGCACCGCATCTGCCACGGCCTTTGTGAGCGGGAGGTCGTAGCCAATCTTGGTGCCGTCGCGGTCCATGGAGGTCAGAAGGATCTCGCCCGCGCCCAAATCTGTCACTTTCCGGGCAAACTCGATCGCGTCAATTCCCGTCGGTGTGCGCCCGCCATGGGTGAAGATCTCGAAACGATCGGCCTCACCCTCGCCAGAAACGCGCTTGGCGTCGATGGCGACGACAATGCATTGATTGCCAAACTTGTCGGCAGCGCGAGCAACAAAATCCGGGTCCCGCACGGCTGCCGTATTGATCGAAACCTTGTCGGCGCCGGCAAGCAGCAGATTGCGGCAATCGTCGAGCGTTCTGACACCGCCGCCGACGGTCACCGGCATGAAGCACTCTTCGGCGGTGCGGCGCACCACATCGAAGAGAATATTGCGGTCTTCATGGCTCGCCGTGATGTCGAGAAAGCAAAGCTCGTCAGCGCCCGCCTTATCATAGGCGCGTGCGGCCTCCACGGGGTCGCCTGCATCAACGAGCGAGACGAAATTGACGCCCTTCACGACGCGCCCGTCTTTCACGTCAAGACATGGTATGACCCGAACCTTGAGCATCAGGCCGCTTTCCTTGCCTGAGCAATCCGAGAAAGCGCCTCTTTTGCATCTAAGCGACCGTCATAGAGCGCACGACCCGTGATTGCGCCTTCGAGGATCGCGGCCTTGGGCGCTAGCAGATCGATGATATCGTCCATGGACGCGAGACCACCGGACGCAATGACCGGGATCGAAACGGTTTCAGCGAGCACGATCGTGCTTTCCAGGTTTAGGCCCTTCAACACGCCGTCGCGACCAATGTCGGTGAAGATGATGGCTGCGACGCCTGCATCCTCGAAGCGCTTTGCAAGATCAAGCGCGGTCATGTCCGATTGTTCGGCCCAGCCTTCGACGGCGACCCGACCGTCGCGCGCGTCAATCCCAACGGCGATCTGTCCGGGATAGGCCTCGGCGGCCTCCCGAACGAGCGCTGGGTCTTTGAGAGCAGCCGTGCCAAGGATCACGCGGGAGACGCCCGCATCGAGCCAGGCGTCCACCTGTTCCATGGAGCGGATGCCGCCGCCGAGCTGGATCGGCATCTCGACAGCTGCGCGGATCGCTTCGACAGCCGCCCCATTCACCGGTTTCCCGGCAAATGCGCCGTTCAGATCGACGACATGGAGATATTCAAAGCCCAGCGCTTCGAACTCGCTAGCCTGCGCTGCCGGGTCGGTGTTGAAGACCGTCGCCTCCTCCATCTCACCGTGACGCAGTCGCACGCACACGCCGTCTTTCAGATCAATAGCCGGAAAAAGGATCATGGCGCCCACCTCAAAAAGTTCTCAATGAGCTTTAGGCCGAGTGTTTGGCTCTTCTCGGGGTGAAACTGTGTCCCGATCATGGTGTCTCGGCCGATCATTGCTGTTACGGGTCCGGAATAGTCCGTTGTCGCCAGCACATGGTCGGCATTCTCGGCGTCCACATGGTAAGAGTGCACGAAATAGGCGTGAAGGCCGTCGGGGCCGAGATCGATGCCATCGAGCATGGGATGGCCGCTGCCAGTCAGAGTATTCCAACCCATATGCGGTACTTTAAGTGCGGGATCACGCGGTGAAATCCGGCTCACTACGCCAGGTACCCAGCCAAAACCGTCGGTGTCAGTCTTCTCAAGACCCTTGGTTGCCATCAATTGCGCGCCGACGCAGATGCCGAAAAACGGTCGTGCTCTTGCCAGCACCGCATCGGTGATTGCGTCCACCATGCCGCTGACGGCGTCCAATCCCGCGCGGCAATCGGCAAAGGAGCCGACGCCTGGGAGGACGATCCGGTCGGCGTTCGCGACAATATCGGGGTCAGCGGTCACCATGATCGAAGACGGGTCAGAACTGGCGCGCTGAAATGCCTTTTCCGCTGAGCGGAGATTACCCGACCAATAATCGACAATGGCGACTGCAGGTGATGGTGTCACCGAACCGTTCCGGCATCCGGAAAGAGCCCAAAGACCTCGTCTTGACCGGAATTCGCGGGCAGATTTGCGCCGAAACTCGGTTCGCGGCGTCTGTCATCTTCGATGAGATCAGAGGCCTCATCGTCGATCCAACGGGCAAAGACTTGGCGTTCGCAATCGAGCCGGTCATAACCAGTCGCAACATCCACCATCGTCCAGCCCTTGCGGCTCAGGCTCCACCGGCGGAGCGCCCCCGCCTCAAGCCCGATATAGAGGCTGACGAGCGCATTCACGAGTGCGATGCCGTCGTCGGGGATGGAGAAGGCGCCAAGCAGCACCTGCACCAGGATCATCGCCGTCACATAGCCGAAGACGGGGATCCACATGCGATTGAAGAGCATCCAAACGATCGGCAGGATGACGGCGATCGGGATCAGGCCGTCCTTGACGAAAACCAGTTGGTCAGCGCCCTCTTCCGTGTGCGGCAAACCTTCAGGTGGCGAAAAGGCGCAATAGGTGATCGCCATCCTAGAGCGTTCCCTTTGTGGACGGGACGCGGTCCGCTTCGCGCGGATCGACGGTGAGCGCTGCACGAAGCGCCCGGGCAAGTGCCTTGAACGCAGCTTCTGCGATATGGTGGGCATTGTCGCCGCGGATCTTGTCCACGTGCAGCGTGATCCCGGCATTCATGGCAAAGGCGCGAAACCATTCTTCGACCAATTGGGTATCGAATGTGCCGATCTTCTCGACGTCGAAATCAACGTTCCACACCAGAAAAGGCCGCCCAGAGACATCGAGCGCCGACCGCACATAGGCCTCGTCCATGACGAGATCGAAGGATGCATAGCGGGTGATACCGCGTTTGTCGCCGATTGCCTCTTTCAGTGCCTGGCCGAGAGCGATGCCGACATCTTCAACCGTGTGATGATCATCGATATGCCGGTCACCGGTGGCGTTGATCGTCAGATCGAAGAGCCCGTGCCGCGCCAATTGATCCAGCATGTGGTCGAAGAAGCCGACGCCCGTCTCGATCTCACTCGTGCCGCTCCCATCGATGGTGAGCGACACGGAGATGTCGGTTTCCCGCGTCGTGCGGCTGAGGTTTGCGGTGCGCATGGCGCTCACTCTTTTCGCGTTCGCGCCCGCGTATCACACCCGGTGACCCCCTGCCAATACTGCACTGGACTGCTCAGGCGGACACCGGGTTGGTCTCGTTAACGGATCAAAGGTGCAAAAGCCCCATTGTTTCCGGGATTGGGCGGTGCGATCCGCGAGGTGAGACCGCCTACGAACCGCCCGCTGCTGCATTTGTCAGATTGTTCAAGGCGCCCTGCATGCGCGCGATGTAGGGGGCGTCTGAAGCGATGCCGACAGCGCCCAGCATGGCTGCTGGGTCTTCCCAGACAATCACGCTTCCATCGCCGTCTGCGTGGACGAGGACACGAAGCGGCAAAAGAAGACCAGCGCGTAGGCTGTCCTGCATAGCCGGCGTGCCGAGGCGTGGGTTGCCGAAGATGAGTAACTCCGCGTCGGCGAGCTCGAGCTCGACCGATGCTGCCCCTGCCCCGTGATTGACCCGCGCAAAGACGGTTGCGCCTGCGCCTTCAACCGCGGCCTGGAGGCGATCCATCGTGACCGCCACCGGGTCAGCGCTCTTTTTTTCGATCATCTCAGCATGCGCGATACTGAAAAGGCCGGAAAACAAACTGGCTGTGAGCGTGACGACTGCAAGAAGGCGACTTTTCATGATGGGCTCCCATGTTGGTTGTGGCCTGGGGATACCGGACGGTTTGCCCCGCACCAAATCGCATCGCCGTGAACGATCGATCTTTGAGCCTCGGACCGACGGTCGTCGCTCGCTCTCATGAGTGGTGGTGCTTTGTGACGGTAATACGGTCGGTATGACCGCGGCCCTACCGAAGAGATTAAACGGTGGCGCGGCCTTCAAACAGAAGTGCTTCAACATCGAGCGGCTCGTTCACGATGCTCAGAAGTCCGTCCTGATCGGTCTTCCATTCCGATGGTGGGCGATCGCGGTAGAGTTCAAGCCCGTTGCCGTCCGGGTCGTTCAGATAGACCGCTTCGCTAACACCATGGTCGGCGGCGCCAGTGAGGTCATACCCGGCGCACCTCACTCGATCGATGACCTGACCCAGCGAGGCGCGGTCGGGAAACAGAAATGCCACGTGAAAAAGCCCGGTATGACCTCGCGGTGGCGGGGTGCCACCCTTGCTGTGCCAGGTATTGAGTCCGAGATGGTGGTGGTAATCGTCGAACGACATGAAGGCCGCCTGAGATCCGTAATACTGCACGAGGCGCATGCCGATGACGTCGCGGTAAAACGCAACCGCCCGATCCAAATCGGCGACCATGAGATGGCCGTGGCCGATCGTGGCGCCCGGAACGCCGTCTTTCGCTTCCGTCATCATCGTCCTCTTCCATCAGAAGGTGAGACTGCACTCATTCGTCATGGTCCGGCATCATAGTCAGGCGCTTCCCCGGGCGTATGGAGAAGAATGCCGTCATATTTCGGCAGATCATCCTCGACCGGAAGCCAGGGGAGCTTGCTTTGATAATTCACATGAAACGTTGGCTTGAAATCGCGCGGGTCATCGAGGGACGCGGCATAGAGGTGCATGCCCTTCCCATAATGGTCTGCCTCGAACCCGAGCGGCGAGCCGCAGGTTCCGCAAAAATGACGGAAGACGCCCTTTGAACTTTCGAACGTTCTGACGGGATCGCCGGTCCAGGAAAAGGCGCGCAGCGGCACGCCGAGCCATGCGACGATGGGGGCGGCACAATTCCGTCGGCAATCGTCACAGTGGCAATAGCAGGCCCAGGTGACGTCGCCCTCAAAGGACCAACTTGTCTTACCGCAGAGGCAGCGCCCACGCGTCGTCATGGCGCCGCGTTCCTACCCGGCCAAGAGGTCTTTCAGGACCTTCTGCGGGCGCGGGCCGACATGGCTGATGACTTCGGCTGCTGCGATCGCTCCCAGTCTTTGACAGGTTTCAACCGGTTTCCCGGTGGCGTAGCCGAAAAGAAACCCGGCGGCAAAAAGATCGCCAGCGCCGGTGAGGTCCGCGACCTCGTCCACCGCTGATGCGTCAACCCTAGATGTCGCTTCGCCTTCGACAACGACCGAGCCCTTTTCACCGAGCGTCACGACACCGATCCCGGCATCGCGCCTCAGCGCGTCGAGCGCGGTATCTGTGTCTGCTGTTCCGTAAAGCGCATGCACTTCCGTTTCGTTGGCAAAGACCATATCAACCGTTTTCGACGTGATGAGCTCCAAAAACTCGTCCCGCCAGCGGTCGACGCAGAACGAATCAGACAGCGTAATTGCCATCCGACGATTGTTCGCGTGGGCGATCTCAGCGGCTCTGCGAAGCGCGTCTTTGGCCCGCGGTGGATCCCACAAATAGCCCTCGAAATAGGTGATGGCGGACTTTGCGACGACGCTCTCGTCGATGTCCTCAGGGCCAAGTTCGACGCATGCGCCGAGATAGGTGTTCATTGTGCGCTCGCCGTCAGGCGTGATCAGGATCATTGAGCGCGCGGTAGGTACGCCGCCAACGAGCGGTGCGGTGTCAAAGTGCACGCCCTGGGCGGTCATATCGTGGCGGTAGATGCCGCCGAGCGCATCGTCCGCGACCTTTCCAACATAGGCTGCGCGCCCGCCAAAGCTTGCGATCCCAGCGGCCGTGTTTCCGGCCGATCCGCCGGACGCTTCGATCGCTGGCCCCATCGCGGCATAAAGCGTTTCGGCACGCTCCGTGTCGATCAGGTTCATGGAGCCCTTGGCAAGGCCTTCGGCAACCAGAAAATCGTCTTCTGTGCGCGCCAGGATATCGACGATCGCGTTGCCGATGCACAGCACATCGAATGTGGTTTCAGTCATGAAGTACTCTTTTCAGTCGGGAAGATGGCGGAGCGGAACTTTACCTCAGATGTTTCGCACCGAGCGGTAGCCGATCCGATCGCGGAACGCTAGTTCGTGTTCTCACAATGTCTGACCTTGGCTCACAATGTCTGGCCTTGCGGGTGCTGAAGCGGCCACCTATGTCGTGGTCTCGTTACGTCGCCCCATTTAAGTCTTCATGTTTTCTGCCGCACGCGCCGCTTTCAACGACATTTGGTCTTCTCCATTCCGTTCCGTCTTTTGGAAGGCGCTGGGGTTTACCGTCCTTCTCCTCATTGTGGTCTGGATCGCAATTCAAGGGACGCTTGGCGCGTTCCTCGTCCTCCCCTTTCCTTGGCTCGAGACGATCGTTGCGTTCTTGGCTGGCTTCGGCTCGATCGTGCTCTTGGCACTTCTGATTGCGCCGATCACTGCTTTCGTTGCGGGCCTCTTTTTGGATGAGATTGCGGGCGTCGTCGAAGACACGCACTACACGATGGATCCGGCTGGAAAATCACTGTCGGTCATGGAAGGGTTCGGCCAGACCTTGCGGTTCACCGCGGTGGTGGTGCTGGTCAATATTGGGGTGCTTTTCTTGATCCTGCTTCCCGGCGTGAACGCGATCGCGTTCTTTCTTGCGAACGGCTATCTGCTCGGGCGGGAATATTTCGAACTTGCTGCCCGGCGCCACATGGGACGGCAAGCGACCCAGGAACTGAGAACGTCAAAGGGCGGTCAGGTGTTTCTGGGCGGCTTGATCATTGCGGGCTTTTTGGCGGTTCCTCTTCTCAACCTTTTAACGCCGCTCTTTGCGACGGCGTTCATGGTGCATGTTTTCAAGGGCATCCGATCCGGAGAGATTTGATCCGCAAAGTGCGGGAATCCCAGCGTTAAGATCTCGCTCTGTCGGTTACGGCGCTCAAGACCGTTTCGAACGCCGTTTGCCCGACTATGACAGACTGCTCGGACGATGGGTTGTGGAGGCCATAGCGCCCTTCTGATACGGACTGAGCAAGCGTTGAATACGCCTCGCACCAGGGCTCGTTCATGCTCTCGCTGAGTTGCGTTTTGTAGTCCGCAGGGCTCACCTGGGTATAGGCGACGGCTTTCTTCGCTGTCCGGCTCGCAAGGTCGGCCAGTTGATGGCCGTCAAACTCTCTGGGTCCATGCAGCTCCATCCTGGGCGCCGAACCCGTCGCGTTTTTCGCCTGGGCGGCAAGCGCCTTGGCCACGTCGGCTTTCGCGACCGGTGCTACTTTTCCGCTTCCAAATGGCACCGCAAACCCTCCGGTTTCGATGGCAGGGAGGATGAAGGCCTCTGCCAGAAATTCTGAAAAGATGTTGGTGCGGATCGAGGTGAAATCCGAACCAAGACGTGAGAGGCCGTGCTCAAGCGCGCGGTAAATCGGAGTGAAGAAGAACGTCGATGCTTGGTCAATGTCGACGGTGCTGAGGAGGACGATCCTGTCGGGCGCTGCAGCCTCAAGCGCTCCGACGATGCGCTGGTTGTCAGCGCATAGGCGGTCTGCATCGCCATCGCCAGGGATCAGGACGACGGTTTCTGCACCCTCAAGTGCGAATTCGATCGAAACTTGATCGCTATAGTCGCAAGGTTGAAACCGAACAGAGGGCGCGAGACGGCTTTCCGCTTTTTGCGCATCGCGACCGAGCGCTTTTACGGAATATCCGCCTCGTGAGAGGTCGCGCGCCACGGCACTCCCGACATGCCCGGTGCCGCCTAAGATCGTTATCATCGGGAAAGCGTATCAGGATTGATTGCCGACGGTCGCACTCATTTTAGGTCAGTGCAACGCGTTCCCTGAAAAAGCGAATGGCCGACATTGGATGCCGGCCATTCGAAACAGTTCTACCGTGTCGTGCCTGCGGTTCGGCGGGACAAAAACCCGGGGGGCTGGGGGGCTAGGGTCCGAAGTCTTCACCCGCCGAACCTGAGGCAACAGCTACACTAAAAGTGGCCATTAAGGCACACTCAAGGACATAATTAGGCAATTTTGTGCAACCCGCCGATTTTTCAGCTTTTGCGGCAGTTTAGGGTCAGGCGAACCGGCGTTTTTTATCCGGTTTTCACTACATCCGGCGCTCGACCATCATTTTCTTGATCTCTGCGATCGCCTTCGCCGGGTTCAAGCCCTTTGGGCAGGCCTGGGCGCAATTCATGATGGTGTGGCATCGATAGAGCCGGAACGGGTCTTCGAGATTGTCTAAGCGCTTACCTGTTTCCTCGTCGCGCGAATCGATCAACCAACGATAGGCCTGGAGAAGCACCGCCGGGCCAAGATAGCGATCGCCATTCCACCAATAGGAGGGGCACGATGTCGAGCAGCACGCACAGAGGATGCACTCGTAGAGGCCATCGAGCTTTGCGCGATCATCTCGACTTTGGCGCCATTCGATTTCAGGTTCCGGCGTCTTTGTTTGAAGCCAGGGTTCGACGGACGCGTGCTGGGCGTAAAAGTTTGTGAGGTCTGGCACCAAATCCTTGATAACCGCCATGTGCGGAAGCGGGTAGATGCGCACCGGGCCTTTGATTTCAGCGATGCCCTTTGTGCAGGCGAGCGTGTTCGTGCCGTCAATGTTCATCGCGCACGAGCCGCAAATCCCCTCGCGGCACGACCTGCGAAAGGTCAGGGTCTGGTCGACCTCGTTTTTGATCTTGATAAGCCCATCAAGCACCATCGGCCCGCATTCATCCATATCGACGAAGAACGTATCGACCGATGGATTGGCGTCATCGTCCGGGTTCCAGCGATAGACCCGAAATTCTTTGACGTTCGTCGCGCCATCAGGCTGAGGGTATGTGTTGCCCGATTGGATCGTCGAATTTTTAGGGAGTGTGAGCTGGACCATTAAATGCTCCTATGCGTCGACGAGGTCGAGACGGCGTTCAATGCGCTCAACACGTGTGTCCAGAGCATCAATTCGATGCTCGACTCTGACGAAATCTCGACGGAGCCCTGCAACTTGATCTTCGACAGAGTTGACCCTGTTCGTAAGCGTGTCGACTTTCGTCTCAACGCGATCAAGCCTGCCATCGATGCGCCGCAGGAGCTGTAAAACGAGGTTTTCGGGTTCTTCCGCCATCAATACACCCGCGCCTTCGGCTTGATGTAGGCGATCTCGTTGGACAGCGTGTAGGCATGGACGGGCCGTTCGCCGAGCCGCGTGTCGCCGTTTTCAAACCAGCCGAGCGTGTGGATCATCCAATCCTTATCATCACGGTCTGGATAGTCTTCGCGCGCGTGGGCGCCGCGGCTTTCCGTGCGGTTGGCCGCAGAATCCATCGTGACGACGGCTTGCTCAATCAGGTTTTCAAACTCGAGCGTCTCGACCAGATCAGAATTCCAGATCATGGAGCGGTCTTTGACCGAGATGTCCGGGAGACCGGACCACACGTCGCGGATCTTGGTCTGGCCTTCTTCCAGGATCTCACCGGTGCGGAAGACCGCGCAATTCGACTGCATCGTCTTTTGCATGCGGAGCCGCAGTTCCGCCGTCGGCGTGCCGCCCTTGGCGTGGCGATATTTGTCGAGCCGTGCGATCGCCTCTTCGCCTGCATTGGCGGGAAGTTTGTGGGCTTTTTCCGAAGGATCGACGATGTCGGCGCATTTGAGGCCAGCTGCCCGCCCGAACACGACGAGATCGATGAGGGAGTTCGAGCCCAAGCGGTTTGCACCGTGAACAGACACCGATGCCGCTTCGCCGACCGCCATCAGGCCGGGCACAACCGTATCCGGGTTGCCGTTTTTCGAGGTCAGCACTTCGCCCCAATAATTGGTCGGAATGCCGCCCATATTGTAGTGGACGGTTGGTAAAACTGGGATCGGTTCTTTCGTGACGTCGACGCCTGCAAAGACCCGCGCGCTCTCAGAAATGCCCGGCAAGCGTTCAGCCAAAATGTCCGGATCCAGATGCTCGAGATGGAGGAAGATATGGTCTCCATCCTTGCCGACACCGCGCTCATCTCGGATTTCCATCGCCATTGAGCGTGAAACCACATCGCGCGATGCCAAATCCTTGGCGTTTGGCGCGTAGCGCTCCATGAAGCGTTCGCCTTCAGAATTCGTGAGGTACCCGCCTTCGCCGCGTGCGCCCTCGGTAATCAGGCAGCCTGCGCCATAAATGCCGGTCGGGTGAAATTGCACGAACTCCATGTCCTGGAGCGGTAGGCCCGCGCGCAGGACCATGGCGTTGCCGTCGCCCGTGCAGGTATGCGCAGACGTGCACGAGAAGTAGGCGCGGCCATATCCACCGGTCGCGAGAATGACCATTTTGGAATTAAACCTATGAAGCGTGCCGTCATCGAGGTTCCACGCCATGCATCCACGGCACGCGCCATCCTCATCCATGATCAGGTCGATCGCGAAATACTCAATGAAGAACTGGGCATTGTGCTTGAGCGCCGCGCCATAAAGCGTGTGCAGGATCGCGTGGCCAGTCCGGTCAGCGGCGGCACATGTGCGTTGCACCGGCGGCCCTTCGCCAAAGTTCTGCATGTGGCCGCCAAACGGGCGCTGATAGATCTTGCCATCCTCGCGGCGCGAAAACGGCACGCCATAATGGTCGAGCTCGTAGACGGCCTTTGGTGCTTCACGGCAGAGATATTCGATTGCGTCCTGGTCACCAAGCCAGTCCGACCCTTTGACCGTATCATACATGTGCCATTGCCACGAATCGGGGCCCATATTGCCGAGAGACGCCGCGATACCGCCCTGTGCTGCCACGGTGTGTGAACGTGTCGGGAAAACCTTCGTGACACAGGCCGTTTTCAGGCCCGCTTCAACGCAGCCAACCGTTGCGCGCAGTCCGGATCCGCCAGCGCCAATGACGACGACATCAAACGTGTGGTCCGTGATCTGATAGGCTTTGCCGTTCTGGGCCGGAGCTGCATCAAGCGCCATAATCTTAGCCTCCAAAACTGATCTTCAGGAGAGCCACGGCGGATGCGAGGCCAACAAAGATGCAGAAAAAAGTGTTGCCCATCATGAGGGCGAATTTGGTCAATTCCGAATGCACATAGTCCTCAATGACGACCTGCATGCCGAGCCGCATGTGCCATACGACCGAAAGGACCACCAAAAGCATCAGCACGGTCACGATCGGGTTGCCGAAATAGGCCGTAACGTCCGCGTAGGGCGCTCCACTTAGAGACACGATGCTGAAGGCAAAGAAGATCACAAGCGGAATATTTGCCACAGCCGTGAGGCGCTGTACCCAGAAATGGTCGGTGCCTTCTTTCGCCGAGCCGAGCCCTCTGACCCGGTTGAGCGGTGTTTTCATGTCAGCCATTCAGGCCCCCGCCCAACGAATTGCGTAGGCCACGGCCCAAACAACGATTGTCAATGTGATCGAGGTCGCAAGAGTGATGCGTGCAAGGAGCTTGGCGCTTGCCACATCGAGCATGTTGATAGTGTCCCAGATCAAATGGCGGACACCGCCCATCATGTGGTGGATGACAGCCCAGGTGAATCCGACGAGAACGAGCTGACCAAGGATCGATCCGTAAATGCCGTTCACGAACTCAAACGTCGCTTCACCACTGGCCGCAGCGATCAGCCAGATCGCGAGCAGCGCCATGCCGAAATAGATGCCCACGCCGGTGATCCGGTGAAGGATCGACATCAGCATGGTGAAGAGCATTTTGTAGACTTGGAGATGGGGCGAAAGCGGCCGCACCGACATTTCGGCCATAATTTAGATCCTTTCCAAAGTCAGCTCTCGGACACTACGGGTGGGACCGTTTCAGTCAATGCGACGAACGGTCAAAGAATGGTTTAAACCGCCAAACTCTTCGTTAGCGTTTCACCGAGTCCTGAAAAGAGTTTGAAGATCAGAGAGATGTCGCAGCTTAGCGCTATTTTGGCATCAACGCCCAATAATCGAGGTCGAGCACGACGTCGGCGAGATAAGCGCCTGCGTCATCTTTGAGGGGAAAGTCGCTGCACGGCTTGTCTTTCGTTGCCACGGTCCTCAGACGAAGGGCGCCGTAATCTAAGCGCCCGGGGAGCGATTTAGCGTCCAGCACCTCTGACCAGGCGAAAACTGTGTCGCCCGCAAAGAGAGGCGCGGTATGCCTGCCGCCATTGATCGCAGTGATCTGCAGGGCGTTGCCGAGACCGTTGAACGAAAGCGCCCGGCCAAGCGAAATGACGTGGCCGCCATAGATCAGTCTGCGGCCAAACCGCCCCTGGCCTTCGGTGAACTGGTTGAAATGCACCTTTGCGGTGTTCTGATAGAGCCGGGTCGCCATCTGATGCTCGGCTTCTTCGACCGTCATACCGTCGACATGGTCAATTTTTTCGCCGATCTGATAGTCGTCGAAAAGATGCGGTGAGCCAGAGAGGATCGGGTCCAAGGCATTGGTGTCCGCCTCTGGCACTGACGCTCCCAATTGATCAAGCGCGACGACGCCTGGAAGTTCCGGCACGACCGGATCAGGGGCAGCGCTCGCCGCATCGCGCTTTCGCACCATCACCCAGCGCACATAGTCGAGCACGATCTCGTCATTTTGGTTTCGCCCGGTCGAGCGAACATAGACGACACCGGTTTTGCCGTTGGAGTTTTCTTTCACCCCGATCACTTGAGACGTGGCGGTCAGGGTGTCGCCCGCAAAAACCGGCAGAAAGAACCTGCAATCTGCATAACCGAGATTGGCGACGGCGTTGAGCGAGATGTCCGGCACGGTTTTGCCAAAGACGGTGTGAAAGACGAGCATGTCGTCGATCGGGCTTTCGGGATAATTCAGCGTTTTCGCGAACTCGTCGGACGATTGAAGCGCGAAACGCGAGCCGTAAAGCGCCTGGTAGACCGCTTGATCGCCTCGCGTGACGGTCCTCGGCGTGGCGTGGCGGAGCGTTTGTCCGACGGAAAAACCCTCAAAGTAATTGCCCGGATTGGTTTTCACGCGGCTTCTCCTGCGGCGACGTCGTCGGCTGCGCTGATCGCATCGGCGATTGCAACGGTCTTGAGCGCCATGTCGCGGTGTAGAAGCTCGACCATTCGTCCATCGATGGTGATTGCCCCTTTTCCAGCGTTTTCGGGCTCGTTGAAAGCCGTGATGATCTTCCTCGCGAATTCAACCTCGGCGTCGGCGGGCGCAAAGGCATCGTTTGCGATATCGATCTGCTTTGGATGGATGAGTGTTTTGCCGTCCATACCAAGATCGCGGCCTTCGATGCATTCCGCATTGAAGCCGTCTAAGTCATTGAAATCATTGTAGACGCCGTCAATGACCGTTACGCCATAGGCGCGCGCCGTGATCACCGTCATGGAGAGCCATGCCGCAAAAGCCGGACGACCGGGCGTCAACCGCGCGCCGGTTTCCTTTGCAAGATCATTGGTGCCGAGAACGAAGGCTTTCAGAGGAATGCCTTTTTCCGCAATGGCTGCGATCTCGCCAATGTTCAAAATGGCCTTTGGCGTCTCGATCATGGCCCAGAGCGCGGATTTCGCGTCACCGAGGCGCGCGTTGATATCTTCAAGCGCCTTCGGATCATCGACTTTTGGGATCAGGATCGCGTCTGGCGCTGCCATGATCGCCGCGTCCAAATCGGCCTCACCCCAAGGGGTTCCAAGCCCATTGACCCGAATGATGATCTCACGGTGTCCAAAGCCGCCAGCGATGACAGCATTTCTAACCTGCTCGCGGGCCACTTCTTTCATATCCGGCGCGACGGCGTCTTCCAGATCGAGGATCAAGCTGTCAGCGGCCAGCGTTTTCGCTTTTTCGAGCGCTCTTGCGTTCGATCCCGGCATATAAAGCACACTGCGGCGCGGGCGGATGTCTGCGGACACGGGTCAACTCCGGTATTATTGTGCAGCGCACCATAAGGACGCACCTCGGCAATATCCACTTCATTCTTGTGGAATAATTTCGAGGCTCGCCATCGCGCCTCGAACCGATTATCAGCGTCTCACATTGGAGGTGTTTCGATGGCGACGATAGTGACCCTCGCTTCCCATGTGGCGCGCGGCCATGTCGGGAATTCCGTCACCGTGTTTGCGCTGCAGCGGCTCGGGCACGAGGTCTGGCACCTGCCGACGGTAATGCTGCCTTACCATCCCGGACACGGGCCGGGGCACCGCATCGTCACGCCCGCGGATCAGATTGAGCACTTGTTGGCGGATTTGGCGGACAATGCGCCGCTTGATCAGGTCTCAGCGGTGCTGACGGGCTATCTCGGCTCCGCTGATCAGGCCGCGCCCATTGCAGGTTTCATCGAAAAGGTGAAAGCGCGCGCGCCAAACCCACTCTACGTCTGTGATCCCGTACTTGGCGACGGGGACGCGCTCTACGTGGATGAAGGGATAGCGCGCGCTATTCGCGACCATTTGGTGCCGATTGCGGACGTCATCACCCCCAACCTCTTCGAATTGGGCTGGCTGACCGGCAAGACGCTCACCGACGGCTCAGACACCCGAGACGCGGCGCGAGGTTTGAGCGTCAAGAATGCTTTCGTCACGTCGGCGCCGGCACTGATGCGCAATCACACGGGCATGATGGCCGTGACGGACACCCTGGCCATGATGGCGGAGGCTCCAACGACCGCGCATCCACCCCACGGGTTGGGCGATCTTTCCGCAGCGCTCGTCCTCTCTCACATGCTGAAGGGCGAAGACGTTACGACCATCCTGAGGCGAACGCTCGCCAGCGTCCACGATCTGGCGATCCAGACCGATCGGCGGCGCCTCAAGGAGATCCCGCTTGCCGCCGAACAACACCGGCTTTTGCAGTCGGCGATTGCTGTTCAAATCCGCACCCTTGCTGAGATCAAGTGAGGGCCGAGACGAAGTGAAGGGCGAAACTGCGTGAGGCTTGTCGGTGTTGATGGCTGCCCAGGTGGGTGGATCGCTGTGTTCATGACCCTTGGACGACCCGAGGAAGCGTTGTTCTCGGTCCACGCGGCTTTTTCCGAGATTGTCGCGTCGAATGCGGCGATCATCTCCGTTGATATGCCGATCGGTTTGCCGGACCGGCTGGAAGGCCGGGGGAGGGCCTGCGAGGTGGAGGCGCGGGCGAGGCTTGGCCCCAGGCAATCGAGCGTCTTTGCGACACCGTCCCGGTCCGCCGTCATGGAGGTGGATTATCGCGCCGCTTGCGATGCCTCGCTCAAGACCTCGGACCCACCCCGAAAAGTGTCGAAACAAGCCTACAACCTCTTCCCAAAAATTCGAGAGATCGACGCCCTCTGGCGTCCCGGCATGGAAAGCCGTATCTACGAGACGCACCCGGAATTGGCGTTTTGGGCGCTCAATGACGAGGCACCGATGACACTGCCGAAAAAGATCAAGAGCCGACCGAACCCGGATGGGTTGGAGCAGCGCCGCACTGCGCTCTCAAAGGTTGGGTTCTCGCGGGAATTCCTAACGCCAACGGAGCGCTTACCGGGACGGGCGGGCGCCGATGATCTTCTCGATGCTGCCGTTTGCGCGTGGTCCGCGTCGAGGATTGCTCGCGGGTCAGAGGCTCACTTTCCAGAAACACCAGAATTCGACGGCTTTGGTCGGCCGATGGCGATAACAGTATGAAATCGATGACGGCATGATGATCACGCGGGACGATATTGAGAGCGCGGTGGACCGCATCGCGCCGCATGTCCGGCGGACGCCTATCCTGTCCGTCGATGCCGACACGTTCGGAAACCACCCGCCGCTCGTTTTGAAATTGGAGAGCCTACAGCATGCGGGCTCCTTCAAGGTGCGTGGCGCCTTTAACGGGCTTTTATCGCTGGAGGAGAAGCCACCGAACGTTGCGACTGCGTCAGGTGGCAATCACGGTGCCGCCGTCGCCTATGCCGCGATGATTTTAGGGATTCCGGCGACGATTTTCGTGCCCGAAATCGCGTCGCCCGCGAAGATCAAGAAAATCGAGAAATACGGCGCCGATGTCCGTGTCGGTGGCGCGCGTTATGCCGATGCGGCAAAGGCCTGCGCTGATTTTCTGGCCGAAACCGGTGGCGTGTCGATCCACGCTTATGATCAAGAGACGACGATCTCCGGCCAAGGCACGCTCGCACGGGAATGGGACGCTGAGGCGCCGGACCTTAAGCGCTTTTCGATATCCGTGGGCGGTGGCGGCTTGATCGGCGGTTTCGCCGCGTGGCTGGGCTCAGATAAGTCGCTGATTGCCGCCGAGACCGACGGCACATCGAAGGTCGCGCCCGCTCTAGAAGCGGGAGAACCCGTTAATATTGAAGTCTCAGGTATTGCCGCCGACTCGCTTGGGGCGCGGGCCATCGGAGGGCTCTCCTTCGGCCTATTGAAGACGCGCGACGTGACGCCGGTGAGTGTCAGCGATGATCTCGTAAAGCGAGCCCAGCGTGCGCTCTGGGACGAGTGCCGGTTCATTGCCGAACCGGGCGCTGCGACGGCGCTTGCTGCCGTGATCGACGGGCAGGTGGGCAAACGGGACGATGCGCCGGTCGGCGTCCTCATCTGCGGCGCGAACATCGCGCTGGAGGATTTCTGATCGATGCTTGATCTCGTCGTCGTCAACCTCACTTCGCCCGCGGTCCTTTTCTTCGCGCTGGGGCTCTTTGCGGCCTTCGTCCGCTCCGATCTTTCCATCCCGGACGCGGTGGCAAAAACGCTTGCGCTCTATTTGATGCTCGCGATCGGCTTCAAGGGCGGGGTTGGCGTTGCCGAACACGGGCTCGATTCAACCCTTCTCCTCACGATCCTTGTCGGTACGATCCTCTCCTTCGTCATTCCGCTCATTGCCTTTGCGCTTCTTAGCGTGACGTCCAACCTTCCGAAGGTCGATGCCGCGGCGCTTGCAGCCCATTACGGCTCCATCTCGATTGTCACCTTTGTCGCCGCAACCCAATCGGTGGGCACGTTGGGGCTCGACCCTGAAGGCTATATCGTGGCGGTCGCCGCGGTCATGGAAACGCCCGCGATCCTGTCTGCACTTTGGCTGGCGAGCCGAGGCTCCGGCGCAAAGAGCGAGGGCAGTTCAGACGGCCTCTTCCGCGAGATCGCCTTTAACAGTTCGATCGTAATGCTCGTCGGTTCGTTCGTCATCGGCTGGATCACCGGCGAGCGCGGCATGGAGATGATCTCGCCCTTCATCGTCGATCCTTTCCAGGGTGTCTTGTGCCTGTTCCTTCTCGACATGGGGCTGGTGGCGGGTCGCGGCCTTCGCCAGGGGTGGCAGGATCTGCGCCCGCCGGTCGTGCTCTTCGGGCTCTACATGCCGCTGATTTCGGCCCTTCTCGCGGCCCTCATGATCTGGCCGATCCCGCTGTCGCCTGGTGGCGCGGCGCTGATGATCACGCTGGCCGCCTCCGCGTCCTATATCGCGGTTCCGGCTGCCATGCGCCTCGCTCTCCCTGAAGCGCGACCTGGCATCTATTTGACGATGTCGCTCGGTGTCACATTCCCATTTAATCTGACGCTCGGTATCCCGCTTTATATCGCAATCGCCGAGTTCATCCGATGACAGATACCCACGCCAAAAAGAGACTGGAAATCGTGCTGGAATTGCCGCTTCTCAATCGGCTCGTGAACCTTCTCGATCGGTTGGACGTGTCGGGGTACACCGCGGTGCCTGCGCTTGCTGGTCGTGGACATGACGGCGTTTGGCGGCGTGAAGGCATGGTGGGGGATGCCGGTCAGATGGTGGTGGTGTTTTGCATCCTCGATGCGGATCGCGTTGATGGCGTGCTTGATGAGGTCTTTGCCCTCTTGAAACGCCAGATCGGAATTGTCTCTGTGAGCGACGTCCAAGTCGTCAGGTCCGAGCATTTCTCATGAAGGATATCCCGAAAGAGCTTTTTGAGGGCTATGTCGCCTTCAAATACGGCCATCTTCGCACCCAGCGCGCCCGGTATCGCGAATTGGCCGCGAAGGGTCAAAAGCCTCAGGCGATGATTGTCGGTTGCTGCGATTCACGCGCAGCACCGGAGACCATTTTCGACGCGGTCCCGGGCCAGCTCTTCGTGCTCAGAAACGTCGCAAACCTCGTGCCGCCTTATGACCCGGATGGTTCCTTCCACTCGACGTCAGCGGCGCTTGAATATGGCGTTCAGGCGCTGAAGGTGAAGGACATCATCGTGATGGGTCACGCGCGGTGCGGCGGGATTGCGGCCGCGCTCGAGGGCAATCATAGCGCCGATTCGCCGGGCGATTTCATCGGCAAGTGGATTTCCCTCGCCGATGCTGCAAAAGCCGACATTGAGCGTGAGCCGCTTTCGGCGTCGGCGCGCCAGGAACGCTTGGAAAAACACTCCGTCTTGAGGTCTGTGAGCAATCTTCGCACCTTTCCCTGGATCGAAGCCCAGGAAAGTAAGGGCAAACTCAAGCTCCACGGCGCCTATTTCGACATCGAGAGCGGCGAACTCTCCTGGTACGACAAAGCGCTCGGATCATTCCGGGTGGTCGAAGACGGCGCGAAAATCCCTATTTGACAGTCAGGACGGCGCAGGGCGCGAGCTGGCTGACTTTGTGCGTCACGCTACCGACCAAAAGCCCCGCGAAGTCGCCGAGGCCCCGACGCCCCATAATGATCAGATCCGCGCCGAGTTTTTCGGCATGGTTGACGATGGCGTGGCCGGGATCGCCATCGACCAACTCACTGCTCGCAAGCGAAACCCCGGCTGCCTCGGCGTCTAACTGCGCGCCATCGAGGACAGCGGCACCGGCTTCAGCCAGTTCCTGCGGTGAGGGTGGCATCGCGATGCTACCGGCACCCGCGACGAGGACGTGGCTGACGCCTTGCGGCACGTGAACAAGATGGAGTTCGGCACTGAGTGCTGTCGAAAGTGCACCGGCAGATTTCAGCGCGTCTTTCGACGGATCGGAGCCATCGACTGCGACAAGTATTTTCGAATACATCAGCGTCTCCCTCGGTTTGAAACCGAGAGAGACCTAGCATTGGGCGAATGTAGTGACGTTGCGGAACGTCAATCCAAACGCGATTAGGCTGCCTGGCGTTCGCCCATGAGACCGTGATTGATGAGGGTCTCTGCGATCTGGACCGTGTTGAGGGCTGCCCCTTTGCGAAGATTGTCCGAGACCACCCAGATGTTGAGGCCGTTTTCGACGGTGATGTCTTCGCGGATGCGAGACACAAAGGTCGCGAACTCGCCAACGGATTCGACCGGCGTCATGTAGCCGCCATCCTCGTGCTTATCGACGACCAAGACGCCCGGTGCTTCGCGTAGGAGCGAGCGGGCTTCATCGGCGGTAATCGGGTTTTCAAACTCCAGATTGACCGCTTCGGAGTGCCCCACAAACACGGGAACGCGGGCAGCGGTGCACGTGACTTTGATTTTCGGATCGAGCATTTTCTTCGTCTCAGCCGTCACCTTCCACTCTTCCTTGGTGGCGCCGTCTTCCATGAAAACATCGCAGTGGGGGATGACGTTGAAGGCGATCTGCTTGGTGTAGATTTCCTTCTCGATTGGATCATTCACGAAGATCGCGCGGGTCTGGTTGAAGAGTTCGTCCATCGCCGCTTTGCCGGTGCCGGACACCGACTGATAGGTCGAGACGACCGCTCGCTTGATCTTGGCCGCATCGTGAAGCGGCTTCAAAGCAACGACCAGCTGGGCGGTCGTGCAGTTTGGGTTCGCGATGATGTTCTTGCGATCATTTCGGGCCATATAGTCGGTGAGCACGTGGGCGTTCACCTCCGGCACAACGAGCGGCACGTCGGAATCGTAACGGAACGCGGACGAATTATCGATCACAAGCGCGCCGGTTTGACCGATTCTGGGCGACCATTTCTTTGATGTTTCGCCGCCCGCCGACATTAAGACGAAATCGATGCCGGTGAAGTCAAACGTCTCCAGGTCCTTGCATTTCAGCGTCTTGTCGCCGAACGAAACTTCCGTGCCGATCGACCGGCGCGAGGCAATCGCGTGGATCTCCTCGATCGGAAACTGACGTTCTTCGAGGATGGCAAGCATTTCGCGGCCCACATTTCCCGTGGCACCGACGACGGCGACAGTGTAGCCCATGGTTTTTCTCCTGGCTGGATGCGCGCGGACAAGAGGGGGTCTAGGGCCGAATGTCAAGATCGAGCAAAACCCGGATCATCCGAGATGCGACCGTCGAGGACGCGGGGCGGATCGCGGCGATCTACGCGCCCTATGTGGCTGACACCCATTATTCGTTTGAGGCTTTACCGCCCGATACCGCAGAAATGCGCCGTCGGATGGGCGTGGTTCAAGCGGGCTATCCGTGGCTCGTCTGCGAGATAGATGGCGAAATCGTCGCCTATGCCTACGCGAGTGCTCATAACACCCGTGAAGCCTATCGCTGGTGTTGTGAGGTCACGGTCTACTCGGATTTAAGTGCGCCGCGTCAGGGGATCGGGCGGGCGCTCTATGACGAACTTTTCAAGCGACTAAAAGTGCAAGGGCTACGGATGGCCTATGCCGGGATTTCACTGCCGCACGAGGCGAGCGTTGGGTTTCACGAGGCGTTTGGTTTTACCTTCATCGGCGCTTTCAAGCACGCGGGCTATGTCGATGGCCACTGGTACGATGTCGGCTGGTGGGAATTTGAAATTCAGCCACTCTCCGATACTCCCGATGAACCGATGTCGCCAATAGTGCGGATTTAGCCGTCGCGCATCTCGCGTTGCCGCATGGGCATCTGGTCGATGATCTCAAACAGGAGCGGAGCGGGGACGGTAACGCCGGCGCGGAACTTTTCACCGCCGTCCTTGCCGACCAGAACTACCGCGAAATCATCCTCAGCAACGTTGAAGCGCGCGCGAAACTCCTCTGCCGACGCTGCTGGCTGGGGGCCGAGTTCCGACATGGCGCGCTCTGACCCAACGACTGCTGTCACGACGATGTCGCGATCCTTCAGGCCATTGATCTCATTGATGAAGAGTGCGCGTTGCTCCACCATGCGGAGATCATCGGCAGCCGGCGTGAAGATCACGATGGGGCGGTTCGACCATTTGAACTGCTCAAGCGGTTCAGCCATCGCGGGCGTGATCGCCGTTGCTCCAGACGCCGCAAGTCCGGCGAAAGCAGACAAAAGCAAGTGTTTTCGAACTGGCATTGTGGGTCCCCATCACGGATCGTTCGCGAGCGCTTCTAACGCGTCACCTCCGATTAGATAATACATCCGATCCGGGTCTCCAGTCCCTCCGAGCCGGTCATAAAGCGCGCGGGCTGCAGCGTTCTCAGGGTGAACAGAAAAATCGATACGCGAGCATCCAAGGTCTGCGCCGACGCTCGCGATGAGGTACATGAGCGCACGACCGAGCCCCTTGCGACGGGCGTTTGGCATAACGAAAAGGTCTTTAAGAAACACGATGCCGCCTCGATCGACGCCCATATGGACCGGTGCAAAGAGGGCAAGGCCCGACGGTGCGCCCCCAAAGTGTCCGAGCCCCACATAGGTGCTTGATCCGAGGCCAAGCATGCGTTGCTCGACATGGCGGATCTGCGCGGCCAGCGGCGGTGCTGGGTCGACGCCGTAGTGCTTATCGATCGCCACCAGGAGACCGGCAACGACGTCGATGTCTTCCGTGGTCGGCTCGGCGAGCCGAACGGAAATGTCACTCACGCGGCCAACCGGTCGAGATGGGCGAGAACAGCATCCGTCATTTCGCTGGTCGACACCGCGGTCTCGCCCTCGGCTGCGATGTCAGGTGTCCGGATACCGTCTGCGAGTGCACCAGCAATGGCTGCTTCCAACCGGTCTGCGTGTTCGACAAGGCCGAATGAGTAGCGCAGGCACATGCCGAATGACCCTATCATTGCGATGGGGTTGGCTTTTTCCGTCCCTGCAATATCCGGCGCGGATCCATGAACCGGCTCATAGAGCGCTTTGCGACGCCCGGTTTTCGGGTCGGCTGCACCGAGCGACGCCGATGGCAGCATGCCGAGCGATCCCGTCAGCATCGCCGCCACATCGGATAGCATGTCGCCGAAGAGATTGTCGGTGACGATGACATCGAATTGCTTTGGCCAACGGACAAGCTGCATGCCGCCGGCGTCAGCGAGCATGTGGTCGAGTTCGACGTCGGAATAACTCCGCTTGTGGGTCTCATTCACGACCTCCTGCCACAAAACGCCGGATTTCATGACGTTACGCTTTTCCATCGAGGTCACTTTGTTCGAGCGCGTGCGTGCGAGCTCAAATGCCATCGCCGCGATCCGTTCGATCTCGTAGGTATCGTAAACCTGGGTGTCGATCGCGCGCTTCTGACCATTGCCGAGATCGGTGATCTCTTTGGGTTCACCGAAATAGACCCCGCCGGTGAGCTCGCGCAGGATCAGGATATCGAGACCCTCAATGACGTCAGTCTTGAGCGAGGAGGATGCCGCAAGCGCCGGGTAGCAGATTGCGGGGCGTAGATTGGCGTAGAGTTCCAAATCTTTGCGGAGGCGTAAAAGCCCCGCCTCTGGCCGGACCTCATATGCGACGCCGTCCCATTTCGGTCCGCCGACGGAGGCCAAAAGCACCGCATCCGCCGCCATTGCCTTTTCCATGTCGCCATCTGAGATCGGCGCCCCATGTGCATCATACGCGATACCGCCAACGAGGCCGGTGTCGCATTCAAACGTGACGTCGGTGTTGACGTTCATCCAGTCGATCACTCGCTCGGTTTCGGCCATGACTTCAGGTCCGATCCCGTCGCCGGGGAAAAGAAGGAGCGAATGCGTGGTCATGTCGGTCAAATCCTCAATGTGGCGGCTAGCGGCGGATGCGTACCGGACGGGACGGGTGCTGTCGAGGGTGCTCTCGAGGGTCGTGGTGCTTGCCGCTATCCCAGTCTTGTTTTCGGTCTCCCAAAGCCCGGCACAGTCCGAGTTCTCGCTGGGTGTTCCGGTTGTCTGTACGCTCGGCGTTGACTGCTTCATTCAGAACTATTTTGACGGCGATCCAGGCCCCGGTATCGGCGATTATGCCTGCACTGCTGCGTCCTATGACGGTCACACGGGGACTGATTTTCGCGTGGTCTCCATGGCCGACATCGCACGCGGTGTCTCGGTCGTTGCGTCCGCTTCCGGTACGGTGAAGGCCACGCGCGACGGCATGATGGATGTGATCATGACGGATGAGCAACGCGCCGATGTCGAGGGTCGCGAATGCGGCAATGGCGTGGTGCTCGACCATGGAAACGGCTGGGAAACGCAATATTGCCATCTCCGACGCGGATCAGTGGAGGTCGAACGCGGGGATGTGGTCGCGGCCGGTGACAAGATCGGCGAAGTCGGGTCGTCCGGCCTTTCTGAGTTTCCGCACCTGGAGCTCTCTGTTCGCAAGGACGGGGAAAATGTCGATCCTTTCACGGGTATGATCGCGGACGGCGTCTGCGGACCAGCGGCTGAAGCCGGTGCGCTTTGGGCTGATGGCGTCACGCTACCCGAGCCGCAAAGCGAGGATCTGGAAGCCGGTTTTACCACCGGCCCGATTAGCCCCGATGATGCGGTTGGCAAGACAAAAGCGTTCCCATTGCCAGAAGCAAACGGGGCAGCACTCGTTTACTACGCCCACCTCGCTAACCTCAGGGCGGGCGATGTTCAACGGATCCAGATCATCCGGCCAAATGGCGAGGTTTTAGTGGCCCAACAGGCTGAAGCCTTGCCACAAAACCAAGCGTCCTATGTGATTTTTGCCGGTCGTCGTAAGCCAGATGGCGGTTGGCCGACGGGCACTTATCGCGGCGAATATCAGCTCATCAGGGGCGACGACGTCGTTCTTCAACGCTCGGATCGCGTGGAAGTGAGGTAATTCCTCAAACCTGATCTCTTAGACCCAAGGGCGGGCGAGGCCGGTCTTTTCCTCAAAGCCGTCAATGTCGGCCGCCTTTTCCATCGTTAACCCGATATCGTCCAGGCCATTCAACAAGCAATGCTTGCGGAATGGGTCCATGTCGAAGGTGATAACCCCGCCATCGGGCCCGCGAATCTCCTGCGCTTCCAGGTCCACGATCAAACGAGCATTGGACCCACGCTCCGCGTCGTCCATCAGGAGATTGAGCTCTTCCGGCGATACTTTGATTGGCAGGATGCCGTTCTTGAAGCAGTTGTTGTAAAAAATGTCGGCGAAACTCGTTGAAATCACACAGCGAATACCGAAATCGAGAAGCGCCCAGGGAGCGTGCTCGCGGCTGGAACCACAGCCGAAGTTATCGCCAGCAATCAGAATCTGAGCCTCACGATAGGCGGGCTTGTTGAGCACGAAGTCCGGATTTTCTGTTCCGTCCTCGTTGAGCTTCATCTCCGCGAAAAGCCCAGTCGCCAGACCCGTTCTCTTGATGGTTTTCAGATATTGCTTCGGAATGATCATGTCCGTGTCGACATTGACGATCGGCAAAGGCGCTGCGACCGCGTTGAGTGTCGTGAACTTGTCCATGGCGATGGTCCTACGAGAAGGGAGAATGCTCTAAAGTCCTGGCCTTAGCTCGCACTCATATATCGCAGAGTGCGACGAACGCCAGGAATGTCTCGTCATGTGTGCTGACCGCGGGGGTCAGAACATGGATGAGCGTCGCGCAACCGGTTCCTCGACTGCCTCAGCGACATCAGTCGCTTTTGCGGCATCGGCTTTTGGGTCTTCCGACTTTTGCGGCGTGTCCGCAACAGGCTTCGATTCCACCACTTTCGGTTTTTCGATTTCCGCTTCAGCCTTTGTGGCTTCGGCTGCTAGTTTTTCCGCCGGTTCGTTTGTATTTTCCGCCGTCGGCGTATGACCGAGTGCTGCTGCACGCTCAGACGGAGAGGAGGGGCCTTTGGCGTCTGGTTTCTCCTCGATCATGGCGATCATGCTCTCATCGAGTGCC
The DNA here is from genome assembly GCA_039026395.1 of Pseudomonadota bacterium. Lineage (GTDB taxonomy): Bacteria > Pseudomonadota > Alphaproteobacteria > Rhizobiales > JAKSCL01 > JBCCMK01. Next base: position 27,509 of record JBCCMK010000008.1, on the reverse strand, counting down.
GCAGGCTCGGACGCCAATTGCTCGACGGGAACCTTCCATTCGAATGCATCAAGTCGATGGCTTACTGGTGATGTTGGCAGCCACTCGTCAGACACAACACCGTCCGCCGTCCAGACCGGATCACGCGGTGCTCGCACGGCCTCAGACAGCCATGCACGCGCTTTCGCAGCGTCATTGCGCTCGCTACGCTCGAGATCAGCCATCAGCTCGCAAACGCGAACAGACGGCTTGGTTTTCGCAAGTTGCAGAAGTGTCGAGCGCGCTTCGCCAAACTCTTCGGCGGCGATAGCGGCCTTGGCGACGGCAAACTTGCTTTCTGGGTTGGAGGACGCCTTTTGCGCAAGTGAGCGAATGCGCTTGAAGCGATCCTTGGTCGAATCGCCGGGCCTGGCCACGCCATAAGCTTCCGCGAGCTCGGGGTGCGGGAACTTGCGCCACGTCTCTTCGACGACTTTTGTGGCTTTTTTGATGTTCCCGACGCGGGACGCAAGGCGCGATGCGATGACGGCGGCGGGCACAAGCGATTGGTCGAGACCGTGCGCTTCGCTTGCCAATTGCAGCGCTTTCTTCGGTTCGCGATCTTCAATGTCGCGGGCAAGCGCCGTTAAAAGCACTGCGCGGCGACGTCGGGCGGTCGCTTTGTCGACGACGCGGGTGTCGATCTGCATTTGAAGGGTTTTGAGCGCGCCATCCCAATCGCCGGCGGCGCACTGAAATTCAAACATTGCCGTTCCCGCCCAGCGGGAGGTTGGTTTTACAGCGAGCGCTTGCTCGGCGAATTGACGTGCTGCAACGGCGTTTTGATCGCGTTTTGCCTCCAGGAAGAGGCCGTGAAGACCGAGCATTTGCGTGCGGTCATCGCCGACCATGCCTTCAAAAGCTTTGATCGCCTTGCCGCGATCGCCGGCCAATTGCGCGGTCTGCGCCTCGAGAAGCGACGTCAACGGCTCCCGCGGCAGGAGTTTTCGGGCGGCGGCTACGGATTTTTCTGCGAGTTCAGCGTCGCCTGCACCGACGGCGATGATGCCGTCAGAGATTGCGCGATAGCCGCGATCGCGCTTGCGGCCTTTCATGTAGTTTCCGACCGCTTTCGGGGAGCCAAGGACCGCGCGGACGATCGACCAGATGACGACGACCAAAACCAAGAGCGCGAGCCCGATGATAAGCGCCGTCATGATGTCCATCTCGACAACGTAGCCCATCCAATTGAGCGCGAGGTCACCCGGTCTGTCAGCGATCCAACCGGCCCCGACGGCGAGTGCCGCGACGATGACAAAGAAAACGATGACCCTGATCATGTCACGCCCATTCCTTTTTGGCTTTTCTCTAAGGAGCCTTGTTCAGTGGTTTCAGTTTGTCGCGGTTGATGCCGCGCTACCTTCAAGTGTGCGGTTGAGCGCCAGCCTGTTCTGTGCGCCGCTTGCCCAACTCGCGGTTGCCGATTTCGCGGCGTCATCGAGTGTTTCCCATTCGCTCAGGGCTTCGGCGAGCTTGCCTTCGCCGAGAAGCGCTTCGATCCGCGCCACTTTTGCAGCGGGTGAATCGCCTGCGACAAAGCCCGACGGCCGAATGCGAACGAGCGATTGCGCACCCGCTGAAAGCCGCGACAGCACCGTGTCAGCTTCGGCCTTGGCGGAGGCTTGGATAATCGCTGCCGTTTGACCGGCAAAACCCGCTTCCACATCGTCGAGCGATGGAACACCGCTTGAGGCAAAGCCCTGAAGGGTGGTGACCAACTCGGCATCGGCGCCCATCAGCGTGCTGAGCGCGGAGAGTTCGGTCTCAAACGGGCCACTTCCTTGCGCGGCGCGCTGCAGGCCGGCGAGCGCTACGAGTGTCGCAGCTTGGCGTTCTTCGTCGACCGATCCGGCTTCTTCAGCGACCGCTTCGATCCGAGCGCCGAGATCGCCGACAGTGGTTTGCAATGCCGCAAGGGCGTCATTCGCGGATGCGGCGTTTGCGAGTGCTTCTTCGGCGGATGCCTTCACGCCCGCGACGTCTTCCGTAAGCGGTGTCAGGTCAACGGCATTCGCGTCGACGGTGCTGGTAAGCGCCGCGAGGCTTTCCTCAAGCCCCGCGATTTGGCCGCCCAATTCAGCGACCGGCGCTTCGACGTCGGGCAGTGCGCTGACTTGCCCCTCGAGTGCTTCGACCCGTGCCCCAAGTGCGTCGACCGACGAGAGATCGACATCGGCAGCTGGCGCACTTTCAAGGGCTGAGATCTGACTTTCGACGGCGTCGAGCCGCGCTTGGAGCGGCGAAAGATCGACGCCCTCTCCACCTGCCGTAGGCGCAGCGGTTGCGAGTTCGTCGACGCGGCCCGAAAGATCAGCGAGTGCCTGAGCGAGCGCTGGATCGGGGGAGCCCTCAACGTCAACGGTGCCGATGGCGTCGAGGCGGCTTTCGATTGCGCCGATCCGGCTCGTAAAGTCCGTGGCGGTCTGACCAGCCGTATCCGTGAGGTTAGCGAGGTCTGCTGCCAGCGATTCGGTCCGCTCGGCTAGCGCTGACGTGTCGCCGCCTTCGCTTGGGCTCGCCTGGAGCGCGTCGACATCGGCGCGAAGAGCTTCGAGCGATGCCATGATCTCGCCGACACCTTCAAGGCTCGCTCCGCCGATCGCGGCATCCGCGGAAGACTGCGCTTCAGCAAGCGCCGAGACTTGAGCGCTCAGCGCGGAGAAATCCTCTGTGCTGACACTTTCGCCGGTCGTTGCGATTTCGTCCCGAAGGCCTGCAACCGATTGCTCAAGTGAGGTGATGGACATCGCGGTTTCGCCGCTGTCTCCACCGCTTGGAAGCAGTCCAAAGACCGACGCACCGTAGACGATCGCTGCCCCGACAATGCCGCCCAACCCCGCGGACATGAACCCGCCGCCTCGCTTTTGCGGGGTCGGTGGAGGCGCTGCCGCTGCTGAGGATGGTGGCGGTGACGCTGGTTTCTCAGCGGCCTTCTGTTCCGGCGACTTTGAGCTTGTCTCCGGCTTTTTCTCGGCTTTCGAGGCTGTCCCAGTCGCAGAGGCTGCGGCTTTGCCATCGGACGAGGATGAAGCTGGCTTACTGCCGTCAGATTTCGCATCCGCCGGTTTAGCAGAACTCTTGTCCGTGCCTTTGGCCTGAGCCGGTGTTTCGTCTTTCACCTCGCTCGGATCGAGATCGATGGTGCGTGAAGGAGAGGATTTGTCTCCGCTCTCGGATGATTTACCTTGGTTTTTCTGGCCGCCACTGCCGCTTGCCATTTCAAGTCCCGCTCAGATTGCAAAACATAATTGTCCACAGCATACAGAATGCCGTCAGGGTCTCCAGCCCTTTTTCGCACCTGCTCAGTCCGACAAACGTCGAGCCGTCCACCACTCTTGAAGGTGCTCAAAGAGTGCCGCTTCTGTCGCTCTGGTCGATGAAAAGGATTCCTTAAACCCTGCCTCTTTGGCGCGTGCGGCGATTGCAGAAGAAAGGCAGAACGCTGGAACCTCAATTATGGGTTGAGTTTCGCGCCCCAAAAGATCGACCGCACGCAGACTGTAAAAGAGGGCGCCGTCAACACGAGCCTCGGAAAGCGCGGCGTTCGCTTTTGCGATCTCTTCCCTATCAGCACGCATGTCGTAGACGACGATATCCGTGACGGTTTGCGGAAATTCTGTGCCGAGATCGCGGGTGACATCCTCGCCCCGCAAATAGAGCCAGCGCTCAGATTGAGGCGCGAACCGATTGAGATCGAGCGCTTTGATCAAGCTTTCGACGTCGGGAGAAATGTGAGCGATTGATCGGAAGCCTGCTTTTCGAGCGGCTTCGGCGGTTTTTTCGCCCACACAGGCGATTGTCGCCGATCCTAGAGCGTCGAGTTTTTCACTGGCCTCAATAGCTTTCACAGTATTCGCGCTGGTCAAGATGACGCCTGTGAAGTCTCTCCCTCGCAATTCCCAACTTGAGAGCGGGGTAAATCGTGTCAACGGGCAGACCAGGGGTTCAAGTCCGAGGCCCCGCAGTTTTTCGGCGGTATTTTCAGCCTGTTCGATGGGCCGCGTGACGAGGACCCGCACAATCGCTAATCCTCAAGGACCGCCAAAAGCGTCGGGCTTGCCCGGTCGAGAATGGCCTGGGCCGCGTTCGTCGCTGCGAGCTCTGCATCGGCGACCAGCCCTTCCTTCTCGACAGTTTCTCGCTCTTTTCCGTCCGGCGTCATCAGCGCGCCCTCAAATCGAAAATGGCCGTCTTCTGCGGTCAGATGGGCAGCAATTGGGCTCCGACATGAGCCGTCGAGCCGCGCAAGGAAGGCACGCTCTGCCTTTGCAGCCACTTCGCTTTCCGGCACGTTCAAAGCGCCAACCATGGTCTGAGCGCGAGCATCATCTTCGCGAATTTCGATCGCGACGATCCCTTGCCCGACAGCCGGGAGAAAGACGTCGGGCGAGAGCACTTCAGCGATATCATCGGTCATACCGAGGCGAATGAGGCCGGCGTTTGCAAGCACTGCCGCGTCCAATTCGCCGTCCTTCACCTTGCCGACGCGCGTTGGTACATTGCCCCGCAGGAGAACCACGTCGAAATCCGGCCGCAATGTCCGCAAAATCGCTTCCCGCCGAAGCGAAGCCGTACCGACTTTTGCACCCGCCGGAAGGTCATTCAGCTTTCCGCTGCCTGGCAAGATAAGCGCGTCGCGCGGGTCCTCGCGTTCAAGATAGGCGGCGAGCACCATCCCGTCCGGCAAAAAGGTCGGAACGTCTTTGAGCGAATGAACAGCGCAATCGACCTCTTTGGCATCAAGCGCTGCCTCAAGCTCCTTGGTAAAGAGGCCTTTCCCGCCAACATCGGCGAGACGGCGATCCAGAACGCGGTCGCCAGTCGTTGACACCTCCACAATCTCAACGTCTTCGCTGCCGAGATCATGGGTCGCGATGAGGCGGTCACGAACGGTATGCGCCTGCCAAAGGGCGAGGGCGCTGGCGCGCGTGCCGATACGAAAGGGTCGAGATTGCGTCATGATCCTGCAAGGTGGTAGCGAACGGCCAAACACGCGACAAAGAGACGGTTTCAGCCGGGATGGCAAGCGGGATGACACGTAATTGACGGATCGGCGTCTCATTCTCGGGATTGAGACCAGCTGTGACGAAACGGCAGCGGCCGTCGTGGCTCGTGATCCGACGGGTGCTGGCACCATCCTCTCAAATGTCGTGCGAGCACAGATCGAAGCGCACGCGCCCTATTCAGGTGTCGTTCCAGAGATCGCAGCACGCGCGCACGCCGAAATCTGTGATCACGTGGTTGATGCCGCGATGAAGGAATCAGCGGTAGAGTTCGCTGAATTGAATGCCGTTGCCGCGACCGCCGGTCCGGGGCTGATCGGCGGGGTGATGGTCGGGCTCTTGACGGCGAAATCGATTGCACTCGCGACGGGTCGCGATTTCGTTGCCGTCAATCATTTGGAAGCGCATGTTTTGACGCCGCGCCTCACCCATGGCGTCGCCTTTCCGTATCTCGTGATGCTCGCATCCGGCGGTCATTCGCAGTGGGTGCTTGTGCGGGGATTGAGCGAGTATGAGCGCCTGGCGACAACGATTGATGACGCAATCGGCGAGGCCTTTGACAAGTCTGCAAAGCTCTTAGGTCTGGGGTTTCCAGGCGGTCCGGCGGTCGAAAACGCGGCAAAAAACGGCGATCCCACCCGTTTTTCTTTCCCGAAGCCGCTGACCGGTCGACCGACGTTCGACATATCACTCTCTGGCTTAAAAACCGCGATCCGTCAGGAGGCGGAGGCGCTTCAGCCGCTCTCAGACGGTGATATCAGCGATCTCTGCGCAAGTTTTCAGGCGACGGTGACGGAAATCATCACGGATCGCACTGCCCGGATCTTGGATAGGCTCCACGCGGATGGCGTCTCTCTGACAGCAATCGTCGCGTCGGGCGGTGTGGCTGCGAACCAAACGATACGGAATGCGCTTGAAGACCTCGCTGCTGAGCGAAGTCTTCCGGTCGCTATGCCGCCGATGCATCTTTGCACGGACAATGGCGCCATGATTGCCTGGGCGGCCCTTGAACACCACGCCGCGGGTCGGCGGGATCCGCTTGATTTTCCAGCTCGGTCTCGCTGGCCGCTGGATGAGAAAGCTGCACCAAAATTGGGTTTCGGCAGGGCAGGCGTAAAAGTCTGACTGCCCGCTTGTTTCCTCTGGTTCGATCCGCTACGCGGATCACGTCATCTTTGGGAGCTTTCGCGATGCAGTACTGGCTGTTCAAATCGGAACCGTTCAAATGGTCCTGGGAGCAGCAAAAGGCCAAGGGTGATGTTGGCGAAGAGTGGGATGGGATCCGCAATTACCAGGCCCGAAACAATATGCGGCTGATGGAATTAGGCGATCGCGGCTTCTTCTATCATTCCAATGAAGGCCTTGAGATCGTTGGCATTGTTGAGGTTTCAGCGCTCAGCCATCCAGATTCCACCACTGATGATGAACGCTGGGACTGTGTTGATGTTCGCGCGCTTGCCGACATGCCGAACCCGGTATCGCTCAAGGCCGTGAAGGCCGAGGAAAGTCTGGCCGAGATGTCGCTCGTGACGTCGATGCGCCTGTCCGTGCAGCCGGTTCTTCCGACCGAATGGGATATCGTCTGCCGCATGGGCGGGCTCGATCCAGAGAGCCTTAAACCCCTCTGATACTGGCAAAACTGCCTCTATCGGGCAAAACCCGTTCAACCATCTGCCAATTGCGGTCAAGGCTTTCGGGACCCTAAGCACGGTGTATGAGGGCGAATAATGCCCAAATTCCTGTTGTGGAGGGAATGTCGATGAGTGGAGCGGTTTATCCGGTCGCGGACCAATGGGCGCAGTCGGCGCATGTCGACGATCAGACCTATCTGAAAATGTATCAAGAATCGGTCGAAAACCCAGAGGCCTTCTGGGGTGAACACGGCAAACGGCTGGACTGGATAGAGCCCTTTACCACGGTCAAAAACACGACCTACGAGTATCCCGACGTCTCCATCAAATGGTATGAAGACGGCGTCCTTAACGTCTCGGCCAATTGTGTTGACCGGCATCTGGCGACCCGAGGCGATCAAACGGCGATCATCTTTGAAGGCGATGATCCCTCCGTCAGCGAGCACATCACCTACACTCAGCTCCATGAGCATGTCTGCCGGTTCGCAAACGTTTTGAAAAAGCTCGGCGTCAAAAAGGGCGACCGCGTCACGATCTACCTGCCGATGATCCCTGAGGCAGCCTACGCCATGCTCGCCTGTGCTCGGATCGGTGCGGTCCACTCGATTGTCTTTGCCGGGTTCTCTCCAGAAGCGCTCGGCGGCCGGATCAATGATTGCCACTCAACGATCGTGATCACCACCGACGAGGGAAAACGCGGCGGGCGGACCATTCCGCTCAAAAAGAACGTCGATGAAGCCTGCAAACATGCGCCAGGTGTGAAGACCGTCCTTGTTTTGGAACACACAGGCGGCCAAGTCGACATGAAGGGCGCGCGGGATGTCTGGTGGCACGAGGCGGCCGCTGGCGTTGATGATTTTTGCGATCCAGAACCGATGAATGCGGAGGACCCGCTCTTCATCCTCTACACGTCGGGATCAACGGGACAGCCGAAGGGTGTGCTGCACACCACAGGAGGTTATCTCGTTTTTGCCTCCATGACCCACCAATATGTCTTCGACTATCACGACGGTGACATCTATTGGTGCACGGCCGATGTCGGTTGGGTGACGGGCCACTCCTACATCGTTTATGGCCCGCTCGCGAACGGCGCGACCACTTTGATGTTTGAGGGCGTGCCAACCTACCCGGATGCATCCCGTTTCTGGCAAGTCTGCGAAAAGCACAAGGTCAACATTTTCTACACAGCGCCAACCGCCATCCGGTCATTGATGGGTGCGGGTAATGAGTTCGTTGAAAAATGCGACCTTTCTTCGCTCAAACTTTTGGGGTCGGTCGGCGAACCGATCAATCCAGAGGCCTGGGACTGGTATTACAAAGTCGTTGGTAAGGAGAAGTGCCCGATCGTTGACACCTGGTGGCAGACGGAGACGGGCGGCATCATGATTACGCCGCTTCCAGGCGCGACCACCCTAAAACCCGGTTCTGCAACGCGTCCCTTCTTTGGCATTCAGCCGCAATTGGTGGACGGAGAGGGCGCCGTTCTTGACGGTGCGGTCGACGGCAATCTTTGCATTGTTGACAGTTGGCCCGGTCAAATGCGGACCGTTTACGGTGATCATGACCGCTTCGTTCAGACCTACTTCTCGACCTACAAAGGCAAATACTTCACCGGCGATGGATGCCGCCGTGACGAAGACGGGTTCTATTGGATCACCGGTCGCGTTGATGACGTGATTAACGTCTCTGGTCACCGCATGGGAACGGCTGAGGTCGAGTCTGCGCTTGTCGCTCACGATAAGGTTTCTGAGGCAGCGGTCGTTGGATATCCGCACGACATCAAAGGCCAGGGCATATACTGCTATGTGACTCTGATGGCGGATGAAGAGCCCACCGACGACCTCAAAACGGAACTCAGGAACTGGGTTCGCAAAGAGATCGGCCCAATCGCTTCGCCCGATAAGATCCAGTGGGCACCCGGTCTGCCGAAGACCCGGTCGGGTAAGATCATGCGGCGTATTCTGCGCAAGATCGCAGAGGATGATTTCTCAAATCTGGGCGATACATCAACGCTCGCGGATCCAGGCGTGGTCGATAATCTGATCGATCAGCGAGAGAACAGGCACTGACCGTCTTGATTTCTGCGTCGAAATGAAAAAAGCCCGGTTCCTCGAACCGGGCTTTTCACTGCGGACTGTCCAAGACCTAGAGTCTGAACTCTATCTCGGACTACATTGTCAGACGGAGGTTCATGACCTCGGCGGCAATCGCCTCGAAGGCATCTTTGAGTTCGTTTCCAGTGTCAGCCTCAAAATAGCGAGCATCTTCTCCCGCGCAGTCGCGCAGCAGACGCTCGGCAGAAGTTGGCGCCTGAAAAGCAACCGAGTAGACGCGAATATCGTTTCGACGCATGTCGCCGCAGAGATCCCGCGCCCGGGCTTCCGACCGGTTGCGACCGACACCGCTGCACGTCGGATCACCGGCAACACCTGCATAGGCCGTGTTAAATTCACCGTCTGTCATGATGATTGCGACCTTCAGGGTTTCGTCGACATTGTAGGGGAGCGGACGGCTCTCACCGCCGAAGACGCCGGTCCAATTTGGCGAAAGCGTGTAGTACGCCCATTCGATCCCGATATGGCCTGCGGTACATCCCGCCGCCCTAAAAGACCGGATCTCATTGTTCAGACGGTTTGCATTTTTTGTAAGTGGAACAATTTCGGACGTCGGGCAATTCGCACGGAGGTCCTGCGGAATTGGATCACGACGTGGCGGTGTGTCCCGCGGGTTTGAACGATCCGTGACGCAGGTCGATACGAGATCTCCGGCCGGTATCCCGGTGACGGTGGATGTGAATCCACCCGCGTTTACTGCTGCCGCATAGGGTGAGAGCGCGATCCGGACACCCTCGCGCTGACCCATATTGCGACGATTGAGATCGGTGAGCTGATCGACGATCGAGGTCGCTGCATCCTTCAGATCGTCCAGTTTCGAGCCGCCCATTGAGCCCGTAACGTCAAGCGCCATCGACAATTCGACATTGATGATCGCGAAACTCGCCTGTGACACGACAGGGACCGTGGTTTCATCGAGTTGCGAGAAAATCGGCGTCAAATGTTTGACGGTACCGCGGGCGCGCGCAGTTACGATCTCTTCGTCGCGATCGATTGTGAAGACCACGTTCGCTGCACCCTCCATGAGAGCGTCTTCGTTGACGGCGTTCTCATTAAAGACGCGCGTTGCGTAGGCGATCACCTCTGCATCGGAGAGATCGCCTTTGAAAAGCTCTTTCGCAGCGGCCAACGCCGCCGTGTCGGCAGACGCTTGTAGGACGATTTCTGCGTTGTTTGTGCGCGCGAAATGAACCGCTGTACCAACCAGCGCGACCGAAATCGGCAGCGTTAAAGCAAACAGGATAATGGTTGCGCCGCGCGTATCGCGCTTAAACCGGCGACCGGCGCTCGAAACGGCTGCGCCGAGGCGCCTGACCGAGGCCGTAAATGGAGTGATGTCTCCCAACATGGTGCAAATTCCTTCTCAGGTCCGCAATTGACCTCGAAGGAGCAGCAGCTATGCCAGGGAGAGGGAGATTGGCCCGTGCAAAGACCCCTAGTGTGAAAGGGGGATAACGGACGTTTAATGGGAAGGCTTAAAGACGCGTAAATCGCGTTAAACGTTTGTTAATGCTAACGCGTCTGGACGTTTAATTTGTCGTTTGATCGTGCGGTCGCTTAAGCGGTTCAGACGGCTCAGACGGTTCAGCGGCTGAGGCGGAGGTTCGAAACCTCACTGGCGATCGCCGTGAACGCCGAGGTAAGTTCAGCACCTGAATCCGTCTCGAAGTACCGGCCAGCCGTTCCTGCGCAGTCACGCAGAAGCCGTTCCGCGGACCGTGGGGCGCGAAATGCGACGGAATAGACCAAGATCCCATCCTGACGCATTTCATCGCAAAGTTCGCGCGATGTGCGCTCCGACCGAGTGCGCGCCGACGATGTGCAGACCGGGTTGGAGAGACCGTTATAATAGGTGTTGAAGGCGCCGTCGGTCATGATGATCGCGACCTTCATGGTCTCAGGGAAGTTATAGGGCTTGATCGGCGTATCACCGGGCCAGATGCTGTTCCAGTTCGGGGACAGCATGTAGTAGGTCCAGGCGATGCCAATGTGGCCAGCCGTGCAACCGCCGGTTCTCAGGTTTTGAATCTCTTGGATCAGTTTTGCCCGATCGCGGGTGAGAGGCACAATCTCAGATGTCGGGCAATAAGCCCATGGATGCTGTGGGATCGGCGCATCGACCGGCGAGGTGTCGTTATATTCCTCGACGCCCGCGCGTTCGACGACGCAGTTCGATGACGGAGAGGGAGTTCCTGTGACAGTGGAGGTAAAGTCACCCGTGTTGACCGCTGCCGAATAGGGAACGAGCCCAACGCGGACACCTTCCTCTGTTGGGCCAGTGTAGTTTTCATCCACCAATATCTCGATCACTTCGGTGGCGGCATTTTTAAGATCGCGGATCCGGCTGCCGCTCATAGACCCGGTGACATCTAACGTCATGGCGAGCTCAACTGAGATCTTGCCGAATGTTGCTTCAGAATTGGCTTTCACGTCAGAGGAAAGCGTGTCCTTGAAGACCTGCATGACGTATTTGATATTGCCGGTGGCGTCGCCCTGGACGATGTTCTTTTCCCGGTCGATATCGAAATTCACCTGTGGCGGCTCTTGAAAGTAACTCACAAAATCTTCGATGCCGCTTTCAAACGTGTCGCGGCCGATTTTTTGGACGTTCGTATTGTCCCGCTCGCCCTCCGACAATTGATCAGCGGCAGCAAGCGTTGCGGCGTCGAGTGCGGCCTGCAATGACAATTGAGCATTGGTATATTGAGCGAAGTTGAGGCCAGCGCTCATCGCTGCCACCAAGACGGGCGCCGTCATCGCAAAAAGAATGATGACCGTGCCGCGCGCATCGCGTTGAAACCGCTTCAACCGGCGCGTCATCCAAGAACACTTCAGTACCATATTCGCCTCGCTCTGCGGCTTGCGCCGCATCACCCAAAAGAGGATCCGACGTGCAGTGATACTGTATCCCGGATGGTTTGTGTAAAATTACGCGCAATAAGCCCAAGTAAAACGGAATATAAAAACGCGGTTTTACATCTCATTTTATAAATGAGATTTACGATATGTTATCCATGCGTGACGTTAGAAGTCGGACGTTATGCCTTTGACTTCCCAGTCGCCATAACGAGCCGGGTCAAGACCGCCCCGACCATCGATTTCGCGCTCTCGAGCGACCGCCTTTTCGGCGAGACGACGGTCCTCGGCTTCTTGGAGCGCGCGCTTTGCCGCTTCAGTCAGCGGTGGTCGTGGTGCATCTGGCTCATCTCGAGATGTGTCGATGTCTCCACCGGCTTCGCCAATACCGGCTGTCGTTTCGGAAACTTCAAGGCTGGGCGCTTCCTCAAACGGCTTTTGCCGGTAAACCGGTCGTTTCTGGCCGTAGGGCTGCGGATTTTTGTTGGGTTCACCACTATCTGGCACGGCACTCACTTCCAGCAGATATCTCAACTCCCTATATAGGGAACGATACCAGGACGCTAAAGCACACGGCCTTAGGGATTTGCCATGAACGCCATTCGCACCGGCATGTTAATCGCCTTTCTCACCGCACTCTTCATGGGTGTCGGCGCCCTGATTGGCGGTCAAGGTGGGATGTTGATCGCGCTTTTGATCGCGGTCGCGATGAATTTCTTTTCGTATTGGAACGCCGATAAAATCGTCCTGCGCATGCATAATGCGCGCGAGATCGATCGATCAAACGCGCCTGAGTTCTACGACATGGTCGAGGAATTGTCTTACAATGCCGGCCTGCCAATGCCGAAGGTCTACATCATCAACGATCAGGCACCGAACGCTTTTGCGACCGGTCGCAACCCGGAAAACGCCGCTGTTGCTGCAACGACCGGCCTCCTCGATATGCTGACCTATGATGAGATCGCTGGCGTGATGGCGCACGAACTCGCCCATGTTCAAAATCGCGACACGCTCACCATGACGATCACCGCAACGATCGCTGGTGCGATCTCAATGCTTGCGAATTTTGCGTTCTTTTTTGGCGGCAATCGGAACAATCCGCTCGGAATTGTCGGCGTTTTGCTCGCGGCGATCGTTGCCCCGATGGCGGCAATGCTCGTTCAAATGGCGATAAGCCGAACGCGCGAATATTCGGCTGACCGGCGCGGTGGCGAGATCGCGCGCAATCCAGCGGCGCTCGCTTCGGCGCTTCAGAAGATTTCAGGCGCTGCAGGCCGCATAACCATGGATAGTGCGGAGAAGAACCCAGCGACGGCGCACATGTTCATCGTCAATCCCCTCAATGGGCAGCGGATGGACAATCTCTTCTCCACCCACCCGAACCCGCAAAACCGGATCGAACGGCTGATGGCGCAGTCTCAGGACTATCAACAGCCCCGGGATACCCGTCGGGTTGCGGTTAAAGATCCTGGGCCAAGGGCGGGTGAAGGCGGGCGCACGAGCGTTCCGCGATCAGGCGCAAACCGTCAAGAAAAACGCGGTCCTTGGACCTGACCCGGGGTTGATAGCGGGGCGATTTCAAACGCTTTGACCGTTAAGTCCGAACAATCAAAACGCGGCGCAGCCGGGCATCGGCGCGGGCGCGGGCCTCGTCACCGCGAAAAGGCCGTGCCGGGCCTCGATGCGCGTGCAAGCGCGCTTTCGATCTATGAAGCTGTCCAGGTGCACCAGACGCCCCTGGATGTAGTAGATACGAACGCCGTTGATACGGACAGAGTTGACCCGGGCGCGGTCGATACGGGCGTGGGGAATGCTGCCGGTTTAAGTGCCCGTGACAAGGCGCTTGCTTGGATGATCGCGGTCACCGCGCTCCGGCGGCAGGGTCAAATCGATCGCATCCTCAAAACGTGCCTTCAAAAGCCGCTCTCGGGCCGAGCGCTATCGGTGCGTGGTGTTGTGGCGATTGGCGCTGCGCAGATCCTTTTCATGGACGTCTCCGATCACGCGGCCGTAGACCTCTCTGTCAGGCTTTGCCGCCAAGACCGAAAGAAAAATGCCTATGCAAACCTCGTCAACGGCGTTTTGCGCCGGGTGACGCGTGAACGCGAGGTGCTGCTTGCTGCGACGGCTCCAGCCGACAACATCCCGCCCCCACTTCGGGGGCGATGGGCGCAAAACTATGGCGACGCCGACCTTACTGCCTTTGCTGATCTGATCTCTATTGAACCTCCGCTCGATATCACGCTCAAAACCGACGATGACGGATCTGACTGGGCTGAAAAACTGGGCGGCGTTTTGCTGCCCAACGGGTCCGTGCGGATTGCCCGTGCGGGCGATGTCTCCCGTCTAGAAGGCTATGAAGAAGGCGCATGGTGGGTGCAGGACGCGGCGGCTTCGATCCCTGCAACGCTTTTTCGCGGTGTCGACGGCAAACCCGTAGCGGACCTCTGCGCGGCACCTGGAGGTAAGACCGCGCAGCTGGCTGCGCGCGGTGCAAAGGTTTACGCCGTTGATAATTCCAGCGATCGGATGGCGCGACTCAAGAGCAATTTTAGCCGGCTCAATCTGACAGCTGAAACCATTGTTGCCGATGCTGCGCAATGGACCCCTCCCCAACCGCTTGACGCGGTCCTTCTGGATGCACCGTGCAGTGCGACGGGAACGCTCCGTCGAAACCCCGATTTTTCGTTTCTGCGTGGCGGTTTTGATCCAAATCGGCTCTTGGCCGTGCAGGCACGTCTCATTGACCAGTCGACAAGAATGCTGCGGCCAGGGGGCGAGCTCGTCTATTGCACCTGTTCGCTCGAACCCGAGGAAGGTGAAAACCAAGTCCAGGCAGCGCTTGAACGCCATAATGATCTCGCCATAAACCCGGTTCGGCCGTCAGAGGTGCCTGGTTTTGAAAGTGCGATCCGTGAGGATGGAGCACTTCGGATCTTACCGACTGCTCTTCCCAACCAAGATCCACGGCTCGCCGGTGTGACCGGGTTTTTCATAGCGAGGCTGACAAAGCGCGCCTGAACGGGCATACCTTATGCGGAGTAGGGCGTTGGGAAAGACAATGACGGGGCCTCAAGACTTCAGCGGCGGCGCGCGCGTGAAGTCGATATCGGACAATCGAGCATGACAGCGGCGGACTGGCGGGCGCAGCTCCGGCTCGCTCGATTTACGCTTGAGACGTTGATCGGGCGCGGTCTGGGGCGTGTCTACAGGCATCCGGCCTATCGCTGGCGGTTTCTCGGCAATACGCCCGAAAAGCTCGTGGTCGCGCCACAAGACTTGCGCACCGGCGACCCCACCATGACCGCTGATCTTGCGGGCGGATACATGATCCTTGCCGGTTTGCGGGTGGAAATCGGCCAATTATCCCCGTTCGCGTTGACGACCGCGCCTCAAGAGTGGCGCGATGCGCTCTACAGCTTTGATTGGATACGGGATCTGAAAGCGGCGGGGACGCCGGAGGCAAAAGCGCAAGCGACAGCGCTGGTCGATGATTGGCTTACCCATCATGGAAAGCCCGGCGAGGAAGGCTGGGACCCCTATCTCGTGGCGCGCCGTTTGATCGCGTGGCTCTGCCATTCGCCATTCATCTTAGACAATGCAGATCATTCCTTTTATCGCCGGTTTCTTGGTTCGATCACCTTCCAGGCGCGCTATCTGCGTTACGCGGCGGCGGATCTGCCGGACGGCGGCCCCCGGCTGATCGCGGCGACCGCGCTCACTTATGCGGGGCTCTGTCTTTCCGGTTTTAGCCGGTTTCTGGCGCTTTCGACACGCTGGCTCGACGACGAGTTGAAGCGGCAAATCCTGCCTGATGGAGGCCTTATCAGCCGCAACCCGGGTGCCATCCTGGATATGCTTCTTGATCTCTTGCCGCTTCGCCAGACATTCACCGCGCGGGCAATCTCTCCGCCGGAATCGCTCATTACCGGCATTGACCGCATGATGCCGATGCTGCGCTTTTTCCGTCATTCCGATGGATCGGTCGCAAACTTCAACGGTGCCGAACCATTCTTCCCGGAGCGGCTGGCGACCGTTTTCGCCTATGATGAGGCGCGCGGTACGCCCGTCACCAACGCGCCGCACTCGGGCTATCAACGCCTCGCCGACAATGACCTCGTCGTTATTATGGATACGGGCACCGCGCCGCCAATCGCGGTCAGCATTGATGGGCATGCGAGTTGTCTTGCTTTTGAATTTTCAGCGCGCGCCAATCGCATCATCGTCAATTGTGGAAAGCCATTGGTGAACGTCGAAGACTGGCGTGACGCCGCACGCCAGACCGCGGCTCACTCCACCGCGTGTCTCAGCGATACGTCCTCGGCGCAATTCGCAACAGAAGAATGGGCGACCCGCCGGGTCGGGCGGCCGATCGTCGATGGTCCGAAAACCGTGACGGTAAAGCGCCAGTCAGACGAAGACACGCTGAGCGTTCAAGCAAGCCATGACGGCTATATGCGCGCTTTCGGTGTCGAACATCGCAGGCGCCTGACGCTTGATGCCGCGCGTGATGTTTTGATCGGAGAGGATCAGTTCGTGCCCCGCTCCGGGACGCGTTCGGACGCGCCCTTTGCGATCCGCTTTCATCTGCACCCGTCGATCCGCGTCGTCGAACTAGATGATCGCTCAACGGCGCTCTTCACCTCAGACGGTGAAGTGTGGCGGTTTATCTCAAACACGATGCCGCACGGGGTCGAAGAAAGCATTTTTTTGGCCGATCCTCGGGGCGCGCGGCGCACAAGACAGCTGGTCGTCTCTGGCCAATTACGCGCTAACCCGGTCGTTCCTTGGGAGTTAAAGCGGGTCACGGACCAGTCGGAGCTCGAAACACTGGTTGCCGCCATTGAGGGCATCTCTTCGACCGCTTGAGGTGGTGCCATTTAATTGGCGGGGAAAAGCCCGGCAGACGCCAGACTCGCCCTCAGGCGCATGGTATGGAGGCGGCCTCACAAGAAAGGTACGTCATGTCCGATCCGCGTCTCTCCCGCGCGCTCATTTCCGTTTCTGATAAGACTGGTCTGGAGCCGCTTGCTCGCGCTCTGGTCGAACGCGGTGTCATGATCCTATCAACCGGCGGTACGGCGAAGGCGTTGAAGGCTCTCGATATCGCGATCACCGATGTCTCTGACGTGACAGGCTTTCCAGAGATCATGGATGGAAGGGTAAAGACGCTGCACCCGATGATCCATGGCGGAATATTAGGGCGGCTCGACAATCCGACCGACGAGGCCGCGCGGGAAAGCCACGGCATCACGCCCATCGATCTGGTCGTGGTAAACCTCTATCCCTTCGAAGAGACGCTCAAAAAAGACGCCGATTTCGAGACAATGGTCGAGACGATCGATATTGGCGGCCCTGCCATGATCCGGGCGGCGGCGAAGAACCACGCCTACGTGACGGTCGTGACGTCACCTGACCAATATGACCGCGTGATTAAGGCATTGGATGCCGGCGATGGGGCGATCGACCCAGAAACCCGCCAGACGCTTGCGATGGAGGCGTTCGCGCGGACGGCGGCCTATGACACGGCCGTGTCGCATTGGTTGGCTGGAACAATGGAAGCCAAAACGCGCGCCGACATGACCTTTGGCGGGCCTATTGCGCAGACCTTGCGCTACGGTGAGAATCCGCACCAGTCCGCTGCGCTCTACCGCACAACGGAGAACCGGCCGGGCGTTGCGTCGGCGGCGATCCTGCAAGGTAAGGAACTCTCCTATAACAATCTGAATGACACCGACGCCGCCTTCGAGGCCGTTTGCGAATTCGACCCTGAACGCCCGGCGGTGGTCATCGTCAAGCACGCCAATCCCTGCGGTATCGCCCACGGTGACGACCTCAAAGATGCTTATCTGAAGGCGCGCGCCTGCGACCCCGTTTCGGCGTTTGGCGGCATTGTGGCCTTGAATGGTGAGATCGACGGAGCATGCGCGGAGGCGATTTCCGAGATTTTCACTGAAGTCATCATCGCGCCGAAAGTGTCAGACGGGGCGCGTGCGGTCTTTGCGAAGAAACCCAATCTCCGCGTTCTTGAGACCGGCGGTCTGGCTGATCCGAAGACACCAGCGTCGATCGCAAAGACAATCGCGGGCGGACTTCT
This sequence comes from Pseudomonadota bacterium, assembly GCA_039026395.1. Taxonomy (GTDB): domain Bacteria; phylum Pseudomonadota; class Alphaproteobacteria; order Rhizobiales; family JAKSCL01; genus JBCCMK01. The sequence goes on along the minus strand of JBCCMK010000008.1, from coordinate 9,790 downwards.
GGTCCAGGATCGCGACGCGTCATCGGTGCGGGATCTGGAGCTCAAAACTGTCACGAAGAGCGCGCCGACAGAGGCTGAGATGCGTGACCTCAAATTCGCATTTTCAGTGGCAAAGCACGTGAAATCAAACACGATTGTCTATGCGAAGGACGAAGCCACGGTCGGCATCGGCGCTGGACAGATGAGCCGGGTTGATGCGGCGCACATTGCTGCCCGCAAGGCCGCAGACGTGGCGAAAGAAGCGGGCGAGGCCGAACCCGCGACCATCGGGTCCGTCGTTGCCTCAGACGCGTTCTTTCCGTTCGCTGACGGGCTACAGGTTGCGATCGAAGCGGGTGCGACGGCGGTCATCCAGCCCGGCGGCTCCATGCGCGACGATGATGTGATCGCTGCCGCCGATGAAGCCGGCGTCGCCATGGTCTTCACCGGCGTGCGGCATTTCCGGCATTAGAGCATCTCCCTACAAAGCGTTCACGCTTTGATAGACAAGGAATATGCGACCAAACAACTCGCTCAAGCCGGGGCGAGATCCCCGAGCATCGCTGCGGCGACCGAAAACTTCGACACCGACAGGTTTGAATCGGTCGAAAGTCCTGAGACCATCTCGCGGGTTCTGGCGCCCCGGACCCCGATGGAGTCCTGCCACGCATCGATAGCTTTTGCGCCCGTGCCATGGTCGGCAATCACCGTCTCCGCGATCCGCCGCTGTGCCGTTGCGACCGCGACCATGGCCTGATTGAGCGCAACCCGGTCAAAGTAATCGTCCGCGGCATGGTCGCTCATCGCCGCCATCAGCGTGTCGGTGCCGAAGGTCTACCCGATGCCAAAATAGATCTTGGCCGCAACGGAGAGCTTCGACGCGGTGTTTTCGGCGATCCGAATGACGTCGGTCGCGGCTTCCAGCATCTCCATGTCCGCCAATTGCTTTGCGAGCGCGTCGGGGACGCCGACATCGGCCAGGCCTTTCTTGGCGGCATCGCGGCGAGCAACAGCCTGCGGTTCCAGATAGGTGTCGAGCGATTTTGCGAGCGCTGCGATCCCTTTCCGGTACGTCTCTGCGACCGCGCCGATGCCGTCGGAAAAGTCCGCATAGCGAAGGAACCAGGGCGTTTGCCGCCAGAGAAGATCTTGAACGCGCCTATAGAGATCGACCTGGGTGAGGCCGCCGATTTTCGTGTCCAACGCGTCGATCGCTGCGTTGATTGTCGGCATGTCAAATGCCGCCCTGGTCGCCGCATAGGCGCGGGCAATGTCAGCCAGCGATGCGCCCGTCTGATCGACGAGCCGGTTCACAAAGACCGGCCCACCGCGATTGATCATGGAGTTTGCAAGGAACGTCGCGACGATCTCGCGGCGGAGGCGATGGTCCCCGATCTCTGACGCGTACTTCTTCTGCATCTTCGATGGGAAATAGCCGATCAAGTCGCGCTCGAAATAGGGGTCATCGGGCACGTCGGTGGCGAGCAAATCATCAAAGAGCGTGATCTTTGCGTAGGCTAGAAGGACTGCCAGTTCCGGTCGGGTGAGCGGTTTCCCGTCGGCGATCCGGTCAGAGAGCGCGATCGGATCGGGCAAGTCTTCAACGGCGCGATCGAGAAGACCGCGACCCTCCAGATCGGCCATGAAACGGGCCTGGAATTCGGTCTCCGCGAGCCCGCGCCTCTCGGCGATCGAGAGGGCAAGGGTCTGCTGGTAATTGTTCCTTAGAACCAGGTCCGCGACCTCGTCGGTCATCGAGGCGAGAAGCGTGTTCCGGGCTTTGATCTTCAGTTTGCCCGCGCGGACCGCAGCGCCAAGCGCGATCTTGATGTTGACCTCCACGTCGGACGAGTTCACGCCCGCGGAATTATCGATCGCGTCGCTGTTCACCCGGCCGCCTCCGAGCCCAAACGCGATCCGCGCCTTTTGCGTGACGCCGAGGTTGGCGCCCTCGCCGATCACTTTGACGCGGAGATCATCCGTCGTGATGCGCACAGCATCGTTTGCGCGGTCTCCGACGTCGGCGTCGGACTCTTGTGGTGCCCGCACATAGGTGCCGATGCCGCCAAACCAGAGGAGATCAGCGTCTGCTTTTAGGATCGCCGTAATCAGTTCAAAGGGTGAGACGCGAGACTTTGGAATGTCAAGAACGTCGCGGATTTCTTGACTGATCTGGAGCGCCTTTTGCGAGCGGGAAAAGACGCCGCCACCCTTGGAGATCAGCGCTTCATCATAGTCCTTCCAGCTGGAGCGACCCATCTCGAAGAGCCGCTTGCGTTCGGCAAAAGAGTTGGCGGGGTCTGGATCGGGATCGATGAAGATGTCGCGATGGTCAAAGGCCGCGACGAGCTTGATCTGTTCAGACAGGAGCATGCCATTGCCAAACACGTCGCCGGACATGTCCCCGCAGCCAACGACCGTGAAGGGTTGGGTCTGGATGTCCCAATCCATCTCACGGAAGTGACGCTTGACCGCCTCCCAGCCGCCGCGCGCCGTGATGCCCATTTTTTTGTGGTCATAGCCCGCCGATCCGCCGGACGCAAAAGCATCGTCGAGCCAGAAATCGCGGGATTGCGAGATGGCGTTTGCCGTATCGGAGAACGTGGCTGTGCCCTTATCGGCGGCCACCACCAGATAGGGATCGTCACCGTCGAGCCGGACGACATTTTCCGGCGCGATCAGATCGGCGCCATCCAGATTGTCGGTCACGTCCAAAAGGGAGTTGATGAAAACCTTATAGGATTCGCGGCCCTCTTCGAACCAGGCGTTTCGATCATCGCCAGTGGGGAGTTGCTTCGGCACGAATCCACCTTTCGCACCAACCGGCACGATCACGGCGTTCTTCACCTGTTGGGCTTTGACGAGGCCGAGCACTTCCGTGCGGAAATCCTGTGGACGGTCGGACCAGCGAAGACCGCCGCGGGCGACGGCGCCGAAGCGCAGATGCACACCCTCAACGCGGGGCGAATAGACGAAAATCTCCCTGTAAGGACGCGGCAGCGGCAGCCCTTCGATCATGTGGGGATCGACTTTGAAGACGATTGTCGGTCGTGCGGCGCCATCGGCCCCTTGTTGGAAATAATTCGTTCTAAGCGTCGCCTGGATGAGGTTTAAGAAGCCGCGAATGATGCGGTCTTCATCGAGACTGTCGACGCCTGAAAGCACCATCTCCAGGGTCTTTAAAAGCGCGGCCTCGCGCGCCTCTCGCATCTCTGCTTGGTGATCCATGTTCGGGTTGAAGCGGGCATGGAAATAGTCAACGAGCTTGAACGCGATCTCCGCGTGCGTGTTCATCACCTGCCAGATGTAATCCTGCGAATAGGGCATCAGAATCTGGCGCATGTAGCGGGAGTAGGCACGCACCACGGCCACATCCCTCCAGGGGAGCGCGGTGTTGAGGGTGAGCGCGTTGAAGCCGTCGTTTTCGGCGCGTCCTGACCAGACCGCCTGGAACGCATCAATGAGGATCGCCGACTGGTCCTCCACATCGATGGGCCGGCCGGACACGGTCTGAAGCAGAATGTCGTGGATCCAGATCCTGCGCTTTTGGTCAAACTGGTCGAGCTTGATCCGGTAGGTTTCTTCATTGACGGCGCGGAAACCGAAATTCTCAATGATCGGCATCCGGTCAGACAGCGGGATCGGCCCGCCATAATGGTAAAGCCTCAACCGCGCTTCGCCGTCGCTATCATCATCATCGGTCCGAAAGGTCACCGCGAGGCGATGGTCTGGCGACAGCGTTTCGATCACGTCGATATCGCGAACGGCCTGATCCGTGCCGTATATGGCGCGATAGGCGGCCCGGAACGCCGTCGAGTAGGTCACGAGGAGTTCGCGCGCTTTGGCGGGTTCCATCGCGTCGGTGATTGCAACCGTCAGATCATCTTGCCATGTGCGGATAAGGGCTGCGACTTCGGTTTCGAGTGTTGCCTGCGGGATGTTCGGCGTCTTGCCACCGGTGCGGCCAATGACGAAGTGCACACGCGCGAGCGACCCCTCGGGGAAGCCGGGGTAAAAGGCGGAAACACGTCCATCAAAAACGTCTGCGAGGTAGGTGCCGATCTTAATGCGAACCTCGGTCGAATAGCGGTCGCGCGGCACATAGACGAGGATCGAAACGAACCGATCGAACCGGTCTCGCCGCACCAGAACGCGCACGCGAGGGCGGTCATCCAATTGAGCAATCGAAAGGCTGAATTGGTAGAGCGTGTCGGGGTCAATCTGGAAGAGCTCATCGCGCGGATAGGTCTCTAAGATGTTCGTCAGGGCCTTTCCGGAATGGCCTTCTGCTGTCAGCCCCGAGCGCTCGACGATGGTGTTCACCTTCTGGCGTATCACCGGGATGCGCATCACGCTTCTGGTGTAAGCGGTCGAGGTGAAGAGGCCGACGATCCTGAGTTCCGCGTCGAGCGTGCCGTCCGCCGCGTAGAGTTTGACGCCGATATAATCCATATGGACGCGCCGGTGGACATCAGAGCGGACATTGGCCTTTGAAATGATGAGTGGCGTTGGCTCCAACATGAACTCACGCACTTCAGGCGTCATCGTCACCAGGTCTGAACCGCGCCTGAGTACTTTCACACTGGGATTGCACAGAACGCCGAGCCCCGTGCCCTCGCGGTTAAGCATTTCATCGGCGTCGGAAAAGCCGTATTCGCGCATTCCAAGGAAGGTAAAGTTCTCGTCGAGCAGCCATTCAAGGAAGGAGACCGCTTCGTCGAGCGCCTCTTTATCGATCGACGGTGGGCTTTCGCGGTAGGCCGCGACTGCCGCTTCGACCCGGGCGCGCATCGGTTTCCAATCGCGCACCGCGTGGCGGACATTGGTGAGCACCGTGTCGAGTTCGGCCTTTAACTCCTCGCGGGCTTCGGCGGAATCGATCGGTTCAAGGCATATGTGGATGAGGCTTTCGCGGATGGCGCCCTTTGCGCCGTCTTCAGCGTATCGGGTACGCGTGCCGTCCGCCTTTCGAATAATTGGCACGATCGGGTGGGCGATGAGCGCGATATGAAACCCGCGTTCCTGCAAGAGATCTGTGACCGAATCATAGAGAAACGGCATATCGTCATTGCAGATGGTGATCATCGTCACTTCGCCAGCCTTTGCTGCAAGCGTGTGATTGCTGATTGTGATGTGGTGGCTGTCTGCTGCGCGCTGCTGCGAGGCTTTAAATGCGGTCTTTACGCTTTCCACTTGGTCAGAAACAGAGAGCGCGCTCAAGTCTTCGACTGCGGTGCGGGCAAAGAGCGCGTCGGTCAATAATTTGAGCTGTTCGCGCTGGGTTTTGGCTTTCACTGTCTCGTCGATCCGCGCCTTTGCATCGGCGATCAGCGCTGTTGGTGCCCCCCATTCATCGCGTGCCACGGCCCGATCTCCCTTATTGTTTTGGGCTCAACGGCCCTCTATGTTTAAGGCCTCTCGGCCATTCTTTATTTGCGGCCTTTCGGCCATTCTTTGTTTGCGGCCTTTCGGCCTTGGGCGCCTGTTATCTTGCGCTTTTTCGCGTCATCATGTGACGCTGCATCATGTGACTCTTGGGCGAAGTGTTCTTGAAAATCACGCGAAAGTCGAGCGGGAGGCGAAAATGAGTGAAGATCAATCCACTTTAGAACCCACTTTACCGGGGACGAGTGGGCGGGAGCCAACGGCGCTCGATCTGCCGATGGATGAGCCACTCGATGAGGACATCGGAGCGGTCTTTGCCAAATGCGTCGAGAAACTCGGGCTCGTTCCGAACGTGCTGAAGGCCTACGCGTTTGACCAGACGAAGCTGCGCGCGTTCATGGCGTTTTACAATGATTTGATGCTCGGACCCTCGGGGCTAACCAAGCTCGAGCGTGAGATGATCGCGGTCGTGGTATCTTCGGCCAATCGGTGTTTTTATTGCCTGACGGCGCACGGTCAGGCCGTGCGACTTTTCTCAGACGATCCGATCCTGGGTGAGATCCTGGTGATGAATTACCGGGCCGCCGACCTGTCGGAGCGGCATCGGGCAATGCTTGATTTTGCCTGGGCGCTGACAACCGAACCACACGTGGTAGACGACGCCCATCGCGCGGGGTTGCGGGCGGTCGGTTTTAGCGATCGCGATATCTGGGACATCGCGTCGGTGGTTGGATTTTTCAACATGACGAACCGTCTGGCGACCGCGACCGACATGCGGCCCAACCCGGAATATCACGCGCAAAACCGTTGATAGTGTTGGTGTTTTGACCATCGCCGACAGTCTCTGACAGGAGCGATATCCCCGCTCTTAAGAGTCGGCTTGACTCTTCCGCTCAGCGCTGGAATCAATAAGAACATAAACAGAACATCTATTTCTCGAGGGCAGGTTTGCTCCCATGACGAAGGCGGTGCTTGCACAGCTTCGCGGCGAGATCGCGCGCATTGAAGACCAGACGCTGACGCTTGAGGATAGCGCGGCGCGCCCGGTGATTGATCTCGGCCATCCGACTCTGAATGCACCGTTTCAGCCGCGTGGTGGTCCAGATCGCGGCGCGCTCCACGAGATGCACGGCGCGGTGAATTTGGCACCGCATCGCTCGGCCCCAACGGTCAATGCGTTTGCCTTGGCCTTTGCGCTCCAAAGGGTGGGTGACCGACCGGTTGTCTGGGTCGCGGACCGACTTACCCGGCGTGAGGCGGGGCTTCTCTATGGCCCAGGTCTGTCCGCTTTCGGTGTCGAGCCGTCGCGGGTCTTGATTGTTGAAGCGAAAGACGCGCGCGAGGTGCTCTGGACGATGGAAGAGGGACTTTCGAGCGATGGTCTGCACGCCATCATCGGCTCTGTCTGGGGTGATCCGACAGCGGTCGATATGACCGCAACGCGGCGGCTTCATCTGGCAGCGCAGGCAAAGCACACGCCAGCACTTCTTCTGCGCCACGGGGCGGCACTTGGAACGAGTGCGGCCCAGACCCGCTGGCGGATCGCCTCTCACCCCGGCGCGCCGCCCGCCATCGGTCAGCGCCATCGCGCAGCCTTTACCTTGTCGCGGCCCCGTTGGTCGGTCGCGCTTGAACGCAACCGCCTCGGACAGACGGGGCATTGGATAGTGGAGTGGGACGCCCATGGTCGAGCGTTTGTCGATCCCGCCCGAACAGCGAGGGAACACGCAGAAACAGCGCATCCTGGCAGTGTGGTTTCCGCACTTCCCGGCCGAGCGTCAGCGCCGGGCCGACGCGGAGATGGTTCTAAAATCGCCGCGTTCAGAGGAGGACGCCTCCAGCGGGCGAGTTAAGCCGCTCGTTCTGGTCGACACGGTCAAGAACGCGCTCCGGGTCACGGCCTGTGATCCCTTGGCCGCTGAATTGGGCGTGCCGGTCGGCGAAACCCTGGCAGACGCCCGCGCGGCCTACCCCGATTTGGATGTGCGGCCCGCCGATCCCCATGGCGATATGGCAGCGCTTTTGAAGCTTGCCGATTGGAGCCGCCGCTTCACGCCGTTGGTTGGGCTCGACGATATTTTTGGGCCGGAGGGGCTCATCCTCGACATCACCGGGTGCGCGCACCTCTTTGAGGGCGAAGCAGCGATGCGCGCGACCGTTGAGGCGGCCTATGCACGCCTCGGCCTGACGGTCAGAACCGGGCTTGCCGATACGGTCGGCGCGGCCTGGGCAGCGGCACGCTACACCGGGCAGACCGGATCGGGCGTCATCGCCCCAGGCGCTGAGCGCGCGGCCCTTTTGCCCCTACCGCTTGCCGCGCTCCGGCTCGACGCGGATCGGGTCGCGGGGCTCGAACGGCTGGGTCTGAAGACCGTCGCCGATATCGCCGACAAACCCCGCGCGCCGCTCACGGCACGGGCTGGAAAGACGCTCCTGAAAAGGCTCGCTCAGGCGTTCGGTGACGAGGGCGAGGCGATCACCCCGCGCCTGCCGGTTTCGCCCGCGATGGCTGAACGGATCTTTGCCGAACCGATCGCGCGCGAAGAGGACATCGAGGCGACGGCGAAAGCGCTGGCTGAACGCCTCACTGCCGACCTTGAACGCCGCGGCGAGGGCGCGCGCACGCTCGATCTCACGCTTTTTCGCGTCGACGGCAAGGTTACGCATTTGACGGCGGGAACGAGCCGACCACTGCGCGAACCCACCCGCATCGTGCGGCTCTTTAAGGAGAAGTTCGCGGCCGCCGGTTCCGATTGGGATGCGGGGTTCGGCTTTGATCTGATCCGGCTGTCGGCGCGCACGACCGAGCCGCTCGACCCGGCGCAGATCACCACCGATCTCGCCGGCGAAGTGGATGCGGACGAGGCGCTCTCCGACCTGGTGGATCGCCTGTCAGCTCGGCTCGGCATGGATTATGTGCTGCGTCTGAGGCTCAGCGACACGCACATCCCCGAACAGGCGTCAGACCCGGTCCAGGCCGCGCTCTATGAGGTGCCTAAAGTGCCGGAGCCGGAGACCGAAGCAGGCACGCGGCCGCTCCATCTCTTTTCACCGCCAGAGCCCATCGAAGCGCTGGCGGAGATTCCAGACGGTCCGCCGCTTCGGTTTCGCTGGCGACGCATGTTGCACGAAGTCACCCGGGTGGAAGGGCCGGAGCGGATCGCGTCGGAATGGTGGCGGTCGCTCGAGACAGAGACGCCACCGACGCGGGATTATTTCCGCATCGAGGATCGTGACGGGGCGCGCTTCTGGGTGTTTCGAAACGGCCTCTACGGTGCTGAGACCGCCGATCCGCGTTGGTACATGCACGGGGTTTTTCCGTGATCACTGAGCGATGTGGAGCAGAACCGAATGGCTGCGAGTGGAAGCCGTGACCGAGCGTAGCGAGGCAAGCGTGACCGCGCGTCGGGCGGTCAGCCCACCCCAGCGGAGGCCAGCGAACAGAGTGAGCGCTTGGCCGTGAGCGCAGAAATAAATTTCGCCGAAATTGTCTGCGCCACAAACTTCTCGTTCCTGCGCGGTGCATCTCACCCGGAAGAGCTGGTCGTGCGCGCCCACAAGCTCGGGCTTTCGGCGCTCGCCGTCGCTGATCGAAACACGCTGGCTGGCGTCGTGCGGGCCCATGCGGCCGCAAAAGAAGCGGGCGTGCGCTTTCTTGTCGGGTGTCGTTTGGTGTTTGAGGACGGCACCCCCGACATCGTCGTTTATCCGACTGACCGTCCCGCCTATGGCCGCCTGACACGGCTCTTAACGGTCGGCAATCTGCGCGGCGAGAAGGGCGCGCCGCGGCTTTTCCTTGAAGATTTAATCGCCTGGCGTGAGGGGCTTCTCATGGTCGTCATGCCTGGTGAGCCGGATGATCCGGCCCTTGTCGAAACGCTGGAGGCGCTGGGCCGTGTTAATATATGGCTGGGTGCGAGCATGGCGTACCAGGGTTCGGATCGCAAACGGCTCGACGATCTGGCGCGCGTCGCGAACCGGTTCGGCGTACCGCTCATTGCCACCAATGACGCGCTCTATCACGATCCGCGCAGGCGCCCCTTGCAGGATGTCTTGACCTGCATCCGCGAGCATGTGCCGCTTGCTCGGGCAGGGAAACGGCTCGAAGCAAACGCTGAGCGGTACTTGAAACCGCCAGAAGAAATGGCGCGGCTCTTTCGTGATCACCCCCAAACGCTCGCCGAGACGGAGCGCCTGATTGACCGGGTTTCGTTTTCGCTCGACGAACTCGCCTATGATTATCCCGACGAACCGACTGGCGAGAGCGCGACACCGCAAGAGGAGCTTGAACGCCTGACCTGGGAGGGTGCTGCCAACCGCTATCCAGACGGCATACCGAAAAAGGTCGAGGCGACGCTCCGCCATGAATTGTCGCTCGTTAAACAACTCGACTATGCGCCTTACTTTTTGACCGTCTATGACATTG
>JBCCMK010000007.1:0-77704 GCA_039026395.1 Pseudomonadota bacterium | reverse complement strand
GAGCCTCGATGGGCTCACACCGAACGAGTTTGCAACCCAGTCCAGAATGGACCACACCATGAACAGAGCTAACCTATGAGTGGGTACAATCAGGGGAGCAGGTCAGACCCAATGAATATTTGTTGCTAAGCTGAACGAGTTGCACTTCATAAAATCATGAAATCTCAACATAGCATATGAAAAATTTCCGTATTTATTCTGCTCCATCGAAAAAATATTTAAAATAACAATTATCGCAGTGTTTTTGCAAAATGAAAACAAAAACTAACCAAATATCGCCGACAAATACCGAAATAGTTCTGTTGTCGGTGCCTTAATCCAGCGCTATATCTCTACGGCAAACAATTATCACAAACGCGAATTTCTGCGGTGTGCCAGTTTTAACATGTGGTTAGCGTCATCATCAGAACCGACTGACTTCAACATGTTGCCAGCGTGGAGATACCCATTGGCGTCACCAAGATCACCTGCGCGTTTGAAGATATCCAGCACCGCGTCCAACGTATCGGCCGTATTTGCGTCGCGTGAAAGCAATCCACCAAGGGCTGTAGCCGCTGGACCGAACCCTTTGTTCATTCCCATTCTTGCCCATGCAATCGCATGTTTTCGCGCAAATTCATTTCGCCCTAGCCAGTTTCGAACACGCCTCACAAACGGAGCCACCTCGCCGTCGCCGGTCGTTATGAAGATGGAGAGATATGTACTAGCATAGGGATTGCCGCGCTTGTGAGCTCGCCATATCCATCGCAGCCCTTCAATCATCTTTCGAAAGTATGACACTCTGCTTCCGCCGTATTCGGCCCGTGCTTGCTCGATGAGATCAGTCCCGATGAGATGCATAGACGACGCTCTACCAAGTCGTGCAAGTGCTATCTGTTCCGGGTGGAGGCGAGACCCGGTTGGCGCCCCAAATAAAGCATACGTCTCGAGATCTTTTCCGGTCGGAACTTTAGACCTGACATAAGAGCATCCGGCGCCTGCACACACTGGATGCAGCGCATTTCGGGCAATGGCGTCACGCAGTTCTTTAACTTTCTTTCCGTGCCAAACACTAGACAGCGTATCGCCCTCATCTGCTGAGCCAATGGGCATCGTCGCATAGCAACACGGCTTGATGTCTCCATTTGCATGGAGATAAAGCCGGTTCCACGGCCAGCGACAGTCTCTAATTTCGTTCGACATCGGAACGGCGGTTTCCTGCTCCGCAACGCAGGTTCAAGTTAATCGATGATCTGGACATCCATACCGGGTGCTTGGGCGGTATAAAACTGCAAGAGCGACCCGTCCCGACATGGTCTTCTATCGTGGTGTTTGTTGCCAGGCGACAGGAGTACTTCATAGCCTTCGATAACGACCCCCAATTCGTCCGCCTTGTCGAGCGCTTTAATTATGTGAACATCGGAGTACTCTGCATCATCGAATAGTTCCTGCTCCTTATAGTTGAAGAGGAAATTTCCTCGCTCTACCACCCAATGATCCTTTTTGAATTGCGGTTCAGTCAAGTGCTCGAAATAAACAAAGCGAACACCTAGGCTGTGTGCGAGTTCAACGAAATCAGGCGCTTCCTCTACGGTTTCCCGCATAAGCACCATTGACATCGAAATATTTGGAATGTTGGACCCACTTTTTTCTACCATGCCTTTGGCGAGACGAGAGATCCCATCAATTGTCTTTCGCATGTCAGCGCCGCGAACCCGCCGATACGTCATTTCTGTCGCGGCATCGACGGAGACATTCACACGGCTTAGAGATGTTTTCAAAAGCCGTTCGACGTTTCTTTGGGTGAGCAGTATGCCATTGGTGTGGAACGCAATAGACGGTTCTTTGCGCCCCCCCATGGCATCAATTATTTTCCAGAATCCTTGAGCCATCAGCGGTTCACCGACCCCGGTTGGGTGAATTTCCTTAACGATATCAATCGAGTCGAGAATCGACTGGACTAGAACATCGGGCGCGTCCGTTTTGATCGGCATACCGCCTTCAATGCCGTGCGGACACATCACGCAGCTAAGGTTGCAACGGGTCGTGATTTCAATTGTAACCGTCTCGGGAGCGAGGGGGGCTTCCGTCTCCGGCCCGTATTTCATCCATACTTGTTGCATGTTCCTAGATACACTCTCGGCTATAGTAGGAAGCATGGATGTGAAGTAGCGCAGCCTACCCTTGGTGTAAATTCCAACATCGATGCCTGCGAAGAAGCAGAGCATATTGGCTTAGCATCGGAATATTTGGCAGCAGGAATTGCAACGCCAGGCCAGACGACATTGATCTTTATTGCTAGTCAGCCAGGGGGATCTAAAACTGCAATGGAGGTAAGTTCGAATTCCGTTCACGGATTCGAGGCTCTATCATATCCTGAGTGCACCCAACGCAAAGGTGTACAGTGAGTTTCAGGCGAGCTTTTCGTATTGCGTGGCAACGCGTTTGAGGTCTTTGAGACGGCAGAATGCGTTACCATCAGATGGCGGTCTCGATATCGCCGAGCATCATAAGTAATGGCACGTTTCCGGTTACGGCGTCCAAGAATGACTGGGATAACCAAGGCGCAACGGAGCACCTTAGTCAGGGCATTGGCATCATAGCCCTCGTCCACTGCCTGACACGCAATCGCGCAGCGAATACCGAGAAGACGCGAGAACGTATTTGGCTACCATCGGTCACAACAGCAACACCGGCGCTGCCTTCATGTCGGAGACGTTCCCTCCGGTCAGATGCAAAGCGAAGGGTCGACCCAGAACGCCCTTCAGAGCGCCGATCTTGCTGGTCTGTCCGCCACTTGATGGACGATACCCTGCGTTTTCGCCCCCCCCTTTCCGCCATGGGCGGAGCGTTGGGCCTTGATGTAGGTGCTGTCGATCGCGGCGCTCTTCGTCGCGGCTCCAGACGTGGCCAACGCTTCCAGCAAACCGACCCAGAACCGTCGGCGAGACCACAGGTTGAAACGGTTGTAGACCGTCGTGGACGAACCACGTTCCTTGGGTCCGTCGCACCATCCACTGGCCAGCAGGCAATTGCGGAGCAAATGCCAGGAGGCGGCATCCGGTCTTCAGGAAATGGATGATGCCGGAGTTCACACGCCAATCATCAACACGCCGTGCACCCGGCTGGTTTTTCGGTAAACGCGGCTCTATGGCCGCCCACTGGGTGCCGGAAAGCCAAAAAAAGGTGAGCCATCCACGCGTCAAATCCGCTGATTGGACACCGTGAATCTGACTTGCAATACCCGATCAGTAAGCTGATTGGGTTTTGACCCTTGTAAATTGTTTGGATGCTTTCGTCTTATCAATCGTGTGTATCTTTAGATAGTCTACCGACCGGTCGTATAGGGCCGATAACTCTCCTATCACCAAAGCCAAAACGGCAGTTTTCCTCGCCGCATTAGCCTCAATTTCTTGGCAAAGGTCCATGAGTTTCTTCGCGCCGATGTTGCCCGCCATCGACTTCAGCGCATGGCTCGCGCTGGCCATCTCCCCGAATTCCTGTTGAGCGTGGGCGTTTTGAATGCGAGCAATGAGCGGCGGTGCGTGTTCTTCAAAGAGAGCCAAGAGCCGAATGATCAGCGGCTCCTCACCGCTACCGGACGAGAAATCCATCAGCGAGTGTATGACCGCGTGATCGAGGATGTCTTCATCGCCGGGCGAGTGGTCGAATTGAGCTGGCTCCGACGGAATATCTAGCTCTTGGCTGACGGTACTCGTGGTCACACTGGCAGGGCCAAGCAAGTCAAAAAGGAGCGCTTCAATCTCCCCGAGACCGAATGGCTTTTGAACAAATCCATCGAAACCATGCTTTGACCACGCTTGGTTTTCGCCGAGTTGTGCGTCCGCGGTGAGAGCAATGATTTTTGAGGACCGACCGGCTTCACTGTCCGCCATGCGAATGCGTCTTGTCGCTTCGTAGCCGTCAAGATCGGGCATGTTACAATCCATGAGGATGGCGTCGAAAGATGTCCGCCCAGCCAGGGTCACCGCTTCGTTGCCACCCGATGCTTGTGTGACCGATACCCCGAAGCGGCCCAGCACCTGTTGCGCGACCTCTCGGTTTATCGCGCCGTCATCAGCGACAAGGATTGATGCACCGTGCCATTGTGGATGGGACTGATCTCTTGTTTCTTGACCGTCTTCGGTCTTTGAGAGCCCAAAGGCCGTTTCGACGGCAATGATGACGCGGGCATGGTCAATCGGAGCGAAGAGCACTGTTTCAAGATCCGCAAAATTCGCATCCTCAGCGTCACTCTGGGAAACAACGCGAATAACGCGGGCTTTTCGGTTTCTATATGAGCCCGGTTGTCGATCGGTGATGACCAGTTGATCGATATAGCCAGCGTCGTCAAAAACCCTGTTTGAATTCCCGAGTGTGACACCAACATCTCTCAGATGGCGCTCAAGGGCCCACCGAAGCACGTGATCTTGCACGTCAACCGCAGCACAAACACCCTCAAGGTCGAGCTCCGTTCGCGTCGCCCAATCAGGGCTGTCATTTGCTGACCGAATTGGAAGCGTGACCGAGAATTCTGATCCAACGCCTTCGCGGCTTTGGACTGAAATAGTCCCACCCATTGCTTCTGCGAGCTGCTGACAGATCGAGAGACCAAGACCTGTGCCGCCATAACGCCGCGTGACGGATTGGTCAGCCTGGCTAAAGGCGTCGAAAACGGTATCAAGCTTATCTTCAGGAATTCCAATGCCCGTATCGGCGACAGTGATGTGCATGTGACCAGATTTACCGATCCGGTTAATCGTTACTCGGACATGCCCGTCTTGGGTGAACTTGATGGCATTGCCGACGAGGTTCGAGAGGATTTGGCGTGTCCGTACCGGGTCTGTGACGATCGCCTCAGGTATCGCATTATCTACATGCCCCGCGAGCGACAGACCTTTCTCTTGAGCCTTGGAGTGAAAAACGTCGAGGACGTCCGTTAGGATGTTTCGCGGCGAGCATTCGATCGGCTCAAGGGTCAATTGACCCGCCTCGACCTTCGAGAAATCTAGGATGTCGTTGATGATCGAAAGAAGCGTCTTACCCGATTTATTGATCACATCAGCATATCGCTTCTCGCGCTGCGGTAAGCTGGCGTTTGCAAGCAATTCCGCCAGAACGAGCATACCGTTCATGGGTGTCCGTATCTCGTGGCTCATCGTTGCCAAGAACGTCGATTTGGCTCGATTAGCGCGTTCAGCTTCGGTTTTTGCTTCCAAAAGATCTTGCGTTCTGCGCTCGACAGTCCGCTCAAGCCCTGCTTGGTGTGCGTTTATTGCCTGGTCACGCTTTCGGATAATCGAGAGAAGATCATTGAAGGTTTCGGTGAGGTCTCCAATCTCGTCGCTGGACTGACGTGGCACTCGAACGGCGAAATTCTGCTCCTCCCGAAGCTGAATCATCGCTTTTCGAAGCGCGTTGAGCGGCGCGACGAGCTTTCTCGTTATTATGGCTGCTGCAAGGAACGCGATTGCTATAGTGACCAGACCGGCGATCAATAGATCGACGAGCGCCGCGGCAATTCTCGGCCAAACATCTCTCGTTTCCGACGTTAATATGAGGCTCCCGATGACCTCGCTTTCATGTCTTACAGGGACAGCGATCGTTAAGGGTCTTCCCAGAAGGACGGCGATTGGATCGCGTTGGTTGGACGCCTCAATATCTCGCTCGAGGACAACCGCAGACCCGATATCTGCAAATATCCGTCCGTCTCTATCTTCGAGCGTTGCATGCACAACGCCTGCGAAATCTCTGATAGACCGAAGCGTGCGTTGCGCTGCGATCTGATTGTTATCCGCAAGCGCGTCGGCGGACGTAGATGCGAGAACCTTTGCGATTCCGACAATCTCACTGGTCCGCGTATCGACATATCTTGTAGCCTCGCGCCAGACGGAGACAGCCGAAATCGTTACCACAGCCGCGAGGACTGTGATCGCCATGGCGAGCGCGATCTTGGACCCGATCCGAGTGAGCATTGAATCAACCGTTATGTCCGACGTGGGCACCCTACAGGGAGGAGCCAAACGGCCTGTTAAGGAACGAAACAAAACTCGCCCCGGTCTGTGGTTGGCTTTACCGGATACCAATCAATCTGAGTTAGAGGGTTGCTCGACTGCCCGGAGCCCGAATGCGCCTTCAAACCAACACAACGCTTTTGGTCGTTGATGACGACCCTTTGGCATTGGAACTCGCTTACGCACGCCTCTCACCCGAAGGCTATCGCCTATTGCGGGCCGTCGATGGCGTAGAAGCAATCGAGACGATGAAGTCTGAACCCGTCGACATTGTCTTGACCGATATCGACATGCCTAACCTTGATGGCCTAGGCCTCCTTCAATCCATCAAGGGAGACACGAGAACATCGAGCATTCCAGTGGTTTTGGTGACCGGTCTTGCCGACGATCTGATTTGTCGTCGCGCGATTGCAGCAGGAGCGGATGCTTTCATCCGCAAACCACTCGATTGGGCTCTCGTCAGGCATCAGATCGCGAGCGTGCTCCGTGCTGCAGAGAAAGAGGCCGCCCTCAGACACGCGGAAGAGACCGCGCAGGCAGCGGTAACGATGCGAGATAATTTGCTGTCGATACTCAGTCACGAGTTGAGGACACCGCTCAATTCAACGATTGGCTTTGCCAGGTTATTGAGCGATGAAATTCATGGCCCCCTCGGCGCGCCCGAATATCGCGAATACGCAAAGCATATCGCAGACGCCGGCGAGGACTTGAACCAACACGTCTCCGATCTCGTCTTGTTGACCCGCGTTTTGTCAAAAGCTGCACACTCGCAACAGGCCGAAACGGAAATGAAATATGTCATTGGCGGAGCCATATCGAAGCTCCGCTCACTGGCGGATGAAAAGCGGGTCGACATTCGGGTCAGCAATTCGGACGCAAACTGCGCCATCGTTTGTGATCCTCATCTACTCAGCGCCGCGCTCTTTCATCTCGTTCGCAATGCGATCCAGCACTCACCAAGCGGAAGTGTCGTCACGCTGGGCTGGAAAACCGCGAGAAACAGCTGGTCAGTGGAAGTCACCGACCAAGGTGCGGGTATTGATGAACGTCTCCTCAACGCTATCCAACAGCCCTTCATGCAAGCGCAAATGGGACTGCAGAGGACGGCGAATGGGATGGGAGTTGGTCTCTCCATAGCGGCTGCCGTTGCAGAGATGCATGGCGCGTCGCTTCATCTCGATCGCTTGGAGGCCGGAGGAACGCGAGCGTTAATCGCCAGAGCTTCAAGACCGATTGTGGAGAGTGAATCGCAAGGAAACTCACCTCGCGATTCCGAGGCCGCCTGATTGCCATGACGAATTCAGCACTTATCGTCGATGACGACCCCATGATGCAGATAATATCGGCGGCAGCGTTGCGAAGCGCTGGCGTCGAAACTGTTGAAGTCGCCAGCAACGGCTCGTCCGCGCTGGAAAACATAAGGTCAGCCAAACAGCAGCTCGATCTCGTCGTTTCCGATCTAAACATGCCGGATTTAGACGGATTGCAGTTTCTTCGCCTTCTCTCAGACCAGGGCTATGAGGGAAATATCATCATCGCGAGTGGCGAGGATGATGTCGTCCTTAAGGCTGCCATGGATATGGCTGGGGCGATGGGTCTCTCATTGGTCGGCGCTTTGAAAAAACCGGTCACTCCAGAACGCTTGATTGCGCTCGTTTCAAAAGCAAACTCCGAGCATAGGTCGCAACGATCGCCCACTGCCCCGCCCATCAAAGCGATTGATGTCCGCAATGCTATCGACAGGCGCGAGATCACGCCATTTTTCCAACCTAAGTTTCATGTTGATACCGGGGACGTCGTCGGTGTTGAAGCGCTCGCGCGTTGGAACAGCCCCGTACACGGTCAAATCGCACCAGATATCTTTGTAAAGATTGCCGAAGATACCGACCTGGTCTCCGACCTGACATTCTTGATGTTGGACAGGTCTTTGGAGATGCTCTCGCGTCTCAGACCTAACGGATCCCCAATATCCGTCGCCATCAATACAGATCCGACAACGATCAATGATGAAACGTTCCCCGACATCGCGGTTGAACGATGCCAAGCTTACGGAGTGCCGAACTCTTCTGTCACGTTCGAGATAACAGAGCGCAATCTTCTGGACGAGAAAGCGAGTTCCATTGAGGTGCTTGCAAGGCTCAGAATGCTCAAATTTGGCGTCTCCGTTGATGACTTTGGGACGGGTCATACGAACCTGAGACAGCTCTGCGTCTATCCGTTCACGGAACTAAAGATTGATCGCAGTTTTCTGAAAGGCGCCATGACTGATCGCCGGCATCTCGTTTGCCTTCGGGCGATGGCGAAGCTTGGCAAAGACCTCGACATGTCCATTGTCGCTGAAGGCATTGAGACCGAAAAAGACGTTGTCCTTCTGCAGGAAATCGGCGTCGACTCTATGCAGGGTTACTACCTGAAAAGGCCCGTTCCTGCGGATGAGTTTTTAGCATGGTATTTGACATACTTGAAACATAGAGGGCACCACGCGAGCGCAGCATCGGCGTAATCTTCAAGTCCCTAAAATTGTATCGATCATGGCAATCAGCCATTTGCCGTTCCGTCACAAGAGCGCCGAATTTCTCTCAAGCTTTAAAGAAAGATTTGACCTCTTGCCTGTAGTTTCACTCGCTGAAACAGATACGTTTTTTGATTGGTTTCTGTCCCGCTTATTCCTTCGGATAAGTTCAGGCAGATAGGCGAGTTTGAGTAATGAAAGTGTTGTTAAGGGCCGCGTTTTCCCTTGTTACAAACGCCTTTCAGGCATTCCTTTCGCACCTTTTGCGATTTAAACGAAACGATGCGGGTTCAACTCTCATCGTGTTTGCGGCTACGGTGCCGATCGTTGTCGGAAGCGTCGCGGTGGCGGTCGACTATACCTATGTGACCAATCAGCGTGAGAGGCTCCAAACCGTTGCCGATATCGCGGCAACTGCGACAGCGCGGGAACTCATTCTGGTCAACAATAGTGAGGCACAGCTGCGCGCAGTCGCTGTCAATCACGTCGAAACGCAGCGTCAGATGTCAGACATCATCGGCCAGGAGATCGGCGTCGACGTTTCGGTCGATTTCCAATCGGGCGCTGTGAGGGTGGACCTGAGCCAAGACTGGTCCCCTTTCTTTCCATATCTCTTAGGTGCGGATGCCAACGCCGTAGAAGTATCGGCGACAGCGCGGATCATGGGACGCACCGCAGTATGCCTTCTGGCGCTGATGGACTACTCGATATTCGCCGGCATTCACATGGATAACAGGTCCCGTGTTGCAGCCCCCGGATGCGGGGCCTACAGCAACTCGACCAGCCGGTTTTCAATCCGCTTTGATGCATCATCTTCCATGCATGCCGCATCAATTTGCTCCGCAGGCGGCGTACTTGTCCTGGGTCGGCGCACGGCTCAGCCAAGCCCGGTCACCGATTGCCCGCAAATCGAGGACCCACTCGCCGAGCGCCCTCACCCACGGTTCGGTGGTTGTGATTTCAATGGCCATCGCATTGATGCTGCAGGTCCCGTCAGTGTGAACCCCGGGGTTTATTGTGGTGGGCTAACGATCGCAGGCGACGCCGAAGCCACGTTCCAGCCGGGCATCTACGTTATAAAGGACGGTCCGCTTTTGGTTGAAGACCGGGCAAGCCTAAGCGGCGTTGATGTCGGCTTCTTCCTCACTGGTCCGAACTCGGTCTTTGAATTCGCTCCCGACACTTCAATCAGCCTCGAAGCACCCCGCAACGGCCCGATGGCGGGCTTGCTGTTTCAAGAGGACCTCAGTGTTCCGTACAGTTTTCGGATCAATGCCCTTTTCCCGCATTTCCAACCGCCGCGCGTTCGCGTCCATAAAATTAGAAGCAACGACGCACGGCAGTTGTTGGGGACGCTTTATCTCCCGCGCAGCATTTTGATGATCGATGCAAATGCGCCAGTCGCGGAAGACTCGGCATTCACGGCAATCGTCGCAGCCCGGATCTGGCTTCTTGGCGGTCCCACCTTGGTCATCAACTCGGACTATGCGGCAACCGAGGTGCCGTTACCGAGTTCCTTGGCAGGCGGCGTCGTCGCGCTGACCGAGTAGTTTGGCGCGGCTGAGCCATGTCCATCTCTGAAGCCCACTAGGCCTCAAACACCGACATAACGCTGTAAGACGTCGGGACTGAGATCCGACATAGTACCATTCCAAACGGTTTGGCCGCGCTCAAGTATAACCGCGTGGTCGGCGACCTCAGAGAGCTCCTTGATCGATTTATCGATGACGAGGATCGCTAACCCCGTCTCCTTCTTGAGATGAGCAATAGCGGCCCAAATTTCCTGTCGAATGAGCGGCGCTAGGCCCTCTGTCGCTTCATCCAAAATCAGCAGTGTTGGATTGGTCATCAATGCGCGGCCGATGGCGAGCATTTGCAGTTCGCCGCCGGATAGCGACGCGGCGCGCTGGTTCTCGCGTTCCGCCAAGCGCGGAAAGAGATGTCCAACTGTCTTCAAGGTCCAATGACCGGGGCGCGCCGCGGAAACAAGGTTCTCTTGCACGGTCAAATCCCTGAAACACCGCCGACCTTCTGGCACCAGGCCGACGCCCATTTGAGCGACCTTGTGACTTGGGAGACCCTGCAGATCTTGGCTATCGAATGCGATCTTCCCGTTCGACTGTATCATTTGGCAGATCGCCCGCACCGTCGTCGTCTTGCCCATGCCATTTCGCCCCATAAGGGCGAGCACCTCACCCGCCGAGAGCGAGAGGCTCACGTCAAACAAAGCCTGGGATGAACCATAGGAGGCGGCGAGTTTTTCGACTGTCAGAAGGCTCATAGGCCGTCCCCGAGATAGGCCTCGCGAACCTCTTTCGATGCGCGTATCTCCTCCGGCGATCCCGTTGCGATAATCCGGCCATAAACCAAAACGCTGATGCGGTCAGCGAGTGCGAATACCGCGTCCATATCATGTTCAACGAGAAGGATTGGTGCCTCAACCCGCAATCGGTCGAGGAATGCGGTCATGGTCTTTGAGCCTTCGGCGCCCAGTCCGGCCATCGGCTCGTCCATGACGAAGGCTTTCGGAGCCAGCGTGAGCGCGACCGCCACCTCTAGTTGGCGGCGTTGACCATGGGAGAGATCGGCACAACGCGTGTCCCTCGCATCGGCCAACCCGACCCGCTCAAGGGCAGACAAAGCTATGGCATTGAGCTCAATATCCCGAGTAACCGGCTTGAAAAGTGACCACGCTCCGGACGTCGCCCCTATCGCGCCGAGAAGTGCATTCTCAAGCACGCTATCTTCCATCGCGAGCGCTGAGATTTGGAATGTCCTGGCGAGCCCCGCACGTGCGCGCGCTTCAGTGCTCAGTGGCGTCACGTCTTCTCCTGATATCTCGACACGCCCCTCGTCGGAGAACACGCTACCTGTGATTTGCCCGATCAAAGTGGATTTGCCAGCCCCATTTGGACCAATGATTGCGTGAATCTCACCCGGCTTGAGATCAATTGAAACGCCATCTGTTGCTACCAGAGCGCCAAAACTCTTTTTCAGGCCGAACGTTGCAAGCACCGGGTCAGACATGCGGCCCTTCCTTGCCCGTCACAAGGCCGATCACGCCGCCACGTCCGTAGAGCACGATGGTCAAAAGGATGACGCCAAGCCAGACTTGCCAGAAATCCGTGAGGCCACCCAGCCAGTGCTCAAGCGCGACGAAAACGCCAGCGCCAATAACGGGCCCCATCAACCGTCCAACACCGCCAATCACTATGAGGATGATGAGTTCGCCTGAAAGCTGCCAGCTGAACATCGTCGGAGAGACAAATCGATTCAGGTCAGCAAAGAGCGCGCCTGCAAGCCCGGTAATTGCCCCGGAGATGACAAACGCCAGCAGTTTCAGCCGCATCGGATTGAGACCGACAGTCTCTACGCGTTGGGGCGTTTGCCGCGTCGCGTTCAAGGCCAATCCAAAAGCCGAATATCGCAACCGCCACTCCAACAGGAGCGCTAAGCCCAGCGCCACGAAACAGATGCCGAAAAACTGTATGGGCACCAGCGTGTTGAGCCCTGGGAAGCCATTTCGGACATAGATCGAAAGCCCGTCCTCGCCGCCATAAGCTCCCCAGGAGATTGCGAAGTAGAAAAACATCTGCCCGAACGCGAGCGTGATCATGATGAAATAGACGCCGGTCGTGCGCAGGCTCAGCAATCCAATCAGCCAAGCCGCAAGAGCGGAAACGGCTGTCGCAACCAGCCATATTGTTGGCATAGAGGTGGTCCCCGCTATCGTGAGCGGGCCGATTTCCAGCGGCGCATAAGTCTGAGCGTGAAACGCGAGGATGCCCATAGCGTAGCCACCAAGACCGAAAAAGACGGCGTGGCCGAACGACACCATTCCGCCAATGCCGAGCGCGATATTGAGCCCGACGGCTGCAAGCGCCAGGATGACCGCTCTGGTCGTCAGTGTGATGGTGAAGATCTCATCAGCAGCCAACGCCCATAATGGAAGCGCGATGAGGCCTGCGACGACGATCACATTGATGTAGCGCTCTTGGATCACGCGCGCGCTCCAAATAGGCCGGAAGGCCGAAGGATCAGAACCACGCTCATCAAGATGTAGACTGCCATTGACGCGAGCGCAGATCCGGTCTGCGTGGCTGCGCCGCTTTCCATAAAGAGCTTAAAGAATTCAGGCAGAAACACGCCACCGAGCGTATCCGTCAGCCCCACTAACAGTGCGCCGATAAATGCCCCCCGGATGGAGCCGATCCCGCCGATCACGATAACGACGAAGGCGAGGATCAAAACAGGCTCCCCCATTCCGACCTGGACGGACTGGATCGCGCCCACAAGCGCGCCGGCCAACCCGGCTAATGCCGCGCCGAGGGCAAAGACGAGTGTGTAAAGTTTGGAGATTTCGACGCCGAGGGCGGCGATCATCTCACGGTCATTCTCCCCTGCCCTGATCTGAATGCCGACGCGGGTTTTCGCTGTGAGCCACCAAAGACCAAGCGCGACGAAGAGCCCAATGCCGATGAGCACGAGCCGGTATTGTGGATATTCGATGCCTCCCGGCAAGGATATCGGGCCTGAGAGATAGTCCGGAATGTCGAGGAACAGAGGGAACGACCCAAAAACGAAGCGCGTGCCTTCTGAAAAGATCAGGATCAAAGCGAAGGTCGCAAGCACCTGATCGAGATGGGCGGCCCTATAGAGCCGCCTGATGACGACGATCTCAATTAGTGCACCCGCCGCCGCCGCTGCGGCCAGCGCAGCCGCAAGTGCGAGAACGAAGGAGCCTGTTATCCCCGCCACCCAGGCTGCCGCGAACGCTCCCACCATGTATAGTGATCCGTGAGCGAGGTTGATGAGGCCCATGACGCCGAAGATGAGCGTCAGTCCTGCCGCCATCAAAAACAGCATGACGCCGAACTGAAGGCCGTTCAGAACCTGTTCGATGATGAGGATTGCGGACATGGCGCTCCATCGCCCTGGACCAGATCCAGGGTTTTTGAGCTGAGCGTGAAGAGGTGAATGCCCCGGGGAGGAACCCCGAAGCTCATTTGACGATGCTTACATCTTGCAATCAGCGGCGTAGACGTCTGCATGGTTTTCAAGCGCCGTGCCGATGATCTTGTTTGTGAAGACGTCACCTTCTTTGATGACTTCGCGCGCGTAGATCGTCTGGACCGGATGATGGTTCGAACCAAAGCTGAAATCGCCGCGCGTGCTGTCGAAATTGGCCGCCCTTAAGGCATCGCGGAAGGCGCCAGCGTCGGAAACGTCTGCCGCTTCAATGGCAGAGATCAAGAGATTTGCCGTGTCGAAACCTTGGCTCGCGTAGAGCGACGGAAGCCGACCGTACTCGGCCTCAAAGCTCGAAACGAAGGCCGCGTTTGTTGGGTTGTCGATGTCTTTGTTCCATTGCGAGGTGTTTACAACGCCAAGCGCTGCGTCGCCAACCGCCTGCAAAATGCCCTGATCAAAACTGAAGGCGGGGCCAATGACAGGAATATCGACGCCGCTATCGGAATATTGTTTCAGGAACGAGATTCCCATGCCGCCGGGTAGGAAGAAAAACACACTGTCGGCGCCCGACGCCCGGATCTGAGCGATCTCAGCGGCATAGTCGGTCTGGCCAAGTTGGGTGTAAATCTCGTTGGCAACACCCCCCTCAAATGTCCGCTTATATCCGGTTAGCGCATCTTTCCCGGCGGGATAGTTCGGCGCCATGATAAAGCTGTTCTCATAACTCGTGGTGTTTGCGTAGGCGCCAGCTGCCTCGTGCAGATTGTCATTCTGCCAGGCGACGTTGAAATAGTTCTGATGGCAGCCTTTACCCGCTAGCGGCGAAGGCCCCGCATTTGGTGACAGATAGAATTTGCCCTGTGCGGTCACTGACGGAACAACGGCCATGGCAAGGTTTGACCAAATGATCCCCGTCAGCACGTCGACTTTTTCAGACTGGATCATCTTGTCTGCCAGCTGGACGGCAATGTCGGGCTTGCGTTGATCGTCTTCAACCACGACTTCGATATCGTCACGCCCGGATTGCTTGATTGCCAGCAAAAATCCATCGCGAACGTCAATGCCGAGGCCTGCCCCGCCGCCAGACAGCGTTGTAATCATCCCAACTTTGGTGTCTGCGAGTGCGGGTGCGGCGAGCATGCCCGCCGCCGCCGTCGCTAGAAGCCATTTTTTCATTGTGAGTCTCCCTCTTTTTCTTTGTCTCAAAATGCTGAGAACGTCAGCGTTGTCATGGTGCGTTCCACTCCCTCAACAGTGCTGATGTGGTCGTTGATGAAACGTCCGACATCTTCGCCTTCCGGGACATAAATCTTCAAAAGAAGATCGAAGTCTCCACTGGTGGAATACATTTCAGAGTGAATTTCCTTGGCCGCGATCGCGTCGGCGACTGAGTAGGTCCGACCGGGAACGCATCGGATTTGAACAAACACGCAGTTCATAGTCTCAAGGTCTCCAGGCCCTTACCCCGAACCCCTCAGCTTTCACGCAGAAACTCTGAGGAGGTGGGTGCAGAAATGAGTTTGCCGAACGGGAACGATCCGTATTTCTCTTGATCTTGCAGGATTTTCGTCAGCGCGTCACCGGCAGAATCGGCCGCAGCTCAAACACCATGCGTCCCCGTCGCGAAGGTTTGCTCCATTTGGCGGCGAAGTTGAGATGCAGAACTGTCGAATGACATCTCGACATCGTCATAGGTCAAAATTTGATCAGACGGGACGTCGCGGACGACCGTAATGTGGTTTGCCAACCCAAGCGGCAGTGCCTTCATCGGAACCGACACCGATGTCGGGCGGAGTTGGCCTGCAACCGTATACCCACCCTCGCCATCCAGTACTTCTCCGACCTTCAGACCACGCTTTGATACCGCCACAACATCGGCTCGGAAGTCTTCGGCCACGCCCGTTGCTTCCTCTCGTAACGCGACATTCGCGACCGACATGCCGAGTTCGAGGCCAATCAGATGCCAGCGTTTGTAAGCACACATGTACCGACCGCTATCGTCGGTGCGGACCTTGTACTCCTCCAGGCAGTTTTTCTGGTACTCGGTAACGGCGCGCACGCAGACAAAGACGCCCATGCGAATGTCGTAATCGATCGCGTCGCCTTCAGCGTCGAGACAATTTTGCACTTCGACCATGCCGAGGTCTTCAAGAACGCCACCCTCACTTTTAGGCCGCATCTGGTTGGGCAAATCGTCAATCGAGCCCGGGGGATAGATCAACCCGTTCGTCGGGACCCCCAATCCGCATGCGTTCGCGATCGCCGCGCTTTCAATCGCTGGTTTCGTGCCGTCCAAGAACGAATTGAACATTTTGGGATTCAGCCGCCCCCGTGCGGCCTGTTCAGGCGTGAGGCCCCAATGGTCCCAGATCGTGTCCGGCGTGGAGAAGCGATATTCTGGCTTCCACTTGTGGCCACGACCAGCGGCTGCCACTTCAAAACCGCAAGTGCGTGCCCAGTCGACCAAGTCGCACACCAAGGCGGGCTGGTCGCCAAACGCCATGGAATAGACAACGCCTGCATCGCGCGCCTTCTGTGCTAAGGCTGCGCCGCATAGCGCATCCGCTTCCACGGTGGCGCTCACAACGTGCTTTCCACATTCGAAGGCCGCTAAAAGGTGCTCGACCGCAACGACCGGATTCCCCGTGCACTCTACGATAATGTCGACCAATGCAGAGCGGATCAAAGCTTGCACATCGTCCGTCACATATGTGGTCCCTGACTGAAAGGCGGCGTCTAAACTCGAAGCGTTGAACTGATCGTCCGGCCACTCGGCAAGCGCCATGTTTGACCGCGCCCGCGCCACATCCAGATCAGCAACGCCAACGACATGAACGCCTGGAAGACGCAAGACTTGCGCGAGGAACATAGTGCCGAACTTGCCGGCACCAACGACGCCAACGCGAACGGGCGTATCTTGCGCGTGGCGTTCTTGAAGCTGTCGATAGAGGCTCATCTGGATTGCCGATCCCGAATACGAGCTCTTCGATTATGGATAGAGCAGGCCCAGTAAAACGCCAGCTGTCGGCGCCTCAGCGCGCTCTGTACGGTTACCACTTTACACCCCCCTACCCTTGTTTTTCAGCGCAACCTTGCGCCCTTTTGGCTGACTTTAACGAAGTGGGCGCACTTTGCATCCATTCGTCGTCCAATTAAGTCGACGGCGTGTGAAGTGGCCATTCGAAATGTTTAGGAATAAAAGTGTTTCAAGCTCTCCTCCTCGGGTTTCTCCTTCTCTCAACTGCTTCGGTTGCATCTGAGCAAATCCAAGACCGAGTGCGAACACTGGCGCCAAATGGGCTTGTTCACGTCGTTGATGAAGCCGGACGCGTTTTGGTGTCTCAGAACGCGGATCGGCCATTCGTCCCCGCATCAGTCGCCAAAATCGTGACGGCTTGGCTCGCGATGGAGAAGTTGGGAGGAAATTATCGGTTCGAGACGCGTTTTTACCTCGATGCTAACCGCGTTCTATACGTCCGCGGTGGCGGCGACCCGTTCCTCGTGTCTGAAGAACTGGCGATGATCGCAGAGCGTTTGGTAGAGACCGTTGGGACGAAGCCATTGAACGGCTTGGTCCTAGATACGAGCTATTTTCCGAGTGCTCTCGCAATACCAGGCGTCGTCAACAACAACGAATCCTACAACGCATCGGTCTCCGCACTTGCCGCGAATTTCAACACCATTCACGCGGTTCGAAATGGCGATATCGTGCGTTCAGCGGAAGACCAAACGCCAATAACGCCGCTCGCCAGAACCCAGTTCCGAACGAGAGCGCCAAACGGTCGGTCGCGCATCAGTCTTGCGCAAGGCAATGCAGACGTCAGCGCGCTTTACGCTGGCGAGCTGATAGCGGCGTTCGTTCGGCAGTCCGGCGGCGACGTAGACGGTCAAATATCGACCGGTCGTGTCCCGCCTGCTCTCAAACCCGTCTATATCCACCGACAATCCCGCCAGATGTCCGAAGTTGTTCGCCTCATGCTCGAGGGCTCCAACAACTACATTGCAAACCAGGTCTTTCTTGACGTGGGAGCGCAAGAAATGGGAGCGCCGGCCAACCTGACGAAATCAAAGCGTGTGCTCGCCGAACTGCTCGAGACGCGCGGTTTGACGGACAAAATCTCGATGGTGGAAGGATCAGGGATTAGCCGAGAAAATCGCATGACAGCGCAGGGGCTGGCTGAACTCCTCAACAGCTTTGCGCCGTATGCCGAGTTGATGGAACGTTCGCCAAAGGGATCTCGCTATAAGACGGGAACTCTCGACACTGTCAGTACGCTCGCGGGCTATGCCCAGACTGAGGCGAACGGCCTTGTTCGCTTCGTGATTGCTCTCCCGGGGCGCACCGGTCGCCTGAGATTCACGATCCTGAAGGCTATAGAAGACGGCCTTTGAACTCGTAGTTGCAGCACAGCGGAAATGGCTGTGCTTACAGTGTTCAAGCTTGAACTGAGCTTTTTGGAGCGGGTAGCGGGAATCGAACCCGCGTCTTCAGCTTGGAAGGCTGTTGCTCTACCCCTGAGCTATACCCGCGCGCCAATGGTGGAGGAGGTTGGATTCGAACCAACGTAGGCTAAGCCAACGGGTTTACAGCCCGTCCCCTTTAACCACTCGGGCACTCCTCCGAGTTGCCATCGTCAAAACCTTGACAAAGGCCAGCCGGGTTTAGGAATGAACGCGGGCGCTGTCAATCGCATTCCCCGGCGCATGCGTCACACAAATTAGGCGGAAGTGTTTTGGCAAAGCGCAGCGACCGACACCGAAACCGGCGACCACCCAGGCAAAGCCGCGACGACGCGCCGGAAACCGCAATTCTGTACGGCGTCCATACCGTTCAAGAGGCGCTGAAAAACCCATTACGTCATCTCGACCGGCTTTACGTCACGGAGAACGCCAATCGCCACCTTGACGGTATTTCGCTCCCAAAGACCGTCGAAAGAGTTGAAAGTTCAGCCGCGTCAATAACGAAGATCGCGCCGCCGGATGCCGTGCACCAAGGCCTATTGGCCATCGGCAAACCACTCGAAGACGCTGAATTGGACGCAATCAATTTGTCTAAACCAGTTCTCGTTCTCGACCAGGTTACGGATCCACACAATGTCGGCGCCATCATTCGAACGGGTGCAGCATTTAATGTTGGAGCAATCGTCACGACAAAGCGCTTCTCGCCATCAGCAACTGGCGTTCTTGCAAAAGCGGCGTCAGGCGGCCTCGAACATGTGCAATGGGCGCGCGAGACGAACCTCTCGCGCGCGATCGAAACGCTGAATAGCCTCGGGTTCGTTACGATCGGTCTCGACAGCGAGGCGACCGAGCCACTGGCTGCCGTCGATGCCGGGACACCCTTTGCTCTTGTACTTGGGGCTGAGGGCAAAGGCCTTCGGCAGAAAACCGCCGCCACCTGCTCGCGCCTTGCTTCAATCCCCCTCCCCGGCGGAGTCACAAGCCTCAACGTTTCCAACGCCACTGCAATCGCATTGACGATCGCGACAGGCCTCGCTGCATCCTAGGTCGAGAACTCATAGTTCTGGTGCGTTTGGTGGGTGAAGATTTGGTTGCCTGCACGGCGCAAGACCGCAGGAAGTCTCCCTGACTTTCAAGGTCTTGCAACAAGCAGGCGAGCAAATCTACCCCATCTTACAGACGTCGAAACGGCTTCAATCTGAAGGCAGTTTGAGTTTGACCGGGGCAAGAAGCCCGCTCTGCACTCAAATTACCCCCAGCTTCTTGCCGTTTCCGACGCCAAACACATCAGGAGTATGCGTCCTCAACCTAGCGCTTGCGCCTCAGCGACGAACCCCGTAATGAGCGGATTAACGCCGGTATAGCTCAGTTGGTAGAGCACCTGATTTGTAATCAGGGGGTCGCGGGTTCGACTCCTGCTGCCGGCACCACACAAGTCGCGCAAGCGGATAGCTCACTCGCCTAAGCCAAGCTTCGCAGATGTCGCACTCCTCCCACGCAATCGCATTTGTAGCCGGTCCAACCGAGGACGCCCGCCGCGCGCTCTACGAGCTTACCGCGCGTTACGGCAACACGCCTATCCAAGACGCCAGCCACATTGTTGCCCTCGGCGGCGATGGGCTGATGCTGCGGACACTCCACGCCCACATGGACAGCGGAAAGCCGATTTATGGGATGAACCGGGGGTCCGTCGGCTTCTTGATGAATGATTATCATTTAGAGGACCTACCGGAACGCTTGGAAGCGGCAGCACGCAACGAGATCCATCCCCTCGCCATGCATGCAGTCGACATTGATGGCGAGACGCATGAAGCGCTCGCGATCAACGAAGTTTCGCTCCTCCGGCAGACCTATCAAGCGGCAAAACTCTCAATATCGGTGGACGACAAGGTTCGCCTGGCGGAACTCGCGTGTGACGGCGTTTTGGTCGCAACACCCGCGGGTTCAACAGCCTATAATTTGTCAGCCCACGGACCAATTATCCCGATCAAGTCACCGCTCCTTGCTCTCACCCCGATCAGCCCATTTCGCCCGAGGCGTTGGCGCGGAGCCCTTCTTCCAAACGATGTGACCGTCCACATCGAAGTGAAAGATCCCACGGAACGCTTGGTCAGCGCAGCTGCAGACCATTTCGAGTTCAGAAACATCCGATCAGTAACCGTCTCAGAGGATCATTCTCATCGGATGGAGATGATGTTCGACCCAGATGGTGCATTGGACGAACGCATCATTCGCGAGCAGTTCGAGGACTGAATTCGCTCGAAAATTGATTACACCACTCGCTTTCAACTTTCCTTAAGCGTCAGCGCGTACTTTTACGTGCATTGGGGTGGGCGTAGAATTTTCATGCCGGGTATTGCGTTTCAAAAGTTGAGTTTCTTGGTCGTTGATGACAACGCGCATATGCGTCGGATCATCCGGACCCTCCTCCATGGCTTCGGCACGCGCGAAGTGTATGAGGCCGAGGACGGTGCCGAAGGACTAGAATCCGTCGAAGCATTTTCGCCAGACATCGTAATCACGGATTGGGTCATGCCGATCTTTGATGGCGCGGAACTCGTACGCATGATCCGAAACCCGGATGGCGGTCCACATGCCTTCACACCGATCATCATGCTGACAGCATACTCCGAGAAGAAACGGGTCATGGAAGCCCGTGACCTTGGGGTGAATGAGTTTCTGTGCAAGCCGATTGCCGCCAAGTCACTCTACCAACGCATCTTTTCGATTGTGCATCACCCCCGGCCGTTTATTCGCACGAAGACCTATTTAGGGCCGGGTCGGCGGCGTGAGGTCAACCCACGCTACGCAGGTCCCGAGCGCCGCAATGGCGGGAAAGCGGAAGTCATGGCGCCAGAACCGATCGTGAGCCAAACACCGGAGTCGGCCGAGCAGGAGTTTCTCTAAACCATGACCAAGCAGCGCCCGCTCGCCCAAACGTTCGGTGGTCACCCAAGCCATCCACAATGGCATCAAAAGATCGAGCCAGAGCACGGCACTAAGAAAGCCGCGCTCTCCGGCGGTTCATCGGCACTCGTTCTGAAGTCGATCGAACGCGCGCAGTCGGCCATCAACGAACTCTCTGTCCACTATGAAGAGTGGATGGTTGATGATTTTGAAAAACTCATCAGCGCCAGTCGGATCGCGGCCGAAAACCCCACCCGAGAGAACGCGATGGCAGTATTTGCAGCAGCTCAAAATGTGCGTGGTAATGCCAGTTTGTTTGGCTATCCGGCGGTTTGGGCGGCTGGCGACGCTCTGTCGATCGCCTTGGAGACAGTACTCGAGCTGGAAGGTCCCTATGATGCGCTTGAACCGTTCATGACGGCGACAACCATGGCGTTCGAGCACTCCAAACGTGATAAAGGCGAAGCGACCGCCGAAGGCATTGAAGAGTGGCTCCAGAGCGTGAAGGTGCTGGCGGTTGAGTTTCGTCGCAAATACGAGCTGCGTCAGAAAGAAGGAAGCGTCGACAGCTAGTCGGTTGCTTTAGGCTGCAACGGATATTTCCGTTGTCGACGTTCTCCGTGCGCTATCACGCGCAATATCAACCTCAAAATGCCGCAACAGGTTGAGGAGATCCTCAGCGTCTTCGTCCGCGATCATGTCATAGCTCGTAAGCGTACGCTCGACCATGAGCTGAGCGAACTGGCGAGCATCATCGAATGAGGTCTCGGCAACCAAGCCGCGATATGTATCAAGAGCCGTCTGGAACACTGGAACGAGGCGCTCAGCAACTCCACACCGCTTTAGAAGGCCAGCGAAACTCGACTTGGATCCGTGCATAAGAAGCGCGAAAACACGATTGCGCGGCTGACCGGACAGAAGCGCTATTCCACCCTCCACTATTCCGAGATTTCCGAAACACAAGGCGCGCAAAAGAAGCTGGGCGTTCAGGCGACCATCTTCATGGAACTGGCGTAGCAGCGCTTCGACGTCATCCGGGTCCTGTTGATCGAGAAGCAGAACGACGGCTTTTTCCGTCGCATCATCAACAATGGATACGATCTTTGGCTCGGGCATCCATTCGCGGTCGACGACGAGATCCTTCAAAACGTGGCCGAGTGCATCAACGAGCGAGTGCCTGATGTCTGAGGGCAGATCTGGCCGCTCCAACAATTCACTACGAAGGTCCGCGTCACGTCCATGTCGCTCAGCAATTCGAGCGACAGCCTCAATGCGAAGAAGCGCGTGAGGATTCCGTAGAAGCGTCATGCAGGCATCGATCCCAGTTTGGTCGGCGATCGCATCGGCAACCGAAACATCGAGATGCTCGCGCGCAGCAATGGCGATGCGCACATCCTCTTCAGACTTCGCAATTAGCTCAATGAGCTGAGCATTCGTAAGAAGCGGGGAATAGAGAAGGATCGGTTCCGAGACCGCAAGCTGATCATGGGCCAGCATGTGAACCATGTGCCGTGGAGCGAGCGGCTCACCAGCGAAGGCATCTGCAATCGCACGTCTGATTAGCGGTGATGGACTATCCAACGCGCCAATCAGTGTGCGTTCGATCAGCGTGCGTTCGTTTCCATCCAGATCCGAGTAGATGACCGAGCGAGCGAGTGCGTTTAGGCCTTTTGCACGCTCGCCAATGGGGAAGTGGTCTAACCGCTCAATGACGCGTTCGATAAACATGTCGTCAGCGCGCTCCTCTACTCGTTCGATGAAAACTATAGCGAGCGATCCCTTAACGATTGGTTCACCATGTTTGTGAGGTTTGAGCGGTTACTTTTCTTCGGCTTGAGTGGGGACTGCCTCGTCCTCTTCAGACGTTTCGTCCTCTTCATAGGTAATCCAGCCACCCTCCTCGCCTACGGCCTCAATAGCTGCAACTTGGGCGATACCGGTCGTGCGACCCAAGACTGGCACGTACTCGCCGCGCTCATCGCCAGGCGTCGCAGCGCGCTGGGTCATGCGGTAAAGAGCATAGGCAGCAATGGCCAGGTGGATCGCTGTTCCAAGCCACAAAAACCAGTCGTTTCCGAGCTGTGACATGGCAAGACCGGTGATCGTCGGGCCGCCGAATGACCCGACCGCGTAAACGAGAACGAGCATCGCCGAAGCAGGCAGAATTTTCTCGGTTGGCATTGCGTCATTGGCGTGCGCGATTGTTAGCCCGTAGAGCGACATGGCGCATGCGCCGAAGACCGCGAAAAACGCGTAAACGAGAGTCACATTCTGTCCGGCAAAAACGCCCACCAACGCCGATGACGCAGCAGCGACAATTGCGACACCAGCAATAACCGGGCGACGATCCATGCGATCCGACAGAGCGCCGATCGGAAACTGGATGAGAATCAACACGAAGAACGGGAGCGCCATGAAAACGGCGATTTCCGTCGTATTGAAGTCGAGCTCGGTCGCATAAACTGGGCCGAGGGAGAACAGCCCACCCTGGGCAATGCCGATCAGGAAACACGACACCACACCCAGCGGCGACAGGCGGTAAAGCTCCAACAGTCCAAGTCGTTCCAAGGTGACAACTGTCGGCGCGGGTGAGCGCGACAGCGAGATCGGCACCAGCGCAACAGACACGAAGATCGATACGACGATAAAGAGCGTATGGCCTGACGGATCCGCGAGCGGCAGGATGAACTGGCCGATCCCCATGCAGCCCGCGACGACGATCATGTAGAGAGAAAAGACCTTACCGCGTTCCTCGTTCGACGCGGTTTGGTTGAGCCAACTTTCACAGACCACATAAAGACCTGCGATCGCGACCCCCGTGAAGAACCGGAGGCCGAACCAGACAATCGGTTCCGGCACCATGGAGTGAACGAGGACCGCGGCAGAAGCGATTGAGGCGAATGCAGCAAAAACGCGAATGTGCCCCACATCCGTGACGAGCTTCGGTGTCACGATCGATGAGATCAAGAACCCCAGATAGTAGGACGACATGACGATACCAGTCACCGTCGTCCCAAAATCCTCAAGCGTCGCGCGGACAGCCAAAAGCGAGCCCTGAAGCCCGTTTCCGAGCATCAAGAATGCAATTCCCATGAAAAGCGTGGATACGCCGCGTACTGTCGAAATCATGACAGGCACTCACATGTCTCAGCCATGACGGACACCCGTCAGTCGGGCGGCCTATCTGATAGTTTTGAGCGTTAAACTTGCCGCTTTGAGACGCAAGTGAATCTTAAAGCGACGTTCGGTTTTATTTTATTCGATGAGCGAAAGGCTAGCGCGCCTGATACGCCCGTTGAGCGGCCAAAAGGTCGAGTGGCTTTGACGGCGCACCACCTTCGCTGCTCGCCTTCCAGCGTTCAACGAGTTGGTCAGCCAGATGCGGGCGCGACGCGGGCGACGGTATCGGATCGCCCGCCGAAACCCGATAGGAAGGCGCCTCGTCAGACGGCTCAGTCCGGCCGCGATTGAAGAGGAATGACAACGCACCGAAGTTCCGTTCACCCGAAGCGGCAAGGGCTGGATCACCCTCCCGATAAATGTCTTGGAAGAAGCCCGATGCCGCTGACGAAAGGGTTTCCTCGCTGCGCCCGCGGAAAAAACCGAGCAGATTAAGGAATGGTTGGTCAGGCACTTCATTGTCGGCTGTCGAAGGATTGGAGGACGACGCAACCGCGACCGTTTCGTCTGAATGCTTCCTGGTGAGAACACCGACGACTTCGGCCAACGTCCGAGATGAACCGTCCGGGTTGCGGAAGATTGGGCGGTTTGAGCGTGCCTCTTTGGGGAAGGCCGCGACAGCATCCGCGTTAGGCGATTGCTCTGCCAGACGGATCAACTTATTTGCGCCGGAAACACCCATGAAGTGCGCAACATAGAGCTCTCCCTCGGTTACCGATCGCCCGAGCCGGGAAGAGAGATCATCTGCATTCTGTTGTGAAAAAGCCCCCGCCATGACGGATGCTATTTTCGGGTTAAATCGAAGATCGAGAATTTCGCGCTCTGCTGAGCGGCTGACAGCTTCATATCGGCCATCGCCGGTTCGGCGAATTTTCTGCGCTTCGTTTTCAAGGCCATGATCTGGACCGTGTTCTTTCACGGTTTCAAGCCATGTGCTCTTGATGAATTGAAAGAGACCCGACGCGGACGATGTCGGAGCCTTTGCAGACGGGTTCAAGCTCGATTCGCGGCGCGCGGTTTGAACCAGATAGTCAAAATTCACGCCCGTTGCTTCACTCACCCTGCGAATGGCGTTGGTGATCTGAATGGGTGCGTCAATCGCTTGCGTGGTCGTCATGGTACGGGCCGAATTCCGTCATATCGCGTGTTCCGACCTACGGCACTTATGGTAAACCGCTCATTAAAAAGAGCTGAAAAACGCGCTTAGGAGGATGGTATGGCGGGTCTCTACTTTGAGGAGTTTGAAGAAGGACAACGCTTCGAACACCGCATACGTCGGACCGTAACCGAATCCGATAACATGTTGTTTTCAAACATGACTCTCAATCCACAACCCCTCCATATCGATTTTGATTTCTGCAAAAACGAAACCCAATTCGGCCAACCGCTCGTGAACTCCCTTTTCACTCTCGGGCTGATGATCGGAATTTCTGTGAATGATACGACCGTTGGAACGACGATCGCTAATTTGGGGATGACAGAAGTCCGTTTTCCCAATCCGCTCTTTCACGGAGATACCGTCAACGTAACGACCGAAGTGATGACAAAGCGGGAGAGCAAATCCCGCAATGATGCAGGCATCGTCGAGTTTGAGCACAAAGCCTTCAAGCAGTCCGGTGAACTGGTCGCGATCTGCCGTCGACAGGCGTTCATGAAGCGGCAACAAGCGGAATGACGGACTACCGCTCATGGCTTTTTGTCCCGGCTGACAGCCCGCGAAAGATCGAGAAAGGGCTCTCGTCGGAGGCGGACTGCGTCATTCTCGATCTCGAAGATTCGGTCGCAACCTCTGAGAAAGATAATGCGCGGTCTCTCCTCTCAGAACTCAGTTCGGCCATTGACGATGCAGCACTCGCTGTCTTCGTGCGGGTGAACGCGCTGAATGATCCCGACCACACCGCCGACCTTGAGACCACCCTCTCACTCCCCGTCGATGGGATCATGTTGCCCAAGGCAGCTTCCGGCGCGGATGTCAGCGCGCTGGCTAACTCGATCGAGCAATCGCAGCCGACCTCCCCGCTTTCCATCGCTGTCATCGCAACAGAGACGCCGGGCGCCCTCTTTAATCTTGGCACCTATGCGGGCGTCAGCGACCGGCTCACGGCGATCACATGGGGTGCTGAGGACCTTTCCGCTGAAGTCGGTGCCGAAAGAAAGCGGTTCGAAACCGGTGAGTACACGGATCTTTTCCGACTTGCTCGCTCTCTCTGCCTCGCGGGCGCCGCGCACGCGAACGCTCAGGCATTGGATACCGTCTTCACCGACATTCGGGACGAGGAAGGTTTGAGGGCCGAATGCGAAGCTGCCCGCCAAGATGGCTTTACTGGCAAAATGGCAATCCACCCGGCTCAAGTCCCCGTCATCAATGCCGTTTTCACGCCAAGTGCGGAGGCCATTGATTGGGCGAACAGGGTCGTCAACGCCTTTGAAACGAACGCCAACACGGGTGTTCTCTCGCTCGATGGCACGATGATTGACCGCCCTCACCTGAAGAAGGCGCATTCGATCCTTGCGCGAGCCAGACAGCGTTAAGGTCAGGACCCTAGGTCGGCGTGCCAGGCGGACGATCCAGCGAAAACACACTCCCGACAGCGGCATAGTGTGTGTATCCGAGCCTGGAGAGCGGCTGATAACGCGTGACATCGACGAACCCGTCAACGATCACATCATCATTGATGTGGATCCAGGTGACTTGGCCGATCACGACCCATGTCTCGGCCGAGTTGCCATCGAGATCCTTGAGCGCCAGTGTCTGTAGATGTTTGCACTCCATCGCAGCCGGAGCATCCGCGACCCGCGGCGGTGCGACCGAAATACTCTTCTCTGTCCGCAACCCCGCCAAATCGAACTCGTCGACATCTGGCGCAGCAGGCGCGCTCGTTTCACTCATTTGGTGAAGAAGGTCCCGGCTCGCGATATTGCAGACAAACTCGCCGGTCTCATCGATGTTGCGGACACTGTCTTTGTAGCCGCTCGACGAGAACATCACGATATTTGGTCGGCTTGAAAGGGCGTTGAAAAAACTATAGGGCGCAAGGTTGAGAGTACCGGTCGCACTTTTGCTCGAAATCCAGCCTATCGGTCTCGGAGAGACGAGCGCCTTGAAGGGATCAAAAGGCAAGCCATGGTCATTTGTAAGCGCGTCATAATCCATGTGATGTCCATTGGAGGCAGGCAGTGAAGCGGTTCATTCCGATCTTTGCAGCGATCGCTATCGTGGTCGCACCGATTACGGCGTTCGCGCAAGATGCAGCGCCTGAAGAACCGGTTCAATTGGCACCCGAACAGCCAGATGGGACCGTCGGAAGCCCAACACAACTTGCGCCCACCACCGAAATGACCCTTGCGCTCAGCGCGACGCTCGTTGAGGAAGGGCCCACAATCGGTAGCGGGCTTGTTTGGCGGGTTTATTCAACGCAGCCAAACGAAAACGGCCAATATCCGCTCATTGTGAAGACCGACCAAGCGCTGCCAAATCTACAGCTGTCGACTGGAAGCTACGTCGTGCACGCCGCCTATGGCCGGGCGCAAGCCACGCGGCTCGTTTCAATTGATACCGAGCCCCTTGCAGAGTCTCTCAATTTGAACGCCGGTGGCCTACGTTTATGGGCTGACCTCGGCCGTGGCGTGTCAAACGTCGTTTCGAACGTGGCGTTCAAGGTCTATTCCACTGAAAAAGACGAGTATGGCGAAAGTACCGCGATCACGGACGTCGCAAGCATCGGCAAAGTGCTCCGTCTGAGCGCTGGCGCGTACCACGTCGTGAGCCAGTACGGGAACGCGAACGCGACTGTCCGCGCTGATGTCAAAGTCGAGCCTGGAAAAATCACCGACGCGACGATCATCCACCGTGCAGCCAACGTGACCATGAAATTGGTGAACGAGGCAGGCGGCGAGGCCCTGGCCAACACGACCTGGAATGTTCTGACGCCGGGCGGCGACACCGTGATTGAGTCAATCGGCGCATTCCCAACGCATGTTCTCGCAGCCGGCGACTATGAAGCAATCGCCCGCCATGAGGGGCAAGTCTACAACAAGACTTTCAACGTCGAACCGGGCATCGACCGCGAAGTCGAACTGGTTGCGCAGTAGCCCCCAGATTACGAGCCCGCCAGATCACGTATCGTTTCGCGGGATCTTCAACTCCTGACCTGGGAAAATCAGGTTCGGGTCGGAGATGATATTCTGGTTCGCCTGAAAGATCGGCGTGAAATTTGAATTCCCGTATTGCGCCTGCGCGATGCTCGTCAGCGTATCACCCGATTGCACGGTATAGGGCTGCCATCCCGTAAAACCGGGCAAGATCTTGGGGCCAAACAGCACCGGTATAAACAGGCTTGGGCCGTCAGCATTTCCGGTATTGTCTGCCAGGATCACGAATACCCTGGTCAGGGTGAACGCAACTGTTTCTGGGATATCGATCGAACCCTGAAATTGCCGAATACCGAGGGCGCCGACGGTAATGAAAGACGACACTTCATCCTGGCCTTCGGAGACGGTGACGGACAACGTGCCCTCAAAGGCGGCGGCGTTGCCTGCGATCAGGATCTTCGACCCTACGAGGTCAAAAGGCTGCGGTTGCTGAATATCGAGTGTGACTGGCATGATCGTCCTCCATCGAAACGTGACGGTTGAGCGTATCACAACCCATCCACAGCATTGTGTCAGGGATCACGCTCGGCATGATCGAAGAGACGGGCAATTTGATCTGCATAGTCGATGAGCGCACGTTCACCCTTAGGGCTTGGCGAATACACGCCGCGATCAACACGATCGAACCAGCCATAATGATTGTCAGCCATCAAACGGCGCGCCAGCGGTACATTGGTCAAAGCCGCAACCTCAGCCGCCTTTGTTGGTCCGTTCTGGTTGAGAATATGGAGACACCGAAGCGCGTCTTGGCGGTACGCCGTCATCATAGGTTTGCGGGTCGAGCCACCTTCCATCGGATCGCCAACACGCTTTTCGAACTCCTTGAGAAGTCTCATTGATTTGGCGTTTGACTTCCGTGGTGCGTAGGGACCTGGATCAATGATCGGCTCGACGAAACCATCCTTCAGGCGAACAACCAAAAGCCCGAGACCTAACCGGCGGCAGAGCTTATGATTTGCCTTAAGTGATTTTTGAAACGCTCGCCCCTCGCCGCGTGGCACCGCGACATAGACCGTGTCAGACACGTTCAATCGGTCAATCGCCTGATGGAACAAGGCGAGCGAAAACCCAGTTTTCAACTCGACAATTACCGGATCCTCGTCACCCCGGACCGCAACAATATCCGCCTCGCCAACTTCGCCTTTGACCGAATAGCCTTGCCGCTCAAGAAAACGTTTTACCGGCTCGTAGAGCTCCGTTTCGGCGGCGCGGGTCATTCCTCAACGTCGACGACGACCCTT
Source organism: Pseudomonadota bacterium (assembly GCA_039026395.1). Classification (GTDB taxonomy): domain Bacteria; phylum Pseudomonadota; class Alphaproteobacteria; order Rhizobiales; family JAKSCL01; genus JBCCMK01. The sequence goes on along the minus strand of JBCCMK010000007.1, from coordinate 48,287 downwards.
TGGTCCCGTAACGGTCGCACGATGCGCGTGCCTTCCTCGTAAATCGGATGCGCTTTGTAGGCTTTCAGATCGTCACGGGTCGCAAAACTGACCCTGAGCACGACGTCGAACTCATTCGACAACGAGTCCATTTTGAGGTTGCGGCTCACAGCCAGGTCGCGCACCTCAGGAATGGCGCTGTAACCAGAGAGCGTCTCGACGATCGTGTCGATATGCTCTTCGGCCGTAGCGCTGAAGAGAACGATATGGCGGATCATGGGTGCGTGCGGGTGCCTATCTCAAATCCGGAGCCGCCGCCTCGTTAACGAGGGCGGCGATCGCATCATCCAGCGACATGGTCTTTTGATCCTTGGAACCGAGACGGCGGATCGACACGGTTCCTTCCTCCGCTTCCCGCTTGCCAACCACGAACAGGGCCGGAACCTTCGTGACGGAATGCTCGCGAACCTTGTAGTTGATTTTCTCGTTTCTGAGATCTGCTTCCGCCCTCAGACCCGCTGAACGCAGTTTTGCCAGCGCATCCTGCGCGTAGTCATCGGCATCAGACGTTATTGTCGCGACCACGACCTGCTTCGGTGAAAGCCAAAGCGGAAAATGACCGGCGTAATTTTCAATGAGAATACCGGTAAATCGCTCAAGCGATCCGAACATGGCCCTGTGAAGCATGACGGGCACATGCTTCTCACCATCGGCACCAATGTAGAATGCGCCCAGCCGCTCCGGCATTGAAAAATCAACTTGAAGCGTTCCGCATTGCCAATCGCGTCCGATGGCGTCCCGCAGCACATATTCGAGCTTTGGACCGTAAAAGGCCCCCTCGCCCGGGTTAAGCTCGACATCTTGCCCCGCCGCCTCAACGGCCTTTAAAAGGGCGGCCTCGGCAAGATCCCAACTTTCATCGGACCCGACACGCTTTTCGGGTCGATCAGAAAATTTGACCCGAACACTCTCGAAGCCAAAGTCTCGATAAATCGAGAGCATCAGCTCATGCACCTTCAGGCACTCATCCGTTACCTGATCGGGTGTACAAAAGACGTGAGCGTCGTCTTGCGTGAAGTGCCGCACGCGCAAAAGCCCGTGGAGCGCGCCCGACGGCTCATACCGATGAACCTTACCAAACTCACCGAGCTTTAGTGGCAGATCGCGATAGCTTTTGAGACCGTGTTTAAATATCTGGATGTGACCGGGGCAATTCATCGGCTTAAGGCAGTAAGCGCGGTCATCAGGCGCGTCGCCCATATACATGTTCTCGCGGAACTTCTCCCAGTGGCCTGACGCTTCCCAAAGCGATTGGTCCATCATGTCGGGCGAATTTATCTCCCGATAGCCGGCTAACCCTTGCGTACGCCGCATATAGCCAATGAGCTCCTGGAACAGCGTCCAGCCATCGGCGTGCCAGAAAACGGCGCCCGGTGCCTCTTCTTGGAAATGAAAGAGATCCATTTCGCGGCCCAAGCGACGATGGTCGCGTTTTTCCGCCTCCTCGAGCATTGTGAGGTGGGCTTTGAGGTCCTTATCTGACGCCCAAGCGGTCCCGTAGATGCGCTGCAGTTGCGGGCCATTGGCATCGCCCCGCCAATATGAACCAGCAAGTTTGGTCAGCTTGAAGGCCGTGCCGATCTTGCCCGTCGACGGCATGTGGGGCCCACGGCAAAGGTCAAACCAGTTGCCTTGCGCATAGACTTTGACGTCCTCACCCTCCGGGATAGCGTCGACGAGTTCGACCTTGAACTGCTCACCGTTTTCGGCAAACACCTCCTTCGCCTTCTCCCGCGACCAGACGTCCTTCGTGAAAGGAGCGTTTTGCCGAATGATCTCGTGCATCTTCTTTTCGATTGCCTCGAAATCATCGGGAGAGAACGGCTCGTTTCGCGCGAAATCGTAATAGAAACCGTTTTCTATAACGGGGCCGATCGTGACCTGAGTGCCCGGAAAAAGGGCCTGCACAGCTTCGGCCAGCACGTGCGCGCAATCATGGCGGATTAGTTCGAGAGCATCTGGATCATCGCGCGTGACGATCTCAATACCAGCGTTCTGACTGATCGGGTCCGCGAGGTCGACCAGCTCACCATCGAGCTTGACCGCGACGGCCTTCTTGGCCAGCGATTTCGAAATCGACGCCGCAACATCGGCACCTGTCGTGCCCGCCTCAAACTCGCGCGCGTTACCATCAGGAAATGTCAGGGAAATCATTCGTCTCTCCAGCTCAACTCCTGCAAACCAAGCAGGTAAGCGTTAATGTTATTCAGCGTGCGGCGCCACCGACTCAGGCGGTGTGCGCCAATGGCCGTAGCGCCACGGCATATACCACCGGGAATTCGACGGCAACCGCTCCGGTGCCGGGTCAAAACCATCTCCCCCGAGCGGATTGCAGCGCGCGAAGCGAGCAAGGCCAATCCAAAGACCAGCCCAAGCGCCGTGGAGCTTCACCGCGTCTGTCGTGTATTCCGAACAGGTCGGCAAATACCGGCAAGAGCGACCAAAAACCGAGGACAGTGTCAGTTGGTAGACGCGGATGATTCCAATGATCAACGCGCCGCCAAACCCTCGCTTCGATGAAACGTCAGGCGTTGGCTGCGGCTGGCACATTGCCCTGATTTTCGAGCGCCGCGTCGACAGCGTCGACCACGGCATTGAAAGTCAAAAGTGTCGATGCGTGACGGGATTTAAACTCCCGTACGGGTTCAAGCACGTTGAGGTCAGCCCACTGACCATCAAAGTCCGCAGGTCCATCATCCTTGAGCATCGCCGTCATGCGGTCCCGCACGTCAGCAAGTTCGTCCCGAGTCGCGCCGATCACATGTCTTGCGAGGATCGAAGAGGACGCCTGGCCGAGCGCGCAAGCTTTCACTTCGTGACCAAAATCAACGACCACGCCGTCCTCAAAAACGACGTCAACGGTCACGGTTGAGCCACAAAGCCTGGAGTGGGCCTTTGCGCTTCCGTTAGGTGAGGTAAGTCTACCGACACGGGGAATTTCAGCAGCAAAAGCAAGGATTTGCTTGTTGTAGAGATCGTTCAGCATCGCGCACCTGCGACATTCTGTACAAAAGGTGATGGCCAGACCCTACCCAGCCACATTCCATTGGCATATATGATGGCGACACGAGAGTGAAGCCACCTGCGCCACCTCTGCGTAAAACCGCCCCGGCTAATGCGACCAAGGGTGGGACGCGACACCGCGCTGGTTTGCAGACGGCAACACGCTAGCTTTGACGAAAGGTCATGGAATGGATGCCGTTGTAAAACCCTTTATCTGGAACAAGAACACGCCTGAACAGCCAACAAGAGATCAGGCAGAAGCTGCCGTGCGCACGCTTCTGGCCTACATGGGCGAGGATCCAGACCGCGAAGGGCTCCTCGACACCCCGTCGCGCGTCGTAAAGGCTTATCATGAGCTGTTTTCCGGTTATGAGTTGGATCCAACGGACGATCTGAAGCGCACTTTTGAAGAAGTGGGCGGCTATGACGAGATCGTTTTGGTGCGGGACATCCCGTTCCACTCACACTGCGAACACCACATGGTTCCGTTCTACGGAAAAGCGCACATTGCGTACTATCCAACCGACCGCGTCGTAGGCCTCTCAAAGCTCGCGCGTGTCACAGAGATTTATGCACGTCGCCTGCAGACCCAGGAAAACCTGACGTCGCAAATCGCAAGTGCCATTGAGGAAGTGCTGAACCCGAAAGGGCTCGCAGTCATGGTCGAAGCTGAACACATGTGCATGTCCATGCGGGGCATCAAAAAACACGGGTCTTCGACCGTTACGACGCGCTTCCTTGGTCTCTTCAAGGACGATAAAACCGAGCAAGATCGCTTCCTCGACCTCATTCGGAAACACTAGATCTCCATTAAAGAAAGCAGGTCGATGTCCGACATCGACAAAAAAGAGCGTGAGACGGGGCGAACATTTTCGCCCCGTTTTGACGCGCAGGGCCTCTTGACCTGCGTGACGCTTGATCATGCCTCAAGTGATGTTCTGATGGTCGCTCATATGAATGCCGAGGCTGTTGATCGAACGATCCAGACGGGTGTGATGCACTATTGGAGCCGATCCCGACAGGAGCTTTGGAAAAAGGGCGAGACCAGCGGTCAAATTCAGACCGTGGTTGAACTTCGCACTGATTGTGATCAGGACGCGATCGTTGCGCGGGTCACGGTGGGTGGCGATGGCGGTGCTTGCCACACGGGTGAACGCTCCTGTTTCTTCCGACGCATCATCATGGAAAACGGTGTTGTCAAACTCGAGCGCGATGTATCCGCATCAACACTGAGCGACATCGCAGCGAATAGTTTTTTAATCGGCGTGGTCCCGAAATTGCAGCCGCACAGCCAAACTGAGGTGAAAAAGGCGACAACGCGCCATGCTGCAACACTTGCGCGGATCAATGGGAACGAAACCGCCAGAGCCCGATGAGGTTGAACCCGTCGAGACGGCCGATCGAGAAAAACCGATCAAGATTGGCCTTGCGCTCGGTGGCGGGGCCGCTCGCGGCTGGGCTCATATCGGCGTGCTCCAAGCTCTCGAAGAACGCGGCATTGTTCCTCACGTCATTGCGGGAACATCTATCGGCGCGGTCGTTGGCGGCTGTCATCTGGCTGGCAAGCTTGACCGGCTGGAACTCTTTGCGCGGTCTCTATCCCGTCGCCGCATTCTCGGATTGCTCGATCTGAATTTTGGCGGCTCTAGCCTGATCGGCGGGGATAGGCTCGTAAAACTCCTGTCGGCGGACCTTGCCGACATGCGTATCGAAGACCTCAAGCGTCAGTTCATTGCTGTGACCACGGAAGTCGGTACCGGCCATGAGATCTGGCACTCAGAAGGGAATCTGGTGAATGCGATCCGCGCGTCGTTCTCACTTCCCGGTATTTTCAAACCAACCCAATTGAACAACCGCTGGCAGATTGACGGCGCGCTCGTGAACCCGATTCCCGTTTCCGTCTGCCGTGCCTTTGGCGCGCGGATGGTGATTGCCGTGAACCTCTCAGCGAACGTTTTTGGGCGCGGCACGGTCATCCATGATCATGGGCTTCTTGAAGACGAAACCGCGATCGAGGAAATCCCTGAAGCGTTGAGCGCACCAGCTCGCGCAAAACGTCTTTTGATGCGTCAGTTGATGGGCCGCAAAGATGGACCTCCGGGTATTTCAGCGATCATGGTGGACGCGTTTAACATCATTCAGGACCGTATCTCCCGGTCACGGCTCGCTGGCGACCCGCCGGATGTCCTGATTAGCCCACGCGTGGGCGATGTCGGCCTATTCGAGTTTCATCGGGCTGACGAAACAATAAAGCTCGGACGCGATGCGGTTCATGCCGCGATCGACAGTCTCGACGATGCCTTTGTGAGGCTTGCCTAGTATAGAGTGGCCTAAACCTGGCGGTTGCTGATTGGGTCAAAGAGCGGAAAGAGAAAAAGACCCGCCGCAAAGCCGCCTAAATGCGCTTCCCAGGCTACCCTCCCCTGCCCGCCAGCACCTTCAAATGCACCGACGCCGAATAAGAGATTGATTGCGAGATAGACCGCAATGAACCCGAGCACGGTGCGGTTCGAAAACGCCTCAGTGAGGCTATTTGCTGGCATTCGATAGGCACTCGCATCCTTGCGCGCGCCATATCCGAGTGGCGCACCGTCTTGGAACGCAAACCTCAGTGCAGCAGCCATATAAGCGGAAACGACCGCGGATGCGCCGACCATCGGAACCAGCTCGTTGCTGTGATTTACGAAATAGACTGCGGCGCCGGCGACTGCGCCGATCAACGAAAACAGCGCGAAACGCGTAAAGCCAAAGCGCCAGTAGATGGCGGGTCCAAACGCCACGATCCAAAGCGAATTGACAATGAGGTGCATCCAGTCGCCATGGAGAAAGGCGTAAGTGACAAACGTCCAGAAGCCGCCTGGAATGACGAGGTCGCCATAGGCGCCGCTTGCCATGTCCCGGATAAAGGCCGGGACGAACGCAAACTCTCCCAAAACAACGACATCCGCGGTGATGGGCAGGAACGAACGCCCGAGATGGATAAGCGCGAGCAGTGCAACGAGCGCTGTAACGACGCCCGGCAAATTAAAAATAGGCTCTCTCGTTTGATGCATATCGTCCGACATAGATCGTATGTGGCGGATCAGTGTGCCGATATCTAGTGCTGAATGTAGTTCCACATGTCCCGCAGGGCGACACCGTCGCAAAACGGACCGATGACAAATCTTAACTCCACCGTAATGGAGCTTTCAAAAGTCGGTGTCTTCGCCGTCCAATAGGTGCGTCAATCTTTCAACCGGGGTTTACTGACGGCACCAATGTAAGGCGAAATCCGGGAAATACGTCCGATTTTGTTCCATTCCATGGACGTTTTGCAGCCGTGGTGGGTCTTAGATCGTGAAACTGTCCTGAAACGCGTCGGACTCAGGCGCGTTAATTAACCTTAATGAATGGTTTCAATCCCGTTTCTCTTAAGACGCGTTTACTGTTGGCACGCTCGCTGCTCCCTCGGGCCTGTGACGATCAATGATCGACTGAATGACCCAGAAGCGGACAGAGACAATGAACGATTTCGATAAGAAGCTCGAGGACGGCGAAGACGTGGGGGCGATGCGTTACAACACAACGCGCGAGCTGTTCGGTTACTGGAACCGAATCCGCCGGTCGCGTTTTGCACCGTGGCGGTCAGAGATTGAGCCGTCAGACATCCACATGCTGTTGCCGGATGTCTTTATCATCGAAACGTACAATACGATGGACTATCGCTACCGGTTGGCGGGCACCAGGCTCTGCGCTGCGTATCGAAAAGAGCTGAAAGGGCGCGACTTCCTAGAGCTCTGGAATGACGCTGACCGGGAAGGCTTTGAAACGCTCCTCCACAATGTAGCCCGCGACGGCGCGGTTGGAGTGGTTCAACTCGTAGGATCTACTGATCGCGATCAACATCTGCCTTTCGAACTCGTTGTTCTCCCCTTGCGGCATCATGATGGTCGCGTGTCACGCTTTTTAGGCGCCATGAGCGCTGCGGAGTCGCCCTACTGGCTTGGCGTTAATCCGGTTATCTCACAGAAAGCCCGTTCTGTTCGTTTGATTTGGCCGGACGAAGAAGCCGCAGAGACGAGACAAGCTTTTGCTGGCCTCGGGAATGGAGGCGCTGCCGGTCAAATCGCGTCTTCGAGCGGACGCCGCTTTGGACATTTGACCGTCATCGACGGCGGTAAAGACGTCTAAAAGGCCATAACTCAACTTTGTTTTAGATTCTGGAACATTCGAGTTACCCGTTATTAACGGCAACCCGACAATATCTCCGGGCAGTTTCACACCAACGGCCCGATCTCATGTCAGCTTTGCCCCAGCCCAAGTTTGTCGATAGTCGTCGTTATCAGCGAGTCGATGTTAGCGTGCTGGGGCGGTTTATGCTTTCAAACCGCCAAGAATTTCCCTGTCAGACAAAAAATATGTCACCTGGCGGTGTCGCCCTCGTCTCCCCTGTTCGCCCCGAACCGAATGAGCGAGTGGTCTGCTATCTCGATCATATCGGCCGCTTAGAAGGTAATGTCGCTCGGATCTTCGACGGCGGCTTTGCCATGCACATCAATGGCACGACCCGAAAACGTGAACGACTTGCCGCGCAACTAACGTGGCTTGCCAACCGGCATGCTCTCAACCTGCCTGAGGATCGTCGCCACGATCGCGATAGCTCTAAGCAAAGCATGACGCATATCACCCTCGTGGACGGGCGTGAATATAAGTGTCGTGTTCTGGATATCTCCCTCTCCGGTGCTGCCATCGCGATCGAGGTCAAACCGGCGATTGGTTCGCCGATCACCCTTGGCCAGATGCGAGGTCGCGTCGTACGACACTTCGACGAAGGCATCGCCGTAGAGTTCTCAGTCGTCTTTAAGGACACGGACGCCGTCACAGAGCGTCTCTTTAGTCTCTGACCGGCCGCTTGGCGTTAACTATATATTAAGATTTCAAGGTCGCTGCGCCTGGAATTCACCACGTAATTTCATCGTAATTGATTGATATTGTTGGTGTTTTTTACCCATCATTGATTTAACTATTGCTCAAATTTGAACGGTTCCCGGCACGCTTTTTCAGCGCGTCTTCTGTATGGTGCTCGCATACAGGGAAGGGGCCACCGAATGAAAAAAATCATCGCAGCGGGGTTCCTGGCGGCAACATTTGTGGCTGGGGCCATGGAGCTCAATGCTCCTGCACATGCGGGCAATGCTTCGCATGATTACACGACTAATATGGTTGAGTACGGCAAGACATTGCCGCCGATCGGCCATGTCACGTTCTGTCGGGCACGTCCGCAGGAGTGTCGCGGCGGCGCGACGCAGCCGCAGCGCATGGCGCTTACGACCGAGCGTTGGCACGAGCTCGATTTCATCAATCGCGCGGTCAATCGCCAAGTCCGCCCAGCAACAGACGCTGAGATTTACGCGACCGCTGAACACTGGACTTATCCCGCCCGATACGGCGATTGCGAGGATTACGTCCTTCTGAAGCGTCACATGCTCATGGAGCGCGGTTGGCCTGCTGAATCGCTTCTGATCACGGTCGTGATTGACCGCCAAGGTGAAGGCCACGCTGTCTTGACGGTTGTGACTGACTGGGGCGACTTCGTTCTCGACAACGTCAACGACCGGCTTCTCGCTTGGGACGATACCGAATACCGCTTCCTGAAGCGTCAATCGCGTCATCACCCAGCCAAGTGGGTCGCGCTCGATCGGCGAGATGACCGTTCGCCGACGCGGTTTTTCACGTCGCTCAACTAATTCACCAGACAGATTTCGAGTTTGGAGTCACGGATTTGCCCGGTCCGTCCCCACTCCCCCATCCCCAAAGGCCGGGCAATGTCGGGGCCGGTTCCTTCGGGAGCCGGCCTCACCCTTTTTAGGCGATCGTTCAGGCGGTAGGTTTTAGACTGGATCGAAATCGCGCTGCGTTCGCCACATAGCGCGCCGCCGAATGGATCAGGCCCTCGCGCTCCTCTGCTGACACTGTTCTAACAACCTTGCCCGGTGAACCGATAACGAGCGAGTTGTCGGGAATAGTCTTTCCCTCAGTGATCAATGCTCCCGCACCGATTAGACAGCCCGAACCGACTGATACACCGTTCAGAATGATTGCGCCCATGCCAACGAGGCTCCCCTCGCCTATCGTGCATCCGTGCAAGATCGCACGGTGGCCGATAGTACAGTCCGCACCGACATGGACCGGGAAGCCCGGATCAGTGTGAATAACCGTTAGGTCCTGAACGTTCGAGCGGTCTCCAATTGTGATCGGTTCATTGTCACCGCGAAGGACGGCACCGAACCAAACGCTCGTTTCTTTAAGGAGTGAGACATTTCCAAGGACTATCGCGTCATGCGCAGTCCACGCCGTCGAATCTATGCTCGGTATGGTCTCGTCAAGCGTAAAAATCGCCATCGAAAGAATGCTCTTCGCTGATGACTAGAGCATCGCCCGTAGCACAAGCAGCCCAGAAACAAAGCTCCACCCGGATGCTAAGGCGATCGTTGCGTAGAGCCATCCACGCGGCCGACCTTCGATGAATTGAGCGCGCACCGCGTTTCTCATCAAGATCACCGGCCCTCCGAGCGCCAGCACCGGCACATAGAGAAGGCGGCCTGGAACGCTTTCCGGGACGACTTGGAAACTCGCGGGCTTGTCGGTGAGGAGTTGGTAGCCGCTCGCGACGAGGCCGCTGGCTGCATATCCAGTCGCTATCGCGAGGAAAAATACAAATAACTCTGTGAGCATCAACGCAACGCCGCTCGTATTTGAACTATTGGGTTAAGGTGTCAGTAACGATTGTTAGCAGGGATTAAGCAAGCCTAATGCCCCGTAAATGGATGCCCTTTATTGGACATGGTTAATCCTGTTTTAAACTGAAACGGATACCGCATTTCGGGTCACTCATTGTTGGTTTGCACCATGTATTCGCGACCCCTTGCCAGACGCGTTCCACCGCGTCGTTTTCCAGTTCACATGCAAGATGATCCTCATCGCATTAACCTGCCGATGATAGTTGGAGCGTTCATCGTGGCGATGATGATCGCGGGCGGATACCTGCTCTATGAAAAGGTCGCGCACACGGCATCACTCGTCTTTGAGACCGAAGGCGATGCTATTCCGGCCCTTGTTCGACGGACCTATGGGCCACACGACGTCCTCATTCCAGGCGAATGGCTCACTCGGAAAACCGAGCAAAGGTCTGATCCGAATATGATCTCAGTCCGCCTGCCCTATCGCACGGTGCTCGCCGAAACTGAGACACCCAGTCTTGAAGCTGACCACCCATGGAATGACAGTCGAATCGGCATTTTGATCCATCGACCATCGACCACCGTGCCGCAAGCCGAGCTGCTGTCCAGCGTTTACATCCCAAACACAATCCCAAGATCGATTGACGTCGCTGGACTGGAAGCGCGCGCCTTTAACGACCACTCGGGCTACGACGGCGAAACGCTCTATATTGGTCGTGATGCCGGACGCACGTTTATCGCACGATGCGCAGATACTGGCCGCAAAAGCCTTCGCTACGCGTGCCTGCACATCGTACAGGTGTCGAATGATCTTGAGTTTGCGGTCCAGTTTCCGACATCGCTGCTCGGCGATTGGCGACGCTTTGACGTCGCCGTAGACCGATTAATACGAGGAATGCTTGCTTCCTAGGCGGCTCACGCGTCTTCTAAGTCAAAGTCCAGAATCGCCATCTGGAAATTGTAAGACAGATCCTCGTCTTCATCATCGCGGAAAATCACCCCGATGAACTCATCATCGATGTAAACCTCAGCAGAATCGTCCTTCTTAGGCCGTTGGCGAACCTGAATGGCCGACAGCCGAAAGAGATTTCTCAAGTACTTCTCTATTTTTGCAGTTTCTGCCGCTGTCATTGCCGATCACTTTTGCCCGTGTGAGCCACCCGGATGCCCGGCTGGGATCGCTAATGCAACCCTCTAAATGCCCTCACCCAGAAAATCATGAGTGGCAAGCGCGTGGTTCATGGAGCGAGCAGGTTCATGGCACCCTGCTTCTCCGACGATTTCGGCGGGAACACCGGCGACCGTCACGCATTCCGGCACATCACGAAGGACAACGGACCCTGCTGCGATCCGGGCGCAGCGGCCTATCTCCAAGTTGCCGAGGATTTTTGCGCCTGCTCCGATCAGAACACCGCGCCCGACCTTTGGATGACGATCGCCTGTTTCCTTACCGTTTCCGCCGAGCGTCACACCATGCAACATCGAAACATCGTCTGAAATCACCGCAGTTTCGCCGACGATAATGCCCGTTGCATGATCAAACATGATGCCACGACCGATCTTTGCGGCCGGGTGAATGTCCGTTCCAAACACCGATGAACTGCGGCTCTGCATCCAGTACGCGAAGTCCTTGCGACCCTTGTTCCAGAGCCAATGCGCGAGGCGGGCCGCTTGAACGGCGTGGAAGCCTTTGAAATAAAGGACCGGCTCAAGCGCTCTGTGGCATGCCGGATCGCGATCCATGATTGCAGCGAGATCGGCACGTACATCTGATGCGATGGTCGGCTTATCGTCGAGCGCATCCCGGAATGTCCCCCGCAATAACTCGCTCGTCACATCCGAATCGCTCAAACGCGCAGAAATGCGGGCAAAAACGGCGTCTTCGAGCCGATCTTCAGACAAGACAGACCGATACGCAAAGGATGCAAGCCCAGGTTCCGTTGAAACCAACGCTTCCGCGTCGGCCCGAATATCCGACCAAAGCGGGTCAAGCGTCGCGACCTTCGGAGCGGTTTTTAAATTCGTCGATGGCATCGCGCGTTCCTCTTTAGAAGAGCTAGATATTGCATCCCGACCGTCGAAAAAACAGGGGCACAGCGCTCACTTTTTTTGAGCCAGGCTGTGTTTAACCGGTATCGCGCGCTCCAAAAAGGCGATCAAGGACGCTGAAAACACATCATTATCGTCACCCGCAATCATGTGCCCTGCCCCCCCGATATCGACAAATTCGGCGTGCGGAACAAGCGTTTGGAAGTCTCTGACATGGTCGAGAGTAATAAGCTCGCTTCGCTTTCCCCGAAGGAGAAGGGTGGGCGCGGCCATAAGCTTTGCCCCAGTTTCCATCCGCTGAATCAGATCATCAGGATCAGTGTCATAGGGTGACGGGCCGTCCAAAGTCGCAGGATCCCAATGCCACCGGTACCGGCCATCATCGCCAAGCCTCAAATTCTTCGCCAAACCGTTCATCGATTTCGGTCGCGCGCGATGCGGCAGATATTGAGCGATGGCGTCCGCTGCTTCGTCCAGCGATTGAAACCCTTCATGCATGCGTTCGCGCATGAAGCCCTGAATGCGCGAAACGCCATTCAGGTCCATCCACGGCGTAATGTCGACCATCACGAAGGCGGAAAAAAGGTCCGCTTTGCCATGACTACTGGCAAGCATAGCCGAGATGCCGCCAAGCGATGCTCCAACGATAACCGGATGTTTCCCGGTCTCCACCAAAACACTCTCTGCGATCGCAATCTGGTCGCGTGCGAAGTCGTCAAATCGGTACTTCTTCGACACGACCCAATCGCTTTCGCCATGACCCCGGTGATCATAGGCAAAGACTGTGTAGCCCGTGTCAGCCAACCGCGCGCCGGTCGTATCCCAGGCATGACGGGTTTGCCCGCCGCCATGGGAGAGAATGATTGGGGGGCCGTTCCCCAAACCGTAGCGCGTTGCGACAAGGCGATTGCCTTCAACGCCCTCAAAGATTGCGAGAGTCACCCGGCCTCAACCCTGTCCCAAAACGCCTGCGCTTCGGCCTTGAACGTTCGGTCGCGGACAGCGGACATGTGATCCTTGCCGGGAATCGTGACCGCGGACGCGTTTGGCATCAGCGTCGCGAGGCCATTCGCCGATCCCGAAATGTCATCTTTCTCGCCAACGACAACAAGCGCAGGCGTCGCGACGGACCCAATCTCATCGGCTGTTATTCTCTGGCGCGACGCGCGAATACATGCGGCTAACGCTTTGCGATCGCTTTTTGTTTGGTCGGCAAAGACGCGAAAAGCAACAGCTTGGGGATGGGTGATGGCAGCGACATTTTCGGCTTCGAGGGCTTGCGCGATTTCATCACTGCCACCGATCCCTAGGATCATGTTTTCGCCAAGGCCACCGAACGTCACGCTCAAAAATCGCTCCGGCGCGCGCATCGCCGCGAACGCTGTAATCCGCGCACCCATCGAGTAGCCAATGCAATGCGCTTTCTCGATCTTCATGTGATCAAGTAGCCGCAGCGCGTCTTCCGCCATCATTGGCGCCTCATACGCGCTTGGGTCGTAGAACTTGCGGCTTTCACCATGACCGCGATTGTCAAAAGCAATTGCACGCCTGCCTGATTGAACGACGGTTTTCACCCAAAGCGTGTTGATCCAATTCACAGCCATCCGCGAGGCAAAGCCGTGGATCATCAGCACAGGAATACCATCACCTTCGTCGAGATATTCGAGATCGACCTCGTCTGAATGGAATTGAGGCATAGAGCGGCACCGCAAATTATCGTCATACCGTGCAACCGTTTGGCCCCTTGAATTCAGGCGGTCCACTTCTGTATCCGGTCTCGGTGATTAGCAGGACGGCGCCGCATGACAATACCCATCAAACCTGATGCATGGCTTTCAAAGGTTGCCAACACGGTATTATCGGCCGGTTGATGACGAAGCGCGCGGAGATTTTCGGGGCGGGTATTTGCGGGCTTACAACCGCACTGGCGCTGTTCAAGACAGGCTGGTCCGTCACGATCGCGGACCGCGCATCAGAGCTTTCGGAGGCCGGTGCCGGGATCCAGCTTTCACCGAATGCGATGCGCGTTTTGCTTTCGCTAGGAATGCGAGACGCGCTTCGACCCAGTGCTTCGATACCGGAAACGGTTCGCGTCCGACGAGGCGATGATGGAAAGCTGCTCTCAACTGTCCGGCTCGGCGAGCATGCTCAACAGAAGTACGGCGCGCCATATTGGGTAGTCCATCGCGCGGACTTACAGGCCGCGCTGCTTGAGGCTGTGCGATCGTGCGGGATAGACGTCAGGCTCGGCGTTGATGGAAACGCCTCACAGTCGGTCGATGCCGATCTAACCGTGCTTGCCACAGGCCTCCATGGCGGCTCGGCGGTTTCAATTGATCCAGATGCACCCCAGCCAACGCCATCAGGCCACCGCGCATGGCGTGCTATTGTTGCGATGAATAAGGCACCTCGCGAGCTTCAGGACATGGTCGTCACCGCCTGGCTGCTGCCCGGTGCGCACATTGTCACCTATCCTGTACATGCCGGGCGGAGCTTAAACGTCGTCGTCATTCTACCAGACAATGACCGAGGCAAGAATTGGTCTGAGCCGCGAAGCGCGATAGACTCACACACAAAAAATCTAAGACTTTCCGATGCACTACAGGATGTTCTTTTCAGCCTACGCGAGTGGCAGACCTGGAGCTTGTGGCGCCGGGCGCCGCTAAACCGCTGGAGTGATGGAACGCGGCTTGTGATAGGCGATGCGGCACATCCCACTCTACCCTTTCTCGCGCAGGGTGGCGCAATGGCAATCGAAGACGCCGCCTCTCTCGCTCACCATCTCAATCAAGACGAAGATGTTCCAACCGCTCTCCGAGCATTTGAACTCGCACGTAAATATAGAACCACGCGCCTCCAGCGTGCAGCGGACGAAAACGGCCGCATCTTTCACATGCGGGGCGCAATGGCAGCCGCCCGCGATGCGACGCTGAGGTTCAGTCCGCAAGCCCTGATTGAGCGACGGTTCGACTGGATTTACGGCTATCGCCCCAATTAGAACCGACTAATGCGCAGCGAATCCCGCCGCGACTGGCGCCTGAGCGACGCCCTCAGCCTCCAAATAGGCAGATGCGCGTAGCGCAATATCTTCTCGCCACGGCGCTGCGATCAACTGCACGCCGATCGGAAGAGAACTTCCGTTTGGCCAAATGGGGACGGAAACAACCGGGAAACCAATGAAAGATATGGGTTGGGTGAAGAGCCCCATATTAGGCCGTACTGGCATGGTCTCGCCATCAAGCTCCATTTCTTTCTGGCCGATCCTGGGGGCAACGCACGGCGTCGATGGCGCAATGATGAGATCGGTTTCTTCAAAGAGCGCCAGGAACCGATCACGATAGATGCGCCTCAGCTTTTGCGCCCTTTGCACCCACCACGCGGGCAGCATCGCGCCAGCGATGAGGCGTTCGCGGACAGCGACATCAAAGTCATCGCCGCGCGTCTTCAATCGTTCGTAGTGAAGGGCCGCACCCTCAGCCATCGTGATGAGGTAAGCTGCACCACGCGCTGCCTTGGTATCCTGGACTTTAACCTCGGTGTCCGCGCCAAGAGCGCCAGCAACCGTTTCCACCGCCGCTGAGGCGTCTGGCAGCTGCATCTCGCGAAAGAAGCCGCCAGCGATTGAAATCCGCAGATTATCGATACCGCGCGGTAATGCTTGCAACGTCTCCACTACGGGACGTTCCGGCGAAATCGGGTCCTTTGGATCATGTCCCTTCATCGCGTCAAAGCTGGCGGCCAAATCCCATGTCGATCGCGCGAGAGGCCCAACATGATCAAGACTGGAAGAAAGAGGAAATGTTCCGGCGCGTGAGAGCCCGCCATAGGTGGGTTTTAGCCCGAAAACACCGCAGAAGGATGCGGGCACCCGTATCGAACCGTTTGTGTCGGACCCAAGCGCAATCGGGATCAGGCCCGCCGCCACCGCGCTGCCTGATCCTCCGGAAGACCCCCCGGTCATGTGGTCCAGATTGTGCGGATTTCTCGACGGGCCATCTTGAATGTTTTCGCCAGTAAAATCATAGGCATACTCGCCCATGTTGAGGGTACCGACGCATATCGCGCCCGCGGCCTCGAGCCGCTTCACAAGGGTCGCATCCTCTTTTGCGGGCGGATGATCGCGGTTGATCTTCGAACCAGCTCTGGTCGGCAATCCTTCGAGATCGAAGAGGTTTTTGACGGCAAACGGTACACCAGCAAGTGGGCCGAGAACGGCACCAGCAGCGCGCTTCTCATCGATCTCAGAGGCGCATTTCAAAGCGCGCTCTTTTATGACGTCGGTGAATGCGCCGAGCTTTGCGTTGTAGGCACCTACGCGCTCAAGCGTCTTTTCGACGATCGATGTCGCCGTCGCCTCGCCGGATTGCAATGCCGCCGCGAATTCACTTGCCGTTTTCGTCATGCCTTGAAAACCGGACCTGGCTCTGAGTCATCTTCAAGCGGAAATGCAATCACGTCTCTCGCTATTTTCTCCGCGACCGCAAGGTGAAACGCAACTCCAGGCTTCATCTCATCCGGAACAGGCAAATTGAGCGTCGGAAGCATCGCTTCGATGAGCTTCTCTGGATCAAAGTCGTCGGCCATTGGCGCATCCTCGTAAGCAATTTTGACGCTGAGCTATCGCAAGGTGGTGGTCGAAAGGGGAGAGATATCCATAGCAGAACGGGCGTTAATCCAAGTGCCGAATATGGGCCCTAGGAAACGAGCGTCTGTCGCTCAACAATGTGACACGGAAACAGCATTGCGGTCGGCTCAACGTCCGGATCGTCGAACATGGCGACGACTAAGTTAACCGAGGCTTCGATGATCTCAGCGATCGGCTGATGGATCGTGGTGAGTGCGATATTTTCCCAGCGGGCCATCTCCATGTCGTTCAGCCCGATGATCGCGACGTCCCGCGGGCAATCCAGCCCAGCCGTTCTCACGGCACTCAGCGCTCCGATTGACAGGACATCGTCCCCGCAGAAGTAGGCGTCAGCTGGCCCCCTATCGATCAAGCGAGCCATCTCTTCGCGTCCAGCATCGAATGAGTAGGCTCTAGCGAACGTATGCGTTACTCGCACGCCCGGGGCAGCGGACGCGACCTCAAGAAACCCGTCCAATCGATCTTGCGTTGATGTGGCCTCCTCCGGTCCCCCCAAAAACGCAATGCGCATATAGCCTCTTTCGATCAACGCACGCGCCGCCATTCGCCCGCATTCCACATTGTCGATGCCGACGACATGAACATGCGGCGCCTCCGAGAACCGTCCGAACGAATGGACGACGGGAATTCCTTCGTCTTTGAATGCCTGTGCGAAGCTCGGGGAGAGCGTTGATGACGCAACGATCACACCGTCAACGGAGTAATCCCGCATCATGCGAACGGATTGCGCCGGATCAGTCTCGTCTGAGAGGTTCACAAGCAATGGCCGCAGTCCGCGCTGTTGCAGCCCCCGGGTAAAGCGATCAAAAACCTCGAGAAAGATCGGATTATGGAAGTTGTTTGAGACCAAACCGATGAGCTTTGTGCGCCCGGTCGTCAGACTGGATGCCAAAGCGTTTGGTCTGTAGCCCAACTCATCGGCCGCCAATTGCACCCGGCGCCGCATGTCTGCGGACACGGACGCACCCTCGGTAAACGTCCGTGACACCGCCGACCGCGATACCCCTGCCCGTGCTGCCACATCTTTCAACGTTGCCATGGCGCCAAGCATAGAGGCGGTGCATGAAAAAGCGCCAGTGCAAATTGCAACCGGTTGCAAACGGTCACGGCCTGTGCTGTGTTTCCACTCAAGACGCGGATGACCGCGCAAGAATTTGCACGACAGAGATCTGGGAGGATCACATGAAGGCTTTACTCGCATCAGTCGCTTTGGGCGTCGCTCTCGTCGCCACGCCGTTCGCGGCAAAGGCGCAGGACAATCTGGAATACGTGCTCGTCAGCCACGCGCCTGACAGCGATTCCTGGTGGAACACGATCAAAAACGGCATCGCACTTGCCGGTGAGCAGGTTGGCGTCAACGTCGAATACCGTAACCCGCCGACCGGCGACATTGCGGATATGGCACGTATTATCGAGCAGGCTGCAGCAGCTCAGCCCGACGGCATCATCACCACCCTTGCCGACTTTGACGTTCTGAAAGGCCCGATTTCGGCAGCCGTCGATCAAGGTATTGACGTCATCATCATGAACACGGGCACGCCGGAGCAAGCCCGCGAAGTGGGCGCCCTGATGTATGTCGGTCAGCCTGAGTATGACGCAGGTCTTGCCGCTGGTATCCGTGCGAAGGGCGAAGGCGTCACGAACTTCCTCTGTGTCAACCACGCCATTCAGCAGCCAACGGTTGGTGAGCGTTGCCGCGGTTATGCCGACGGTCTGGGTGTTGAACTCGGCGATGCCATGATGGACTCCGGCACGGACCCGGCCGAAATCAAGAATAAGGTTCTGGCTTACCTTTCGGCTAACCCAGACGTCGATGGCATCTTGACGCTCGGCCCGGTTTCCGCAGACCCGACAATCGCTGCCGTCAAGGAAAACGGCATGGCAGGCGACATCCACTTCGGCACCTTTGACCTCGGCGCAGAAATTGTGACCGCGATCAAGGATGGCGTCATCAACTGGGGCATTGACCAGCAGCCATTCCTGCAAGCTTACCTACCGGTTGTTGTGCTCGCAAACTATGACCGCTACGGCGTCCTGCCGGGCAACAATATCAACTCTGGACCAGGCTTCGTCACGGCAGACGGGCTAACCAAAGTTGAAGAGTTCGCCGGCGAGTACCGGTAATCACGAAAAGCTCAGGGCGCGTCTCGGACGCGCCCTTTTTCGTTCTGGCTCCAGGCCACTGACGTTTCTGAGAGCCCGTTACGATTTCACCCAAACGAGATGAGCGCGAAAAGCGCCAAACGGGGGGAGTCCATGTCTGAAGCTACAAACACAACCGCAGTCGTCGATGAGCGCATCAAGGAGATGTCGCCACTTCGAAAGGCGCTGATTCGACCAGAGCTCGGCGGTATGGTTGGCACCATCGCCGTCTTCACCTTCTTCCTGCTCTTTGCATTTGATAGCGGCATGTTCGCTGCCCAGGGCATCATGAACTGGTCGATCGTTTCGGCTCAATTCATGATCATCGCGGTCGGTGCGTGCTTGCTCATGATCGCGGGCGAGTTCGACCTCTCTGTTGGCTCGATGATTGGCTTCGCGGGCATGATCATTGCGATCCTTGCCGTCACGCTCGGCTGGCCGGTTTGGCTTTCGATTATCACAACATTCGTGCTCTGCATCGCGATCGGCGCGGTGAACGGCTTCATTGTCATTCGCACGGGGCTGCCAAGCTTCATCGTCACGCTCGCCTTTCTCTTCATCCTTCGGGGCTTCACGATCTTCCTGCCGCAAACCATTGAGAATAAAACGATAATTGGCGGGATACGCGATGCGGCGGAAAGCGATTGGCTCGCTCCAATATTCGGCGGAAAGATCGGCCAGCCGATCTTTCAATGGATGGGCGACGCGGGTCTCATCGACGTCTTCCAGCGCGGCACGCGTGAGGGCCAGCCTGTGGTGGATGGCCTCCCCATGCTGATTGTATGGGCTATCATATTGGTCATCTTCGGCCACATCCTCCTGACCAAGACGAAATTTGGAAACTGGATTTTTGCAGCCGGCGGCGATGCGGAATCGGCCAGAAATTCGGGCGTTCCGGTCAACCGCGTCAAAATCCTGATGTTCATGTTCACGGCGTTCTGCGCGACCGTTTTTGCAACCTGCCAGGTCATGGAATTCGGTTCAGCCGGGGCGGATCGCGGGCTCTTGAAAGAGTTCGAAGCCATCATCGCAGTCGTCATCGGTGGCGCTCTCCTGACGGGCGGCTACGGCTCCGTGCTCGGCGCAGCACTTGGTGCTCTGATCTTCGGCGTGGTGCAGCAGGGCCTCTTCTTCGCGGGGGTTGAGAGTTCCCTCTTCCGGGTATTCCTAGGCGTTATTTTGCTCGGTGCGGTGATCCTCAACACCTACATCCGCCGCATGATCACCGGCGAACGATAGGGAGGCGCGTCATGAACACACGAACCACACACGCCCCCATCATCGAGATGAGGAATATCGAGAAACACTTCGGCTCAGTGATCGCGCTGGCCGGGGTTTCCGTCGATGTCTACCCCGGCGAATGCCATTGCCTTTTGGGCGATAATGGCGCAGGAAAATCCACATTTATCAAGACGATGTCGGGGGTTCATAAACCGACGAAGGGCGAAATCCTGTTTGAAGGAAAGCCGCTCAACTTCGAAACGCCGCGCGACGCAATGGATGCGGGAATTGCAACGGTGCACCAACATCTTGCGATGATCCCGCTGATGAGCGTCAGCCGAAATTTCTTCATGGGGAACGAACCCACAAAGAAGCGGTTTGGCATTCCATTCTTCGATAAGGACCAGGCAGACCGGATCACCATGGAGCAGATGCGCAAAATGGGGATCAATTTGCGCGGACCGGACCAGGCCGTGGGCACACTTTCGGGCGGTGAACGCCAGACAGTGGCCATTTCGCGGGCAGTCCACTTCGGCGCGAAGGTCTTGATCCTCGACGAACCGACATCTGCGCTCGGTGTGAGGCAGACCGCCAACGTTCTTGCAACCATCGACAAGGTGCGCAAACAGGACATCGCTGTCGTCTTCATCACCCACAATGTGAGGCACGCGTTAGCAGTGGGCGACCGTTTCACAGTTCTGAATCGTGGGCGCACGCTGGGTACGGCTCAGCGCGGTCAGATCACGCCGGAAGAATTGCAAGACATGATGGCTGGTGGTCAGGAGATGGTGGAACTGGAAGGCTCGCTCGGCGGGACGGTCTAAAGGGCCTTTTCAAAGTAGACCCTGCGAAAACCCTCTTCGGTGCGGCGTTCAATCTCCGCATATCCGAGCCGTGGGTAGAGTGAGAGATTCTCGACCATCTTCTCGTTGGTGTAGAGGCGCACTTTGGAAAGCCCGAGACGGCATGCCTCGGCCTCACAATATTGAATGAGAGCGCGCCCTATCCCCCGCCCCGCGCTCTCCGGCCGTATCGCGACATTCTCCAGAAACATGTGATCGCCTTGCGGGTAAAACACGATGAAACCGACAATCACCGCTGTTTCGTCGATGACAACTGAAACAATGCCGCGATCAATCTGCCCTGCAAAGTCAGCGACCATGGGTGCGGGCCTGCGCCCGATAGCGGCGACATAGCGCTCATACGCCGCCTCAGCACACATTCGAATAGCGACCAGATCATGACGTTCCGCGCGCCGAATACGCAAAGGTCTATACCGCCAATTCCATCATCAATGACGGAGACGGCAGGGTCGCGCCGCATGCCTCACGGCGCTCCGTTGCGGTGTAGCCAAGTGCTTCGTAGAAGCGAACCGCACCTTCGTTTGCTTGCATAACCTCGAGGCGGATTTTCGACACAGATCGGCTTTTCGCGATTTCCGCAACCTTGTCCATGAGCGCTCGGGCAGCGCCTGAACGTCGAGCCTTGGCGATGACGTGAAGCCGATCGACATAGAGCTCATCGTGACGGTGGATTGCAAAAACGTGCCCGATTAAATCGCCATCTTTCTCAGCAATGAGAGAAACTTCCGGGTCTTTGTTCAGATCTAATGACAGCTTTTCGACCGAATACCGATCTTCCAGAGCGGCCTCCACGGAATCGGCACCGACGATAGGCGAATAGGTTTCCCGCCAACTTCTATCGAGAAGCTCTTTCAGCTTAGGAAGCTCAACCTCGCGCGCAATGCGTACGGTGAGGCTCACTCGATCCCGATCTTTTCGCGCAGCATTTTGTTGACGGCCTGCGGGTTCGCCTTGCCGCCTGTTGCCTTCATAACCTGACCGACGAACCAGCCGAGGAGCCCAGGCTTGCCCTTAGCCTGCTCCACCTTGTCCGGATTTGCAGCGATGATGGCATCCACCTCAGCCTCAATCGCACCCAGGTCCGTGACCTGTTTCATTCCACGATCTTCGACAATTTGCTTTGGGTCGCCGCCCTCTGACCAAACGATTTCGAAGACGTCTTTTGCGATCTTTCCGGAAATCGTGCCGTCCGAAATCATCTCGACGATTGCGCCGAGTTGATCAGCCGAAATCGGGCTCTCTTCGATGCCCTTCCCGGCTTTGTTGAGCGCGCCCAGAAGTTCGTTGATCACCCAGTTCGCCGTGAGTTTTGCATCCCGCCCACCAGCAACGGCTTCAAAATAGTCAGCAATCGGTTTGTCAGAGACCAGAATACCGGCATCATAGCCCTTCAAGCCGAAATCGTTGACGAGGCGCTGCTTTTTCTCGTCAGGCAGTTCTGGCAGGTCCTTTTCGAGACCCTCGACAAATGCTGGCTCCAGCGACAACGGCAGGAGGTCAGGGTCCGGGAAATAGCGATAATCGTGCGCCTCTTCCTTTGAACGCATCGACCGCGTGACCCCCTCTTTTGGATCGAAGAGACGCGTCTCCTGATCGATCTCGCCGCCCTCTTCGAGAATGTCGATCTGGCGGCGCGCTTCGTATTCAATGGCCTGACCGATGAACCGGATCGAGTTCACGTTCTTGATCTCGCAGCGGGTACCAAAAGGAGTTCCAGGCTTGCGCACTGACACGTTCACATCCGCCCGCATGGAGCCTTGCTCCATATTGCCGTCGCAGGTGCCGAGATAGCGCAGGATCGTGCGAAGCTTCGTGACGAACGCCTTCGCCTCGTCTGACGAGCGCATATCGGGCTTCGTGACGATTTCCATCAGCGCCACGCCGGACCGATTGAGATCGACATAACTCATCGCCGGATGCAGATCGTGGATCGATTTGCCCGCATCTTGTTCCAAGTGAAGGCGCTCGATGCCGACCACGATCGTTTCGTCACCGATGTCGACGAGCACGGTCCCCTCACCCACGATCGGCTGCTGAAACTGTGAAATCTGATAGCCCTGCGGCAGGTCAGGATAGAAATAGTTCTTCCGGTCGAACACGGACTTCAAGTTGATCTGCGCCTTCAGCCCCAGCCCCGTGCGGATCGCCTGGGCGATGCACTCCATGTTGATCACCGGAAGCATGCCCGGCATTGCAGCATCAACGAGGCTCACATGATCGTTCGGTTGCCCACCAAACGCGGTCGAGGCGCCAGAAAACAGCTTCGATTGCGAGAGAACCTGCGCATGCACTTCGAGCCCGATGATGACCTCCCAGTCACCCGTTGCGCCCGTGATCAGCTTGGCTTGATCGATGTTTTGAACATGTGCCGTCATGATGCGTGTCCTTTGGCGGCGCCGGAATTCGTGCCTTGAGGGTAGGATTGCTCGATATCTGTCGGGAACGCCCAGGGCGCTTTGCTATCGGCCCAGATTTCAGTGCCAGGCGAGAAGACTGATTGGTCGTCAAGAACGCCAGCCTTGAGCGACAGAAATTCGGCGCCGCGACTGGTTGTCGACCAAAGTTGGCTGCCACACACCGGGCAAAACGACCGCGTGAGAGGCCGACCACTATCGGCGGTCACAGTGTACTCGGCGACTTCGCCATTATACTCGAATTGCGCGCTCTCGATGAGGAGGCCAGCATGCCAGGCCGTTCCGTTGATCCGGCGACAATCGGAACAGTGGCAGATGTATTGCATGTTCACGGGACCGGCGTATGTGAACGTCACCCGACCGCAATGGCAGCCGCCTGTGAGTGGCGGCGTGCTCACTCTGTCGCTCCGACAGCGGAAATGCGGCGCGCGATCATGAGCATGACCATGCCGCCCGCGATCCCAAGCGCACCACCGATGACCGGCTCAATCGTGCGCTCCATGCCGTGGAGCGGCATGACGATAACAGCCGCCAGGTAGAGGACACCCGCAACGAGGAAGATCCAGCCGGTGGCATTCAAGCATGCACCGCCAATGATGCGGGTCATCCCTTCGCCCACCATTTTTGCGGCGTGAAATGCCCTGCCGCCTTTTCGATCACGCGACCGGTCTGGAAAAGTGTTTCTTCTTCAAATGGGCGGCCGATCAGTTGCAGTCCGAGTGGCAGGCCTTCTGAGCTGAGGCCCGCCGGAACAGAAATCCCGGGCAGACCAGCCATGTTCACCGTCACCGTAAAGATGTCGTTCAGGTACATCGCCACCGGGTCAGTAATTTCGCCCGGCGCGAAGGCCGCGTTCGGTGAAGTCGGCGTCAGGATCGCGTCAATGCCGTCGTTGAACGCGGTTTCGAAGTCTCGCTTGATGAGCGTGCGAACCTTCTGCGCCTGAAGGTAGTAAGCGTCGTAGTAACCCGCTGAGAGCACATACGTTCCGATCAAAACACGCCGTTTCACCTCGTCGCCGAAACCTGCCGCGCGGGTCTTTTCATACATATCGACAATGTCATCGCCCGGCACGCGAAGGCCATATCGGACGCCATCATATCGTGCGAGGTTGGATGACGCCTCCGCGGGCGCGACAATGTAGTAGGCTGGAAGCGCAAACCGCGTGTGAGGCAATGAGATGTCAACGATCTCGGCTCCTGCATCGCGCATCCACTCAATACCTTGCTGCCACAGTGCTTCGATCTCAGGCGGCATCCCATCGACGCGATACTCGGTCGGAATTCCGATCTTCTTGCCTTTGACGCCTGCATCCAAATGAGCGGCGTAGTCCGGCACGGGCACGTCAGCGCTGGTTGTGTCTTTCGGGTCAATGGACGCCATTGAACGCAAAAGGATGGCGCAATCCTCGACTGTCCGGCCAATCGGTCCCGCCTGATCGAGCGAGGATGCAAATGCGACCACACCCCAGCGGGAACAGCGCCCATAGGTCGGTTTGATGCCCACCGTCCCGGTAAACGCTGCGGGCTGCCGGATCGAACCGCCAGTATCGGTTGCGGTCGCCGCCGCACAGAGCCCAGCTGCCACCGCAGACGCCGAACCACCCGATGATCCGCCAGGAACGAGAGCCGTGTCATCGCCCTCACGTCGCCACGGGTTAGTGACATTCCCGTAGTATGAGGTCTCGTTAGACGAGCCCATTGCAAACTCATCCATGTTGAGTTTGCCCAGCATGACTGCACCATCGCGCCACAGATTGTCGGTCACTGTGGATTCGTAATTCGGCTTGAAGCCATCGAGAATGTGGCTGCATGCCTGGGTATGGTAACCCTCGGTCGCGAAGAGGTCTTTGATCCCGACCGGGATCCCCTCAAGCGGTCCGCCCTCACCTTTTGCGAGCTTCTCATCAGACACCTTTGCCCAATGCCTCGCATTATCTTCTGTGACGAGGATGTATGCGTTTAGCGTCTCGTTCCCAGCCTCAATCGCCGACAAGTACGCTTCGGTCAGTTCAACCGCTGAGAAATCCTTGGCATCAAGGCCACGCCGGGCGTCGCGGAGCGAAAGTGTCGTGAGGTCAGTCATACGGTCAGTGTCTTTTCATAAAAGCGGCTGAAGCCTGAATCTGGGTAATCGGCAAATGCCTGGCAGGGCTGGTACCCCGCCTTTTCGTAAAGAGCCCAGGCGCCTTCAAAACCTGAGGTCGCGCCTGTTTCGAGCGCGAGTTTTTGGATGCCCGTTCCCGTCGCTCTGTCTTCAATCGCACGCAGGATGGATGCGCCTACGCCCTGCCCGCGCGCGCGTTCATCGGTAAACATGCGCTTTACCTCGCCAAACTCTTCGTCGTGACGGTAAAGTGAGCCCATCCCGACAGCGGCGCCGTCCGCGTCGCGCGCAACAAACGTCGAGTTACCCGACCCAGCCATCTGTTCGACAGTCAGCTGGAATTGAAACTCTGGCGGCGACAGTGGCGCAAGATAGGCATTGAGAGCCTTCACCATCGTTCGAACGTCGTCCTGCATCGGTGTTTCTTCCGCGATCGTAACGTCCAAGCGCTACTCCACCACCTTCGGCACCATGAAAAAGTGATCGTCTTCGGCAGGCGCATTTGCAACGACTTTATCGGCCATTTCGCCATCGGTAATTGCATCGTCACGCTTGCGCATCGGCATGTCGATAACCGCCGTCATGGGCTCCACGTCAGCAACGTTCACCGATGAGAGCTGCTCAACCCAGTTGAGGATGGAAGACAGCTCACCTGTCATGCGCTCCGCTTCCTCATCCGTGATCTTGATACGTGCGAGACGGGCAACCCGCCGTACGGTCTCGGTCGTGACGCTCATCGATGGCCTCATTTCGGGTCTATAGCTTTACAAAGCAATGCTTTGCGGAGGCATCTTCTATGCGGTCGGGCCGCGAATTGTCCAGTCTTTGAAGTCCGCTGGATCGGAAAACCGCGCCTACAATGTAAGCGCTGTTCCAACCTCCATGACCGTAACCTTCGACGCATCATCACCGAGCGCATCAATGAATTTATCCGGTGTCTGATCAATAACCGGGAACGTGCCGTAGTGGCATGGAATGATCGTCTCGAAATCGAAGTAGCGCTGACACGCAATCGCGGCCTGTCGACCACCCATGGTGAAGCGGTCGCCGACCGGGACAATGCCGATCTTAGGCTGATGAAATTCATGGATAAGAGCCATATCTGAGTACATGTTCGTATCGCCCATGTGATAGAGCGTCGGGAAATCTCCCTCAAACACCAGACCGCAAGCGGCGCCGAGATAGATCGGGACGCCATTTTCAATCACCGCAGATGAATGGTTGGCGTGCGTGAGCGTAACACTGAAGTCTCCGCAGTTAAGCGTACCGCCGGGATTGCCAGGATTGACGTTTTCAATCCCTTTCGCGCTCATCCACTCATAGATCTCGTAATTCGAGACGAGTTGCGCGCCGGTTTTCTTGCAGATCGCTTCCGTGTCGCCGACATGGTCCATGTGCCCATGGCTGAGCACGACGTGCGTGCAGCCCTCGCTCACCGCATCTACATCGCCCTCGAAACTTGAATTCCCGGTGAGGAAGGGATCGATCAGGATTACGGCGGCGCCGACTTCAAGCCGATAGGCCGCATGCCCAAGCCATGTGAGTATCATGAGGGTCCTCCCCGTTCGAGCGCAAGCCGCTTCGTTGACAAGTATTCCGAATGGTTGTCACAACCTTCAAGCGACCGCAAACCCTTCCCACTCTCCGGTTTTCCATGCCGAAACCCATGCCAGAAACGGTCTTTGACGACCTCACCGCCTTCGTCGCTGTGGTTGGAAGGGGGCGCCCGCTCGTGGGGCTCGATCTGGGGACAAAGACGATCGGTGTTGCGCTATCCGACGTCGAATGGCGGATCGCGACAGCCAGCCGCGTCATCAAGCGTCGGAAGTTCAGCCAGGACGCGGCTGAGTTACAAGAATTCTGCGAGGAACAAGGCGCGTGCGGGCTTGTGCTTGGTCTGCCACTCAATATGGACGGCACAGAGGGGCCACGGGCGCAATCAACTCGCCAGTTTGCGCGGAACCTCGCAGGGTTTTTCGCTCTACCGATCGTGTTTTGGGACGAACGCCTTTCCACTGTCGCCGCTGAGCGCGCCATGATCGACGCCGATATCTCGCGCAAGAAGCGGGCAGCACGGATTGATGCAGCTGCGGCGGCTTACATCCTTCAGGGCGTGCTCGACCGGATCAAACACCTATGATCGCTGCCTTTCAGAGCCTTCTCCCTGTGCTCATTCTCATCGCACTTGGAAATGTACTCCGTCGGATCGATTTCCTGACCGAAGAGCAATGGCGAGGCTTTGAAAAGGTCTGCTACCACGTCTTTTTCCCGGCGATCGTACTCCACACCATCCTGATGATCGACGTGCGAGACTTGCCGGTGTTCAGTCTCGGCGTCGCGCTCTTCTGTTCGATCCTTGCAATGGGTGCGGTCGTCACCGTGTTGCGCCCGCTCTTGCAAAAAATGCTCGATGTTGATGGGCCCGCATATACGTCCGTTTTTCAAGGCGCGATCCGCTGGAATACCTTTATCGGCATCGCGTTGGCGGACCAACTTCTGGGCGCTGATGGCGTAGCGCTCATCGCAATCGCGATTCTCGCCTTTAACCCAACGGTCAATTTGCTCTGCGTCTCAGTGCTGGTGCGTCACGCAAGCGGACGCGCGATCACTGCAAAAGAGTTCACTAAAACGCTGATAACAAATCCATTTATCTGGTCGACTGGTCTTGCGGTGGTTCTGTCTTTGCTCGCCGTCCCGATCCCCAAGCCGGTTGCCGAAGCGTTGGATGTCGCCGGGAGCGGCGCTCTTGTCGGCGGTCTGATCGCTGTCGGATCGGGCTTGCAGCTCAAGCGGCTTTTCAAGCCAACGATGCCCGCATTGACGGCGACAACTCTTCGCCTTCTCCTTATGCCCTGCATCGCCGCGGGCTTTTGCGTCCTGTTCTCGGTGACTGGCGCGGCACTTCAAATCGCGATCATCGCGACCGCCATACCATCCGCCTCTGGCTCATACCTGCTTGCACGGCAGATGGGGGGCGATGCGGAACTGATGGCTGAAATTCTAACGCTCCAGACCTTTGCCGCGATTGTCACGATGCCAGCGGCCTACGCGCTTTTGACTTGATAACCCGGTTTAATTCTTCTGACGGTCTTGCGGGCTGACGAAAAGCGCCTTAGCCAGGTGGCTTTAATGAACACTGAAACCGCCTCGCTCCTCGGGTTCCCACACCGGCATCTGCTCGGGATCGACGGCCTTTCTCCATCAGACATTTCATTTCTTCTCGATAAAGCCGAAGCAGCGGTTCAGCTCTCACGGCAAGTCGAGAAAAAGTCGAGCGTTCTGCGCGGAAGAACACAAATCAATCTGTTCTTTGAGGCTTCAACCCGCACGCAGGCCTCATTCGAGCTGGCTGGGAAACGGCTGGGCGCTGACGTCATGAACATGTCGGTGGCGTCATCGTCGGTGAAAAAGGGCGAAACGCTTCTCGACACAGCGATCACTTTGAACGCGATGCGCCCGGACATTATTGTCGTCCGGCACCATCATGCAGGCGCAGTTCGGCTCCTCGCGAACAAGGTCGATTGCTCAGTCATCAACGCCGGTGACGGCGCGCATGAGCACCCAACCCAAGCGCTCTTGGATGCGCTCACGATCCGCCGCAACAAGGGTCAGATCGAGGGCCTCACCGTCGCAATTTGCGGGGACATTCTCCACTCCCGTGTCGCTCGTTCGAACATCCTCTCGCTGACCGCTCTCGGCGCAAAAGTAAGGATCATCGCGCCGTCTACTTTGCTACCAGCGGGCATTGAGAATTTTGGTGTCGATGTCTTCACCGAGATGAAAACCGGCCTCAAAGATGCTGATGTGGTGATGGCGCTTCGCCTTCAGCGCGAACGCATGGACCACGCGTTTGTACCCTCCCCGCGTGAGTATTTCCGAAGCTACGGCATCGATAGGGAAATGTTGGCGATTGCAAAGCCGGACGCGCTTTTAATGCATCCAGGACCTATGAATCGTGGGGTTGAGATTGGCTCGGGCGTGACCGAATCCGACCAAAGCGTCATTCGTGAACAGGTCGAGATGGGTGTTGCCGTTCGCATGGCGGTTCTCGAAGCGCTTGCTGGGCATCTACCAAACGGGGCACCCCGATGACCTCGGCGCCTCGCACAGTTTTTGTCAACGCGACGCTCATTGACCCCGATGCGGGCACTGAGACCATTGGCGGCCTGCTCGTCGAGGATGGTGTTATCGCGGCGGTCGGGAAAAACGTCACCGCCGACACGGTCGGAAGCGCTAAAGTCATCGAAGCGGCAGGGCGCTGCCTGTCGCCCGGATTGATAGATGCGCGTGTTTTCACGGGCGAACCGGGTGCCGAGCATCGCGAAACGCTCGCAACCGCCGGAAATGCGGCGGCAGCGGGCGGCGTCACAACAATGATTTTGATGCCAGATACCGATCCGGTCATCGACGACATCGCGCTCGTTGACTTTCTCCTCAGGCGCGCGCAGGCGACTTCGAAGGTGAAAGTCGCAACGACCGCGGCGCTCTCCAAGGGTCTCTCAGGCACCGAGATGACAGAACTCAGGCTGCTGGCTGACGCCGGAGCCGTTGCCTTCACAGACGGTCGAAAGACAGTCTCAGACGCCCTCTTTTTCCGCCGCGTCATGACTTATGCGCGCGATTTCGGTGGCCTGATTATGAACCACGTCCAGGAGCCGTCGCTCGCGGGACAAGGCGTTATGAATGAGGGCGAATTCGCATCGCGCTTGGGTCTGCGTGGCATCCCCATGGAAGCAGAGACCATCCAACTCGACCGTGACCTTTCACTAACAAACCTGACCGGCGGGCGGTACCACGCCGCAATGATCTCCTGTCGGGGATCGATCGAACGGGTCGCCCAAGCAAAAAACGATGGAATTTCCGTAACTTGTGGCGTCAGCGTAAACCACCTTACCCTGAACGAAGCGGATGTGGGGCAATACCGGACGTTCTGTAAACTATCGCCGCCTCTTCGGACCGAAGACGAGCGGCTCGCCACCATTGATGCCGTGCGGGACGGTCTGATCGATCTGATTGTTTCGAGCCACGATCCCCAGGACGTCGAAGACAAGAGGCGGCCATTCGAAGAGGCAAACTATGGCGCAGTTGGTGTTGAAACCATGCTCCCTGCCCTCCTCCGGCTCTATCACGCCGGGCACATGGGCCTGGCCGCCCTTTTGAAGCCGCTCACCGCCAATCCTGCATCAATGTTTGGATTTGAGAGCGGTCGGCTGAAGAAGGGCGCTCCAGCTGACCTCTGTCTCTTCGACCCGAATGAGACCTGGACACTTGAGCGTGACATGTTGAAATCGCGCGCGAAAAACACCCCGTTTGACGAGGCTGACTTCAAAGGCCGGGTTCACATGACGCTGGTGGATGGCCATGTGGTGTTTGACGCCGCAGCGGCGTAAAATCCTAAAAGGTCATTGTCCGGAGCGATATTGATGCCCGATCCCAAATCCTTGTCCATCGCGCTCCCCTATCTGGCGGCTGCCCTGCTCTTTGGTTATCTGCTCGGCTCAATCCCGTTCGGCCTGATCATCACACGTTTGGGGGGTGCTGGAGATGTCCGCGAGATTGGCTCTGGGAATATCGGAACGACCAACGTTCTTCGCACTGGCCGCAAAGAACTGGCGGCACTCACGCTTCTCGGCGACGGGCTTAAAGGCACAATTGCATATCTCGTGGCAGCGCGATTTGGCCCCGACACAGCAGTGGTCGCCGGGCTCGGTGCCTTTCTCGGCCATCTTTTTCCGGTGTGGCTCAAATTCAAAGGCGGTAAGGGCGTCGCAACCTATATCGGGGTGCTCCTCGGCGCGGCGTGGCCCATCGGCCTTGGCTTCATGGCGGTCTGGCTGTTGATGGCTCTGATCTTTCGGTATTCATCGCTGTCAGCCCTCACCGCCTCTTTCCTTGCGCCGATCGCGCTCGCGCTGACAGATCGCTGGCAGCTCGCCGAACTCTTTGTTCTCCTCTCTTTGCTGCTCTGGTATGCGCACCGCGAAAACATCAAGCGGCTTCTGCGGGGTGAAGAAAGCAAGATCGGCCAGAAGGGGTGAGCCAGAACCACCTTACCGATGAGCAAAAGCTTGCCTGGCTGACGCTCATGCGGGCAAAGGGCATCGGTCCCGTCCTCTTTCGAAGGCTTCTCAACCGGTATGGCGGCGCCGCAGCGGCACTAGAGGGTGTCGCGGACCTCATCAAGAAGCACCAAAATCGCAAATCCATTCAGATTCCCGATGCGGCGGTCATCGTGGCCGAACTGGAGCGTGGTTCGGCATTAAGCTGCACTCTTGTTTCGCCAACAGAAACCGGCTTTCCGCCGCTTCTGAGGAAAGTCGCCGACGCCCCACCCATGCTATGGACGCGTGGGGCGCGGGACGTCACAACCAAGCCAACAATAGCCATTGTCGGATCGCGTCAAGCATCTGCCCATAGTCGGCAGATGGCTCGAACATTGGCAAAAGACCTCGGCGGCGCTGGCTATGCAATCATATCAGGCTTTGCGGCCGGCATTGATCGTGCTGCGCATGAAGGCTCCCTTCAGACTGGAACGATCGCAGCTATTGCAGGCGGCCTCGGTAGAATCACCCCAGAGTCCAACGCGGATTTAATCGCGCCCCTATGCGAGACCGGGCTCTTTGTGAGTGAACGCCCGCCCGACGCACCGCCGCGGGCCACGGATTTTCCTGCGCGAAACCGAATCATTGCCGCGTCGGCCCAAATCACGATCGTTATCGAGGCCGCCCGCAAATCCGGATCACTCATTACTGCGCGCCGGGCAAAGGACTATCAACGGCCAGTCGGAGCCGTACCGGGCACGCCCATGGACCCGCGATCCGCGGGTCCTAATGGGCTCATCAAACGCGGCATGCCCCTCATCGAAACCGCGGAAGACGTAATATCCGCGATCAAAAACCAGGACGAAAGCCAAACGGAACCGATGCTTTTTTCGGAAAGCGACGCAGATGCGCCGGTCATTTACGAGGTCGAACCGAGTGTGACCGAGGAGATTCTCTCCCTGCTCGGCGCAAACGCAGTCACCTCGGATGCTCTCGTTCGAGAATCCGGATTGTCACAGCACGTTATCAATGCAGCCCTGATCGACCTGGAGCTCACGGGCGGCATTATCGTCCACAGCGATGGCTCATTTGAAAAAGCTGTGCCGAACAATATTTGACGGTCTGATGATTAACCGACTGGTGCCTGCGGCTTTGGTATCGTGTTCGCCCGAGCTTCCTCAATCACCATGGAGAGGAGATAAGCAACCACAGTCAGGTCAGCTTCCAGCGCCAGTTTTCGAAGTGGTTCCGACATTGCAACGATGTATTCTGCAGTGTCTGCATTCTCGATCTCGACCGGAATGACGTCTTTTGAACTAACAATTTTCGTCTGACGCGTCACGGCTTCACCGTAAGGTTGAACGACATCATGGATAAATACTATAAGTTGCTATACTTGCACAACACACTTATAAGTTGCATTTTGAGTTACCTATTTTTACCGCGAAGCACCGGTCGCAATTGACAGACCGAAGGCCTTTCACCATCTTCCGCCGCACCGCTTTGCAGGCGGCGACGAAACCAGCACTTTACGTATGGGTGATCGCGTGAGTTCCAGCGTTGTAATCGTGGAATCGCCGGCAAAGGCAAAGACCATCAATAAATATCTTGGGCCGGATTACACGGTTCTGGCGTCATACGGCCATGTCCGTGATCTGCCGCCCAAGGATGGCTCGGTCATGCCGGACCAGGATTTCGACATGATTTGGGATGTCGACACGAAGTCAAAGAAGCGAGTCACCGAGATCGCGAACGCCGTTCGAGATGCGGACCGCATCATTCTTGCCACCGACCCAGATCGCGAAGGCGAAGCGATTTCCTGGCATGTGCTTGAGCTTCTGAAAAAGAAGAAGGTCGTCAAAGACAAGCCGGTCCAGCGGGTCGTCTTCAATGCGATCACGAAGAAGGCCGTCACCGACGCGATGTCGAACCCACGCGATATCGATGCGCCCCTGGTTGACGCGTATCTTGCCCGCCGCGCCCTCGACTATCTCGTTGGTTTCACTCTTTCTCCCGTCCTTTGGCGGAAGCTCCCCGGCGCTCGTTCGGCGGGACGCGTGCAATCTGTTGCTCTCAGGCTCGTCTGCGACCGCGAGGTCGAGATCGAGAAATTCGTTAGCCAGGAATATTGGTCGATCGTTGCCCACATGCTGGCGGCGAATGGTCAAAGCTTCGAAGCCCGCCTCTCCGCGTATGACGGCCGAAAGATCACCCGCCTCGATATCGGATCGGAAACCGAAGCAACCGCCATCAAGCAAATGTTGGAGCGCGCATCCTTCTCGGTCGCGTCGGTCGAAGCGAAACCGCAGAAACGAAATCCTCGTCCACCCTTCTCCACCTCAACACTCCAGCAAGAGGCCTCTCGAAAACTGGGCTTCTCCGCCTCGCGGACCATGCAGGTCGCGCAGCGTCTTTATGAAGGCGTTTCGCTCGGCGGTGAGACTGTCGGGCTCATTACTTATATGCGGACGGACGGCGTAGAGATTGCGCCGGAAGCCATCACTGACGCCCGCAAGCTGATCGGGAAAGAGTTTGGCGACCAGTACGTGCCGTCCTCACCGCGCGTTTATAAGGTGAAGGCAAAGAACGCCCAGGAAGCGCATGAAGCGGTGCGCCCGACCAACATGTCGATCCGGCCCAAGGACGCGAAAGCGCATCTCGAGCAGGACCAGTATCGACTCTACGAACTGATCTGGAAACGGACGATCGCAAGCCAGATGGAGTCGGCCTCAGTCGAACGCACGACGGTCGACATCGAAGCCAGCGATGGCTCGAAGAAAGCAATGTTGCGGGCAACCGGCACCGTCATTCTGTTCGATGGCTTCCTGACGCTCTATCAGGAAGGTCGCGACGATGATGATGATGAAGATGGTCGCCGCCTTCCGACGATCGCGGTCGGCGAAAAGCCCACGCGCGAGAAGATCGAAGCAAACCAGCACTTCACCGAGCCGCCGCCACGCTACACCGAAGCGACACTCGTCAAAAAGATGGAAGAGTTGGGCATCGGGCGCCCATCCACTTATGCCGCGACGATCCAAACACTTCAGGATCGCGACTATGTCGAGATCGATAAACGGCGCCTGATTGCACAGGATAAGGGCCGTCTCGTCATCGCGTTCCTTGAGAGCTTCTTCACCCGCTATGTCGGATATGATTTCACAGCCTCGCTTGAAGAGCAGCTGGACCAGATTTCAGACGGCACGCTCGATTGGAAAGCCGTGCTCCGCCAGTTCTGGCAGGATTTCTCCGGCTCCGTTGGCGAAATCAAAGACCTTCGCGTCTCCGAAGTACTCGATGCACTGAATGAGATCCTGAGCGACCACGTCTTTCCAAAGACCGAAGATGGCGGCGATCCCCGCGTCTGCCCGAAATGCGGCGCCGGGCAACTTTCGTTGAAACTTGGTCGCTATGGCGCATTCGTGGGCTGCTCAAACTACCCTGAGTGCAACTTTACGCGCCAACTCTCGCGAGCGGGCGAAGACGATCCTAACGCTGGTCAGTCGGATGAGCGACTACTCGGCGAAGACCCAGACACCGGCCTTGCGATCGAGCTTAAGTCGGGTCGGTTTGGACCGTATGTCCAACGTGCTGCCGAAGGAGATGACAAACCAAAACGATCCGGGCTTCCAAAAGGTACGCAGCCGAGCGACGTGGACCTGGCGCTGGCGCTCAAGCTCTTGTCCCTCCCCCGCGAAGTCGGCCAACACCCGGAAACGCAAGAACCGATCCTGGCGAATTTTGGGCGCTATGGTCCCTACATTCAGCACCAGAGAACGTATGCAAACCTGGAGAACGCCGAAGACGTCTTCACGATCGGCCTGAACCGAGCCGTGACGCTGATTGCGGAAAAGCAGGCGAGCGGCGGTCGACGCCCCGGGGCAAAAGCCTTGAAAGAGTTGGGCGATCACCCAGATGGCGGGCCAGTGCAGGTGATGGAAGGTCGCTACGGACCCTATGTCAAACACGGCAAAATCAACGCGACGCTACCCAAGGATGTGACGCCAGACACCGTTACAATGGAAAAGGCGCTCGAGCTGATCGCCGCGAAAGCGGGCTCCAAAAAGAAACCCACCAAGAAAAAAGCGCCTGCCAAGAAAAAAACGCCTGAAAAGGCCGGTTAGCTCTTGGCGAAGCACCGCGCAACACCGAGACAATCGAGCCTTCCGTCGGCCGACGACATCCTCGAATTTATAGCGCAAAACCCGGGAAAATCGGGAAAGCGCGAGATTGCGCGAGCGTTCAAAGTGCCTGCTGCTCAACGCGTCGCATTGAAAGGGCTTTTGCGCGATATGGCGGAGCGCGGGCTGGTCACAAAGCGCGGGAAACGGCTCGATAAGGCCGGTGAACTGCCGCCTGTGATGCTTCTCTTCGTGCGCGGTCGCGACGATGATGGAGAACTGGTCGGCGAGCCGACCGACTGGGACGAGGAAGAGCAAGGGCCTCCGCCGCAGATCACTGTGCTTCCGGTCAAAAAGCCTGGCAAAGACAATCGGCAGCCCGGTATCGGCGACCGCGTTCTCGCGCGAATTGCAAGACGCGATGATGCGCTGGGTTATGAGGCGAGGCCTATCAAGGTCCTCGGCTCACAGAGGGCGCGCGCGCTCGGGGTCTTACGCAAGACCGAGCGCGGCAATTGGCGTGTCTCACCCATCGACAAAAAAGCCCGAAGCGATTTTGCCGTTGCGAGCGAAGACTTGAACGATGCGACCGAGGGGGACCTCGTCGAAATCGAACCCATGCGGTCCCGAGCCCTTGGTTTGCCGCGCGCCAAGGTCGTGGAGCAGCTCGCGAATGTCCGCTCTGAAAAAACGGTCAGCCTGATCGCGATCCATAACCATCGAATCCCCCATGTCTTCCCGTCCAAGGTCTTGGAAGCCGCCAAAGCCTCCACTGAAGCGGACATGACGAACCGAACGGATCTGCGCGACCTACCATTCGTCACGATCGATCCCGCCGACGCAAAAGACCATGACGATGCGGTCTATGCGGAGCCCGATCCTGACAATCCAGACGGCTTCATCGTGTGGGTCGCGATCGCCGATGTCTCTTGGTTTGTGCGTCCGGGTTCAGCGCTCGACCGCGAGGCGGTGGAGCGCGGCAACTCGGTCTATTTTCCCGACCGCGTTGTTCCGATGCTGCCGGAGCGCATCTCAAACGACCTGTGCTCGCTGAAAGAAGGCGTGGATCGCGCAGCGTTGGTTGTGCGCATGGTGTTCGACAAGTCAGGCAGAAAAAAGGGCCATAAGTTCCTGCGCGGCATGATCAAATCGGTCATGCGGCTCTCTTACCAAGAGGCTCAGACCGCGTTTGACGGCAAACCTGACGAGCGCGTTTCACCGATCGCTGACACGGTGCTGAAACCGCTCCTCGACGCCTACGGCACTCTCGCGAAGGCCCGCGACGATCGCGAACCGCTGGCGCTTGATCTGCCAGAGCGCAAGCTGGTGCTGAAGCCGGATGGCACGGTTGATCACGTTATGATTCCTGACCGTCTGGATGCCCACCGGCTGATCGAAGAATTCATGATACAGGCGAACGTTGCTGCCGCTGAAGCGCTTGAGGACAGGCGCTCGCCGCTCGTTTATCGCGTGCACGATGCGCCCGGTGTTGAGAAGATGAACGCGCTTTCGGAGGTGGTCTCGTCGCTCGGCCTCTCTCTCGCAAAACCCGGGCAGGTTCGACCGTTTCACTTCAACCGACTGCTCGCCCAGGCTGAAGAATTGCCAAACCGCGAATTGGTCAACACAATGGTTCTGCGCACGCAGAGCCAGGCGGAGTATTCGCCGGAGAATTATGGCCATTTCGGCCTCAATCTCCGACGCTACGCGCATTTCACTTCACCAATCCGGCGCTACGCCGACTTGATCGTCCACCGCGCACTGGTTTCCGCATACAAGCTCGGCGAAGGCGGCCTTGATCCGTCCGACTTGCCAAAACTCGCTGAGATCGCGAGCCAAATTTCCGGGACAGAGCGGCGGGCGATGGCCGCCGAACGCGAAACCGTTGACCGGCTCATCACTGGTTACCTGTCCGAGAAAATCGGGACACAATTCCGCGCCCGCATAACTGGCGTCACGCGTGCCGGCCTCTTTCTTGAGTTGACGGAAACCGGCGCGGACGGCTTCCTCCCGCTTCGCTCGCTCGATTATGACTACTTCCACGTCGACCAGGAGCGCCATGCGATCATCGGTGAGCGCACATCGGAAGCGTTTCAGCTCGGCGACACGGTTGAGGTGAAACTCGAAGAAGCCGCACCGCTCGCGGGCGCTCTCCGGTTTTCGATGGTGAGCGATGGCAAATCGCTAGGACAACCCCGTGCGTCACGCTTCGGTCGCCCGAAGAAGCCGCGCGGCTTTGGGAAATCCGTGGCCAAAGGCCGAAGAAGACCGGACAAGCCACGCAAAGCATATTCAGGACGCGGTCGATAGATATGACGGTCATTCAACACGGCACGCCGATAGAGCCGACAGAGGACAAGCGGAGTAAGTGGCTTTCGGTAAAGCGTGGCTTTGCTGGGCGGTGCCCGCAATGCGGCGTCGGTCGTTTATTCAAGGGCTATTTGAAGGTGAATGACGAGTGCCCGCACTGTGGCGAGGAGCTGCATCATCATCGCGCCGATGACGCGCCGCCTTACTTCACGATAACGATTGTCGGACATATCGTCGTTCCAGGGCTCTTGGTCGTCGAGCAAGTTTGGCTCCCGCCAATGTGGGTCCAGTTCGCGATATGGATCCCGATCACTCTGCTCCTCACGCTCGTCCTGCTGCCGCGTGTGAAGGGCGCGCTCATCGGCCTGCAATGGGCGCTGCGCATGCACGGCTTCAGTGATCCAGACGATGCAGATCAGCCCACTTCACCGTGATGCATTTTGAAGATGGCGGCTTCTGACAAAGCGGAACTCATTTCGCGGCGCAAACCGTCCGGCGGCATGGGTAACACTGGTATTCGGCCGCGCGATGCCGCGACGCTCATCTTGGTGGATTTGACCGGACGCTCGCCGCGGTTTCTTCTCGGGCGCCGACGCTCCGACCTTGTTTTCATGCCTGGGCGATACGTCTTCCCGGGAGGGCGCTCGGACCCGGAAGACAAACTCCATCCTGCCTGCAAATCCCTCCCAAAACCGCTGGTTGAACGCGTCCTCACCCGCATGACGGGGCACACTTCGGAGGCACGGGCGCGGGCTCTCCCGATCACGGCAATTCGGGAAACGAAAGAAGAAGCAGGGATAACGATCACAGACCCAACCGGTCTTGTCCTTGCAGCGCGCGCGATAACGCCGCCTGGACCGCCCCGCCGCTACGACACGCGATTTTTCATCGCCGATGCGGCGACCGCAGAACTACCGGACGACCTCGCCAATGCGGGCGATGGCGAGTTAGAGGACCTCTCCTGGCATGATCATGACAGTGTCATGGCGATCAACACGGCGGAGATCACGCGGCAGATCGTTCACGATACCGCAGAACGGTTCTCAACCGGCGACCCGTTTGATCATTTAAGACCAATTCCGCTTTACTTCTATCGTCATGGCGCGTTCTTTCGCGAGATGATTTGAGGCTGGCGGAGACTTAACGATGCAATTGCGTGGCATTGTTGCCGCGATCGCCACGATCAGTGTCGTCGGCCTGACAACCAGCCTCTCATTACCGCTTCTCGCGCTCATTCTGGAGGCGCGTGGGGCTTCCGATACCTATATCGGCATCAACACAATGATGGCCGGAATTGCGGCGATGGCCGTTACAACGCTGACGCCACGCGTGGCCCGCATTGTCGGCTTCGTTCCATTCATCATTGCCATGATCATCCTGATGGCGGTGTCGTTTTACGCCTTTTTCTTCGTGGAGAACGTCGCCTACTGGTTCCCTCTCAGGATTGCATTCCACGGCGCGATCACGGCGCTTTTCGTGTTGTCGGAGTTTTGGATCAACGCGCTCGCTCCGCCCGAAAAACGCGGGCTAACGCTTGGGCTTTATGCGACTGTCCTTTCTGCCGGATTTGCCCTTGGACCGCTGATCCTGTCAGTGGCCGGGAGCGCGGATGCAACGCCGTTTATCCTGGGCTCGCTCCTGACTGCGGTCGCAGTTTTGCCTGTGCTGTACGCAAGGCGCGATGCTCCGAAGATGGACGACGCGGAAACCGATCTTTCGATTTGGCCGATGTTTCGCTTAGCACCGGTCGCGATCCTAGCGGCCTTCGTTTTCGGCGCAGCAGAATCGTCGGGCTATACTTTCCTTTCGCTCTTTGGGATCGGACTTGGCTTTTCTGAAGCGCAGTCAATTAACCTCGTGACTGCCCTCGCCCTTGGCGGCTTCGTCCTTCAAATTCCGATCGGCCTTCTCGCAGATCGCATGCCTCGCAGGATCCTCCTTCTCCTTCTTGCGCTCTGTGGCACTGCGGGTGGACTAGGCCTCATGCTAGCTGGAAACGCCTACTGGCTGATCGTCGCGATCCTCATCTTCTGGGGCGGCACAACGTCAGGGCTCTACACGGTCGGTCTTACCCATCTCGGGAGTCGCTTCACAGGTAACGCGCTCGCATCCGCCAATGCCGCGTTCATTTTTATGTATGCGACCGGAATGCTATTGGGGCCAATGGCGAGCGGCATCGCCAAAGACGTCGCCGGTGGGAATGGTTATCTCGCTGTCGTCAGCGTGCTCTTTCTTGGTTATGCGCTCATGACATGGAGAAGAATTCGCGAAGAGACCGCAAATCCTTGACACACAAGGGATGGTCGGTCATACGACGCGCTCGCAGTTCGACGCGTTAGCGACACGAGGTTTTACGATGGCTAAGCCAACGACCGTAAAGATCCGGCTCAATTCCACGGCGGGAACGGGTTATTTTTACGTAGCGAAGAAGAACTCCCGTACCATGACGGAGAAAATGACCGTTAGGAAATACGATCCCGTCGCGCGCAAGCACGTGGAATTCAAAGAGGGCAAAATCAAATAGTTTTTTGCTCATCTTTGATTTTTTGAAGGCACCGTTTTCGCGGTGCCTTTTTTGGTTGGCGATGCGAGATGCGAACACTCGCCTCGACACAACCCCTCCGACATCCTGGAGCGGCTTCCAGCATTGAGCGGACTATGTTTTTCTGGATGAAAAAACGAACAAGTATTAGGCGTTATATTATATTAACACCGTCCACTACCGTATTACTGACCGATGGAAGCTGATATTCGCAGTGTACATCGCTGCTAGAGAATGGGTGGCCGACCGGACGCAGACGTTACGAGGAGGCCACTCATGTCGCGCCGGCCGGCCTACCCCACGGACCCAGGAGATGCGGCGGACCTGAGCGTTCCATGGGGTTTCTATGAGACCAACTCGGCAACAGATACGCGTTGCCCAACCCTGGCCTCAGGTGTTGCCAGCACGATATCGAGTGCGACGTCCGATGCAATGATTACGGGTGGTAGGCGCCCGTTTACTGCGTCTTAACGTAAAGAAGACTGGTTAAGGTCGCAAACAGTAAGGTTAAAGCTTAACCAGAACTCCTCGCCCGAGTTATAATTACTTCAACGCAACGTTGAATTACGCAGCGTCTGATACAACCCGGTTACGTCCTGTCCGCTTGGCGCGATAAAGCGCGAGGTCAGCCTTTTTGAGCAGAACATCACCATTTTCCTCTGGGCCCGCCAAGATGGAGATGCCGATGCTTATGGTGACGTCGATGTGGCGCGCCCCATCTTCGATCCCGAAGGGACGTTCCGCTACGCGTTCCCTCAAGCGTTCCGCCACTTGGGTCGCGACGTAAAGGTCGGTTTCCGGCATGACGACAACAAACTCTTCGCCGCCAAAGCGGCAAGCAAGGTCTGCACCTCGCACGTTCTTTCGAATGCGCGCTGCGAACTCCCGCAGCACTTCATCCCCTGCATCATGACCGTATGTATCGTTGACCGATTTAAAGTGATCAATATCGACGAGCATGAGTGCAAGACTGTGCCCACGCGCCAAGGTCTCATCTACCGCATTGGAGAGATGGTTTTCCATGTAGCGGCGGTTGTGCAGGCCTGTCAGGCCGTCAATCACGGCCATTTCCAGGCTTTGCTGCACATTCTCGCGGAGATGCTGGGCATACCGCTTCCGACGAATCTGCGTGTCGACGCGTGCATTCAGTTCGTTCGGATCGATTGGCCGGACGATGTAATCGTTCACGCCGATATCGAGACCGCGTAGCACACGCGCATTATCTTCGGGTTCCGCGACAATGAGGATTGGAATATGCCTGATCCGCTCGAGTGACCGAAGCTGTGAGCACAGCCTAAGGCCGTCATAATCCTCGAAATTGAGGCTCACCACAAAGAGATCGTAGGCTTGTTCAGCCGCCCGAAACACGCCCTCGTTCGGGTTGGTTTCGATATCGATCATGTGGTTTTTCGAAAGGGCACGACGAATGCGTTCGTGAGACCGAGTTCGATCGTCGATGATTAGAATTTTGCCTTGCGTTGGTTTCTTCACGAGTTCTGCCGACTTCACGTCCGTCAAACCCATCCCGTGGGACGTCTCAGCCCGCATCCGTAACTCATCCGTGAGCGTCTTCAGGCGCGCGAGAGACTTGACCCGCGTGATCAGAGCGACGTCGCTAACCGGCTTGGTGAGGAAATCGTCAGCACCCGCTTCCAGCCCCCTCACCTTATCCGACGGCTGATCGAGCGCCGTAATCATGATGACGGGGAGATGCTGCGTAACCGGGTTTTTCTTCAACCGCTCGCAGACTTCAAACCCATCCATGCCTGGCATCATGATATCGAGCAGGACAAGATCGCATCGCCCGCGCTCGCAGATCTCAAGAGCCTCCGGTCCGCTCATGGCGGTCACCACGTCGAAATATTCCGCCGAAAGCCTGGCTTCCAGCAATTTCACATTGGCGAGAATGTCATCGACGACCAAAACCCGGGCAGTCATGGGTTGCGCACTCCGTACATGTCACAAGCTGAGGCGTTGCACGCTGCAATCCTCATTCGAGAAACGATTTTACCGTCTCCAGGAACTTCGAAATCGAGATGGGCTTTGAAAGATACGCTTCGCAGCCACCCTGCCGAATACGCTCCTCGTCACCCTTCATGGCGAACGC
The DNA here is from genome assembly GCA_039026395.1 of Pseudomonadota bacterium. GTDB lineage: Bacteria > Pseudomonadota > Alphaproteobacteria > Rhizobiales > JAKSCL01 > JBCCMK01. Next base: position 5,968 of record JBCCMK010000007.1, on the reverse strand, counting down.
GGTCACCGCGATCACCGGAATCTGCTTCAGTTCATCGTCTTCCTTTAGCCACTTCGTGACCTCGAGGCCGGAGACTTCAGGAAGTTGGATGTCCATCAAGATGAGGTCAGGTTTGTGCTCGCGCGCTAAATCGAGCGCTTTGAGACCGTCACGCGTTCTGACTGTCGAATAGCCATTCGCTTCCAACAGATCGTGAAAGAGCTTCATATTCAGCTCGTTGTCTTCCACGATGAGAACGCATTTGGACATCTAAACACCACCATGCCAGCCCAACTTCGGGCAGCATTGCGTCACCCACCTGGTGCACGCTTCATATATTTTTTAGGCTGATTTCGTTACGGATTCGCAAACATCTGTTCCGCAATGAAGACATCAAATCATCGACTGAGCCGAGACGAAGCCGAGGCATAGGCGATAACGTGCCTCCAATTTATCGCAGACGAACCCGAACGATTATCGAGGTTTATGGCGATAAGCGGCCTCGAATCGCAGGACATCAGAGAAGCCGCAACCGAGCCAAACTTCCTGGTCGGCGTTCTGGATTACGTGCTGCAAGACGAGAGCGCGCTCTTAACACTGTCAGCGAATGCAGGATGCGACCCGGCGTCGGTGGCTGCCGCACGCGCCACCCTGTCTTCGGACCTTCAAGATTTCGTTTGACCGGTTCTGGACGCGCTTGCCGAGTTTCACTACACATTTTTTCAGCGTCCAATGAAAACCCCGCCGGCATCTTATGGATCAGACTGTTTCCGCGTATCGCATTGGTATTGATCTCGGTGGGACGAAGGTCGCAGCGATCTTACTCGACCCCCAAGGGGCGTCCGTTTGGTCTGGCCGCACGCACACGCCTAAAAATGACTACGACGCAACGATCCAGGCTATTGCTGGTCTCGTGCGTGAAGCGACAGAACATTCGCCAACACCTCCAAAAGTCGGCGTTTGCATTCCCGGTTCGCTCGCGCCGTCAACGGGATGCGTCCAGAACGCTAACGCCACCTGGATTAATGGTCGACCACTTGGACGTGATCTAGAAATCGCGGTCAATCGGCCAGTGAGGGTCGCAAATGACGCGAATTGTTTTGCGCTTTCAGAGTGGGTCGACGGTGCAGCGGCGGGTGCAGATACGGTTTTCGGCGTGATCATAGGGACCGGGGTCGGCGGCGGGCTTGTGCACCACGGTCGTATTGTCAACGGCCCCATGAGCACCGGCGGTGAGTGGGGTCATCTTCCCCTACCCTGGCCAACGGCTGATGAATTTCCGGGCCCCTTATGCTGGTGTGGACGCCGAAGCTGCATGGAACAATGGGTTTCAGGTCCGGCGCTTGAAAAGGACTATGCGCAGCGCTCCGGATCGAAACTCAGCGCGCGCGAGATTATCACCAACCGCGCGACAGACCCAATCGCAGAGGATGTCCTGACAGCATATGCCTCCAGGCTTGCGCGCGGTCTTTCCATGATCGTGACGCTGTTTGATCCAGATGTGGTCGTCTTAGGCGGTGGTCTGTCGAACATGTCGTACCTCTACGACGCTTTACCGCCGCTCATTAAACCGCATCTCTTCACCAGCGATCCGAACGTCGATATCCGACCGCCAAAGTTCGGCGATGCCAGTGGCGTCCGTGGCGCCGCGTGGCTTTGGGAGCGGGAGAACACCGTGTTATAATCTCCGCAGCCAATCCCCAGAGGATGCTGTGACAGAGACGAAAACAAACCCGCTTTGCCGCGATTGCGGCGCGAGGCCGTCACCCGGTTCAAGCCGGTGTGGCGCATGCGGTCGTCGTCGTATCCTAACGCATCCCGAGTTGGATGATCTCGAGATCGCCCACATCGATTGCGACGCGTTTTATGCCGCAGTTGAAAAGCGGGACAATCCCGAGCTTGAAAACCGACCCGTCATTATCGGTGGTGGGCGTCGCGGCGTGGTTTCAACCGCCTGCTATATCGCGCGGATCAATGGTGTGCGGTCAGCCATGCCGATGTTCAAAGCGCTGAAGGCGTGCCCCGATGCCGTCGTCATCCGTCCGGACATGGCAAAGTATGTCGATGTCAGCCGGAAGGTTCGCGAAAAGATGCTCGCGCTCACGCCGTTGGTCGAGCCACTCTCCATCGACGAAGCGTTCCTTGATCTTTCTGGCACGAGCCGTATTCACGGCAGAACCGCGGCTGAAAGCCTTGCCGCCCTCACCCGAGATATCGAGAACGATATTGGCATCACCGTTTCAGTGGGCCTGTCACACAACAAGTTCCTCGCAAAACTCGCCTCAGATCAAGACAAACCGCGGGGTTTTTTCGTCATCGGGGGCGTAGAAACTGAAACGGTTTTGGCGGCGTTGCCCGTCAGCAGGATTTGGGGCGTGGGCGCCGGTTTGCAGAAAAAACTCGACGGCGACGGGATAAAAATGATCGCCGATTTGCAAAGGATGGAGTTGAAACCACTCCTTGAGCGGTATGGTTCGATCGGCGAGCGGCTCTTCTATCTGTCGCGGGGGATCGACCACCGGCGGGTCAAGCCAGAGCGCGACATCAAAAGCGTGTCTCACGAAACCACGTTCGACGGTGATATTTCATCGCTTTCGGTTCTGGAGTCGCACCTTTGGCATTTGGCGGAAAACGTATCTGCACGCATGAAAGCCAAGTCGCTGGTCGGACGGACGGTGAACCTCAAACTCAAGACTGCTGGGTTCAAGATCCTCACGCGCTCGCAAACGCTTTCCGCGCCGACCCAAATGGCAGATGCGATTTACCGAACAGCGCAAACCTTACTCGAGAGAGAAACGGGCCGCCGGTCCTATCGCTTGATCGGTGTTGGACTAAGCGAATTGGACGCGTGGGACGAAGCCGCGCCGGACGCGGAGAACGATCTCTTTGACACGAATGCCGGGCGACGCGCGAGTGCGGAACGCGCCGTCGACGCAATCAGAAATCGGTACGGCAAGGCGAGCATAAATCTCGGTCGAAGCATTCCAGCGATTGAACGCCGCAAAGCCCGTGGCAAAAACGATTAAACCACGGGCGCGCGCCATTTATTGGTCCAGTTGGCAGTCCGCGCGCTCGTAGATCTCAATGTCGGTCATCTGGCCTTCGAGCTTAAATTCGCCGTAGTCCAATATGAGGTCACGGGTAATTGCGTTTTCGAAAATTCGAAACGAAATCTCGTAGATCGGTAAGCCCGCAAGCGCGTCTTCGCTCGTTTCATCGAAATAGCTCATGGTAATTGGCCACGCAGGGACATCTTCGAGTTCCGCGTCCACTGGAGCGGCCTCAGAAAGGCTCGACAGATCATCGATCCTGGAGCCGATTATCGCCGTCGTATTGTAGACTTTGTCGCCGCCATCGGTGCCGTCGTAGAGATAAGACTGAAAAATCGTATCCCCGTTTTTCGCCGTTTCAATCAGCTTGAAAATATGCTGAACCGGAAAAAGCGCGCGTCCGTCGACATCGACCGTCCGCTCTTCTGGTGACGTCAGCGACACCGAGATCGTGCCAGATGAACGGTCTGCTGTGCCGTCGATTTCCTCGTTCAACTCGCGATTTACAAAGTCCTTGGACAGGAATCGGAACTCCTGATCGACCACGTTTTCCCAAGTGGATGACTGGAAGTCGTTCAGAACCGTGCTGTTTGCGCCGATCCGGGTATCGAGCACCAGCCTGGTGTTCATGATAAAACCGTCGCAAGCCGATCCGGTCAGTTCAAACACCAACCGTCCCGTTGCATTTTCAATTGCCGTGCCAGAACTCACTTCCGCGAGCTTCATGTCATAGACCGCGCGGTGCGGGAGCAGTTCCGCGCTTTTGGCTGCCGAAACACCAAACCCAAACGCGCTTGCCATGGCAGCGGCGAGAAACCATGGGGCTTTTCGGGCGAATGCAAATTTTTCCATTGAAACACTTTCCGGCGACATCAAAAGTACACCTCAATAATCTTTAGCATGAGCGGCCCAAATGACGAACACAATTGAAAAACGCTTGTCCGATTTGGGGCTTTCGATCCCCGTTCCGTCGGCGCCCCAGGCGAATTATGTGCCTTTCACCGAGGTCAACGGCCTGATTCACATTTCCGGCCAGCTTCCCATGGAAGATGCTGCGATAAAGTATACAGGGCGATGCGGCGAAAACGTGGATATCGAAACGGGCGCGGACGCTGCGCGACTTTGCGCGATCCAACTCCTTGCACAAGCGCAGCGCGCAGCGGGCCATCTCGGCAATGTGCGCGTGGTGAAAATCACCGGCTTCGTGAACAGCACGCCAGACTTTGGGGACCAGCCGAAGGTGATGAACGGTGCGTCCGATCTCCTGGTCGCGGTGATGGGCGATCATGGCCGGCATTCGCGGTCCGCAGTCGGCGTCGCCGCTCTTCCATTCGGCGTTCCCGTAGAAGTCGAAGGCATCTTCGCGCGGCTCGACTAAATCGTGACAAAGTTCGACTGGTTGGGCGCCAAGCCGGTTGCCCATCGCGGGCTGCATCAGCCTGAAAATGGGATCATTGAAAACACGATTTCGGCGATCGTCGCTGCTTCCCGGGCGGGTTTCGCGGTCGAGATCGACGTTCAAGTCACCAAGGATGGCGAAGCGGTCTGCTTCCACGATGAGACGCTGGACCGGCTGACAAGCGAGAACGGCCTTGTCTCCAATCGGACGCTTTCTGAACTCACGAAGATCCCAATCAAAGACGCGGTAGACGGGGACAAAATCCCGTCACTCGCTATGGTCTTGAATGAGATTGGCGGCGCCACACCGATCTATATCGAATTGAAATCGAAGTTCGATGACGATACGACGATCGCGAAGGCGGTCATGAAAACCATCAAAAACTACCGTGGTCCCCTTGCGCTCATGTCGTTTGATCCGAGGTTTTTTGAGGTCCTTGAAGATGGCCGCCCCTCATATGCCGTCGGGCAGGTTTCGTACCGCCATGACGATGAGGAGGCCCAGAACCTCAATCCGCTGTTTCGACTTCTCCGGCGGTTCTGCTTTCCGGCTTTCCAGCACGATCTCGATTTCGTCGCCTACAATGCCGACCATCTCCCGGAATTTGGTCCTCGCCTCTTCAGATTGCGCGGCAAGGTGCTGAGCTGGACCGTAAGGTCTGATGAAAAATGGGATGAAATATCGCCCTACGCTCAACAAATGATTTTCGAGGGGTTCATTCCAAAACTGAGGCCCAACCGTCTTTAAGCTGGCGACGGATGCACTAGCTTTGAAGGCTCGTGGACCCTTCGGAGAGTAAGCGTGGACGGCAGCAAATCAGCCGGGCAAATCGTCGTTCGAGTTCATTCGGCGATTGAAGATATCGGGTTAGAGAGCTGGAATGCCTGCGCTTTCCTGAGCAAGGAGGAAAAGAAGCGAGGCCGACCGGACAACCCCTTCACTGACTACAGATTCCTTCACGCGCTCGAAGCATCCGGTTCCGCACGGGCCGAGACGGGATGGTATCCGCAACACCTGGCGGTTGAGGACGAAAACGGCACCGTACTGGCCGTCATGCCCGCCTACGCCAAAAGCCACAGCCAGGGCGAATACATCTTCGACCATGCATGGGCCGATGCCTTTGAGCGCGCGGGCGGACGCTACTATCCAAAGCTCCTTTCAGCGGTCCCGTTCACTCCGGTGACAGGACCAAGGCTTCTGGTCGGCCCCGATAAAAAAGGTCGGACAGACAAGGCGAACGCGCTTATCACCGGTATCGCAGGCGTTGTGGAACGGCTCGATATCTCATCGGCGCACATAAACTTCGCCTCCGAAGCGGATGCCACCCACCTCACTGACAGTGGTTTTCTTCTCCGCACAGATTGCCAATTCCATTGGAAAAACAATAGTTTCTCGACATTCGATGCGTTTATGGAAACGCTTGCCTCCAGAAAACGCAAGCAACTGAGAAAAGAACGTCGCCAAGCACTGGAAAACGGCATTTCGATAGACTGGATTACGGGTTCGGACCTCACCGAAAGCGTGTGGGACCGGTTCTTCG
>JBCCMK010000006.1:0-77906 GCA_039026395.1 Pseudomonadota bacterium | reverse complement strand
TAGCGAAGACGCAGGCGCGAATGTAGGCGCTCAGCGTCATGCCATCAGCCAGCTCTTCAAGCTTCACCCGTTCATCTGGCGTAAGGCGCAACGTAACCGGCGAAATAGACGACCGCTTCGTGCGTAGAGGCTTAGCAGCTGCCCTAAAGCTAGCAGAACACTCGGCGCTCTTTGCAACGGGAACAGTCATGGTGACGGCTCCCGAACATCAGGACCGCGAGCAACCACCGCCTCTTCCGAACCAGCTGCATCCAACTCACCGTCTGAAGCGGCAGCCTTAATCCCAGCAAGCGTCCGAACCATCTCCGGATCAGCGCCTAATACGTGCCCCCAATCCAAGAGCTGATCCAACGAATCGGCAAGAGCATCGGGTTCTAGGTTGTTCCTCTCCGGTCCACCACCCGCATTTCCGTAGAAACGCGGAAGCAATTTCGGTATAATACTAGATTATCGCGCCGCGGACCTTTGCCGATATCCATTCGCTGATGACGACAGCGGCGAGGATCACGAGGAGGATCAGGCTAACCTGAGGCCAGGCGAGCACGTTCAGCGAGGCTGAGAGCTGTAGTCCGATCCCGCCTGCGCCAACCAGCCCTAGGACCGTCGATTCTCGGATGTTGATGTCCCAGCGAAACACCGCGATCCCAGCAAATGCCGGCAAAATCTGCGGGACGATCCCGTAAGCCATCACCTGCAATCGCCCGGCACCCGTCGCCGAAATGGCCTCGACTTGGGTTTGGTCGATTTCTTCGATCGCCTCATAGAGAAGCTTCGCGCAAAAGCCGATTGAGCGAATTGCAATTGCCATGACGCCTGCAAAAACGCCTGGGCCGATGATGGCAATGAGGAGAAGCGCCCAGATCAATGAGTTGATCGAGCGGGTCGAGACGATGATCAAAAGGGCGATGGGGCGTAAGAACAGCGCCGAGGGCGTTGTGTTGCGCGCCGCCAGAAATGCCACTGGAACAGCCAGGATGAGCGCCAAGAATGTGCCGAGGGTCGCGATATTCAGCGTATCCCAGATCGGTCGGCCGAGTTGGGTGATGTAGTCCCATCTGGGCGGCGTCGCACGGGTCCAGATGTCGTTGGCAATCCGCGGTGCGTCCCACACGAAAAACCAGGTCGTCGCGTCAGAAATGATCTGCCAGCAATAGACAAAGGCCGCGACGCCCAAGAGCCACCCAAACCAACGCACAAGCGACTGACCGGTCGTTCTGCGGCGCCATACCGGGCCGTCGGCTGCCTCAAGGACCGGCATTACTGCACCCTCGCGCGGATGATGCCGGAGAGATATTCGAGCGCCATTACGATCGCGATAATCAGGATGAGGATTGCGGCGGCAGTATCGTACTCGTAGCGATCAAACGCCGTGTTGAGGGTTGCGCCAATGCCGCCCGCGCCGACGAGCCCGAGGATGGCGCTCTCGCGGAAGTTGATGTCCATGCGATAAATCGAAAGGCCGATCAGGCGCGGCATGACCTGCGGCTGGACCCCGTAATTGATCCATTGAAGCCAGCGCGCGCCGCTCGCTTTGATGGCCTCGGCTTGCATTTTGTCCATCGATTCAATGTCTTCCGCCAAGAGCTTCGACAAGAAACCTATCGTCGCGAATGACAGCGTCAGGAAGCCAGCGAGCGGACCGAAGCCGAAGATTGCGACCAGCAGTATTGCGACGATAATTTCTTGAAGCGCGCGGCTGATCGCGACAATGCCACGGCAGATAAGATAGATGGGTAGGGGCGCGATGTTGCGCGCAGCTCCGAGCCCAATCGGGATTGAAATCGCGATACCCACCACCGATGCTGCGACGGTCATGACGATGCTCTCAAGCATGCCGCTCCAGATGTCAGTGGCACGCGAAACAAAGTCCGGTCGGGTAAAAGCAAGAATGAACTGAGCGCCTCGGTCAAGGCCCTCATAGACGCGCCCCCAATCGACTTCGATCGTCATGAAGGCTGCAAGCAGATAGGCGCCGAAACCAATGAAGAGCGCCCAGCGGGAAACGGGGTTTTTAATGAATTTCGGTTTCCGCCATGCCTGGCCGAGCACGTCGTCAAGCGCGCGGTCAGTCACTCCGCAGCCTCGATCTCGACATCGTCCTCATCGACGGTTTCTATCGTCGCTTCCCAGTCTTCCTCGCCGTAGATCTCGGTGAGCTTATCAGGCGTCAGCCCAGCAGGGCCGCCATCATAGACGATCTCGCCAGCACGCAGGCCAACAACCCTCGGGACAAACATTTGGGCGAGCGCGACATCGTGGATATTGATGATGGCAGCAAGCCCGCGTTCGCGGCAAAGCTCAGTGATGAGCCGCATGATTTGCCGACTGGTCTTGGGGTCGAGCGACGCGGTCGGCTCGTCGACCAATAGGAGTTTCGGGTTTTGGATCAGCGCGCGGCAAATCCCGACCCGCTGGCGCTGGCCGCCTGAAAGCTCATCGGCGCGTTTGTCGGCCATATGAAGCAGTCCCACTCGGTCGAGCAAGCGAAACGCTTCATCCACGTCGGATTGCGGGTAACGGCGAAGAAAAGACCGCCAGAAGCCGACATAGCCGAGGCGACCCGACAGTACGTTTTCCATCACCGTCAGACGCTCAACCAGAGCGTATTCCTGGAAAATCATGCCCATCTCGCGGCGCGCTTTTCGCAATGCGCCGGACCGCAGTCGGGTGAGGTCTGCACCGTCAAGCAGCACTTCGCCACCGGTTGGCTCCACCAGACGGTTAATGCAACGGATCATCGTCGATTTACCGGCACCAGATGGTCCGATCAGCGCAAGGACCTGACCTTTCGGTATCTCAAGGTCGATGCCCTTGAGCGCCTGATCGCCGGTTTTATAGGTTTTAACCAGGCGTTTGAGTTGCAGCATGTTCCCCCCGGACGAATGCTAACGAAAGCGATTTGCCGGGCCCCTTATCATCAGGACCCGGCAGCTTGCATATCGTGCTTATTCGCAGGCGTAGGATACGCCGTTCGCGGCATCGATCTGGCGAATGACGGCCCAGAATTCCTTGTAGTTCATGGGAAGGAATTGGCCTTCGTTCGACTTGGAGAACTCTTCTTCCAAGCTCGTGCCTTCCCACTCGAAGTTGATGAAGGCGTCGCGGATCTGCTCTTGAAGTTCAGGCGTCAGATTGTGTGCCGTTCCATAACCGGTCGTTGGGAAGGTTTGTGACTTGTAGATCGAAACGATTTGATCTTCGGTCACCACTTCGCGCTCGGTCATACGGTGCAAGACCGAATTCGCGATCGATGCGGCGGGGTAGTCTTTGTTGGCGACACCCAGGATCGAGTTGTCGTGCTTGCCCGAGAAGACCGGTTCGAAATCGCGATCCGCGATCATGTCGTACTCGGCCTTGAGGATTGCCGATGGCGCCTTGAAGCCAGAGTTTGAGGTCGGCGACGTGAAGGCAAGCTGACCGCCTTTAATGTCCTCAACAGCCCCAATGCCGCTTTCCGGGTGGGTGATGATTTCCATCTCGTAACCGAAGCTGCCATCGGTTGCTGCCATCAGCGCGAAAGGACGGAAACCAGCGCAGTTCACGGCGAGTGGGTTTGAGCCCGTATTGAAGCCCGCCACATGCAACCGTCCAGACCGCATGGCCTCGATTTGGGCCGCGTTACTCTGCACCGGAAAGAAGACAACGTCCTTGCCGGTGACCTCAGAGAGATGGTCGATGAAGTCCGACCATGCTGTCGCGTAGACCGCGGGGTCTTCTACGGGGGTGTAAGCGAAGATCAGCGTATCTGGGTCGACCAGCTCGCTCTCATCGGTGGGGATATCTGCGACGAGATCACCATCGGCGTCGCAATAGCGCTCGTCCAGATCGCCGCGTGGGCAGTCTTGAGCCGAAGCGGGCGTTCCAAATGACAGCACCGCAATGGCCGCGGCGCTCAGCATGAGTTTCAGTTTCGTGGTCATATCAAGCTCCCAAGTGCGCGGTTCTTCCCGACCGCTTCTGATTTTAACGCGTGGCCTCTAGCTTGGGCAGCGACCCTCACCAAGCCCCGCTGAAGTGATACCGCGTCTCACGCATTTAGTAAGCTCCCTTTTCGATCTTCATCGACAGAAATTAAACTGAAGGAGATCGATCAGGGGAGATGACGAGTTTTATCTCGGCCTTTGCATCCAAATTAGCAGTCATCCGCATCAAAATCTGCGCAAAAAAACCGATGTGTCTTCGCCAATGGACGAACGGACTGAAGCGTCATAGGGTTGGGCGATACGAACCGGAAAACGGTCGGCAAATTTCGGGAGGATTAAACATATGAAACATCTAGCATCCGCGTTTGCGGGCTCTGTCCTTGCGCTCACCGCGTCAATGTCTGCAGCGCAGGCGGACAAACTCACCTTTTATTGCAGCGCGCAGGAAGATTGGTGTCAGTTGATGGCGCGCAGCTTTGAAGAGACGACCGGTATCGACGTCAACATGACGCGCAAGTCGTCTGGTGAAACGTTTGCGCAGATTAAAGCCGAATCCTCGAACCCAAAGGGTGATGTTTGGTGGGGTGGCACGGGCGATCCGCACCTTCAGGCCGCCGAAGAGGGTTTGACGATGGTGTATGTCTCGCCGATGCGCGACCAGCTCCATGATTGGGCAATCAGTCAGGCAGAAAGTGCTGGTAACCGCACGATCGGCATTTATTCCGGTGCGCTCGGCTACGGGTACAACACCGACCTTCTTGCGTCGAACAATCTTCCCGAACCGTCCTGCTGGAAAGACCTCCTGAAGCCTGAATACAAGGGCCATGTGCAGATGGCGAACCCGAATTCCTCAGGGACGGCCTACACGACGCTTGCATCCATGGTGCAGATTTTCGGCGAAGGGGAAGGCTTTGAATTCATGAAAGGCCTTCACGCAAACATCAACCAGTACACAAAATCTGGCTCCGCACCGATCAAGGCCGCGGGTCGCGGCGAAAACACGATCGGTATCGTCTTCATGCATGATGCGGTGAAGCAAGCCGTTTCGGGCTTTCCGATCAAGGTCGTGGCACCGTGCGAGGGCACAGGATACGAGATCGGCTCCATGTCGATCATCGACGGTGCGCGAAACGTAGAAGAAGCCAAAAAATTCTACGATTGGGCGTTGTCCACTGACGCGCAGAACCTTGCGCTTCAAGTCAACGCATTCCAGGTGCCATCCAATACGTCATCTGAAACATCGTCGTCTGCGCCCGATATGAGCACGATCAAGCTCATCGACTATGATTTCAAAACGTATGGTTCGTCCGACGAACGTCGGCGTCTTTTGCAAAAGTGGGACGAAGAAGTATCGGTCCTGCCGCAATAGACTTTGCGCCACTCTCAGTCTGAGACGAATGCCCATCCGGTTCTGATCTTTTGGATTATCGCCGGGTGGGTCGGATATGCCGTTCTCCCATGGTACATGCTGGAGGACGGCCTCTTTTCGTTCGAGTGGCTGGTGGATGGCTATCCTTTTGATACGGACTACGCTCCGGCCCTGTTTCTGATTTTGCAAGGAGAGAAGCTCTGGCTTGCGCCGCTTCTCATCCCACTCATCCTGCCATTGCTGGCGCTCCGGCGGCCGAAATCTGATCCGCTTTACGCGCGCTTGCTCATCCTTTCAGGCGCACTCGGCTTTGGCTGGTTGATCGCTCAGGGCTTTAGCATTGGCATTCGCGGCTTTGCCTTTGAATGGTTGACGGCGCTTTTTGGCGATCTGGGGGATCGCCAATTTGGCATGGGCTACGGCGGGATGATCGCGGCGTCGGCCTTTCTTTTCCTGTTCACGCAAGGGATCGCCGCGCGCGGCTCCATCAATGGCGACGTCTTCGTTGTTAGCGCGATTGGCGGCGTAATTACGATCGTCACGGCGTTCGTCTTCTTTCCAATCGCGAAGATGCTATTTGCTGCCTTTGTCACCGAAGAGGGCGCCTATTCGCTGACAGTCTTTGCCTCGAAATTCTTTGATGACCGCCTTTGGGGGCTTGGCTGTCTCGGCGAAGGGCGATGTGGCGCGGCCTGGAATTCGCTGGTCCTTGCGATTCTGGTCGGCGTTATCACCACGGCGCTCGGTCTTTGTTTCGCGCTCCTCGTGACCCGGTCGGGCTTTCGCTACAAAAAGGCCGTTCGGGCCCTCACCGTCTTGCCTATCATCACCCCGCCTTTCGTGATTGGGCTGGCCTTGATCCTGCTTTTTGGGCTCTCCGGGTCAGTAACCGTCTTTTTCGCCGACCTCTTCGGCGTTCAGCCCACGCGCTGGCTCTACGGCATGCCAGGTGTCTTGATCGCGCAGACGCTAGCCTTCACCCCGATCGCCTTTCTCGTTTTGATCGGGGTCGTGGAAGGCGTCAGCCCCTCCATGGAAGAGGCGGCTCAAACATTGCGGGCAAGCCGGTGGCAGACTTTTCGGACGGTCTCGCTACCTCTGATGCGACCCGGTCTCGCTAACGCGTTTTTGCTTGGTTTCATCGAAAGCATGGCCGATTTCGGCAATCCGCTCGTTCTGGGCGGCAATTTCGATGTGCTTTCGACAGAGATATTCTTCGCAATCGTCGGCGCGCAATATGACCAGGGTCGCGCGGCTGTCCTTGCGATGGTCCTGCTCTTCTTCACGCTCTCGGCCTTCTATGCCCAGCGCATATGGTTGGGAAAGAAGAACTACACGACCGTCTCCGGCAAGGGTGATTCCGGCGTCCATCCCTTGATGCCGAGCGGCCTTGCCGTGCCCGTTATGGTGATCGCTCTCGCCTGGGCGTTTTTCACCGCGGTCGTCTACGGCATGATCCTTTATGGCAGCGTCGTGGAACTCTGGGGCGTCAACAACACCCTGACCTTCAAGCACTATGTCACGGCGTTTTCCGTCCGTTTCGCGGAGGAGGGTATCCGTTGGACGGGTGCGGCTTGGGACAGCTTTTGGACCACGATTACGATCGCCGCGATCGCAGCGCCATTGACGGCAGCTGTCGGGCTCGTCACCGCATACCTCCTAACGCGGCAAAGTTTTGCTGGGAAAAACGCGTTTGAGTTCGGGACGATGCTCTCTTTCGCGATTCCCGGCACCGTCATCGGCGTCAGCTACATTCTGGCCTTCAACGTGCCGCCGATTGAGATCACCGGGACCGGGGTTATCCTCGTTGTGAGTTTTATTTTTCGGAACATGCCGGTCGGTGTGCGAGCGGGCATCGCGTCCATGAGCCAATTGGATAAGTCGCTCGACGAATCGTCTCTCACGCTCGGCGCAAACTCCTGGCAGACATTCCGAAAAGTGATCTTGCCGCTCCTTCGCCCGGCAATCCTTGCTGCACTCGTATACAGTTTCGTGCGGGCAATGACGGCGATTTCTGCGGTCATCTTCCTCGTTTCCGCAGAGTACGACATGGCGACCAGCTACATTATCGGCCGGGTCGAAAACAATGATTATGGCCTCGCCATTGCCTATTCCACGACGCTGATCTTCGTCATGTTATTGGTCGTTGCGATGATGCAAGTAATCGTCGGCCGAACGCAGATCGGGCGGCGTATGACCCAGTCGCGAACCAATGTCTAAAGGCTGTCGCTGATGACAATTTCCAGTAAGGCCGCACCGGTCCGTTTTGAGGGTGTCTCGAAGGTTTTCGGCAAAGACGTCGTCGCTGTCGACAACATCGATTTGGACATCGAGGCGGGAAGGCTCGTTACGCTTCTCGGCCCATCTGGCTGCGGAAAAACCACGACGCTGCGGATGATTGCCGGTTTGGAGATGGCGAGTTCAGGGCGCATCCTCATTGGCGATCGAGACGTCACCAAGCTTCCGGCCACGGATCGCGACGTCTCAATGGTGTTCCAGTCCTACGCGCTTTTTCCGCACATGAGTGTCCTTGAAAACGTCATGTACGGGCTTTCGTTTTCTGGTTTCAAAAAGGACGAATCGCGATCACGCGCGCTCAACGGTCTTGAGCTTGTCGGCCTCAAAGGCTTTGATGGTAGGCTCCCGTCCGAACTCTCCGGCGGACAGCAGCAACGCGTGGCCGTCGCTCGCGCGCTTGTTCTTGAACCGCAAGTGCTCCTCTTTGATGAGCCGCTTTCAAACCTCGACGCGAAACTCCGCAGACAGGTGCGCGAGGATATTCGCGCCATCCAGCAGGACTTGGGTCTTACCGTCGTTTACGTCACTCACGACCAGGAGGAGGCCCTTGCGGTTTCCGATGAGATCGTTGTGATGCGCAATGCGGCGATCGCGCAAATCGGTACGCCCCGCGAGCTCTACGATGCGCCGAACGACCGGTTCGTGGCCGATTTTATCGGTGAGGCAAACCTTCTGGCTTGCGAGATCTTGTCGGTGGATGGCGAGAAGGCAACAATTGAAGTTGCGGCCCATCAGCATGTTCTTCCCGCGCGCGGGCTTGGGCCTGGACCAGCGACGCTTGCCGTCAGGCCATCCAGGATCGTGATTGGAAATGGGGAGGGCATCCCTGCCAAGGTTGATAAGGCGACCTATGTCGGGGTTCACATGGAGTACACGCTGAGCGGAGCATTCGGCCAGGTTTTCGCCGTCGAAGACGATGTCGATTCGCCTGTAGCCGTCGGCACCGAACTGCACATGTCGTTTGCCGAAAAAGGGCCGGTCCTGCTCCCCCGAGAGGCTGACTGATTGTCGATACTGATCTTTGTCAGCCATCCTGAAGTCGTGATTGATGGGACCGTCCCGGTTCCAGAATGGGGTTTGAGCGAAACAGGTAAGACCCGCGCCAAGCAATTCGCGGCGGCGCATATATTAGATGGCGTCGGGGCGATCTGGTCGAGCGAAGAGGTCAAGGCGTTGGACACCGCCGAAATCCTAGCCGAGCCATCAGGTCTCAAGGTTCGAATCGATCCACGGCTCGGCGAGAATGATCGCTCAGCGACCGGTTTCATTCCACCGGATCAGTTTCAAGCGGCAGCTGATGCTTTTTTTGCCAGCCCTGAGACCTCATTCAAGGGGTGGGAACGGGCCGTCGATGCGCAAGACCGCATCGTCAAAGCGGTTCGCGAGATCGCTCGCAATCACGCGGCTGGAGACCTCGTGATTTCTTCGCACGGAGGGGTGGGGACCCTTCTTTATTGCGCGCTCGCCGGCACTTCGATCGACCGGAAATTCGATCAAGCAGGTCAAGGAAACTATTGGACCGCTCGCCTACCTGACCTCGTGCCGATCCATCACTGGCGCACTATCGGGTAGTGTCAGGCTCCCACGCCGCAATCGCAATGTCTTTCAGTGTCGGAAACACGTCAGGTGTCGCAGCAATGACGCGACCTCCATGTCGGATCATCTCATCGGCATCTTGATCCTCAATGACGCCACCGGCCTCTGCGATCAATAACTGCCCGGCGAGGCAATCCCACGCATTCATGTGGGCTTCGACGAAGCCGAGAAGCCGACCCGCAGCAACGTAAGCAAGGGACAGGGCGCCGCTTGCGTTTCGATGGTACATCGCGCCTTTTCGGATGACGCCTTCCAAGACCGGCAACACATGTTCAGGTTTGATCCGATTGCAAAAGCCAACGGAAATCGTCCCGTCTTCAAGCGGTTTCCCAGAGTCAACGTGCATCGGGACACCATTCAGATGTGCGCCCTGGTCCCTAACCGCGGAAAAGGTCTCGCCGATGACCGGGTCGTGAATGATGCCGATCTCGGTCTTGCCCGCGGCGACACCCGCCAAGACGACGGTCCAATTCGGTATCCCATTGACGAAGTTGGTCGTCCCATCAATTGGATCGATGACCCAGGTGAAGCCACTTTCCGATTCCTTTGTGTCGTGTTCTTCGCCAACGATGCCATCTTCAGGATATGCGTCCCCAAGGGCTTTGCGGATGAAAAGCTCAACGGTCTGGTCCGCTTCGCTGACCCAGTCTTGCGCGCCTTTTGCTTCGACGGTGAGATTTTCTCGATCTTCGAAGAAGCGGAGCGCTTCCTGACCCGCCGCTTCGCAAAGATTGGCTGCGAATTCGGCTCTCTTTGCGAGGTCAAACTGCTGTTCTCTGGGCATTGAGGCTCTCTTTCGAACGCGGGCGTGAGTTGAATATCGCTCGTCAGCGAGACCAGCGGAGCGGTGGTTCATTCCCCAGGTTTATTGATCGTGCCGCTAAATCTCAAACCCGTGTTCCGCCATCATCTGCGCAACTGCCCCTCGAAGCGCATCGATGCCGGTTTGTTTTTGCGCAGACGTGGCGATCAAACCCGGAAACGCCGCCGGCCGACGCGCGATTGCCGTCTCCGTCTCATCAATTACGGTCGCGAGGGCTGCGCCTTTCACCTTATCGGCCTTCGTGAGCACGATCTGGTAGGACACCGCGGCGGTATCCAAGATATCAAAAATCTCAAGATCGTTTGCCTTCAGACCGTGGCGCGCATCGATCAGGAGAAAGACCCGGGCGAGCGCTGAGCGACCGCGCAGATAGGCATGGATCAGCTTCGTCCATGCAACGACCATGTCCTTCGGCGCTTTAGCATAACCATAGCCCGGCATGTCAACAAGGGTGAGGTCGCGACTGATTTTGAAGAAGTTCAAAAGCTGCGTGCGACCCGGCGTGTTCGACGTCCGGGCAAGCGTCTTTGTGCCAGTAAGCGCGTTAATCAGGCTCGATTTGCCGACATTTGACCGTCCAGCAAAGGCGATCTCGATCGGCGCCGGGAGAGGGAGGTTCTGAACGCTGCTTGCTGACGTTATGAATGCAGCATTCTGGGCAAAGAGCCGTCTTCCAGCCTCTTCGACGGCATCGTCATCATCGGTTTCCAAAGCAATCGCCTATTCGGCCGGGTCAGGCTTCTTTCTGATGACCATCGATTTGATGTTCGACCACAATTCCACCTTCACGCCCTGGCGCGTCATGATCACGTACTGTTGGAGCACGGAGAGGAAGTTGTTCCACGCCCAGTAGATGACGAGACCCGCCGGGAAGCCTGCGAGGATGAAGGTGAAGACCACTGGCATCCAGTTGAAGATCATCGCCTGCGTCGGGTCTGGTGGCGGCGGGTTGAGCTTCATCTGAATGAACATCGTGATGCCCATCAAAAGCGGCCAAACACCGATCATGAGGAATTCTGGGACGCCAAATGGCAAAAGCCCAAACAGGTTGAACATCGACGTCGGATCACGTGCAGAAAGATCCTGGATCCAGCCGAAGAACGGCGCGTGCCGCATTTCAATTGTGACGAAGAGGACTTTATAGATGGCGAAGAACACCGGGATCTGGATCAAGATCGGCCAACAACCCGACAGCGGATTGATCTTCTCTTTCTTGTAGAGCTCCATCATCGCTTGCTGTTGCTTCGCTTTGTCGTCTGCGAAGCGCTCACGAATCTTGAGCATCTCGGGCTGCACGAGCTTCATTCGGCTCATGGAAACGTAGGACTTGTTGGCAAGCGGGAAGAAGATGAGCTTGATCACGACCGTGATCAGGAGGATCGCGACGCCGAAATTGCCGGTGAGATTGTTGAAGAAGTCGAGGCCGTAAAACATCGGCTTCGTGAGAAAGTAGAACCAACCCCAATCGATCAAGAGATCGAAATTGGCAATCCCGAATTCCTCTGCATATCCGTCGATAACCCTGACTTGCTTCGCGCCCGCAAAAACGTTGGATTTCGCGGTGCCCGTCGAACCAGCGGTCACCGTCACCGGGTTCAGGAGATAGTCAGTCTGATAGATTGGAAGGCCCAGAGACGTATCAGCGGTAAAACGCGCGGTGAACGTCGAACTCTGATCGGGCACGAGCGCCGTCGCCCAATATTTATCTGTAATGCCGAGCCACCCGCCGGTCGATTGGACGCTGATTGGCCCGTCTTCAGTGACGTCGGAATAGTCAACTTCGCGCAGGCCGTCTTCGCCCAGAACGCCGATCAGGCCCTCGTGGAGAATGTAGAAATTCGTCGTTTGCGGCGTGCCGTGGCGTGCGATCAAGGCATAGGGATAGAGGACAATGTCGTTCGTCGTCGTGTTTTCGACCGTTCGCTCGATTGAGAACATGTAGTGTTCATCGAGCGTGATCGTCCGACGGAAGGTCAGGCCCTCGCCATTGTCCCACTCCATAGAGACCGAGCCATTCTCGGTGAGGCCACCCGAACCAACCTGGGTCCAGACGGTGTCATCGGACGGCAGCGCCACCTCTGAACCAGGCGCGACGGTCCAGCCCGCTTCATAGTAGTAAGGGTTTGGCGCGCCAGACGGCGAAAGCAGCGTGATAATGTCGGACGTCTCATCAAGCGTTTCGCGGTACTGTTTGAGACGCAAATCGTCTATCCGCCCGCCCTGAAGATTGATCGAACCTTCGAGGTCCGGCGTGTCGATGGCAATCCTGGGTGTCGAAGCGATGACCGAGGCGCGTGCCTGGATCGGTTGCGCTTCCGCAACACTCGGTGTTTGACCTGGTGTCACGGTCGGTAACGGCGTTCCGGTACCGGTCGAGGGAGTAGGGGCCTGAGACTGACCTACGACCTGGGTGCCATCGCTTGCTGTCCCAGCAGATTGTTGAGCCTCAATCTGGGCCTGGCGGGCTTGCTGCTCGCGCATTTGCGGCACGCCATAAAAAACCTGCCACAATATGAGAACCAGAACGGATAACGCGACCGCGATGATGTAGTTCTTGTTATCCATGGTCTCCTAACCCGCGTGCAGCCCCTGATCGCGCTCATTATACCGTATGGTGATGCGCGCGCTTGAGCGCAATCGTCAAGTCTTCCAAAATGCGATCATAGGCGATGGTGGCCGTGGCATATCGACCGATGAGCACATATGCGCGCCCTGGTTCGCTCAGCCTCGGCCCGAGATCTCGAACGGCAGCCTTTAACCGTCGCCGAACCCTGTTTCGGCAGGGCGCATGGCCGAGTTTTTTCGTCGCCGTGAAACCGAAATGCGCAAATTCGGGCTCATCGGTTGAAGCAATGGCGTGGCCGCACTGCAAAACCAATGACGGTCGGACGACCTTTACGCCCTTCGCGACGGTAAGAAAGTCACGACGCTTTCGCAAACGCGCGAGCCTGACTTCACCTGTGCAATGGTCTTGGCTGTCGTCGATGTCCAATGGATCACCTGCCGTGTGAGCAGCCTTGGAAGCGATAAGCGCCCTTACGCTGACAGCTTCTTCCGGCCGCGGGATCGGCGGTTTGCAAGGACTTTACGACCGCCGACTGTGGCTTTGCGTGCGCGGAAACCGTGGCGGCGCTTTCGAACGAGGCGGCTCGGCTGGTATGTGCGTTTCAATGGTCTTCTCCGCCGGACGGCCCGGCCTGGCAAATTCGTGGACTGTGTTAGAAACTTGGGCGGCTGGCAAAAACACCATCCGCGATGCCGCGCTTATATGGTGCGGCTGATTGTGCGTCAATTAACACGCGCAAATTCAGACTGCATTTTATAAGCCGCCGTCGTTGACCAATCCGCCATCGCGCTCAATGAATTCCCATCACAAACCCTTGATGCGCCGCGCAATTCTGCGACCGTTCACGATATGAGTTGCATCACGCCTCATCTCTCCAAGCGCCAAAAAGCTGAACGTTATGCCTCAAAAAACCACAATTTCACGCCGCGTTTTTTCGAGGGCGCTGCTTGCAGCGCCCGCCTTGAGCCTTGTGCCGATGCTTGCGCCATCTGCAGCACGCGCTAACCCCGGCCGGTTCTTCTCGCAATTCGGCGGTAGCGGTGACCCGGATCATTCTGCGTGGACCGGCATGCTGAAACGGCACGTCAAGGTTGGTGGAGATGGCATCAACCGCGTCAACTATCGCGCGTTTAAGGCCGATCAGGCCGCGCTGAAGGCTTACATTCAAAGCCTGGCAGCGGTGCCTGCGCGCAATCTGAGCAAGGACGCGGCGTTTGCCTATTGGGTCAATCTCTACAATGCCGTCACGATTGACGTCGTCCTCGACCATTATCCCGTGCGCTCGATACGCGACATCCGGCTCGGCGGAGGGGGGCTTTTCGGCCGAGGGCCTTGGAAGGCAAATCTTGTGACTGTTGAGGGCCAAGCACTCTCACTCGATAATATCGAACACGATATCTTGCGCCCAATTTGGCGGGACCCTCGCATCCATTACGCGGTCAATTGCGCGTCAATTGGCTGTCCAAATCTCGATGTGACGGCCTTCACCAGCCGCGGTCTCGGCGGACGCCTTGACGCTGCAGCCGTGAAATACGTCAATCACCCGCGCGGTGTGCGCTTTGCAAACGGTGGTTTGCGCGCGTCAAAGATCTATTCCTGGTTTTCTGAAGACTTTGGCGGTGCCTCCGGCCTCGTTGGCCACTGGATGCCCTATGCGCAGCCGGAGTTGCAGCAAAAGCTGCGGTCAAGCCCGCGTGTTTCGGGATATGATTACGACTGGGCGTTGAACGATGTCTGATACGATGTCACTGAAGAGCCATGAACAGTTTCGCAGGCCCACCTCAATGATAGCCCGCCTCAAGCGGTTTTTACCGCTCATCCTCATCATCGCTGCGATGGCCATCGCGTTCCAGCTTGGCCTTCACCGCTATCTCTCCATTGAGTCGATTGTTGAGCACCGCGATTCTTTGCAGGGCTTCGTCGATGCGAACCTCGTACCTGCATTGCTCGTCTTTATCGGTGTGTATGCGGGGGCCGTTGCGCTTTCCTTGCCGGGCGCGGTCATCCTCACGATTGCTGGTGGTCTGCTTTTTGGATGGCTAATCGGTGGCTTTGCGACTGTTTTTGCAGCGACCATCGGCGCGACACTGATCTTTCTGGCCGCCAAAACCTCGTTCGGCGATACGCTCCGCGCCAAGGCCGGGCCGTTTCTTGATAAACTCGCAAGCGGGTTTGAGAGCGACGCATTCAACTACCTCTTGTTTTTGAGGTTGGTGCCCGCGTTCCCATTTTGGCTGGTCAACCTTGCGCCCGCCTTCCTTGGGGTGCCGTTGCGGACCTATATGATCGCGACGTTTATCGGGATTATTCCTGGCACGTTCGCATTCTCGTTTATCGGCAGTGGGCTTGATAGCGTGATTGCTGCGCAAAAGACCGCCTATGAGGAGTGCGTTAGCGCGGGCAACACGGGGTGTTCCGTCTCGCTGGATCCCGGAAGCCTGATTACGCCAGAGATTTTGACGGCGTTTGCAGCGCTCGGGGTTGCAGCTCTTATACCTGTTGCCATCAAACGGTTCCGGAAAGCGTCAGCCTAACCTGCTTTCGTTTTTTCAAACGAGACGTATACAGTCGCCGCCAAACGAGTGCCGAGGTTCCCATGAGCGAAATCCTAAAGCCTGACCTCTGTGTCATTGGTGCGGGGTCCGGTGGCCTCTCTGTTGCAGCGATTGCCGCAGCGTTCGGTGTGCCCGTTGTCCTCATTGAGAAGGGTAAAATGGGCGGCGATTGCCTGAATTATGGATGCGTCCCGTCAAAGGCTCTGCTTGCTGCTGGCAAGCATGCTGAAGCCATCCGATCAGCGCCGAAATTCGGTGTTCTAGCTGGTGAGCCAGACGTCAATTTCCGCAGGGTGCATGACCATGTTCACCAGGTGATCGCCGAGATTGAACCGAACGATTCGGTTGAGCGCTTCACAGCGCTTGGCGTTCACGTCATCCAGGGCCACGCGCGCTTTGCGGATAAGAAAACCGTTGAGGTTGACGGCCAGAAAATACAGGCGCGGAGAACAGTGATTGCAACCGGCTCCTCTGCTGCCACGCCGCCCATCCCCGGGCTTGACGAAACGCCGTACCTGACGAACGAAACGCTCTTTGAAAATACGCGCAAACCAAATCACCTCATCATTATCGGTGCAGGCCCGATTGGGCTGGAAATGGCGCAAGCCCACCGACGGCTCGGCGCTCAAGTCACGGTGGTCGATGCGGCGAAAGCCATGGCCAAAGACGATCCAGAATTAACAGCAGTCGTGCTCGACCATCTGCGCAAAGAGGGCATTCGGATCCTTGAAAACACGCCCATTCGCTCGGTAGCGCCGCGCGGCAAAACGGGTGTGAAGGTCTCGATCGGCGAAGGCGAGGCGGCTGAGGATTTGAGCGGGAGCCATCTGCTGGTCGCTGCTGGCCGCAAACCAAACATTGACGGCCTCGATCTGGAAAAGGCCGGCATCCAATCGACGGCCCGGGGAATTCATGTCGACCAAGGTCTCAGAACGACCAATCGCAAGGTCTACGCAATCGGAGATGTCGCAGGTGGGCTCCAGTTCACCCACGTCGCAAACTACCATGCGGGCCTCGTCATCCAGAACGCGCTCTTCCGCGTTAAAGCGAAGGTGAACAATGACCTTGTGCCCTGGGTGACATACACGGACCCAGAACTTGCCCATGTCGGTCTCACGGAAGCAACGGCGCGTGAGCGAAACATCGATTTTCGAGTCCTGAGATGGCCGCTTGCGGAGAATGATCGCGCGCAGGCGGAACGAAAAACGAGCGGCTTTGTGAAAGCGATCACGGACAAAAAAGGCCGCATACTCGGTGCCTCCATCGTCGGGACACAGGCCGGTGAACTCATCCAAACCTGGGCGCTTGCCGTTAGTCAAAAGCTCACCGTTGCGGCGCTTCGAAACACAATTGCGCCATACCCAACGCTGCACGAGGTCTCGAAACGAGCCGCTGTTACCTTTTACGGCGACGTTCCTCGAAAACCGTTTGTACGTCGCCTTCTGGCGTTTCTCCGACGCTTCGGATAAGCAGCACGCAAGTATTGTCCTGAACCATCAGGAATACGCAAACATCGACGCGCTTTGCGATGGACCAACACACCAACGGCCAGCACAAAACCGAACTAAAGCAGGATGTAGACGGGTCGAAAGCGGCTGAAAAAAGCCGGAGCGCGCCCGTCCCGTACGCCCTTTCGAGCAAACTGCTTCTTCTGACGGTCCTTTTCGTCATGATCTCCGAAGTGCTCATTTATGTGCCTTCGGTAGCGAACTTCCGAAATACCTGGCTTCTCGACCGGCTCGGCGACGCTGAGACGGCAGCGCTCGTCATATCCGCTTCGCCCGATGGCATGGTGCCGAGTGAGCTTGAAAAAGAGCTGCTCGATCAGGTCGGGGTCAACATGATCGCCGTTAGGCAAGAGGCCGTCCGCCGACTGATCGCGCTCGAAGATATGCCTCCTGTCATCGATGCAACGGTCGATTTTCGGGATCTCTCGCCGATTGATGCGATCCGTCAGGCGTTCGAAACGCTCCTTCGTAACGAGCCGCAAACGCTGCGCGCTGTGAGCTCTTTGAGCGCTAGCGACGAGGAGTTCGTCGAGATCGTCCTGAATGATACGGCACTGCGCGCGGCGATGCTCGACTACTCAACGAACATCCTCACCCTCTCCCTGATCATATCCGGGATAACCGCGCTTCTGGTCTATCTAAGCCTGACAAGGCTCCTTGTTCGGCCAATGCGGCAATTAACGGGGGCGATGATCAATTTCTCCCATGATCCGGAAAACGCCGCCAATTTGATCACGCCGACCGGAAGACGTGATGAGATCGGTATTGCCGAACGCGAGTTGCGGCAAATGCAGGAAAGCCTTCAATCATCAATGGCGCAACAACGGCGCCTTGCGAGCCTCGGTCTTGCGGTTTCGAAAATCAATCATGATCTCCGCAACATCCTGGCGTCAGCACAACTGATCTCCGATCGGCTTGGGACGATTGAGGATCCGACCGTTCAGCGATTTGCCCCGAAACTCATTTCGAC
This sequence comes from Pseudomonadota bacterium, assembly GCA_039026395.1. Classification (GTDB taxonomy): domain Bacteria; phylum Pseudomonadota; class Alphaproteobacteria; order Rhizobiales; family JAKSCL01; genus JBCCMK01. The sequence goes on along the minus strand of JBCCMK010000006.1, from coordinate 60,298 downwards.
GCTCGATCGAGCCATTGATTTCTGCACATCTACCCTGAAATACGGCAGCGCCAAGGAAGCGCCGCCATCGCGCAAGATGATTGGGTTGCGCGCGTTAGCGGACGATGTTTTCGAAACGCTCGGCCTTGATCTGAGGGAGAAGATCGGGTGCCGAAACGAAGTGGGTGATGATCTGGACATCATTGCCGACCCGGATCAACTTTCCCGTGTTCTCCTGAATATCGTTCGAAATAGCGTCCAAGCTTTGGAGGCCGAAGGGTCCGGCGACCCGGAAGCTGATCTCGTTACGATCTCAGCTGATCGAAACGGAAAAACCGTTCGGATCGAGATCAGCGACACGGGGCCTGGCATACCGCCAAGAGCGCGAGACAATCTGTTTCAAGCCTTTCGGGGATCTCTACGTCCAGGCGGCACGGGCCTCGGCCTCGCGATCGCCGCGGAAATCGTCAGGGCACATGGCGGGACAATTGACCTGGTTGATAGTGAAACCGGTGCCCGCTTTGAGATTAAATTGCCCTGCGACACGCCGAAGAGCGCTCATACGAAGCCGACATAGGCCCGCAGCCCACCAGGTCTCTTTCTAGCTTTAGACCTCCTGAAACTGCTGGAGCGTGTCGTTGAAGGCGAGACGAACCTCTTCGCCGGCAATGTCCGCTACGATGTCGAAGACCCTGCTGCCGGTGGAGGAAAAGCCCTTGTCGACAAAGACAGTACTGAGACCGTCCGCTGAGACACCGCCCCAATACCGGTAGCGGCCGCCACCAACGGGGCCAGCGATCACCACGCTCTGGCCTTCCATTGCCGAAAGTCGGAACAGGATCGCGAGGTCTTCAAGGTCGAACGCACCGTCGGTGAGTGCCTGAGCCGAGGCCAACGCACCCTGGAGGACGGTCGTGGAAAAGTCGTCCACGAGTTCGGGGCTGATATCGATGAAGGCGCGGACTTCGAGCGGCCGCCAGGCTTCGATTTCACGTCGAAACGCGATCGAGCGTTTATCGCCACCGGTCGGAAACAGCGTTTGGGCAAGTTCTCGCATGTTCGGGCGGTTGCCAATACGCTGGGATTTGGGTCGGCTTGGCGCGGACTGCTGGGGTGAGCCGGTGGTCCGAAGCGCCTGGCGTATCTCACCCGGCGAGAAAACGGCCCGTCCGCGCGCCTTCGCCATGCCTTGCAAACTTCCGATTGCACCGACCACGATTGGCGACGCGCTTGACGTGCCTGAGAACCGATCTGTGTACCAAAGATCTTCGTTCGTGCCGCCCTGGAGGTCACCATAGCCACATGATGTGACCTCGCGACCCCAGCCCTGTGCGTCGACAATCGCGCCATAGTTCGAGAACCCGAGCCGGGATCGGTCGGGACCGTGGTCGCGGCCATGCGTTCCAGGTGGCGGCGCCCCAGCACCGACAACGATCGCTCCTGAGTCCCGATTTTGGCGACGGTATGAGTTGCTCCAAGACGCCGGAAAGCCAAAGCCTGGCGTTTCATAAAGATCGTCGTCTAGGTCCTCAGCCCCGTTTCCGGCGGCTTCGACAACGATGATGCCCTTGCGGCACGCATTCAGGATCGCGGCAAAATCATCCGGCCACCACTCGATCGCGACATAGCCGCGCTGATCGTTGCGAAAAGTGAAGTCGTGACGTGGGCCCGGACGATGCATCTCAAGAAGCATGATATCCCCGGCTCTGAGGCGCGACGCTGCGGTATTGATCGCGCTCGCCGAACCGATCCCGCCGTGCGACACCGCACTCGTAATTGCATCAGAGCAGATGCCCTGTACCCCGAACCCATTGATGTCCGCGCCATATACGCCGAGCACGGCGGTACCGTGATTTCGCCATCGAACACCGTCAATGACGTTGCCACCGACGACACCGCCTTGACGCTGCATGAGGTCTTCATGCGTGAACCGCCACGCGCCTTCTATATCGATGATATTGACGCCGTGGCCGCGACCACCGGACTGGGTCCACGCCCATTTCGCGTCGATCCCCTCCGGTGCTGGGTTCAGATAAATCTGCCGACCAGAGAAATCCGCAGTCGATGATGGCGGAGCGTCGGGCACCGCCTCCATCAGGTTAATCTCATCAGCCGGTTCGACGGGTGGTTTTATGTAGACCCCTTCGAAGAGATCCTCGTCGAGCATGTCTTTTTGGATTTTCTCCAAATCCTTTGGAGCGGCATCAACCCGATAGAAATTGGAAAGTTGAACGAGCGGTGCGGACGCCACCGCTTCTTGTCCAAGCACCATGGCATCAACCCGCTCTTCTGTTGGTCCAAAAAGCGGACGCAGAAGGGCGTTATATTTGCTGAGTTTTTTCTCAACGCCAGCCGTTGGAAGACCCGCCTCTGAGCGGACACTTTCGTTTTCTGCACGCAGTACGGCACCAGGTTTTGCGACCGCGATGAGTTCTGGTTCGGATCCGTCGACGGGAGCCAGTTTTTTTCTTGTGCTTGCCATAATGCGCTCCTTGGTTTGTGCCGCTTATGGGAGATCGGCTGCCGGTTTTGAGTATGATGCGAAAACACCCTCTAGGCCGCTCGCCTCCTTAGCGAAGACATCTGCATCACGCCCGACCGCAACGGAGAGGTAGTAAGCACCCTCTCGCTCCGGGTCGGGAAAAGCGGAATTATATTTGAAAACAGCTGCTTGGCGTTCAGATTCGCGTAGCAGTTTCGTCGCCGACGTGCTTTCTGGATCGACGCTTTGAAGGTCGGCGAGAAGCAGAGATGAAATCAAAAGAACGACTTCTGTCATGGTCTATGGCGGCGCTATCTTAGTGGTTTGGGAACGCGCGCCGGTCCCCCTTCACGTCTAAAGGATCTAAGTTGACGTAAAGGTTAGTCGCCGATCAGGGGTAAGACAATACGCCCGCGTGTGCGGCCTGATGTCTTCAAGTTTTGAGGGAAAGCGAAGTGTTGAGGCCGCGAACCTGACAGCTTATCGCGGGCTCTGCGATCCTGTGTGCATTCGGATGAGCGCTATCAAGCGCACCGACTTTGTTCGGTGAACATGCATCTTCATCGAAGTAAGATATACATACGTGACGCTTTATACAGCGCAGACAAATTTGTTTTTTCGGGTTTCTGTAGGTGTTTTGTCCTCCTCAAAATCGGGTGTTTGGCTTGCATAATCAAACTAAGGATTGAATACACAGTCAAAATTTTTGTCTGTTTAAACAGAGAGAATAGACTGTCAACATACATAAAAATAGCATATCGTTCGTTCGAGTTATTATATAATAAATTGATTTTGGAGGCTTTGAGATGAGGGGTTCAGTAAAATCATTCGGCAAGGTCATTTCAGGTGTGACCTTACTATCGATTTCGGCGTGCGCTATTGGTCCCGTGCCTGGAAACTATTATCCACTGGTCAGTCAGTCTGAGAGAGATTTCGAACGCATCTCAAAACTTCGGTCGAACTTTACGACGGTCAATATCGTGCGCCAGATCCGATGCGAGGCACGCGCGTCCGTTGCTGGTGTGGTGATGGACAATCTAAAGGCTGATCTTGATGCCGTTCGAAACGCGCCTGACGCGACACCAAGCGAGCGTGCTTTTGTTGAGAGCTTGATCGTTGATGGCCAGTACGACTTTGATACTCTTGTGGGCGATAATCGATATTACATCCAGGAAGACGGCCAGTTCCTTCAGTCTCTCAAGCGCATTACGATCGGCGACGAGCTTCCGGATTTTCCACTTGGCCGCGAACTGGAACTCGTCGAAGAGTTTGCCGCATCTGGCGTCGGTTATACTTTCACCCTGACCGCACGCGAAAACAACAATGTTAACAATGGGATGCTCGGTTTCACCTTCCCAAAGGTCGGCGGCGGAAAAACACTTGGGGTTAGCGGCACATATGAAAGGCAACGGCAGAACATTCGTGTCTTCAGCTTCTCTGAAACCGTCGGTGAGCTTGTCTTCGACCGTGAACTGGACCAGGTCGAATACTGCAACGAACGCCATTTCAATCGGAATGTCGGGAAGAATTTCCATTATCCAATCTATGGCTCAATTGGTCTGAAAGAGCTGTTTCAGACCTATGCCTGGCTTCCATTTGTGTCGCCCTTCGGCGGCGATGATTCGGCCGCACAAAACCAGCAAGCGGGCGGACAGCTCATCGATACCATCAACTTCCGCACGACCGTTTCGGCGGGAGCAACGCCGCGAGTCACGATCCTCCCGAGCGTGAATCCGGCCCATCTGACCGAGGCGAAGGCGACCTTTAACAATGTCCGGTACGATGAGCACCAGCTTCGGATTGTGATTCAAACCAATGGCGTTACAGGCCTTCTCGACTCGCTTACCAGAGAACGCCAGATCGAAGCGTCCCTGGATGGCTCCTTCAATCGATGACCTTGATCCAAAATATCTGGGCCGGCCTTCGTCATGTCGCTTTGTGGATCCATGAGACGCTAACAGACGCATTTGAGGCCGACAGCAGGTATGAGTACCAACGGTTTCCGGGATACTCAACGATCCGGGAGCGGCTCGCCATCCTTGTTGGTTTTGCGGCGATTGCTCTCCCGCTTTCTTTGATCATCTCCAACGTCACGGGGTTCACGCGCTATCGCGATACAATAAGCCATTATTACTATGCGATCTTCATGGCCGAGGTGCTGGTGGGTCTGTTGTTTTTCGTCGGCGCGTTCTTGCTGGCCTACAAAGGTGAATCGAAACTGGAGTCTCGACTGGCTACGCTCGCAGGCGTCGCAGCCTTTGGTATTGCGCTTTTGCCAACGAGCGGTGTCGGCATCCAAGAGGGCGACGCGCATGCGCGCGTTTTTGTTTCAGTCAGCCAGATACAGGCACCATCCTCCGAAGAGGCGTCTGTAAGTCGCCTCACGGCCGCAGCTTGTAGCGCCGATGGCGAACCGGTTTGCAAGGCGTGCCAGCTTCCCTTGCCTTACGTTGTTGGGCCACCAGATCGCGGTTGCTCCGACTACTTCAATTTGTTTGATCTCTCTAAATTCCTGCATGCCGTGTCGACGGCGATATTTTTCATCGTGTTGATTTTGTTCGCCTTTTATGCCTTCCGACGGATCCGCCCTGAAGACTATTGCGACGATGGCAAGACGGTGAATGCGGTCAAGAAACGGCGAAACGCGATTTATTTATGGACCGGCGTCACCATGACGATTGGTATGGGGGCGATCCTCGCAAACGAATTCCTCCGGGGAACTTCATTTTATGACGGCGTGATTTGGCGATCGGTGAACGCCACGTTTTGGCTGGAATGTCTTTCAATCTCAGCTTTTGGCATTGCCTGGTTGGTGAAGTCGAAGTTTTTGGGCCTAAAATTCTTGGGGCTCGATTGGCGGCACAGTTACTCAAGGGACGACCCACCCTCGACAACGCCTTCGTCGTAAACCGGTCCTTGATCTGTCGCTCTGGGATTCTGCGCGCGTCTGGGGGCAAATGCGGTTACACGGCCTTCGCTCGTTCCCTCAGTTTGAATTTTTGGATTTTCCCAGTCGAGGTTTTTGGGATTTCCTCAAAAAGGACGGTCCGTGGTGCCTTATAGTGGGCGAGGTGATCGCGGCACCATTTGATAATCTCGTCCGACGTCGCGGTAAGGTCGGGTTTCAATTCAACGAACGCGCAAGGCGTTTCACCCCACTTATCATCTGGTTTTGCAACGACAGCGGCAGCTTGGACGGCTGGATGCTTATAGAGGATGTCTTCGACCTCAATCGATGAGATGTTCTCGCCGCCCGAAATGATGATGTCCTTGGAGCGGTCCTTGAGTTGGATGTATCCATCTGGATGCATCACCCCTAAGTCGCCGGAGTGAAACCAGCCGCCGCCTAGCGCGTCTTCGGTGGCGAATTTGTTCTTCAGGTAACCGCGCATGACGATGTTGCCGCGGAACATGACCTCGCCGATCGTTTCGCCGTCGGCGGGCGTCTTTTCCATGGTCTCAGGGTCCATGACAGTCAGGTCTTCAAGGGCTTGATAACGCACGCCTTGTCTCGCCTTCATAGCGGTTCGGTCAGCGGTGTTGAGCGCGTCCCACTCACCCTTCCATTCGTTTACGACAGCGGGGCCATAGGTTTCTGTCAGACCGTAGAGGTGGGTTACCTCAAAGCCAGCTTCCGCCATCCCCGCAAGCACAGCCTCCGGCGGCGGCGCAGCGGCTGTCATGAAGTGAACCTTTTGCTCAAAGGAGCGTTTCTCTTCGGCGGGTGCATTCAAAAGCGTCGCCATAACAATCGGTGCACCACAAAGGTGCGTAACACCGTGCTCTGCAATCGCGTCGTACATGGCCTTTGCGCGCACCCAACGTAGACAAACATGGGTGCCTGCAACGGTGGAGATCGACCACGGAAAGCACCAGCCATTGCAATGAAACATTGGCAACGTCCAGAGATAGGACGGATGGCGGCCCATCGAGGCGGAAACGACATTGCCGTAGCCCATCAGGTAGGCGCCGCGATGATGATAGACGACCCCCTTCGGATTGCCAGTCGTGCCAGATGTATAGTTCAGCGAGACTGCGTCCCATTCGTCTGCGGGAGGTGACCAATCGAAGTCTGGGTCACCGTCGGCGATGAAGGCCTCATATTCCATCTCGCCCAGCATCTCGCCGGTTTGCGGAAACTCAGGGTCGTCATAGTCAATGACCAGCGGCTTTACCTTGGCGTTTGCAAGCGCCTCTTTGATAGTCGGTGCAAACTCGCGATCGGTTATCAGGATTTTCGTTTCCGCATGGTCGAGCTGAAATGCGATGATCGCGGCATCGAGCCTCGTGTTCATGGAGTGGAGCACCGCGCCGGTCATGGGTACGCCATAGTGCGCCTCAAGCATCGGCGGCGTGTTGGAGAGCATCACAGAGACCGTATCCCCGCGCCCGATACCCCGCCGCGCTAAGACCGATGCGAGCTTTCGCGAGCGGGCGTAGAAATCATTGTATGTAACGCGCTGAGCGCCGTGAATGATCGCGACATGATCTGGAAAAGTGAGCGCAGACCGCGCCAGGAACGAGATCGGCGTCAATGGCTGGTAATTGGCGGGTGTCTTGGGGAGGTCGAAGTCGTAGGCTGAGAGGTCTGTTTGAGACACGAGACGTTCCATTTCAGTGACATTTACTTTGGAAACTGCGCCTCTTTAGGATCGGAGCAGCAAAACGTTTTGACTGGTTTTTGGTTTGAAACGCAGGCAATATACCAACTCGTCTTCCAAGCAAAGGGACTGGTTTCCGATGTATAAAGGTCGAGGAAGCCCCGGCAGCAAAATGCGTGAGCTCCTGTCGCGTGACATCCGTGGTATGGAGGAGGATCGTCCGGTGGTTGAGGTTTTACGATCACTGAGCCGCTACAAATCTGCATCTACTATGGTCAAGGATCTAGCAGCTGACACGGGTATGCAACCGATCGAAGGCGCAACGACGATCAAGAAAATGCAGCGCGCTGGCCTGGTAAATTTGACACCTCAAGGGCAAATTTCTCTAACGGACCAAGGATGGCGCTCGCTGGAGCAGATTTCGAAACAATAGAGGTCTTTTCACCCGGCAGCGGCGGCCGGATCCGTGTACCCGTCCAAGGAGGACGAGATGGAAAACAGCCTGCCTGACCCAGAGACTAAGGTCTCATCCGTCACCAAGATCAGTGTCTTGATCGGGTGTATAGTCTTGCTCATCGCATTGACCGCTGGAATGTCCGGCTGGGTATCCGTTCGCGATTACATGTATGAAAACGCTCGGTCAGCGATGGCAATCGTCGCGACCTTGATCGCCATGATCTATGGCGCAACAGAAATCGCGACCCGCTACCGCGATGAGCCTGGTCAAGCTCTCGTTCAGCCTGCAGCCATTCTTTACCTAGCCGTCAACGGTGTCATTGCGTTGATCGTTTACGCCGGCATCCATCTATACAACACGGACCCTGTGACGGCGGACAAAGCAGGAATCCAGTATTGTGCTCAGGTTGCACTGATTGCGGGTTTTGGGTCGCTCGCATTCATGCGCGCGTCTCTTTCGCGTATCGAAGTTTCGGGGCAGTCCATGCAAATTGGCCCCGCGGCGGTCCTCGAAAGGCTGTTGAGCACGGTGAGCCGCGAAATCGATCGAAAGCGCGCGGAACAACGAATTTTCGATGTCATCCGGTCCGTCAATATGTTTGCCGGGAAATCAGTCCCGATCGAAGCCGTCAGGACGCTTTGCATCGATGCCATGCAGGGCATAACAGATGAAGAGAACGAGCAGCTTGCAACTAAGCTTGAGGATTACAGCGTGCTCTTGACCCGGGCGATACCGGAGGAGTTCAAGCACTACAAATTCGGAATGCTCTTTCAGGCGATTGTCGGCACAGACGTTTTTCGTCGCGCATGCTACGAAGTCAGCCTGATTGATTTCACCGAGGATATTCCGCTCGAAGATGTGATCAAAATGATGCGTGGCGCGGATGGAAAGCCCGCTGATGAACCGCCTTCCGAGCAAGCCGAGGAAGTAGCAGAGGCAGACCCCAAACCGGAAAGCACCGAAGAGCAGGATGATCCGGCAACGAACACCGTTGCTGGGGCAGAAGATGCAGCTGAAAAGCCAAGCGAAGAGGCCGCTACCCCCGCCCAAGAGAAAAAGCTTAGCTAGGGCCCTGACCCTAGAGCCACGATAGCCGCCTGAACCACGAAAGTTGGTCTTGCGCCAAAGGCGTATCGTGGGGCAAATCTCAGCCTAGGGTCAGGACCCACTAATTTCACAATCATGGCGCTCGATATGGCAAGAGATACAAGAAAAAGCTCGAAGAACGGGGCCTTTCCCCCGGTCGAGGGCTTTTTCGCTGGAGATCGCTGCCAGATCGAGCGTCCGGAGGATGAGGTGTCTTTGCACGCAGGACTGCGTTCAAAAGCCTTGAAAACCAGGCGGTTACCGGCGGCTTTTCGCCTTGCCTGCGCACAAACCCGTCCTCACCATGACTGCGAAATTAATGGGTCCTGACCCTAACAACGAGAATGATCAGGGGTCGGGAAACGCCATGCCAAGTCGCTATCATGCAACCTATGAAAGGTGGAAATCGGACCCAGAGGACTTCTGGGGCGATGCGGCGGAGGAGATCGATTGGTTCGAAGCGCCCGATCAGATATTCGATGAAGACGCGGGGATCTATGGTCGCTGGTTTTCCGGGGGTGTGACGAACACCTGCTACAATTGCATTGATCGCCACGTGAAAGGCGGCCGCCGCGGCCAGAACGCCATCATCTACGACAGCCCGATTACCGGGACCGTGAACAACATCACCTATGACGAGGCGCTCACTGAAATTCAGGCTGTCGCGGCCGCGCTGAAGGAATTGGGCATCACGAAGGGCGATCGCGTTCTCGTCTACATGCCGATGATACCAGAAGCGGTTTTTGCCATGCTTGCCTGCGCGCGGATCGGCGCGGTGCACTCCGTCGTGTTCGGTGGGTTCGCGCCTAAAGAGCTCGCGACCCGCATTGATGATGCAAAACCGGTTGCGATCCTTGCTGCCTCATGCGGGGTCGAGCCTGGGCGCGTGGTGCACTATAAGCCGCTCCTTGATGAGGCTGTCGCGATCTCAGATCATAAGCCGAAAAGCATCCTCCTCTACCAGCGCCCGCAAGAACAAGGGACGCTGCAGGAGGGGCGCGACCATGATTGGGAAGCGCTGGTGTCCGCCCATCGTGAAAAGGGAACGGAAGTCCCGTGTGAGCCGATGGCCGCGACCGACCCGCTTTACATTCTCTACACCTCAGGCACGACCGGCATCCCGAAGGGCGTCGTTCGCGACACCGGCGGCCACATGGTGGCGCTCAAATGGTCCATGAAGGCGATCTACGATGTGGAGCCAGGGGAAGTGTTCTGGGCCGCTTCCGATGTCGGCTGGGTCGTCGGCCACTCTTACATTGTCTATGCGCCGCTCCTTCATGGCTGCGCGACGATCCTTTTTGAGGGCAAACCGGTCGGCACGCCGGACGCTGGCACGTTTTGGCGCGTGATTGACGATCACAAGGTGGCCTCGCTCTTCACGGCACCTACCGCGTTCCGCGCGATCAAAAAGGAAGACCCCGAAGGCACCTTTATCGAGAAGGCGGATCTTGGCAGTCTTCGGTCGCTCTTTCTGGCGGGTGAGCGCGCCGACCCCGACACGATCCAGTGGGCTGAAAAACATCTGGGTGTGCCGGTGATCGATCACTGGTGGCAAACTGAAACCGGTTGGACGATTGCCGGAAACCCGCTCGGTCTTGGCATGCTTCAGATCAAACACGGCTCGCCTGGCGTCCCCATGCCCGGTTACACGATTGAGGTGCTGGGGCCGGATGGACATCCGGTCGCCGATGGCGAGATGGGCGCAATCGCCGTCAAGCTGCCACTTCCACCAGGTAATTTTCCGACGCTCTGGGAAAATGATGAGCGGTTTAAGTCGAGCTATTTGTCTGAATACCCGGGCTATTACGCCACGGCTGACGCCGGATACCGGGACGAGGACGGCTATCTTTACATCATGGCCCGCACCGACGATATCATCAACGTCGCCGGACACCGGCTCTCGACCGGCGGGATGGAAGAGGTCGTCGCGAGCCATCCAGACGTGGCTGAGTGCGCAGTCGTTGGGGTGAGTGACAAACTCAAAGGGCAGATACCCGCCGGTTTCATGGTTTTGAAGGCAGGGGTCGACCGTGCCGACGCCGATATCGAAAAGGAAGTCGTGTCGCTTGTGCGCGAAAAAATCGGCCCCGTTGCAGCTTTCAAGCTCGCCATGACCGTACCGCGGCTACCCAAAACGCGATCTGGTAAAATTTTGCGGGGGACGATGCGCTCAATCGCCGACGGTGAGGAGTATCGGATGCCAGCAACCATTGACGACCCGGCCATTCTCGACGAAATCACTGACGTGTTGAAGGGGCGCGGCTACGCAAAACCCTGACATCAGTCCGCTTGAGAGGGGCGTTTCATGCCGTTGACTGGAAAAACTGCGATTGTGACTGGCGCTGCACGTGGGATCGGGGCAGCAATCGCGACCCGATTTGCCAATGATGGCGCGAAGGTTGTGATCGCAGACATTGATACGGCTGCGGGGGAGGCGCTTCGCAACCGCATTCGCGCCGATGAGGGCGAGGCCATTTTCGTCCATTGCGACGTCGGAGATCGTCTTGACGTCCACAATATGATCGCAAGCGCGGTGGATGCGTTCCAGGACATCCACATCGCAATCAACAATGCGGGCGTTGTCGCAAAAGCGGACTTTCTTGAGGTGGATGAGGACACGTTCGATCGGGTCATGCGGGTCAACCTCAAGGGCGCGTTTCTGGTCGGTCAGGCGATCGCGCAGCGGTTCGTCAAACAGATCAAAGCCGGCGGCGAGCCAGGGACGATCATCAATATGTCCTCGATCAACGCGATTGTCGGGATCGGTGACCAGGTGCCGTACTGCGTGTCGAAAGGCGGTCTCGCACAATTGACGAACGTCATGGCTCTTTCGCTGGCCAAGCACGGGATCCGAGTAAACGCCATCGGTCCTGGATCGATCATGACGGAAATGCTGGAATCGGTTGTCTCTACCGATCCAAAGGCAAAGGATCTCATCCATTCGCGCACGCCACTCGGGCGGATCGGCAATCCTGAAGAAGTGGCGTCAATAGCCGCTTTTCTCGCAACCGAGCAGTCCAGCTACATGACCGGTCAGACGGTTTATGTCGATGGTGGTCGCCTCGGCCTCAACTACACCGTTCCGGTGCAAGCTGACTAACGGGGCCGACTAACCGGACCGACTTTTTCATCACGCGGGGAAATCTATTCCTGACAATATGGTGTCAGGAGCCCCATGATATGTCATACTAGAACAAAAGGTGATCATTTGAGGATTTGAGCGATGCAGATGTGCCAATCGACATGGGCCGGACAGGTCGGAACTGTTCCCATCACGGCAATATTCCCGGGTGTCCGTGAAACGGACCGACATGTTGTGTGGGTTGAAGTGCCTGCCGCTCGTTTGGCAAAGAGTGTCGCGTTCTTCGAAGAGGTTTTAGGCGTCTCGATTGAGCGACCGGAACTGTTGGGCGTCGAGGTCGCGCTCTTGCCTGTCGCGGACACGAACGATGATACAGGGTCAGACGTGGTGCATTTGGCCGTCCATCAGCCGCTTACGACGGCGCTGGAGCGGGTGATCGATGCCGGAGGTGAGGTTCTCTCTGCGTTGATTGACCTCTCAGACGGCGGGCATTTTGCATATTGCGCCACACCGGGCGGTTTTCGCTTCGGTCTGACCTCAAAGGAGTAGGGGCATGCGCCGAGCCGATCGCCTCTTTCAAATCATTCAAATGCTTCGCGGTGGTCGGCTCTCAACCGCTGCCAAAATCGCTGAAGCGCTCGAAGTCTCCGAGCGGACGGTCTACCGCGATATTCGCGATTTGCAGTCAACGGGCGTGCCGATCGATGGCGAGGCGGGCGTCGGCTATGTGCTTCGCGGCGGTTACGATTTGCCGCCTTTGATGTTCACAAAGTCGGAGTTAACGGCGCTCATTGCGGGCGCTCGCATGGTGAAAGCTTGGGCAGGGAACGAGCTTGCCCGCAGTGCCGATGATGCAATCTTGAAGATTGAGGCGGTTCTGCCTCGGGATCTCCGCGGCACGCTCAATAATGTGTCGATCTTTGCGCCGAGCGTGCCTGAGATTGTCAGCATTCGGGCAGCGCTTGATCACATCAATACGGCGATTTCAAACCGCCGTACCCTCAATTTCACCTATGAAAGCCTCGCTGACGAAACCACGGATCGCTCAGTGGAACCCCTTGGGCTGTTCTTTTGGGGCCAGGTCTGGACGCTTGTCGGATGGTGCCGCCTTCGCGGCGCGTTCCGAACGTTTCGCGTCGATCGTATTCATGATCTCACTGTCAATCGCGAGACATTTGTCCCGCAATCCGGACGCACGCTCGCCGATTTCATGGCTGAAATGGCGGCGTTGGAGCATTATGAGTGCGCTGCGGAGTGAAAACCTGAGGCCTAATCGTCCGACGATGTTTTAAGCGTAGCAAGTTTCGCAAAGACTGAATCCGCGGTCGGCTCGTCTTCATCTTTCTCAGGCGGTGCAGGCGGGCTCATATCCGCAAATGGCTGTTCCGGCGTATCCGGCAATGACGGGCCACCTGAACTCAGAGCGGCAGCTGCAAGCGCGTCTTCCGCTGACATGAGCGTTGGCTGATCTTCCATCGGTGGCGGCGCCGTTTTGCCGACGCGTTTTGCAGCGCGCTGAACCTCATGGTCGAGATCAACCTGGGTGGTGAGGCCGACGGTCACGGGATCGATCGGTTGAAGATTTGCCGAGTTCCAGTGGGTCCGTTCGCGGATCGATTCAATTGTTGGCTTGGTCGTGCCAACGAGGCGAATGATCTGTGCGTCTGACAATTCCGGGTGGTTCCGCAACAGCCACAGAATGGAATTCGGACGATCCTGGCGCCGAGAGACGGGCGTATAGCGCGGTCCACGGGTTCGTTTTGACGGAAGCTGAACCTTGGAGCGCGCCAGTTTCAGCCGGAACTTCGGGTCCTTCTCGGCTGCTTCTAGATCATCCCGGGTAAGCTGGCCATTGCCGATCGGGTCGAGCCCTTTAATGCCTTGCGCTGATTCACCGTCCGCGATCGCTTTGACCTCCAATTCATGGAGATGACAAAAGTCCGCGATCTGGCGGAACGTAAGCGCGGTATTGTCCACCAGCCAGACGGCTGTGGCTTTCGGCATGAGAGGGATATCCGACATAGTAGCTCCTTTGCGCGTCCCCGCTTTTTTGCGGAGAGGGCCTTTCATCGCAATGAGAGGATTACCGGGCTTATAGGTGAGCCGGGGAAGTCGCGCAACGCTGTTTCGGCGTTAAACATCGGGCTTTAAGAGGATCTTCCCGATGTGATTGCTCTCTTCCATCATTGCGTGGGCCTTGGCGGCTTCAGCGAGTGGGAAGGTTGCGTGTATTACGGGCTTCACCTTGCCCGCAGCCAATAGCGGCCAAACGTTTTTACGGAGCGCTGACGCGACTGCCGCTTTTCGGTCCGCTGATTGTGGCCGCATCGTTGAACCGGTGTGGGTGAGGCGCTTGACCATGAGGCGGGTAAAGTCGACGTCGGCTTGCGCACCATTGAGAAACGCGATCTGGATGATGCGCCCATCATTTGCGGCGATCCGATAATTCCGATCGATGTATTCGCCGCCGACCATATCTAGAATGACGTCGACGCCGCGTTTTCCGGTCTCGGCTTTTAGAACCTCGACATAGTTCTCTTCGAGATAGTTGATGGCCCGCGTGGCACCAAGGGCGAGGCAGGCATTGCATTTCTCAGATGAACCGGCCGTCGAATAGACCGTTGCGCCGAAATGAGAGCCGAGTTGAATGGCAGTGGTGCCGATACCGCTTGATCCGCCGTGGACGAGAAAGGTTTCGCCAGACTTGAGCCCGCCACGCTCAAAGACATTATGCCAAACCGTGAAAAAGGTTTCGGGAAGTCCGGCGGCCTCTTCCATCGAGAGACCATCCGGCACCGGGAGAGCGTGGCGCGCATCAACGACTGCGAATTCCGCGTATCCGGCGCCTGCCAGAAGCGCGCAAACGGCGTCTCCAACTTGAAACGATGTGACACCCGCGCCGAGGGCCGCGACCTCGCCAGCAGCTTCCAATCCCGGTCCGGCGGGCGCTCCCGGTGGTGGCGGGTAAGCGCCCATCCTTTGGAGGACGTCCGGACGATTAACCCCGGCCGCATGAACTTTGATCAGGATTTCGCCGGCTTTTGGCTTCGGGACCGGGGCGCTTCCCAGAACCAACACGTCCGGCCCGCCTGGCCCTTCGATGGAAATCGCGTTCATCGTTTCAGGGATCTCCACCATCGGACTATTTGCTCCAGCTGTTTGCTTGTCAGGTCGCCAGAGGATGTATCATGGTACGCCCAACAAAAAAGCAGGGGGACGCCGGTGTTTGAGGACGAAGACGAGAAAAAAGAGATCCGCCATACGCTTGGCGCGGACCTGACGGCCCACTCCGTGGAAGAATTAAGGAAGCTTGCTGACGTTTTACGAGAGGAAACGGCGCGTGTTGAGGCGGAAATGACCAGGAAATCTGCCGATTTGGATGCGGCGAGCGCTTTTTTCAAAACGTGATTCGGTAATGAATTCAGTGTCTTAAATTGCAATCTATGCGTTTACACGCCGTCAAGCTTGCCAAAAAGTTGCAACGTTAACCTTTGGTTAGGTCATCGCGATTAACCTTACTTATATCCAGTCTTCTGGATCTCTGAGTGGCTCCTGTCCACTCTGTTTGACGCCTCCCTGTTTGACTTTCGAGCCGCCTTCTTGGCGGCTCCTTTTTTTCGTCGGCCTGAAAACGTCGACGAAAAAAGTGACCGCACACTGGCCAATTGTCCGTTTGATTTGACGCTCTAATCGTCTAACTTAGTTGACGCATTGGAGGGTTGAATTGGCCGCAAACATCATTGCGTTTGTCGAACTTTACGGTCAAATCGGCGCCGTCGTGGCAGTCGTCTTCTTATTGTTTGGCATTGATCGTGTCTCCCCTGGCGCCAACGGGGCTTTGACGTTCCGGGTCATGATTGCGCCGGGATTGGCACTCTTGTGGCCGCTCGTGCTCATCCGCTGGTGGGTTCTGGAGCGAGCAAAGTGAGAATCACGCAGCGGCGTGCCCACGCGAGGATCTGGGCTGTGTTGGGGGTGTTGCTTCCAGTGACCTTCATCGCGCTCATGATAATGAGGCATCCGGAACCGACGGGGGAGCAGGCGATAATGCTGGCACCGCCTGTCAATGAGGACGCCCAATGAGCGTCAAGTTTGAGCCCGTCATCTGGAATTGGACGAAGATCGGATATGACCTCGTCCTGCTGGCTTTGATTACGGCTTACATCTTTGTCTATCTGCGTGTCGCGCCGGATTTTCAGGATGTGACACGACCAATCAACGGTCAGACGCTTCGCATGCAAGCCTTTGGCACGCTTGCGTTTTTGATGCTGACCGCGATCCTCTGTATTGGTCCGCTTGCCCGGATGGATAAGCGGTTCCTGCCGCTTCTTTATAATCGGCGTCATTTCGGCGTTTTGACCTGCGCGGTCGCCTTCGTCCATGTCGGTCACGTGCTCGGCTGGTATTTTGCATTCAGCCCAATCGACCGGTATGAGGCACTCCTCATCTCGAACACGAGCTTTGGCCAGGTGCTGGGTTTCCCGTTCGAAGTCTTCGGGATGATCAGCCTCTTTTTGCTTCTGGTCTTGGCGCTCACGAGCCATGATTTTTGGCTCGATTTTCTGACACCGCCCGTGTGGAAGATCATCCATATGAGCGTCTATTTTGCTTATTTCGCGCTCGTTCTCCATGTCGGCGTTGGCTATCTCCAAGACACACAATCGTCGGTTTTCTCGTATGTTGTCGGCGCCTCAGTTTTTGTGGTCGCAGGCCTTCACTATGCGGCCAGTCGGCGGGAAGCGAAGGTCGAGACGCCGTCTGAAGTGTCGACGGTCGGGTGGTTGGTCGCTGGAACTCTTGATGACACCATCGATGGCCTCGCCCTGATCGTACGTCCATCTGGCGGCGATCGGATCGCCGTCTTCAGGCATGCCAATAAATTGTCGGCAATCACCAATGTCTGCGCCCACCAAAACGGCCCGCTCGGTGAAGGGCGCGTGATCGATGGATGCGTGACATGTCCCTGGCACGGTTTTCAATATGACCCGGAAACAGGACGCGCGCCGCCGCCGTTCACCGAGAAGATCGCGACTTACAACCTGAAACTCGATGGCAGTCGCATTCTGGTCGATCCGACGCCGAACGCGCCCGGAACCAGGACGACCCCAATCGTGATCCCGGAGTGCGCGCCTTGAAGGAGTTCTTCGAGTGACGGACGGCTTCTTCATCGGTTGGGCGAATAGCGTCCCCCGTGGCTTACGCCTTTTTCTCGTGCTGGTGTCAGCGGTGATGATCGGAGCGGCTGGTGGTTTGGCTCTTGCCATCGGCTCAACGGTCGATGACCCCGGAAACGGTGCGTTTCGTTTTGATCTCGGGCGCCAAGAGGTTGCGGGCGTACTGGTGGCAAAGCCCTATCCTTACCTTCGGGTGCCTGCTGGCGCTGACCGGACTGAATCGCAGGCGATTTTGCTTTCCGGTCAAGGAAAACGCGGCGTTCAGGGGCGTGCGGAGCCACTGGATGGGCAGGTGGTTGAAGTCTCTGGCGTGCTCCTGACGCGCGGAACGGTCGACATGATCCAGGTCGGCGGTCCGATTGGGCTTCGGGCGTCCGAGGATGAAGTGGAGCCGAGCGCCGCAAGTTATGAGCCCAGCAGTCCGACGCCGCTCGGCAAGTGGCGCCTGACCGGTGAAATCTGCGACGGCAAATGCTATCAGGGCGCCATGCGTCCGGGCACGGGGCTCTCCCATAAGGCGTGCGCAAACCTCTGCATCATTGGTGGCGCACCGCCTGTTTTTGTGTCGACCGCAGCGGTCGATGGTGAGACGTTTTTTCTGATGGGCGAGCCCGACGACGCGCCGCTTTCTGAGTGGTATCAGGACTATACAGGACAGCTGGTCACGATTGAGGGCGATGTCCGTCGTGTGGACGATCTTTTGATCTTTTCCATCGACCCGGACAGCGTGGACGCGCTCTGATGGCTGACGCGGTGCGCCCAACCCTTCGCTATCAGATAGTCATGGGGGCGTTCACGGCGGCGCTGCTCTTTGGCGGTTATCAGCTTTTTGACTATCTATCGGACGCCGTGCGCCGCCCGCCTTTTCGCGGCACACTGGTCGCAGAGTTTCGATTGGTTTCGGCATTGGTCGCGACAATAATCGCCGTCAGTGCCGTGCATTTTATGGTTACTCGTGCACAATCTCTGATCGAAAAGCGGCTCGTTGGAAAGACGCAACAAAAAGAAGCCCATTCGGACACATCCGAGAGGAAACGCGACGACTAAGATGCGGGGGGCGCTCACCCGGTCGTGGACGCGGCCAGATAGCGAACCGTATGCCACGTCTAAAGGCGGGTATGATGATATGAATATCGAGGTTTAAGACATGGCAGACAGGAAAACCGCAATCGTCACCGGCTCAACGAGCGGGATCGGCCTTGGCATCGCGGAGGCGTTCGCGGCAGAAGGCTTCAACATCGTGCTCAACGGCCTATCGTCGCCCGAGGACGTGGAAGAGACGCGCAAGACGCTCGACGATGTGAGCGCAGGCGACGTCGTTTTCGACGGCGCAAACATGCTCAACCCCGATGAGATCGCCGCAATGGTCACCAACGCCGAAAAGCGTTTCGGGTCGGTCGATATCCTCGTCAACAATGCGGGCATTCAGCACGTCGAGGCGATCGAGGACTTCCCGGTAAAGTCTTGGGACGCGATCATCGGCATCAACCTGTCGTCTTCGTTTCACACGATCAAGGCCGCGATACCCGGCATGAAATCGCGTGGGTTCGGCCGGATCATCAATCTCGCATCAGCCCATGCCTTGGTCGCATCGCCATATAAGTCGGCCTATGTTGCGGCAAAGCACGGGATGGCGGGGCTCACGAAAGTGGTTGCACTGGAGGCCGCCGAGCAGGGCGTGACGTGCAATGCCATCTGCCCCGGCTATGTGCTGACGCCACTCGTCGAGAACCAGATCCCTGAGACCGCTGAAGCGCGCGGGATCACGGAAGAGGAAGTGAAGCGCGACGTGCTCCTTGCCGCCCAGCCGACCAAGGAATTCGTCACCACCGAACAACTCGGCGCATTCTGCGTTTTTCTCTCGTCTGACGCAGCGGCCTCCATCAATGGCGCGATCCTGCCGGTTGATGGCGGCTGGACGGCACAGTAGGGCAGGGAAGGGCAGAGTTTCCATGTCTAAAGCGAAAGGCCGCGAAGCGCGGCATGAAAAAGCGGTCAATATCGCGCTCCAAGGCGGCGGCTCGCACGGCGCATTCACGTGGGGTGTGCTTGACCGTCTCTTTGAGGAAGATCGGCTCTGGATCGAGGCGATATCGGGGACCAGCGCAGGCGCCATGAACGCGGTCGTCGCGGCGCAAGGCATGTATGATAACGGCGCAAGTGGCGCGCGCGATGCGCTTGAAAAGTTCTGGCTGGCGATATCGCATGCTGGGCAAGCGAGCCCCATCAAGCGCTCGCCCCTCGACATGGCGCTCGGCAATTGGTCGCTCGAAAACTCACCTGCCTATCTTTGGGCAGACCTCTTTTCGCGGGTCGCGTCTCCCTATGACGTCAACCCGCTCGGCATTAATCCTCTGCGCGATATCGTCGAGGATTTTGTTGATTTCGAGAAGGTGCGCGACTGCCAAGACATGCAGATTTTCATCTCGGCGACCAATGTTGAGACCGGACGCGTCCGTGTCTTCACCCGCGATGAGATGACGGTCGATGTCGTGATGGCATCGGCGTGCCTCCCTTCGATCTTCAAAGCGGTTGAGATCGATGGGGTGCCCTATTGGGACGGCGGTTATATGGGCAACCCCGTCCTCTTTCCGTTCTATGGAGAGTCTGGATCGAACGACATCATCATCATCCAGATCAACCCGATCGTCCGCGAGGGAACTCCGAGGACCGCTCGCGAAATTCAGGATCGCATGAGCGAAATCACCTTCAATTCGTCGCTCTTGCGCGATTTGAGAGCGATCGACTTCGTCAGTCGCCTATTGGATGAGGGCGCACTCGATCCGAAGGCCTATTCGAAGATGAATGTTCACATCATCGAGGATCGTAAAAGGATGCGACCGCTCGGCGCGTCGTCAAAGCTCAACACCGAGTGGGAGTTCTTGCTTCACTTGAAAGATATCGGTCGCGACGCGGCGGAGCGTTGGCTGTCTAAGAATTACGACGCAATCGGCGAACGCTCGACGGTTGATTTGAGGCAGATGTTCTCCGGTATAGGCGAACCGCATGGTGAGTGAGATCGAGCGGAAACGAAACTGTCCGCCTCACCGGCTGCGCCCACTCATTCCTGCCAGCCGCAATAGGCTCCGATCCTGATGTCAAAGGCGCTCACTGATGCAGTGACGATGGGCGCGACTGAGGGTCTTTCGCGGGAAAAGACGTCGGAAATTCTGGTCCGAGCGACAATCGTCGCGGTCATCGCATTTCTGACGCTCATTGATCTTTTTGGGTCGCAGGCGCTCTTGCCGACGCTTGTTCGGACCTATGGCGTCTCGCCAGCCGCGATGGGTTTCGCCGTCAATGCGTCGACCATCGGCATGGCGGCGGCTGGGATCGGAGTTGCGCTGCTATCGCGTCGGATCGACCGCAAGCGATGGATTTGGCTATCGCTCGCACTGCTTTCGATCCCAACTGTGTTTCTCGGTTTGACAGAGAATTTGGCGGTGTTCACGGCTCTTCGTGTCGTTCAAGGCGTTTTCATGTCTGCGGCGTTCACGTTGACGCTGACATATTTGTCTGAGGAGTGCACGGTCACGGCCGCCGCTGGAGCAATGGCCGCCTACATCACGGGAAATGTCGCCTCAAATCTCTTTGGCCGCCTGATGGCGGCGGGGATCGCCGATCACGTGGGTTTGTCGGAGAGCTTTTTCGCTTTTGCCGCGCTCAATCTCGTCGGCGCGGCAATCGCATTTTTCTACATTGGCGCATCATCTGGCCCGCGAAAGCAGGTCGATGAGACGGGATCGGTCTTGGCTGCATGGTTGGACCATTTCAAAAATCCGAAGCTTCGAGCCTCATTCCTGATCGGATTCATCATCCTCTTCGCGTTTGTCGGGACCTTCACCTACGTCAACTTCGTGCTGGCCATGGAGCCCTTCGGGTTGCCGCAGGCGACAATCGGCCTTGTCTATTTCGTCTTTATTCCATCGGTCTTCACGACACCGATCGCGGGCACTGCTGTGCGGCGCTATGGCAGCCGCCCGGTCTTCTGGGGCTCGATGGCGTTGACGATCGCCGGTCTTATTTTGCTCGTGCTGTCGCATCTGCCGTCACTTCTCGCCGGCCTCGCTGCAATCGGTGTTGGCCTGTTCTTCGCGCAGGCGGCGGCGACCGCCTATGTCGGTCGAACCGCAACCCATGATCATGCCGCAGCAAACGGAATTTATCTGACCAGTTATTATTTGGGCGGTTTGGGCGGCGCTCTTTTCGTCGGCCAAGTCTACGCAATGGCGGGCTGGAATGCGGCGGTCGCTCTCCTTATTGGTCTCGTCGTCTTGGCCTGCATTTTGGCCAAAGACATGGGTGAAACCACATGATCCGGCAACATCTCCATGTGGGCCGGACCTGTGAGGACCAAAATTAAAGCAATCGACCGCGAATCCCTGGCCCGTTTCTTTCATCGCCAGTTTGGAAGTGATCAAATCTTGACCTCGCAACAAATCACGGAGCGCTTATTCTTCGGCCATGCTTGATGCCGCGCTTCGCATCCTGATCATCGATGAGAACGCCATCCGTGCCGCCATTTTGGAAGATGGCTTGCGGGAGGCGGGCTATCTGAACGTCTCCGTCATTCGCGAGATGCCCAACCTCATTCGGCAAATCTCTGCGCTCGATCCTGATGTGATTTTCATCGATCTCGAAAACCCAAACCGCGATGTACTGGAGCACATGTTCCAGGTATCGAAGTCCGTGCAGCGTCCAATCGCGATGTTTGTCGATCAGTCCGACACGACCACGATCGAACGCGCCGTCGAGGCAGGGGTATCGACCTACATCGTGGACGGCCTCAGAAAGGACCGGGTGAAGCCGATCCTCGATATGACGCTCTCGCGATTCAATGCCTTCAATCGGCTCCAACGTGAACTTGAGCAAACAAAGCGCGCGCTCGATGACCGGAAATTCGTTGACCGGGCGAAGGCGCTCCTCATGAGCCACCGTAATATTGATGAGCCGTCTGCCTATCGCATGCTGAGGGACACGGCGATGCGTCAGAACCAAACGATTGGCGACGTTGCGCGCGCACTTCTGACGGCCAACACACTTTTGGAAGGTGAGGGACCATGAAGCTACGGGCTGGGTTTATCCCTCTCCTTGATTGCGCAGTGCTGGCAGTCGCGGCGCGCATGGGCTTTGCCGAACGCGAAGGACTGGAACTCGAACTCGTCCGCGAAGCGTCATGGGCCACTATCCGGGATAAGCTCACGATCAGCCACATTGGCTGTGCCCACATCTTGGCACCCATGGTGGTCGCGTCCCAGCTTCAGGCTGGCAACCCGAAGGCGCCGCTCGTGGCACCCTTTGCCCTCTCCATGAACGGCAATGCCATCTCCCTATCAAATGAGCTCTGGGATGAGATGGGTGCGTCTAACGCAACTGGCGCAGCGGATCGTGCGGCAAATTTGAAGAAAGTCGTTGAGGCTCGCAAGACCACGGGTGCGGATCGCCTGACCTTCGGCATGGTCTATCCGTTTTCGTCTCACAATTACCAATTGAGATACTGGCTCGCGTCTGCCGGGATTGATCCAGACGAGGACGTCAATCTGGTGGTCATCCCACCGCCCTTCATCGTCGACTATTTGCGCGAGGGTTTTATCGATGGCTTCTGCGTCGGTGCGCCGTGGAACTCGATCGGTGCGCGTGAGGGTGTGTGCCGCACCATTGTGACGGCGGCTGAACTCTGGCCGATGGCGCCTGAAAAAGTGTTGGGTGTTCGCGAAACCTTTGCTGAGCAGGAGTCTGAGGCGCTTGCAGCGCTGATGCGGGCGCTAAAGGCGGCTGCTCGCTTTACGGATGCGCCGAATAATAGAGCCGAAGTCGCGAAGCTCCTTTCTGCACATGATCTGGTGGGTGTCGATGCACCGCTGTTAGAGGCGATCCTGTCCGGTCAAATCGTCGGACATGTCGGCGACCCGCTGCCAACCTATGTGGTGTTCAACCGGTCAGCGGCGACCTTTCCGTGGCGTTCGCACGCGCTGTGGTTCTATTCCCAGATGGTCAGGTGGGGGCAGGTGACGCACACTCCTGATGCGATGGAGCAGGCGCAGAGGGCGTATCGACCCGACATCTACCGAGACGTTTTCACCGGCAGCGACGTTACGCTCCCGGCCGCCAACGCGAAAGTGGAAGGTGCGTTGTCCGCCGGCGTGCCGGTGGGTTCAACAACCGGGCATCTTGTCTTGGAACCAGATGGCTTCTTTGACGGGCGAATCTTCGACCCGTCGGATCTCGACGGCTATATCGGTGGATTCGACATCAGGCGCGATCCGCGTTCGGTGTTCTCGGCCTGAACTCCACCCTTTGTCTTAGGCATTCCTGTCTATTTTTGGTGCGCTGCACAATATTTGCGCGAATGGGTTGAGCACTGGCCATTTTTTGAACTGGTAATCTCGAGTCGATTTCGAAAAGGTCTAAGAACCGGGCGATCCGGTACACATATTTTCGGCTTTGATTAGGACATCGAAGCCGCTTCGGCAGCGTCGCCGACCTTGGGAGAGGAACGACTTTATAGTCGTGTCGCTCGTAGGTCGCGGCGTTTTTTTCGTTTTTGCCCCCGTATGGATCCAAACCGGGTGGGGCCCAACAGAGAGGCGTTGGTGCAATGAGCAAGTCGAAATTCAAAGGGGTGTCACGTCGTGCTTTCATGGCTGGGCTATTCGGGACAACCGTCGTGGTCAACACCGTCGGCTTCCGCCGCAGAGCGCGTGCTGACCTTCTCGACGTTGAGAAGGATGAGCTGACATTTGGCTTCATCAAGCTGACCGACATGGCGCCACTCGCGATCGCTTATGAGCTTGGCTATTTTGAAGAAGAAGGCCTCTTCGTCACGCTCGAGCCGCAGGCGAACTGGAAAGTTCTGCTTGATCGCGTAATCACCGGTGAACTCGACGGCGCGCACATGCTGGCTGGTCAGCCTCTCGCGGCCACCATCGGTTTCGGCACGGAAGCACACATTATCACGCCATTCTCCATGGACTTGAATGGCAACGGCATCACCGTCTCCAACGAAATTTGGGAGATGATGAAGCCGGGCATTCCAAAGATGGATGATGGGCGGCCCGTCCACCCGATTGGCGCGGAATATCTGAAGCCCGTTGTCGATCAGTTCATCGACGAAGGAAAACCCTTCAACATGGGCATGGTCTTCCCAGTCTCGACCCACAACTACGAACTTCGCTACTGGCTCGCAGCCGGTGGCATTCACCCGGGCTTCTACTCCGAGACCGACATTTCCGGCCAGATCCAGGCCCAAGCGCTTCTGTCTGTCACCCCGCCGCCGCAGATGCCGGCAACCCTCGAAGCGGGCACGATCTATGGCTACTGCGTTGGCGAACCGTGGAACCAGCAAGCCGTGTTCAAGGGTATCGGCGTTCCGGTCATCACCGACTACCAAATCTGGAAGAACAACCCAGAAAAGGTCTTCGGCATCACCAAAGAGTTCGCGGATCAGTATCCAAATACAACGTTGGCACTCACAAAAGCGCTCATCCGCGCGGCCAAATGGCTGGATGAGAACGATAATGCCAACCGCCCAGAAGCGGTCGAGATCCTGTCGCGCTCTGAATATGTCGGCGCCGATTACGAGGTGATCGCCAACTCCATGACGGGCTTCTTTGAGTTCGAAAAAGGTGACAAGCGCGATATCCCAGACTTCAACGTCTTCTATCGCTATTTCGCGACCTACCCGTTCTATTCGGATGCGGTTTGGTATCTGACCCAGATGCGCCGTTGGGGTCAGATCGCCGAAGGCAAACCTGACAGCTGGTACGATGAAGTGGCGAAATCGGTCTATCGTCCAGACATTTACATGCAGGCAGCCGAGATGCTGATCGAAGAAGGCCTTGTCGAGCGCGCGGACTTCCCATTTGGCACCGACGGCTACAAAGACCCGACGCCTGCCGAAGATATCATCGACAACATCGCATACGACGGCAAACAGCCAAATGCGTACCTTGCAAGTCTCGACATCGGGCTGAAGGGCGAACAGCGCATCGATGGGATCGAGGTCGTAGGCGGCTAGTTTCCTCCAAACTGGATCGGGTGCCTCCTGGGGCATCCGGTCTTTTCCTTTTTCAAAGATCAAATCGCACCACCGCACCCAGATCGCATCACCGGACAAAGGCTACTCACCCATGGCTGTGACCACGGATTTCGTTGACGTCGACGCGAATGCCGAAAAGGCAAAAGAGGAGCGTAAGGCGCGCCTCCACCTGAGAATCAACAAAGCTTCGGGCTGGCTCAACGTTTTGGGCCTCGGCTTCATGGTGCCGCTGATGAAAATTGGGGCCGGTGACAGCCCAAAACACCAGATGCGCGAGCTTTGGCAGCTCCTGGTGATCCCGCTCATGGGGATAGGTCTCTTCCTCGCCGCATGGGCGGCGCTCGCACCGCAGGTGCAGACGTCTTTGGGTGCGATCCCTGGCCCCGCGCAGGTGTGGGAACAGGCGGGCGCGCTCTATGTTGATCACCAGCGCGAGCGCGACAAGGAAGCGGCCTTCATGCAGCGGCAAGAAGACCGAAACGCGAAATACGCAGCCGAAGGTCGCAACGATCGCATAAAATGGCGCGCCTATACGGGTAAACCAACCTATTTCGACCAGATCTGGACGAGCCTAAAGACGGTTGCGCTCGGCTTCGTGATCGCGACAGCGGTCGCAGTGCCGCTTGGGATCGCATCCGGCCTGTCGCGATCGGTCAATGGCGCGATCAACCCGCTCATCCAGATCTTCAAGCCTGTGTCTCCGCTCGCATGGTTGCCGATCGTGACGATGATTGTCTCAGCGACCTATGTGAACGCGTCGGATGCTTTGCCAAAATCTCTGGTGATCTCTGCAATCACGGTGACACTGTGTTCGCTCTGGCCGACGCTCATCAACACGGCGCTCGGCGTGTCATCGGTCGACAAGGACCTCATGAATGTTGGTCGCGTGCTTCAGCTCCCAACGTGGAAGACGGTCACCAAACTCGTCCTCCCATCCGCGCTCCCGCTGATCTTCACTGGCCTTCGCCTTTCGCTCGGCGTCGGCTGGATGGTGCTCATCGCGGCTGAAATGCTGTCGCAGAACCCGGGCCTCGGCAAATTCGTGTGGGATGAGTTCCAGAATGGATCGTCGTCATCACTCGCCAAGATCATGGTCGCTGTTTTGACCATCGGGATCATCGGCTTCCTGCTCGACCGTCTGATGTACGCGCTGCAGGCAGCGTTCACCTTCTCGGCGAACCGCTAGGCTTGGGGAAACGACCATGGCTTTTCTCGAACTCAACGGTGTCTCCAAGTCCTACACGTCTGGATCCGACCACACCGATGTCCTGACCGACGTCAATCTCTCTGTCAAAGAAGGCGAGTTCGTTGCGATCGTCGGCTTCTCCGGGTCCGGCAAGACGACGCTGATCTCGACGATCGCGGGCCTTATCCAGCCGGATTCGGGCTCCGTCACCTTCAAAGGGCAGCCGGTGAAGGGGCCTGGACCAGAGCGCGGCGTGGTCTTTCAGTCGTATTCGCTGATGCCCTGGCTGACGGTCGTTGGAAATATCGGCCTTGCCGTCGATCAGGTTTTCAAATCTGAGAGCGGTGCGGCACGGGCCGAGCGGGTCACGGCGGCGATTGACATGGTCGGCCTGTCGCATGCCCGAGATCGACGCCCGGCGGAACTCTCCGGCGGCATGCGCCAGCGCGTTGCCGTTGCCCGCGCGCTCGCCATGAGCCCGGAGATGCTGCTCCTTGATGAGCCGCTCTCGGCTCTGGACGCCCTCACTCGGGCAAAACTCCAAGATGAGATCGAGGCGATTTGGGAGAATGACAAAAAGACAGTCATTCTGATCACCAACGACGTCGACGAAGCGATCTTGCTCGCGGATCGGATCATACCGCTGACACCGGGCCCGAACGCCACGCTCGGCGAGGAGTTTGTCGTCGACATGCCGCGTCCGCGGGATCGCACAGCCATGAACTCCGACGCGCACTTCATAGCGCTTCGCAAAAAGATAACGAACTACCTCATCGAAGTCGGGATGGAACGCGGCGCTGAGGATGAGGCCAAGCGCTACCTTCCCAACGTAACGCCGATCGATAAAGGCCGTAAATCGCGGCTGCCAAAAGCCTATTCGGACGCGGCTCACTCGCCGATCGAACGCGGCTTTGTGGAATTTTCCGGCGTCAAGAAGATTTACCCGACACCCCAGGGGCCACTAACGGTTGTCGATGGCTTTGACCTTCAGATGACCAAGGGCGAGTTCATCACGCTGATCGGTCACTCAGGCTGCGGTAAGTCCACAGTCCTATCCATGATCGCGGGGCTGAATGAGATTTCAGGCGGCGGCATCATTTTGGACGGCCGGGAGGTTTATGCTGCGGGCCCGGATCGCGCGGTGGTCTTCCAGGCGCCCTCGCTGATGCCTTGGATGACGGCCAAGCAAAACGTCTCGCTCGGCGTGGATGAGGTTTATCCGCACGCCTCGCCCGATGAGCGTAACGACATCGTCGAATATTACCTCGCCCGCGTCGGTCTGGCCGACGCCATGAACAAGAGTGCGGGCGATCTTTCAAATGGCATGAAGCAGCGGGTCGGGATCGCGCGGGCTTTTGCCCTCTCGCCCAAACTGCTGCTTTTGGATGAGCCCTTTGGCATGCTCGATTCGCTCACCCGCTGGGAACTTCAAGAGGTCTTGATGGACGTCTGGAAGCAAACTCAAGTGACTGCGATCTGCGTCACCCACGACGTGGATGAGGCGATCCTTCTGGCAGATCGTTGCGTGATGATGACCAACGGTCCAAACGCCCGGATCGGCAATATCATGGAGATTGATTTGCCGCGGCCCCGGACCCGCAAAGCGCTTCTGGAGCACCCGGATTACTACAATTACCGCCAGGAACTCCTTGACTTCCTGGAAGCCTATGAGGGCGGCGCAAACCCCGACCCAGAGGTGTTGGAAGCCATCAAGGCGAAGTCCGCAAAGCGTCTCGAACACGAGGCGGCTTGAAAGGGTGCGTCATGAAGAGGCTCGTCATCATCGGCAATGGAATGGCGCCCGGAAGGGTCCTTGAACGCCTGTTCGAGGTTGACCCGGACGCCTACGCGGTCACGATTTTCAACGCTGAACCCCGGGTCAATTACGACCGGATCATGCTGTCGCCGGTGCTCGCTGGTGAAAAGAGCTATGCCGACATCATCATTCACGATGATGAATGGTACGCGAAAAACGGCGTCACGCTCCACAAGGGCAAGAAAGTCGTTGAGATCGACCGGAACACGAAGCGCGTGACGGCGGAGGATGGAACGAGCGCCGCCTACGACACGCTCCTGATCGCGACCGGTTCTTCGCCCTTTGTCATTCCTGTCCCCGGACATGATTTGCCGGGCGTCGTCACATACCGTGATCTCGAAGACGTCGAAAAAATGCTCAACGCAGCGAAGGATGGCGGTCGGGCAGTCGTCATCGGTGGCGGCCTTCTAGGTCTTGAAGCGGCCGCCGGGCTGAAGGCGCAAGGTATGGACGTCACTGTACTGCATCTGATGCCGACATTGATGGAGCGGCAACTCGATCCTGCTGCCGGTGAGCTTCTTGAAAACGCGATCAAAGATCGCGGGATCGACGTGATCACGAAGGCAAATACGCATTCGATCCTGGGTGAGAGCCACGTCACCGGCGTTCGCCTCGACGATGGCACCATTATCGATTGCGATCTTGTGTGCATGGCGGTCGGCATCCGGCCTTCGACAGAACTCGCCAAAGAGGCGGGGCTCGAGGTTAATCGAGGGATCGTCGTCGACGATGCGATGGTGACGTCCGATCCGAGTGTGTATGCGGTTGGCGAATGCGTCGAACATCGCGGCATGTGTTACGGCCTTGTCGCGCCGCTCTACGACATGGCGGCCGTGATCGCAGATCAGCTAACTGGCAGCGACGCGACCTATGAAGGCTCCGTCACCTCGACCAAATTGAAGGTCACCGGGATTGATCTTTTCTCCGCCGGTGACTTCTCAGAAGCCGAGGATCGCGAAGATATTGTGCTGAGGGACGCGACCGGCGGTATCTACAAACGGCTTGTTCTCCAGGATGATCGACTGATCGGCGTCGTCCTTTACGGTGACACCGGCGACGGAGCCTGGTTTTTCCAATTGCTTCGCGAAAACGCTGACGTCTCCGCTCTCAGACAGGCGCTCATCTTTGGGAAGAGCTATGAGGAGGCGCCCCCTGTGGACCCTATGGGGGCCGTTGCAGCCTCGCGGGGTGACGCGTCAGCCCGGACCTGCAACGGCCAATACTACCTCAAAGCCGAAGCGATGGCGGCCTGATCGATGGATGTCGGCGTCCGCCCTCCAGTTTCGACGACGTGCCCCTATTGCGGGGTAGGCTGTGGCGTGATCGCTCGCGCGTCCGGTCTCGGCGTGTCGATCGAGGGGGATGTGACCCATCCGGCAAATTTTGGAAGGCTGTGCTCAAAGGGCTCAGCGCTTGGCGAAACCGTCGGACTTGAAGACCGGCTCCTTTACCCGGAGATGAATGGAATAAGGGTCAAGTGGGACGCAGCACTCGACCGCGTCGCATCTGAGTTCTCGTCAGCGGCTGAGACCTATGGCCCAGACTCGGTCGCGTTTTACGTCTCCGGCCAGCTTCTGACCGAGGACTATTACGTCGCGAACAAGCTGATGAAAGGCTATATCGGGTCGGCGAATATCGACACGAATTCAAGGCTTTGCATGGCCTCGTCGGTCGCGGGGCATAAACGCGCCTTTGGCTCTGACACCGTACCTGGCACCTATGAAGACCTCGAAGACGCCGATCTTATCGTCCTCGTGGGTTCTAACCTTGCCTGGTGTCATCCGGTTCTCTTCCAACGGATTGCCGCTGCCAAGGAAAAGCGACCAGAAATGCGTGTGGTCCTCATCGATCCGCGCCGCACGGCCACCGCTGAACTCGCCGATCTTCATCTCGCGGCGCGGTCCGATAGCGATATCGCGATTTTCAACGGGCTCCTTCGTCATCTCGCGCGGAGCGAGGCCGTCGATCTCGGCTACATAAGCGACCATACGACGGGCCTTGACGATGCGCTGAAGACCGTGCGCGGCGCGACGCTCGATTGGGTTGTCGAGGAAACTGGTGTACCCGCTGAGGACGTTCAGACATTCTTCGATTGGGTCACGGACACGGAACGCACGGTCACCGTCTACAGCCAGGGCGTAAATCAGTCGGCGACGGGGACGGACACCGTCAATTCCATCATCAACACGCATCTTCTGACGGGGCGGATCGGACGGCCGGGGATGGGGCCGTTCTCCGTGACAGGCCAACCGAACGCCATGGGCGGCCGTGAAGTCGGTGGTCTTGCCAACATGCTTGCCTGTCACATGGAGATCGCGAACGCAGATCACCGCGACATCGTCCAGGGATTTTGGCAATCACCCACGATTGCCGCCAAGCAGGGATTGAAGGCGGTTGACCTCTTCGACGCGATCCACGAAGGGAAAATCAAAGCGCTTTGGGTGATGGCGACGAACCCTGCCGATTCCATGCCAAACGGCAATGCGGTCGAGGCGGCTCTTCAAAAAGTGCCCTTCCTCGTGGTCTCAGATGTTGTCTCAGACACGGACACTCTTCGCCACGCCGACGTTAAACTTCCCGCTGCTGCCTGGGGTGAGAAAGACGGGACGGTCACCAATTCCGAGCGGCGGATTTCCCGCCAGCGCGCATTTCTCACCATGCCGGGCGAGGCGCGGGCGGATTGGCGGATCATTTGCGATGTGGCTGCACGGATGGGCCACGGCCACGCATTCGCATTCGATACCGCAGCTGAAGTCTTTGACGAATTTGCCGAGCTTTCCGGCGTTGAAAATGACGGCGCCCGCGATTTCGATATTTCCGGTCTCGCAGGGATGTCGGCGTCAGAATATGAGTCCCTCGATCCGACGCAATGGCCCGTCGCGCCCGGTCGCGACGACGAGCGTTTCTTTGCAAATGGCGGGTTTTTCACGCCCGATCGGAAGGCGCGGTTTATCCCCGTGAGTGCGCCTGACCAGATCAAGCCGAGGGATGGTCGCCTCGTTCTGAACACGGGGCGCGTGCGGGATCATTGGCACACTATGACGCGTACCGCGCGGTCCGCCCGGCTCTCAGCGCATTTGGCCGAGCCGTTCCTGGAAATTCATCCCCGCGATGCAAGAGCCAGAGGGATCGAACCGGCCTCGCTGGTCGAACTGAAAAATGATCTTGGCCGCGCTGTCGCCAGAGCGCTCGTGACCGACCGGGTGGCACCCGGCACGGTTTTTATGCCGATGCACTGGACCGATCAGACGTCGGGCGGTGGTCGTGTCGATAAACTCGTCGCGCCAATCACCGATCCGACGTCTGGCCAGCCGGCGCTTAAATCCTCGTCGGTCACTGTAAGCAAGTTCGAGGCCGCCTGGTACGGCTTCTGCGTATCCCGCGAGCGGATCGACACGACCGACCTCAGCTATTGGGCGCTTTCCAAGGTCAATAACGGTTTCGCCTTCGAAATCGCGGGCCTTGACCCCATGGCTGATCCGCTTCGCTTCGCCGAGGAGAAGATGGGTATTGGCGGCAATGTTATGTCGGCACTCGACAATGCTCAAGGCGCCGCCCAGATCGCCAAATTCGACGGTGAAGGCCTTGTTGCGGCACTCTTCATCGCGCGCGATCCGGTGGCTGTCTCCCGTAAATGGGCAGGCGATCTCTTATCGGCACGCTTCGATGACCAGCGAAAACGACTTGAAGTCCTCGCCGGGCGACCGCGCGGCGACGCGCCGGACCCAGGCCCAACAATCTGCGCGTGCTTTGGCGTTGGCGCAAAGACCATTGCGACCGCGATCGCGGGCGGTTGCAACACCGTCGATGCAATCGGCGCGTCTGTGTCGGCCGGTACAAATTGCGGCTCTTGCCGGTCTGAAATCGCCCGGATGATCGCCAATCAGAAAACCCAAGAGGAGAGCGATGAGCGCGTATCTGCCCGTCGACACGCAACGCAACCGGTCTGAATCGGACGCTCGTATCGGTCGCGTCACCCTCGTCGGTGCCGGTCCAGGCGATCCCGATCTGTTGACGTTAAAAGCCGTGCGCGTTTTGCAGGATGCCGACGTCATCCTCTTCGACGATCTGGTCTCTGAAGGCGTGTTGGACCTTGCCCGGCGTGAAGCGAAGCGAATGCTCGTCGGCAAGCGCGGCTACCGGCCATCGTGCAAGCAGGATGATATCAACGCCATGATGGTCAGGCTTGCGAAGGCCGGTCGCCATGTCGTTCGGTTGAAATCGGGCGATCCCATGATATTCGGGCGGGCAGGCGAGGAGATCAAAGAACTCCGTGAGGCTGGGATCCCGGTCGATGTCGTACCCGGTATCACAGCGTCCTGTGCCCTTGCGGCGGCTGCCACCGTTTCGCTCACCCACCGCGACCATGCGCAGGCCGTCACCTATGTCACGGGTCACGCGCGCAATGGAAAACTGCCCGAAACGCTCGATGTGCGCGCCCTTGCGGCGGAACGAACCACCCTTATCGTCTATATGGGTGGTCGGACGTCTGGTCTGCTCGCCCAAAAGATGATCGACGAGGGCGCTGACGCGGCGCGTCCCTGCATTATAGCCCGCTCGTTGTCTCGGCCAGACGAGGAGGTTTGGCACGGCACGCTCGGAGAGCTTGCGAGCGCGTCAGCCTTTGAAATCGTCGCCGGTGAAGGACCCATCCTTGTTGGGATTGGTGACGTTTTTTCAGAGGCTCGAAGCCTTCAAAGCGCAATGCTCAATGCGCCGTCTATGGTCGCCACTGGATAATCACCTCTGGATACCAAGACGGGAGCTTGCCATATCCTAACTCGAAATGAGCGATGGATTGGCAAATGGCCCGCGATAGCCTCGAAACAGAGAAACCAATTGCACTTCTGGTGAGTCATGGCCAACCGTCCGAGCCGGATGTGGCGGAGGTAGAAATCGCGTCTTTCCGCGATTTGGTCGCGCCGCATTTGCCGGACTTTCGGGTTGAAGCCGTAACGCTCGCCAAGCGTGGGCGTCTGGAGGAGATGGTCGCGGTCTTTGAAACGCGGCCGCTCGTCTATCCAGTTTTCATGACTGATGGATGGTTCACGCAGACCGCGCTGCCGAAGCGCTTCAATGGCGCGCCTGCAACATTTCTCAGGCCGCTGGGGACAGACCCTGCACTCGTCGATCTCGCTGTAAACTGGTTGACGCAGGAATTGAAAGATCGCCAGTGGTATGCGAGCGGAACAAAACTCATCGTGCTCGGGCACGGATCGGGCCGCAGCGACGCGCCAGCCCGCGACACGCGGTTATTTGCTGACCGTGTGATGGAAAAACTTCCATTTGCCGAACTGCGCGTCGGTTTTGTTGAAGAAGACCCATCGCTCGAAGACGCCCTCGGCGGTGCCGGTGACAAGGCGATTGCTCTACCGTTCTTTGCAACGAAGCGCGGCCACGTTCTCGACGATCTACCGGAGGCGTATGAGGCGACGGCCTATAGCGGCGTCAAGCTCGATCCGATCGGTCTTCACCCTGGCGTCCCAAAGATGGTCGCGGCTTCCCTAGAGGCAGCGCTAGCTGACGCCTAAACACCCTATGCGTCAGACGTAGAGTTGCCGCATAGCCTTGCCCGCGCTACGCCACTCAAAAAACCAAAGCAAGTTTGGAGAGCGGGATGGCAGACACGATCAAACGGGGCGCGCTCATCGGGTGCGGCTTCTTTGCCCGCAACCACATGAACGCTTGGGGCCAGCTAGACGGCGTGGAGATCGTTGCTGTTTGCGACCTGGACGCGGAAAAAGCCGATGGCTTTGCTCGCGATTTTTCCGTCCCCCATCGCTTCACAGACCCGAAGGAGATGCTCGACGCCGTAGAGCTTGATTTCGTCGATGTTGCCACGACCCCACCATCGCACCGCACGCTCGTCGAACTGGTTGCAAGCTATGGCGTCGCGGTCATCTGCCAGAAGCCGATCGCCGACACTTATGCCGAAGCAAAAGCCATGGTCGATGCGGCCGCCGCCGCTGACGTGCCCTTCGTCATCCATGAGAACTTCCGGTGGGCGCGGGGCATGCTTGAGGCCAAAAAGCTAATCGATGATGGCCGCATTGGCGAACCAAAATATGGGCGTTTCAGCTTTCGCCACGGCTACGACAATTATGTCAACCAGCCCTATCTCGCCGAGATTGAGCGCTTCGCGATCATGGATGTCGGCATCCACCTCTATGACGTGGCGCGTCACTTTCTAGGTGAGGTCGAACGCCTCTCCTGCGAAACGCAACGCCTAAACCCGATCGTCAATGGCGAGGATTCCTTCACCGCGCTTTTGAGGCACGAAAGAGGACGCGTCTCTGTCGTTGACTGCTCGTTTTTCTCAAAGATTAGCCCGGAACCCTTTCCCGAATGCTGGCTCTGGGTCGAAGGTGACAAAGGAACGGTCGAACTCGCGACCGACTTCACGCTATCGCTTCACACCGCCGATGGTCGCGAAACGCGCAATATTGAGCCGACCGTGCCTTCCTGGGGTGATCGGCCTTGGCACTCCGTCCAGGACAGCGTGATCAACTTTCAGGCCCATGTGGTGGAGATGCTGAATGGAAAAACCCATCCGCAACCATCAGGGGCCGACAATTTAAAGACGCTCGCGCTCGCGCTTGCATCCTATGACGCCATGGAAACAGGTCAGGTGATCGACATGGCCGCCTGGCATGACGCCCAAGGCTGATCGAACCATGGCGCCCGACTATGGATGGTGACCATGGATGGTGACACAAGCGCTATCGCAAACGATGGCGAACTAACCGCCATCGATCCCGTTTGCGGGATGGCGGTCCGGTTGAACGCCGGCAAGCCATCAACGGTCTACCACGCTGAGACCTACCATTTTTGCAACCCGAAATGTTGCGATCGCTTTGAAGCCGACCCCTGGTTCTACCTCTCTGGGAACGCGGAAAAGAAAAAGGCCGAACCCAAAAAGGACACGCTCTACACGTGCCCTATGGACCCGGAGGTCATTCGGGACAAACCGGACGCCTGCCCGGTCTGCGGCATGGCCCTTGAGCCAATGGATGGCTTCTCGAACGAACCCAATCACGAGCTGATCGACTTCACCGGACGGCTAAAAGTCTCTGTCGCCGCCGCCATTCCGCTTCTGATTTTGACGATGGCACCGATGCTCGGACTACCGGTTCGGGGCGTGCTGGGAGAGTGCCGTTCGCTTATTTTGGAGTTCGTCCTGGCAACGCCGGTGGTGGTCTGGGCCGCGTGGCCATTCCTCAGCCGCGGCTGGGCATCCATTAGAACCTGGAACCTCAATATGTGGACGCTGATCATGATCGGCGTCTCCACGGCCTATCTGTTCTCGACCGTCGCCGTTCTGCTTCCGCATCTGTTTCCCGCTTCGCTTTTGGTGGCGAGCGGTCATCCGCCCGTCTATTTTGAGGCGGCAGTCGTCATTGTGACGCTGGTCTTTGTCGGGCAGGTGCTGGAACTCCGCGCACGGGAGCGAACAGGTGACGCAATCCGCGCACTGATCGACCTTTCGCCGAAGACTGCGCGACGCGTGCTTGCCGACGGCGAAGAGTATGATGCGCCGATTGAAAACCTCATGGTCGGCGATCGGCTGAGGGTTCGACCGGGAGACACGATCCCCATCGATGGCGTTGTTGTTTACGGCGAAAGCGCGGTCGATGAGAGCATGCTCACCGGGGAAGCGATTCCGGTTCAAAAGCAGCCTGGCGACCCTGTAACCGGTGGCACCGCAAATGGTACAGGCGCGCTGATCATCGACGCGAGAAGTGTCGGCGATGACACAATGCTCGCGCAAATCGTTTCCATGGTATCTGCCGCTCAACGGTCTCGGGTCGAGCTCCAAGGTCTCGCCGACCGGGTCGCTGGCTATTTCGTACCCGCAGTCGTGAGCGTTGCGCTCTTTGCATTCGTCGTCTGGTCGCTTATCGGTCCTGAACCGAGACTGCCATTCGCGCTGATTGCTGCAGTGTCGGTGCTCATCATCGCTTGCCCGTGCGCGCTTGGTCTCGCGACACCCATGTCGGTGATGACTGCCACCGGACGCGGGGCTCGTGACGGCGTGTTGGTCAAGGATGCGCAAGCGCTTGAGCGCCTCGCTGCGGTCGACACGGTGATTTTCGACAAGACTGGAACGCTGACCGAGGGAAAACCGCGCTTGGTTGAGCTTCAGGTTTTAAAAAATGAAGACGAACGCGAAATCCTCGCCGCGCTCCTCGGTCTTGAGGCTGCATCAGAACACCCAATCGGCGCTGCGATCACGGAAGGCTTGATCGAGAAAGGCGTGATTGCGGCGGCAGTCTCTGGATTTAAAGCCGTCCCAGGCAAAGGCGTTGTCGGCTCGGTCGACGGGCAGCGCTACGCGGTCGGGAACGCGGCGCTTATTGCGAATGAGGCCACAGCGCTTGGCGATTTCGAAGACCAAGCAAGCCGCCGTGCCGCCGCGGGCCAGACCCCCATTTACATTGTGCGCGACGGGGCCATGGTCGCCTTCCTAGCTGTCGCCGATCCTACAAAGCCTGGTGCAAAAAACGCGCTCACCGCGCTTCAAGCCCGGGGACTCCACCTGGTGATGGCGACTGGAGATCACCCGAAAACCGCGCACGCGATCGGAGGTGCACTCGATATCCATTCGATGTACGCGCAATTGCTGCCCGGTGATAAGCTCGACCTCGTTGAGAGCCTCAAGGCCGAGGGCCGGACGGTGGCGATGGTAGGCGATGGCATCAATGACGGCCCGGCGCTCGCCGCAGCGGACGTCGGGATCGCCATGGCAACAGGTTCAGACGTGGCGCTCGAGAGCGCGGGGCTCACGATCCTGGGTGGTGATCTCTCAGGCGTGACGCGCGCGCGCATTCTGGCGGAGGCAATGGTCAAGAACATAAAACAAAACCTCGTTTTTGCCTTTGCCTACAACACCGTCAGCGTGCCGATCGCGGCGGGTCTCCTCTACCCTGTCTTCGGCGTGCTATTGTCGCCGATGATCGCGGCAGCAGCCATGAGCCTTTCATCTGTTTCCGTTATTTCGAACGCGTTGCGCCTTCGACGGCTCCAACTCTGAAATGCTTCCGGTAAAGAAAAAATCAGATCAGCGACCTCGTCACTGTCGTCCCGACGCGCTAACCACCATCGCATGACGCGATTCTCTTCCTTTGCCACGGCCGTGCTGGTCGTCCTGACGGTTATGTTTGTCGGGCTAAGTCAGACGTTTGCCCAAGGGCAGGCGGTCGATCCTTCTGTTCGTCCGGATCCGAGCCTGAGTGCTGACGTTGCTGCAGATGAAACAGCGCGGGATGAAGTGTCCAACCGTTTGGACGGCATTCGGGCCCAGTTGGAACAGCTGCAGGCTGCGTTCCAGCGTGACGAACTGGATGAGGAAACGTTGCGCGAATTGCGCGAGCGGCTCGATGCGCTGAGCGTCGATACCACCGGCGCAATCGATGCGATTTTCCCTGAGCGGCAGCGTTTTCGAGCGCTTTTGGGCGAGCTTGGACCAGCGCCCGAAGGGGGTGCCACAGAACCCGAGAGCGTCGCTGCAAACCGTGCGATTTTGAACGATGAACTAACGCGCATGGAGGCAACAATTGGGCGTGCCAGGCTCCTGAACGCTCAAATTGAACAAGCGACCGCCAGGATTGCAGAACGACGCAAGGAGCTGTTCGCCGAGCAATTGTCACAACGGTCAGTGAGCCCCTTAAACCCCATCATTTGGCGCGAAGTTTTGGACGCATCACCTCGGATGCTCTCCAGCCTGACGCTTTTTTTAAGCGATAGCGTCTCCGGTTTCCTATCGCGGTTGACCTGGTCAGCGGGCTTATTGGCGCTCGGTGTTGGGGTCGCCTATTTCACGATCTTGCGGATTTTTCGCCGACGACTGAACGTGCTTCGTGCACAAAACCAGGATGAAATGACGCTCCAAGCGCGGCACGCGGCCGGGCTTTTGAACGTTATTGTCAAAGGTATTCTCTTTCCTGTCGGTATCGCGCTCATCCTCGGCATTTTGGGGGAACTCGGGGTTTTCCCGCCTCGATCTGGAGACTTGCTCAGGGTCATTGTCGGTGCGGTTTTCGCGATCGCGTTCGTAAGGAGCATCTCGCTCGCCTTTCTTGCACCGAAAGAACCTCTGGTTCGGATCGTGCCGTTCACCGACGCGCAAAGTGGATCGGTGCATCGCATGCTGGTAGCCGTGGCTGGCGTCATTGCCCTGAACGCGATCATTACTCAGATCGGGATTATCACCATCGCGCCGGTTGCCTTCGAAGCCGCAACGGGCACGGTGTCGGCGCTCCTGATCGCGACCGTGTTAATTATCGCCATGCGCCGGGTGGCTGCGGCGCGTGAAACCATTCAAGCGACGATGGGTGAGACCGGGTTTATCCGCTGGTCTTTCGTGCGCGTCCTTTTGTGGGTTGCAATCGCGATCATCGTCCTCTCGGCGATCACTGGTTATTCCGCGCTTGCCGACTTTGTTGCGCACCAAACAGTCGGCATCATGGTTATACTGGCTCTTGTGCGGCTCGTCTTGAACACGATCCAGCACGGTGTCACCTCGACCCTAACCACGGGCACGCCATTTAGCCGCGCGGTCCACAAAGAAGTGGGCTTGAGCGGGTCCACGACCTTTCAGATCGGCTTATTTCTTGCCGGTTTAGCTCGGCTCCTCGTGATCCTCCTCGCCGCCGTCTTCATCCTTGTCCCGTGGGGGTTCGACGCTGGCGACTGGCTCGGCTGGTTCGGCCAGGTCACAAGTGGGATCGAGGTCGGCGAGGTCACGATCTCACCAATTGCGATCCTCACGGCGGTTGGGATCTTCTTCCTCGGCTGGGCTGCCGTTCGGGCGATCAAGCGTTGGTTTGAGGAGACCTATCTCCCCAGCACCTCGCTCGATGTTGGCCTCCAAAACTCTATCGCAACCGGACTCGGCTATCTCGGTATCATCCTGGCGGCGCTCTTTGCCATCAGCTATGTCGGGCTCGACCTCTCGCGCCTCGCCATCATTGCGGGCGCGCTTTCGGTTGGCATCGGCTTTGGTCTCCAGAGCATCGTCAACAATTTTGTCTCCGGTCTGATCCTGCTCGCCGAACGCCCGATCAAAGCGGGAGATTGGATCGTCGTCGGTGCGGAACAGGGGACGGTGCGGAAGATTTCAGTGCGGGCAACGGAAATAGAGACCTTTGATAGGGCGAGCGTCATCGTTCCGAATTCGGATCTCATTTCCACGCAGGTCAAAAACTGGACACACTCTTCGACGCTCGGTCGGATCATCTTAAACGTTGGCGTGAGTTACGATGCGGACCCGGAGCAAGTCCGCGATATTTTGCTCGCCAGCGCGCGCGATCATGACGACATTCTGGCATTTCCAGAACCCGCCGTCTTCTTCATGGAGTTCGGGGCAAGTTCCCTCGACTTTAGCCTCTACGCGTTCCTGGCGGATGTGGGCTCAGGACTGCGTGTCCGGAGCGACCTTCGTTTTGACGTTATGAGGCGGTTTAAGGAGGCCGGGATCGAGATTCCGGTCCCACAACAAGATCTCCACATTCGCGATGCTAAACCCATCGTCGATGCGGTTTATCCGCCAAAGGACAACCAAGAATGATGCGGTTTGCAATCCTGATCGTGGCGTCAGTTTGCGTGGCTGCTTGCGCGACCGACACGCCGACGAAGCCGAGTTTTTACAACAACATCTCTGTCGGCGAGCCATTCGACGCGGTAGCTGCGGCTTCCATGATCAACAGCTACCGGCAAAACGAAGGTTTACCGCCGCTTGCGCTTGATGCGGGGCTCTCGTCGATTGCGGCAGAAGAGAGCCGCGCTGTCGCCTTTCGCCAGCGCAGAACCGGCCGTGTGACGCCGAGCGGAGATTTGGACAAGAGGGTCTCCGACGGCGGTTACACGACCAGCGGCATGAAGCGAAATGTGAGTGCAGGGTATTACACGATCGCCGAGGCGTTTAGCGGATGGCGGGAAAGTCGCCAGCATCGCGCGACGCTTTTGTCCGACTCCGGCTCCCGCATGGGGATCGCCGCAGTGAATGTCCCAAACGCCAAGTACAAGGTCTACTGGACGATGATTGTCGCCAATCCGGCGCAGAGTGCCGCACTTTTCTCGTCCGAAAGACGAATTAACTGAGCAAAAAGACGCGACATCGAACTGTCAAATCTGTATGACACTTACAAGTGACGTCCTTTGGAAGAGCCTACGCGCATGTCCAGCTTGACCCGCCTTCAGCCGCGCCGAAAGAGCGTTGCCGTTGATGTGGGCGGCGTGCAAGTCGGCGGCGGGGCGCCGATCGTCGTCCAATCCATGACGAACACGGACACAGCCGACATTAATGCAACGGTTGCGCAGGTCGCGGCGTTGGCGCGGGCTGGCTCGGAGATCGTGCGGATTACCGTTGATCGCGACGAGTCAGCGAAAGCCGTTCCGAGGGTCAGGGAGATCCTGGATAAACTCGGCGTTCACGTCCCGCTTGTCGGCGACTTTCATTATATCGGTCACAAGCTTTTGGACGATAATCCGGCTTGTGCTGAGGCGCTCGCGAAGTACCGCATCAATCCGGGGAATGTTGGTTTCAAGGCCAAGAAAGATCTGCATTTCGGGCAGATTATAGAACTCGCGCTCAAGTACGATAAAGCGATCCGGATCGGCGTGAACTGGGGATCGCTTGATCAAGAGTTGCTGACAACTTTGATGGATGAAAACACTGAAGCGCCGGAGCCCAAATCCGCCGCTGAGGTCATGCAGGAAGCGATGATTCAGTCGGCGCTGATGTCCGCGGCGCGCGCCGAAGAGATCGGACTTGGCAGAAACCGCATCGTTTTGTCGGCAAAAGTCTCAGCCGTTCAAAACTTGATCCAGGTCTATGGCGACCTGGCACAGCGTTGCGATTACGCAATCCATTTGGGCCTCACCGAGGCCGGCATGGGATCCAAGGGGATCGTTGCGTCGTCTGCGGCGCTCGGTGTGCTCCTGCAGTCTGGCGTCGGTGACACAATCCGGATTTCCTTGACGCCAGAACCGGGTGGTGATCGGACGCTCGAGGTTAAGGTCGCCCAAGAACTTCTTCAAACCATGGGGTTTCGGACCTTCATCCCGATCGTTGCGGCCTGTCCCGGATGCGGGCGGACGACATCAACGACATTCCAGGAGTTGGCACAGAGCATCCAGAAGCACATCATCGATTCCATGCCGGAATGGAAGAAGCGCTATCCGGGTGTTGAGGGTCTAAACGTCGCCGTTATGGGTTGCATCGTAAATGGGCCCGGCGAATCGAAGTTCGCGGATATCGGAATTTCTCTGCCTGGCACGGGCGAAAATCCGGCGGCCCCCGTCTTCATCGATGGAAAGAAGGCGATGACCCTTCGCGGGCCCACAGTCGCTGAAGATTTCCAGGCGATCGTCGAAGACTATATCGAAAAGCGCTTTGGCAATAAGCAGGAAGAAGCAGCAGAATAGCGCTTCTCAGTTCGTCCGTTCACCAACAAAGCGCGCGCAGTCTTTCAGGACAGACGCCCTTGCCCCGAAATGTGCAATCGCACCCTCGGCTTCCGTGATGATCGATTTGAGACGCGCCTTTGCGCCATCCAAGCCGTAAAGGCTGACAAAGGTGGCTTTGCCCGCATCGGCGTCCTTTGAGACGGCCTTTCCAAGCGTGATCTCTGAGGATTCCACATCAAGAAGGTCGTCTTTGATCTGGAAGGCGAGGCCCAACCGATCGCCATAGAGTGAAAGCGCTTTCGCGTCGCGTTCCGCTGCATCAGCAAGAAGCGCGCCCGCCATCACGCCAAACCGGATCAGTGCGCCTGTTTTCTTTGATTGGATGGCGGTGACACCTTCAATCGTCGTTTGCGGCTCGACTTCGGCGTTCAGATCGAGCATTTGACCGCCGACCATGCCGACGGCACCTGCCGCTCGAGCAAGATGCTCGACGATACGGCATCGGATCAAAGGGTTGTTGTGCGTTTCCTCGCGCGCGATCATCTCGAACGCCAGGGTCAACAATCCGTCGCCGGCGAGGATCGCGGTTGCCTCGTCATAGGCCTTATGAACGGTTGGCTGACCGCGCCTTAGATCATCATCGTCCATGGCGGGAAGATCGTCATGAACAAGCGAATAGCAGTGGATGCATTCAAGGGCCGCCGCGACTGTCCGGGCTCCGACGCCATCGCAATCAAAGAGCCTCGCGCTCTCGCGCACCAGAAACGGTCGGAGACGCTTACCGCCGGCAAGTGCGCCGTGGCGCATCGCGGCCACGAGCTTGTCGGGCGCTTCTTTTCCAAGTGAGCTGAGTGCCGCTTTAAGGTCGGCCTCCGTATCAGCGGCGTCGGATTTGAGGCGGTCTTCAAAGGTCATGTTCGTCAAAAGGGCCCTCATTCGGCGGTGAGGCTGAGACGCGCGGAGCATTGACAGCGGTTTTCGGCGGTCCTAGCACCGGCGGAGCGCAAGTCAAAGGCCCAGCGTCCAGTTCCATGTCAACCGCAACGAAAGCCGCTAAGCGACAGAAATCCAGCGGTTTTCTCCGTCGTGTTTTGCGTTGGGTTTTGATCATTGTGGTCCTGATGGTCGCGATCCCGATCGTGTTGGTGCCGCTCTACGCGCTTGTGCCGCCTCCTGCCTCGACGCTCATGCTCACCCATTATCTGACAGGCAAGAGCGTAACCCGCGATTGGGTCGGTCTATCGGAGATCAGCGACAACCTGCCGACCGCCGTCTTGATGTCGGAGGACGGGCAGTTTTGTGCTCACCACGGTGTCGACTGGAATGCGGTGCGCGACGTGGTTGAGAGCGTGCGCGACGGCGAACGGGCGCGTGGCGCGTCGACAATCACCATGCAGACGGTGAAAAATCTCTATCTCTGGCCCTCTCGCAGCTACCTCCGCAAGGCGCTCGAAGTACCTCTCGCGCTCTATGCTGATTTCGTCTGGTCGAAGCGGCGGACAATGACGCTCTACCTCAATATCGCGGAATGGGGGCCCGGCATATTTGGTGCCGAAGCGGCGGCCCAGCACTATTTCAATAAGCCCGCCAGCAGCTTAAGCCGCCGGGAAGCCGCGCGCCTTGCCGCCGTTTTGCCAAATCCCTTCGTTCGAAACGCCGCCCGCCCGGGGCCGCATACGGCGCGGATCACGCGGATTATCGAGCAGCGAATGCGGCAAGCCGGGCCCTATGATGATTGCGTTGAGAGCGGTTAAATGGCTTTTACGATTTTTCGCTTTCGTTTTGGCCAAAGCCTTGGTATCTCGCGCGCTCATCTGGAAACCCGAGATTGCACGTGGCCAGCATACGAGCGGCCAGCACATCCAAGGAGTATGGTGACGCCATGGCTGTCCCTAAAGGTAAAGTCTCGCGCATGAAACGCGGCAATCGCCGGTCCGCTGATGCGCTGAAGCAACCGACTTACATCGAAGACAAAGATTCTGGTGAGCTTCGCCGCCCGCACCACATTGACCTGAAAACGGGGATGTATCGCGGCAAGCAAATCATGGAGCCGGCTGAAGACTGAGCCGACCTCGGCGCGCTCTAACCGCGTTTAAAAATCTGAATGAATCGCGCGCTTCAAACGCGTTAATCTGAAACAAGATTAACGCGGTTTTTTCGTTGCGAGCACCATGTAATTGACGTCCATATCGCTCGATCGATCCCAGGTGTCGGCGAGCAGATTGTAGGCGACACCCGTTTCCGACACGACGTCCATATCGCCCTTGTCGAGGGCCGTTTCCAACTCGTCTGGCGTAACGAACTTATCCCATTCGTGGGTGCCCCGTGGCAGCCATTTCAGCACGTACTCCGCGCCGACAATGGCGAGCGCGAAAGATTTCGGCGTACGATTGAGAGTGGCGACGAACATGAGGCCACCGGGTTTCACCATGGCCGCACACTGCGTCATGAAGAGATCGACGTCGGCCACATGCTCGACGACTTCCATGTTGAGGATGACGTCGAATTTCTCACCCGCTGCGTTCAATGCTTCAGCGATGGTCGCGCGGTAGTCGACAGCGACGCCTGAACGCTCCGCATGGATTTTTGCGATCTCAATGTTGCGTGCGGCGGCGTCCGCGCCGATCACTTCTGCTCCGAGCCGCGCCATCGGCTCCGATAAGAGCCCGCCACCACAGCCAATATCCAGGATGCGAAGGCCTTTGAAAGGTTGGCGATCGCGCGGCGAGCGGTCGAAATGGGCGCAGACCTCATCGCGGATGAAGGTGAGGCGCACCGGGTTGAACTTATGAAGCGTGCGAAACTTGCCCGTTGGGTTCCACCATTCGCTGGCGAGTGCCTCAAATTTCGAGACCTCCGCTTCGTCGCGGGTGGTGGGAGATGTGTCGGAGGGTGCGGTGAGTGTGTCTGTCATGATCGGACTTACGGGTCGGCTCCGTGTTCGTCAAAAGGGCTCTAGCCACAGAACTGCGAGCGGCAGGCGCCGTGTCAAGGGGGTGGAGCAGACAGGGGCTGCGATGGTCGGAGCAATTGGATATGACCAATTTCATTTCGAGGTTCGAAGGAAGCTGCGCAACAGCGCCATCTAGCGCATGTTATCCAGACGCCCTTGGATCGCTTAACGGATTGGAAGTATGGCTTTCAAAATTCGGTGGCCTTGCGGTTCAGCTACTCCAGAACTTGTGCTATTAGAGTTTTGAAATCAAAGCGTTGAGGAGTTAGGCATGGCCGAGCAAAACGAATGTGCCTGCGATGCATGCCCGCCATCGTGCGGGTGCGACGGAAATGACCCAGCGGATGGCAAGTGCTGCTGCG
Organism: Pseudomonadota bacterium; assembly: GCA_039026395.1. Taxonomy (GTDB): domain Bacteria; phylum Pseudomonadota; class Alphaproteobacteria; order Rhizobiales; family JAKSCL01; genus JBCCMK01. The sequence goes on along the minus strand of JBCCMK010000006.1, from coordinate 15,675 downwards.
GTGACACATGTAATTGTGCGGATTGTAAATGCGGCCCGAGCTGCGGCTGCCCCACCTGATCCTTCCGGCGAGGCGCCTTTTAGCCTCAGAAACAAGAGGCTGATTGAATGAGCGATGTCGCCATTGACCCGTGCAGGCTGAAGACGATCCGGCGTGCCCGAAAGATTGGGCGGCCGAAGCTTGCAAAGCTTTCTGGCGTGAGCGAGCGACAGGTGGCTAAGATCGAGTGCGGCGATGCTGCTTCCATGCCTGAGGGTCTTCTCCAACGTTTTTCCGACGCGCTGCAGGTCCCGGTGCCTGTTCTGACCGGCGATTTTCCGATTGATATCAGTGATTTGGGCACGGCGTCCGTGCCCAAATGCACGTCAGGCTGCTGCGGTTAGGTTGGCTGCCTCTCGAAACGCGACGCACTGCCCCAACGCATCCTCAAACCGTCACTGAGCGTCCATTTCCAAAACCAGTTCGATCGCGGCATACCAATTCGCGACGGCACGAATTTCCTCGTCCGAAAGTGCTGCTGCGACCTCCGACATGATGTCATGATCACGCTGGCCACGCTTGAACGCTTTCAACTGTGTGTCGAGATAGATGTTGGTTTCGCCTGCGAGGTTCGGCGCGTCTAGCAATTGTGAAATCCCGTCCGCCCCGTGGCAGGATACGCAAGCCTGGGGTGCCGCCGAGGCATCCACGCCTTCTGGCAATGTAGCAATCGCCGTGTGTGACGCATACCAAGCGGCAACGTCTGAGATTTGTTGCGCGGACAAACCTCCGGTGACCACGCTCATCATTTCGTGCTCACGTTGACCCGTCTTGTAGGCCATCAGTTGGGATTCGAGATATTCCTGCGGTTCTCCGCCGATATGCGGAGCAATTGGAACCCGCGCAAAGCCGTCGATGCCGTGACAGGTCCGGCACATGTTTGCGATCTTGCGCCCCTCTGCGGGATCCCCGGCAAAGACGGGAGCGAAAGTGCCCCCGGCGAGCAAAAGCCCGCCGAGGACTAGAAAGAGGCCTAACCTCATTCAGCAGGCGTCGGATTGTAGGCGATACGCCAGATCGCGCCTGCGAAGTCGTCGGACACGAGCATCGAACCATCCGGCAAGAACTCAATGTCCATCGGACGCCCGCGATACTCGCCCGTATCGTCGTTCAGCCATCCGTCCGCGAACACCTGGGCACCGACAGCATCGCCCGTTTCAGGGTCAATCGCGGTGAACATCACCCGTGCACCCACCGGCGTCGTGCGGTTCCACGATCCATGCTGCGCCCAGAAGATCCCGCCGTGATACTCCTCGGGGAAGCTTTCATCATGATAGAAACGCATGCCGAGATCAGCTGCGTGAGCGGTCAGTTCCAGCTGAGGTTCTACGAACTCGACGCCCTCTGGCCGCGGAAAATCGCTATCTGACACGATCTCGACCCGCGCATTTGTCCACGGGAACCCGAAATGCTGGCCGGCCGCCGTTTGGCGGTTCAATTCGCCGGGCGGGATATCGTCGCCCATGCCGTCGACCTGGTTGTCCGTCCACCAGAGTTCACCGGTTGCCGGATTAAAGTCCTGACCGACGGAATTGCGAACGCCGCGGGTAAAGACTTCACGTCCCGAGCCGTCCGTATTGATTCGAATAATCCCACCGATGCCTATCTCGTCGTAAAGCTCAATTTTATCGATCGGCTGGACGTTGTGGGGCTGGCCGAGTGAGACGTAGAGCTTGCCATCAGGGCCGATATCGCAAACCCGAGCGGAATGGTTGAAGCTCTCTTCTTCGACCGGGATCAACTCTCCCTGCGGAACGACCGTTCCAACGGCGATATCCGGGCTTTCAAAAAAGAATTCTGCAGCCGGGAACACGAGGATTCGGTTGCGTTCTGCTACATAGAGAAAGCCGTCAGGCGAAAAGCATGGGCCGTTTGGGATATCGAACGTCACGGACGGCGCGAAGTCCTTCACCTCGTCTGCGACGCGGTTGCGATCACGATCCACGATCGACCATACCTTGTCTTTACGCGTTCCGGCAAAAAGGACTGTTCCCTGGGGCGCCATGGACATCGAACGAGCGTCCGGCACGACGGCGTAGAGACTAACCTCAAAGCCCTCTGGCACGTTGATGTGCGGGATGATCTCTTCGAGTGCGGCAGCCCGCTCGCCGTTTTGATCAACGAACGTAAACGTGGCGTCGGTACGCTGCATATTCGACAAGCGTTCCATATTGTCCTGGGCCAAAACGGGCGCCGTGAGCATCGTAGTGAGTGCAAGAGCACTGACGAGTTTGGTTTTCATATTTCCTCTCCCGTTGAAGTGTTTCCTCTGTTTGAGTTCACCCTGCAGAGTTTTCTTGATGTTCCTTGGGTGATTGTTGGGCTTAAGTCATAGGCCGCAACTCATGGTGGTCTTGACCTAACGATAAGTCAACTTGCGGGTCTCAACGCCTTTAGTCGATCAGCTTGCACAAACCGCATGCGTACACCTTCCCATTCCGTTCGAAACCGCCTAAAGGATCGCGCTAAACCCTATTATCGCGGCGCAACTTATCGGCGCCGACATATCAAAATAAATTCGCGCACCTCATGGCTCGTCTCGTCCTGAAATTCGGTGGAACATCGGTCGCCGACGTCGATCGCATCCGCAATGTCGCACGCCATGTGAAGCGCGAGTATGATGCTGGGCATGACGTCGCCGTTGTCGTCAGCGCCATGGCGGGGGCGACCAACCAATTGGTGGCCTGGACCCGCGAGGCGGCTCCTCTGCACGACGCCCGCGAGTACGATACTGTGGTTGCCACCGGCGAGCAGGTGACGGTGGGTCTGCTCGCGATCGTGTTGCAATCGATGGGGGTGCCCGCGCGCTCTTGGCTCGGCTGGCAGATCCCGCTTCGCACCGACGAGGCGCACGGCGCGGCCCGCATTGACGGGATCGACGCGTCAAAGATCATCGAGCGCTTTGGCGAGCGGCAGGTGGCGGTGGTCGCAGGCTTTCAAGGGCTAACGCCGAACAATCGGATTGCAACGCTTGGGCGAGGTGGTTCGGACACGAGTGCGGTTGCCTTCGCTGCTGCCGTGAAGGCGGATCTTTGCGACATCTACACGGATGTCGATGGGGTCTACACGACCGATCCGCGCGTCGTTCCAAGAGCACAGCGGATGGACCGCATCTCTTATGAAGAGATGTTGGAAATGGCCTCGCTCGGCGCAAAGGTCCTACAAACGCGGTCGGTAGAGCTCGCAATGAGCTACTCCGTGCCACTCCGTGTGCGCTCCAGTTTTGATGATCCGGAAGCCTTGCCAGCCTTTGGCGAGGGCAACGACCATTTGATCGGAACGCGGGTCTGTGAAGAGGATGAAATCGTGGAACACCAGATCGTAAGCGGCATCGCGTTTGCAAAAGACGAGGCGAAAATCACGCTCCACAGCGTACCGGATAAGCCGGGTGTTGCCGCGAACGTTTTCGTGCCGCTCGCCGACAACGGCATTAATGTCGATATGATCGTACAGAACGTCTCAGCCGATGGTGCAACAACGGATATGACGTTCACCGTGCCCGCGAACGACTATACCCGCGCTATGGAGGTCATCCGGACGGCGGAGGCAGAGATCGAATATGCCGATCTCACCGGTTCAACTGAGGTCGTGAAGGTTTCGATCATCGGCGTCGGAATGCGTAGCCATGCGGGCGTGGCGGCAAAGCTCTTCAAGGCGCTTTCTGAGCGCGGGATCAATATTCAGGCAATCACCACTTCAGAGATCAAGGTCTCAGTATTGATCGACGCCGCTTATGCCGAACTTGCTGTTCGGACACTACATTCGCTATACGGGCTGGACAGCGAATAATTGGTTGGCTGAAAGTGTCGCCGCTCAACGCAGGATTGAGTGCGAGCGGCCCAAGTAGCAAGTGAAGGGCCCCGACAGGGATCAAGTGATGTCGATTCGAGCTGCGTCCAGCGGGCCGCGCGTTATGTTGCGCAGGCTTAGGGAGGCCATGGCCGAGCCCGTGGGGGCTCAGGCACGTCTCGATCGGATCGTTCAACTGATTGCGCAGACGATGGTGGCGGAGGTCTGCTCTGTCTACGTTATGCGGACCGGCGGCGTGCTCGAACTCTTCGCCACCGAGGGCCTGAAGAAAGAGGCGGTCCACCAGGCGACCTTGAAGGTTGGCGAAGGTCTGGTCGGAGTGATCGCAAAGACTGCAGAGCAGTTGAATTTGCCGGACGCGCAATCGCACCCGGACTTCGCCTATCTGCCGGAAACGGGCGAGGAGATTTACTCGTCATTTCTCGGTGTGCCGATCTTGAGAAACGGGTTCACGCTCGGCGTCGTTGTCGTTCAGAACCAGGTATCACGCACCTATTCTGAGGAAGAGGTTGAGGCGCTCCAAACGATCGCGATGGTGCTTGCCGAGACCTTTGCGTCCGGTGAATTAGACATTGACCCGGCGCCCGATATCGATATTCGGCACCTCCGTCCGCACCACCTTCAGGGGCATGCACTGTCAGATGGGATTGGGCTCGGGCATTCGTTCTTCCACGAAACGCGGATCGTGATCGAAAATCTGATCGCCGAGGACGTGAACTATGAGCAGCGGCGGTTGGAAGACGCGCTGGCCCGGCTCAGGTCTTCAATTGATGCCATGCTCTCGCGCCGCGACGTGTCGTCGGGCGGTGAGCATCTGGATATCCTCAACGCCTATCGCATGTTTGCGCACGACCGATCCTGGGTTCGCCGCCTACGTGAAGCGGTTGATACCGGCCTGACCGCGGAAGCGGCGGTCGAGCGTGTCCAAAACGACTACCGTGCGAAGATGATGCGCCAGACCGATCCGTTCATGCGCGAGCGGCTGCACGATCTGGAAGACCTTGGCAATCGGCTTCTCCGCGAGTTGGTGGGTGAGGATAAGAGCAAGCGCCGCGAACCACCGAAGGATGCGATCCTCATTGCGCGGTCCATGGGCGCGGCTGAACTCCTTGACTATGAACGCGATCGCATTCGCGGGCTTGTGCTTGAGGAAGCGTCACCAACGAGCCATGTCGCGATCGTTGCGAAAGCGCTCGGTATCCCGACGGCGGGGCAGGTGTCTGGCGTGCGCGACCTCCTCGATGATGGCCACGCGATCATCGTCGATGGCGAAACGGGTGCGGTGCATGTCCGCCCGCCGAGTGATCTCGAGACGGCCTATGTCGAGAAGGTGCGTTTCCGGGCGAAGAAGCAGGCTGACTATGAAAAGGTGCGGAACTTGCCCGCCGAGACGGTCGATGGCGCGCTCATAAACCTTCACATCAATGCAGGGCTACTCGTCGATCTCCCGCAAATCAGGGAGTCTGGAGCGGATGGGATCGGGCTCTTTCGAACTGAATTGCAGTTCATGCTGTCGTCGCGCTTGCCGCGACTGAAGGATCAAGAGCGGGTCTATGCATCTGTCTTGGACGCAGCCGGAAATCGCCCCGTTACGTTTCGTTCTCTCGATGTTGGTGGTGACAAGGTGTTGCCCTACCTTCGTGCAGCGCCTGAAGAAAACCCGGCAATGGGCTGGCGCGCGATAAGGCTCGCGCTCGATCGACCAGGGCTTCTGAAGACCCAAGTGCGTGCGCTCCTCAAGGCGGCGACTGGCCGGTCTCTGCGCCTCATGTTTCCGATGATTTCCAGCGTTGAAGAGTTCCGCTCTGCGCGCGCCGTCGTCGAAAGTGAGAAGGCATTTCTGACGTCGCATGGTTATGGTCTTCCAAACGAGATCCAACTCGGAGCCATGATCGAAGTGCCCTCAATCCTGTGGGACATCGATCAGCTAATGGGGGAGGCAGACTTCGTTTCCGTGGGATCCAATGATTTGATGCAGTTTATGTTTGCGATCGATCGTGGAAATCCGAGGCTCAATGGGCGGTTTGATCCTTTGTCACCGGCGTTTTTGCGCGCGCTTAAGCGCATCGTCGATGCCGGAGACCATGCGGGTACGTCCGTTACGCTCTGCGGTGAAATGGCGAGCCGACCGCTGGAAGCGTTGGCTCTGATCGGTCTCGGATATCGCTCAATCTCGATGGCGCCTGCAGCCGTTGGCCCCGTGAAGACAGTGATCCGACAGGCCAAGCTCTCTGACCTCGAAGACACGATTGGCGAGTTGATCGAAACGGGAAATGGCGCGCTCCGCCAAACCATTGAGCGCTACACGGAAACCGCGGGGATCACGGTCTGATGGCGCCGGTTGTTCCGCTCGAAAAGCTCGAAACCGTGCTTGATCGGTTCCGCACACTGGAGGCGGCGCTCGCAAGCGGTGCTGATGGCGATTCCTTTGTCCGATTGTCGAAGGATTACGCCGAGATCGAGCCCGTCGCAAAGCAGGCGGAGACCTATTTGGGCGCCCTGAAAGAACGCGAAGACTTGGACGCGATGCTCGCTGACCCCGAGACGGACAGCGAGATGCGTGCGCTTGCCGAAGAAGAGGGCCGAGACCTGGAAGCGCGCATCGAAATGCTTGGCGGTGAATTGCAGATCTTGCTGTTGCCGAAGGATGCTGCTGACGAGAAAAGTGCGATTGTCGAATTGCGCCCGGCAGCAGGTGGTGACGAGGCAGCACTCTTTGTTGGCGATCTCTTCCGGATGTATCAGCGCTACGCCGAACTCCAGGGCTGGAAGGTCGCAATGCTCTCTGAGTCGCCGACCGAGATTGGTGGTTTCAAAGAGTTGGCGTTCACCGTGAATGGTGCCGGCGTGTTCGCTAAATTGAAGTTCGAGTCGGGTGTCCACCGCGTACAACGCATTCCCGTCACAGAATCCGGTGGACGCATCCACACCTCGACGGCAACGGTCGCCGTGCTGCCCGAAGCGGAAGAGGTTGATGTCGATGTAGCGGACGCCGACCTGAAGATCGACACCTACCGCGCGTCGGGAGCGGGTGGTCAGCACGTCAACACCACGGACAGCGCGGTGCGGATCACGCATATGCCGACTGGGATCGTCGTCGCGGTGCAAGACGAGCGATCGCAACACAAAAACAAGGCGAAAGCGCTGAAACTCTTGCGCGCGAAGATCTATGATATCGAGCGCGAGCAGGCGGCCGCCGAGCGGTCAGCTGACAGGAAAGATCAGGTTGGAACGGGCGATCGCTCCGAACGCATCCGGACGTATAATTTCCCGCAAGGCCGCGTCACGGATCACCGGATTGGACTAACACTCTATAAGCTCGATCAGGTAATCGCGGGCGACTCACTGAATGAGGTCGTGGACGCGTTGATCGCCGAGCACCAAGCGGCGCAGCTGGCTGAGGCAAGTGCAACGCCTGTCCTCTGAAATCGTCACGGTTGATCAAGCCCTAAGGCAGGCTGCGACGGCCCTTCGCGACGTCAGTGAAACCCCCATGTTGGATGCTAGAGTGCTCATGCGGGCGGTGCTGGACTGCGACGAAACCCGCTTGATCGTTGAAGGGCCAACAATCCTCTCGGGCCAAGCGAATGAACGCTTCAGTTCTTTGCTCGCGCGGCGTCTCGCAAACGAACCGGTTTCTCGGATTCTCGGGGAACGAGAGTTTTGGGGGCTGATGTTTGAGGTCACGTCCGCAGTGCTTGATCCACGATCGGACACCGAGCTTCTCGTAGAGATGGCGCTTGATATCGTGAAAAACATCGAAACGCCGGTCATCTGCGACGTGGGGACGGGGTCTGGCGCGATCGCAATCGCACTTCTCACCGAGCGCCCTGAAATGTGCGCGATTGCGACCGACATCAGTATCGATGCGCTTGCCGTCGCGAGCCGAAACGCCCATAGAAATGGCATCGCTGATCGTTTTCATCCGGTACAGACGCGATGGTTGTCTGGGGTCAAACCAGCCTTCGATCTCATTGTATCAAACCCGCCCTACATCCCGTCTCATGACATCAAGACGCTTGCGCCGGACGTTCGCGACCATGATCCGGCGATGGCACTCGATGGTGGCGCAACCGGCCTCGACGCCTACCGAGCAATTCTCGCAGGCCTTGAAGATGAGGACCTCTCAAGGACAGCAGTTCTTTTTGAAGTCGGGGCAGGGCAGGCGTCTGACGTTGAGCAGCTCATCCGGGAGCGCCCGGGAACCAATGGTGGGACATTCGTGAAACGCCGAGATCTCGCCGGTCTTGAGCGCGTGGTCGGATGGATACCGTGCGCACCCGGATGAGAACGTATCCGACAAAAAAGGGTTGGAATCACGGGGCGAAGCGGTTAGCTTCAGATCAACGCGAGGCGACTGTCAGGGCCGGGGGCTTGAGATGGCAGTCACAAATTGCGATCACGTTTAAACCGAGTTTGGTGTGCTGCAATGCGGCGCGATTGGGTGTGTTTGAGACGCCCTCATCCTGCTCGAAACGCAATATGTTCCGCCGTGAGAAATGTGTGCGGGAACAACACGCCCTTTGGCGGAAAAACACTTCAACAGGCAAGATTCGGAAGACAATATGAGGCAAGGCCAGCACAATAAACGGTCGCGGGGACGCCATCGCAAGGGTCCAAATCCAATGAACCGGACCTACGACAGTAACGGCCCCGACGTTAAAGTGCGCGGCACAGCATCTCACATCGCCGATAAATACGCAGCACTCGCGCGCGATGCAGCGGCATCTGGCGACCGAGTGATGGCCGAGAACTACCTCCAGCATTGCGAACACTATAGCAGGATCGTGGCCGCGGCTCAGGCGCAACAAGCCGCGAATGAGCAGCAGCAACAGCAGATGAATGGCCGCGACGAGAGCGCTGAGAATGCGGGCGCGGAGAACGCGAACGCGAATGGATCAGCGGAAGCAGCTGAAGCCTCATCGAACGAAGGGGCGGTAAGCGGTCCGGGCCAGTCCCAGCCGCGCCGCGGACGCCGCAGACGCTCCGATGAGGGAGATGAGCAACCGGCCGCCGAGGCAGCAACTGCTGCGACCGACGAGAGCTCTGAGCCCGCATCAGTTGAAGCAGGTACGAGCGAGGGCGATGATGAAGCCTCTGCCGAACCGCGCCGTCGCCGCCGTGCACCACGCCGCAAGGCAGAGCCCGCGGCTGAAGCATCTTCGGACGATGGCGGTGAGCCGCAGCCCGATGTTCAACAGGTCTCAGAAGCAGCCGCAGAATAATCAAAAAGCGTGAGCAGCTCTGGGTGCCGCTTCACCGACGGTGACAGGGTCACCGACTTTGAGCGTTCCTCCAACCAACACTTCCGCGTAGACGCCGAAGAAAGTGGTATTCGTGCGGGCATAAATGCGCTTTACGAGGTTTTCCGGCACTGAGCCGAGCCCCGGCACGACGGATACGGCCGCACACCGCGCGATTGGTTCAATGACCCGGATCGTCACCTCACCGAGCTTCATGGTTAAGCCAGCCCAGGACTGCTCTGCGAGCGCCGGGAAACCATCAAGTGAAACATTGGCCCGAAAGCGCTCAGCCTCAGGCGCAAAGCCCATCTCATCCGCGATCGCGTCAAGCGATGCAGCATTCATGATCGAAAGAAGCGGCGTCTCGACGTCGGCGCAGTGTTTCTCGCCCATGTCGATCCAGTGCGGGTCTGCGTCTTCTATGCCGAGCGCAGCACATGCGGCGGCGGCGAGCGCGCCCCCCTCGTCGGGAATGGCGAACGAGCTGTCACCAACGATGGCCCGCATCGCCGTTCCACTGCCTTCCAATCGCCATCGCGCCATATCCCCGTGACGGGCAAGATTGAGCAGTTTTGCTTTCTTGATGTGTCCAGGTTTGATGTGGCTAGGCTCGCCGTCCACTGGTCCGGGCGCGATCGCGTAGCGCCGGTCGCTGGGTAGCGCTTCGTAGGCTCCCACCGCGATCTGGTCATGCGCTAGTCCATCAAAACTCTTGATCGGATAAGTCGTCAGCGCGCCGATCTTGCCCGCATTGCTCATTTCGCCCATTTCGGCTTGGCGCCTCTTTTGTTGCAAACCGGTAACACCTATATCCCATGATGCGTCGCCACACCGAAGGGGCGCAGCGGATGCCGGATACGGGTCCGACCTTGATTAACGGGTTGAGTGCGCTTCGAACAGGTGCTCGGCCGCAAAGAGGATGCAAGAGATGGATTTTGAGACGTTTTCTGACCGGTCGAAGGGCTTCGTCCAATCGGCGCAGGCGCTCGCTTTGCGCGAAAATCATCAGCAATTTTTACCAACCCACATGGCAAAAGTGCTCCTTGACGATAGCGAGGGGATGGCAGCCGGTTTGATTGGCCGCGCGGGCGGTGATGCGCGCGCGATCCACAAGGCAATCGACGATGAACTAACCGCGGTCCCAAAGGTCCAAGGTGGCGGTGGGCAGCTTTATCTTGCGCCGGAAACTGCCCGGCTTTTTGAAAACGCAAAGAAGCTGACCGAAAAGGCGGGCGATCAGTATGTGACGGTCGAGCGCCTTTTGCAGGCGCTTGCAATGGATAAAGATAGCGCGACCACGAAGGTTTTTGCCAAGCACGGAGTGACCCCGCAGTCGCTGAACACGGCGATTAACGATCTTCGAAAGGGCCGGACAGCTGACAGCGCGAACGCAGAAGCCTCGTTTGAGGCGCTCAAGAAATTCACGCGGGATCTGACTGAGGCAGCCCGGGACGGCAAGTTGGACCCGGTGATCGGGCGTGACGAAGAAATCCGCCGGACGATCCAGGTGCTTTCGCGCCGCACGAAAAACAATCCAGTGCTCATCGGCGAGCCCGGTGTCGGCAAAACGGCAATCGCGGAGGGGCTTTCGCTCCGCATCGTCAACGGCGACGTGCCGGAAAGTCTGCGAGACAAGAAGCTCCTTGCGCTCGACATGGGCGCGCTGATCGCGGGTGCGAAATATCGCGGTGAATTTGAAGAGCGCCTGAAGTCCGTTCTCTCTGAGATCGAGGCAGAAGCCGGTCGCGTCGTCCTCTTCATCGATGAAATGCATACGCTCGTCGGCGCTGGGAAGGCGGATGGCGCGATGGACGCGTCAAACCTCCTGAAACCCGCGCTCGCCCGGGGTGAACTGCACTGTGTAGGCGCAACCACGCTCGATGAATATCGCAAGCACGTTGAGAAGGACGCAGCACTCGCCCGTCGTTTCCAACCGGTGTTCGTGACAGAGCCCGCCGTTGAAGACACCGTCTCGATCCTGCGGGGTCTGAAGGAGAAGTATGAGCTTCACCACGGTGTGCGCATCACCGATTCGGCGCTCGTTTCCGCGGCATCGCTCTCCAATCGATATATCACCGATCGGTTTTTGCCGGACAAAGCCATCGATCTGATGGATGAGGCCGCATCTCGCTTGCGCATGCAGGTCGATTCAAAGCCCGAGGAATTGGACGAACTCGACCGTCGCATCATTCAGCTCAAAATCGAGCGCGAGGCTTTGAAGAAGGAAAGCGATGCGGCGTCAAAGGACCGGCTCGAAAAGCTTGAAAAGGATCTGGCGGGGCTCGAGGAAGAATCGTCAGCGCTGACGGCCCGCTGGCAGGCGGAAAAGGACAAGCTCACCAATGCGCAAACGCTGAAAGAGGAGCTTGAAAAGGCTCGCCTCGAATTGGAGCAGGCGCAGCGGTCTGGTCGTTACGAAGAGGCGGGGCGGCTCTCCTATCAAGTAATCCCGGACCTCGAAAAACGCCTCGTCGACGCAGAGGAAGCGGACGATGCTGGCGGGATGGTCGAGGAAGCCGTTGCGCCGGAACATATCGCCCAGATCGTTTCGCGCTGGACCGGTATTCCGGTCGACAAAATGCTCGAAGGGGAACGCGAAAAACTGCTTGCCATGGAAGATGCACTCTCGAAGCGAGTGATCGGCCAGGCTGAAGCGGTGGAGGCTGTCTCAACGGCGGTGCGCCGCGCGCGCGCCGGACTTCAGGATCCAAACCGGCCGATTGGTTCGTTCATGTTTCTCGGGCCGACCGGCGTCGGTAAAACGGAGCTCACAAAGGCGCTCGCCTCGTTCCTCTTTGACGATGACCAGGCGATGGTCCGCATCGACATGTCGGAATATATGGAGAAGCACTCCGTCGCTCGCCTCATTGGCGCGCCTCCGGGCTATGTCGGTTATGAGGAGGGTGGCGCGCTAACCGAAGCCGTTCGACGGCGGCCGTACCAAGTCGTCCTTTTCGACGAAATTGAAAAGGCGCACCCGGACGTTTTCAACGTGCTCCTACAAGTGCTCGATGATGGACGCTTGACCGATGGCCAAGGCCGGACGGTTGATTTTCGAAACACGCTTCTGATCATGACGTCGAACATGGGTGCGGAATATCTCGTCAATCAGCCCGACGGCGAGGATTCCTCTGCCGTGCGGGATCAAGTCATGGATGTCGTGAAGGCGAGCTTCCGTCCGGAATTCTTGAACCGCGTCGACGAGATCATTCTATTCCACCGCCTGATGCGCGACCAGATGTCGGCGATCGTCGATATCCAGATGGAGCGGCTTTCGGCACTCCTGTCTGATCGCAAGATCACGCTCGAACTTTCGTCTGAAGCGAGGGACTGGCTGGCTGATAAAGGCTATGACCCGGCTTACGGGGCGCGACCCCTGAAGCGGGTGGTCCAGAAAGCCGTACAGGATCAACTCGCTGAGGCGATCCTCGAGGGGCGGATCGCCGACGGTGACACGGTGGTTGTGGTCGAGCATGACGGTACGCTGGTCATTGCTGAAGATATGACAGCGAATGCATCAGCCGAGAGGGCGGCATAGTCCCGGACGCCTAGCGTGCTAGTTGCTGCTCGCGAGGACGGCTTCCGAGTTGTCCTCGCCAGCGTCATTTTGGGTTGGCTGGCGATTAGCAAATGTTGAGCGAGCCGCAGGCCGCTCCATGAGCGCAGTAATGCGCTCTTTTTCTTTTGTGAACGCGGCAAGTACGTCGCCTTGAAGGACGCGTCCGCGCGGCAATCGGATCCTCATGGGATCGACGTGACGCCCATTCACCTCGACCTCGTAGTGAAGGTGCGGGCCCGTTGAAAGGCCAGTTGAGCCGACATATCCGATGATCTGTCCCTGACGCACGCGCTGCCCAGCGCGCAGTCCTTTCGCATGGCGGGTCATGTGCGCGTAGTTGGTTTCATAACCATTCGCGTGGCGGAGTTTCACCCAGTTTCCATATCCCGACTTCCATTGGACTTCGGCCGCAACGCCATTGCCCGCAGCGACAATCGGCGTGCCGCGCGGCGCCGACCAGTCGACACCTTTGTGCATGCGGCGATAGCCGAGGATCGGATGGCGGCGCATGCCAAAGCCAGAGCGGAACCGCCCACCATTCATGGGCTTGCGGATAAGGAACTTCTTCGCCGAGCGCCCTTCGGCGTCGTAATAGTCAATGGACCCATCATCGGGCGCGCGGAAGCGGTAGAAACCCCGCTCATTCCCGCGAATTTCCATCGAGATGTAAAGCGGCGCTGAAGAGACTTCCGACGAATCATCGGTCGGAAGCTCGAAGAATGCGGTGAAGTGGTCGCCCGGCTGAACGGCACGTTGGAAGTCCACATCGTAGGAATGGACGCGAACCAATTCGTTGAGGACAGGACGTGGTATAGAGTGCTGTATGCCCGCTTCATAGAGCCCACGATAGACATTGGCGCGCTCGCCCCGCACTTGCGGTACGCTGGTTGCAGACGCAACCACCGCGCGGACAGCCTCGTCAGGTTCGGCGAGTGTGGTGAAGATCGGCTGTTCACCTGCCCGCGCTACCGTGACGAGGTGTGCTTCACCGTCAAACAGGCTGAGGCGTAGGAGTGATGCGCCGGCATTGGCATTTCTGAAGGCGAGACGGAGTTGATGTCCGGGTTGGAGATTTGTCGGATCGAAGACTTGGGCCATGGCCTGGGCAATGACGCCGGCTTCTGAAAACCCAACGCCCGAATCGCCTAGAAGCGTAGTCAGCGTATTTCCAGGTTCGACCGTCACCAAACGAACCTCGTCAGCGCCAAAAAAGTCTGATGTGTTCTCGGACTTCGCTATGGTCGTGATGTTTTCGTCCGGCGTTTGAGTGCCGTTGACTGCGATGTCGGCAAGTGGCGCCGACAACGCATCAAAGCTTACGCCACCAAACGCACCCGGCACGATTTGCGGACGAAAAGCCAATTCGGTGTCTTCGTCGAAGGGCACAGCTAAACGGACGGCGGCTGCAATCTCGTCTTCTGACAAGATGAGGTCGGCTTCGAAGGTTGGCGTCTCGGCCGCCATGTCGGTGAATTCGACGGCGACCGCATCGGGGTCCGACTGCTGGCGCGTTATGTCGTCTTCCGATCGCACTTCGAAGACACCGCCATCGGCGAAGATCTTGAGGGGGTTGAAACGAGGAAGATCGCTTGAAAGCTGTGAGGTCGTCGGCGCGAGCGGGATTGTTGAAAGCTCGTAACGCTTAAGCGAGATGAATTCCTTCTCACCGATGTTGCGGACGATACTCGCTTGAATGACTTTGCGTTCCGCTGCCGCTTCTGCGTCAACGTCTAGCATATCGCTCTTGACGGTAGACGAATTCCTATCGCCAAGACCGAGGTCGACTTGAGGTGTGTCGGCGATCTGCCAATTTTCAACCGCGCCGGTCAGCGGCACGGCCCCTTCGACGGATGTATAAAGCGCGCCGCCGATGAGCCCTGCGCCCGCAACACCTGTAATGATTGCACCAGCGAGCCACCTTAAGCTTATAGGCCCTCGTTTGAGCGCTGAATTGCTGGCGGGCGTCAGGGTAAGCGGTGGTTCATTGCCGCTGACGGCGCTATCAACCGTCCGCTGAACCGCCCTACGCTTCACTCGTTTTGGTGCCAACGCGTCCTACCCTAGTAAAAGCCAGTGTGCCGTGCTTGATTCCGGCTTATATATGCGGAGTGGCGAGATCATGGTTAATGATCAGTAACGTTTCGTGAATGTGCCGATCTCGCCCCGTCATGTCAACGCGACCATGAGGTTGGATTGCGGACAATATTAAGGCGACGCTTGCCGACTAATATGAGGTTAACGTAGCGGCGGCCTTGGAAGTGGAAAAAAGTCAAAAAACCGAACAATGCGGTGTTGACATTTGAAAGCCTCCAAACCTATATACGCCGCACTGCCGACGACGTGTTTCTCGCCGTCGGCATTGACTTCTCTACCGTCCCATCGTATTGGTTGCGGCTCCGCAATCGATAATCTGGTTCGGCCACTCGTATGGGTGGAGGGGCGTTTTCGCTCCGCGGCTCTTTGAAAATTGAACAGGAAGAAAGAGAAGCGCAGACGGCGAAGGCCTTGCGAGCCATGATTTTCATGGTGCACGAGACTTCGGCGATCCTGCGTTTCCCAACACCCAAGCGTACTTCGGTACGCTTATAAGGTCAGATGCATTTCGATGTGTCTGATGTGTTGGAACTCGTTAATCGAGTAACGCAAGCGATCAGCCGGCATCAAATCTCATTCAACTTGAGAGTTTGATCCTGGCTCAGAACGAACGCTGGCGGCAGGCTTAACACATGCAAGTCGAACGAAGTCTTCGGACTTAGTGGCAGACGGGTGAGTAACGCGTGGGAACCTACTCTTCGGTTCGGAATAACTCGGGGAAACTCGGGCTAATACCGGATACGTCCTTCGGGAGAAAGATTTATCGCCGAGGAATGGGCCCGCGTTGGATTAGCTAGTTGGTGAGGTAATGGCTCACCAAGGCGACGATCCATAGCTGGTCTGAGAGGATGATCAGCCACACTGGGACTGAGACACGGCCCAGACTCCTACGGGAGGCAGCAGTGGGGAATATTGGACAATGGGGGCAAC
>JBCCMK010000005.1:0-78743 GCA_039026395.1 Pseudomonadota bacterium | reverse complement strand
CGGCAATCGATTTATCGCGGTATTTGATCTCAAGCGTTTCGCGGTTGTAGCGGTGACCGTGGCACTGGTCGCACTGGACATAGACGTCCGGCAGGAAGTGCATCTCGATCTTGATCACCCCGTCGCCCTGACAGGCCTCACAGCGCCCTCCTTTGACATTGAAGCTGAAACGACCCGGCTGATAGCCCCGAGCCTTTGCTTCAGGTAGACCTGCAAACCAATCCCGGATCGGCGTAAAAGCTCCGGTGTAGGTGGCTGGGTTGGATCGCGGTGTGCGTCCAATCGGCGATTGGTCGATGTCGATAACCTTGTCCAGATATTCGAGCCCATCGATCCCGTCATGTACCCCGGGATTTTCGCGCGCGCCATTCAGTCGCCGAGCAACTGCCTTATAGAGCGTGTCGATCGTTAGCGTGGATTTGCCGGACCCGGAAACGCCGGTGACACAGGTGAGGGTGCCGAGCGGAATCTCGGCTGAGACGTTCTGCAAATTGTTCGATCGCGCGCCGCGTATCGTGAGTTTGCGCTTCTTGTCGATCTTCCGCAGTTCGTGCGGCATGGGGATCTGCTCCATGCCGGTAAGGTACTTGCCCGTCAGGCTTGCGGGGTTGGCCATCAGTTCGCCGGGGGTTCCCTTGGCCACGACTTCGCCACCATGGACGCCAGCGCCAGGCCCGATATCGACGACGTAATCCGCGGTCAGGACGGCATCCTCATCGTGCTCGACAACGATGACCGTGTTGCCGAGATTGCGCAGGTGTTTGAGCGTCTCAAGCAAGCGTGCATTGTCACGCTGATGCAAGCCGATGGAGGGTTCATCGAGGACGTAGAGCACGCCCGTCAGGCCTGAACCGATCTGCGATGCAAGCCGGATGCGCTGGCTTTCGCCGCCTGACAACGTGCCCGAATTCCGCGAAAGCGTGAGGTAGTCGAGACCAACATCATTCAAGAATCGTAGTCGCTCGCTGATCTCTTTGAGGATCGGGCGCGCGATCTCGCGTTGCTTCTCCGTCAATACGTCGATCACATCGCGGAACCAGATATCGGCATCGCGAATGGAGAGCGCTGTAATTTCGCCAATGTGCTTGCCGTCAATTTTGACCGACAGCGCCTCGGGTTTCAGGCGATAGCCGCCGCAGGCCTCGCATGGGTGCTGGGACTGAAAGCGTGACAGTTCCTCACGCATCCACTGGGATTCGGTCTCTTTCCAGCGGCGTTCAATATTGCCGATCACGCCTTCGAATGGCTTCTTCGCTTTGTAGCTTCGAAGGCCGTCATCATAGGTGAAGGTGATGTCTTCCTTGCCGGAGCCGTAAAGCACGACCTTTTGCACCTTCTCCGGCAACTCGCTCCACGGCGTCGTCATAGACGCCTTGTAGTGCTTGCAAATCGCATTCAGCGTCTGGGTGTAATAGGGCGATGTGTTGCCAGTTTTTGCCCATGGGGCAACGGCACCGTTTCGGAGCGAAAGACCGGGGTCCGGGACGACAAGGGCCGGTTCGAACCGAAGTTCGGTTCCCAAACCATCGCAGGACGGGCAGGCGCCATAGGGGGCGTTAAACGAGAAGAGCCTGGGTTCGATTTCCGGGATCGTAAAGCCGGAAACGGGGCACGCGAATTTTTCCGAAAAGACGATCCTCTCATGGGTCTCGTTTGGATTACCAAGAACCGTCGCTTGATCGTCTTTTTCGATCGGCTTGTCTGCGAATTCGGCGATCGCCAGACCGTCAGCCAACCGGAGTGCCGTCTCGACACTGTCGGCGAGCCGCGTTGCCATATCGTCTCGAACTACGATGCGATCAACGACGACATCAATCGTGTGCTTGAATTTCTTGTCAAGCGCCGGAACGTCGGCAATCTCATGAAATTCACCGTCGACTTTGACGCGCTGAAAACCACGCTTCATGAGGTCGGCAAATTCCTTGCGATACTCGCCCTTCCGGTCGCGGACGATTGGCGCAAGGAGGTAGAGCCGCGTCCCATCGCCGAGCGCCATGATCCGGTCGACCATTTGTGACACGGTTTGGCTTTCGATCGGCAAGCCCGTCGCAGGCGAGTAGGGCACCCCGACACGAGCCCAAAGGAGGCGCATATAGTCGTAAATCTCGGTGACTGTGCCAACGGTTGAGCGCGGATTGCGGGAGGTTGTCTTCTGCTCGATGGAAATTGCCGGCGACAGGCCCTCGATGAGATCGACATCCGGCTTTTGCATCATCTCCAGGAATTGCCGCGCGTAAGCGGACAGAGATTCCACGTAACGCCGCTGCCCTTCGGCGTAGATGGTGTCAAAGGCGAGAGAGGATTTGCCAGATCCTGAGAGCCCGGTCATGACGATCAGGCTGTCGCGAGGAAGATCGAGATCGACGCCTTTTAGATTGTGCTCGCGCGCGCCGCGCACCTTGATCGTCTTCAGCATCGAATGTCGCGCCAATGTGTCAGAAACTCCAATGGGGATAATTAGGGTGATGGTTGTGAATTGGGTAGCCACCCGGAGTGATGAACATGCGCCATTTGTCAGGAGGGGTATTTCATCCACAGGTCAGGGATTGCGCTGGACAATCGATGAGAACATTAGTAGAACATAGAGCGTTGGAGTTGACGGCATTCTCCGGCAAGCGGCATCTGAGCGGCAGACAGTGAGCGAAAGCTCATAGGGCGTTTTTGCGGAGTTTTGTGATGGCGGGAAGTGTCAACAAGGTGATTTTGGTCGGTAATCTCGGGCGCGATCCCGAGATCAGGCGGACCCAGGATGGACGGCCGATCGCGAATATCAGTTTGGCAACGACGGAAAGTTGGCGAGACCGAAACTCGGGGGAGCGTCGCGAAAAGACAGAATGGCACCGCGTTGTGATTTTCTCAGAAGGCCTCTGCAAAATTGCAGAGCAGTACTTGAAAAAAGGGTCGAAGATTTACGTCGAAGGACAGCTTCAGACGCGGAAATGGGAAGACCAAAACGGGATGGAGCGCTACTCAACGGAAGTTGTGCTCCAAAACTACAATTCCACTCTGCAAATGCTGGATGGCCGCCAAGGTGGCGGCATGAATGAGGGCCTGTCTGACTATTCATCGAGCCGCGATAGCTTCGGTCAAAGCGGGCCGATGGATAGCGGTGGAGGCGGGCGGTCGCAGATCGCGCCAGACCTTGACGACGAGATACCGTTTTAGGGCAAATTACTCGCGATATCGGTCCATATTCGGTCGATGAAAATCTTGAGTTGTATGCCGTTGATCAGAACGGGGTTTGGTGGGGCAATTTTAAATCGCTTACAGAGCGAAATGTTCATGTCCCGCTCGAGGATGTCGCGCGATTTCTTGACCTCGCAGTGCTGAACAAAGGAACCGAGGAAGGCACGGGTGGCTTTCTTGATACCGGTGTCATCGGCGAGAACGCGCGTCGTGAGCTGTGCCCCATGATTGACTGCCAGAGCCCGGTACCGAGCCTCTATATCGCGTAGAAGTGCTTCACCAAAACTCTCACGGCCAATATCGATGAGCCCGTTCACAAACGCCATCGTCCAGTGTGGTTGGCGCTCCACTTGGCCCGCGAATGCTTCCATAATCGCGTAGCTGCAGGAGGCATCGAGTGAGAAACGCGCGATTGCCACGCGATCAAATCTCATCGGAGCGCCATGGGTGTATGCGCTTTCGAGATCGGAGAAGGCGCGGTCAAAGACTGCAAACTCTTGAACGGCAAGCGCCTCAATGTTCTGGCGCAGCTTTTTCAGCGCCATATCATTCAATGGCTGGCCGCGTTTCGACAAGTCCTCAGCAACCGCACTCAAAACAGACTGGCCAATCTTGAGTGCAGGCGATGTGAGCGAATGGGGTCCGATAAAGCGCTTCGACATAATGTCGACAGACAACCATAATTAGGTGAAAAATCCGTTCAACGGCTCCCGGAGGTGGAAGTGATTTCTTCAAATTTTTCAGTGAAGTGGCCGATCGCGCTCGCTCGGGTTTTAACTGGCATTGCGTTTTTGATCTCACCTTTAGCCGTTGCGGGTGAAGCCGATGTGATTGCGGCGACAATCACGCAGACGGGCGAGGGCGTTTATACCGTTTCAGCGACGGTTCGGCACGCCGATACCGGATGGGATCATTATGCAGACGCATTCGATGTGCGCGCACCTGACGGGACGGTGCTGAAGGTGCGCACCCTCTTTCACCCGCACGTCGAAGAGCAGCCGTTTACGCGGAACCTAACGGGCATTGAGATTCCCGCCAACGTGGCCACGGTCACTGTGCACGCTCATGATAGCGTCGATGGCTTTGGCGGCGAGGTCGTTACCCTCGACGTGCCGCGCTAGGTCCCGAACGCGGCCTTGGCGCCATCAATGACAAATTGAACGGCGAGTGCCGCAAGGACGACCCCAAGAAGCCGGGTGATAATGTTCCGCACCGACGGTCCCAAAAGTTGGTCGACGAACGATGCGGATAATAGAGCAAGGAGCGTCAAGCCGAGCACAACATAGACCGTACCCAAGAGCGCGCCGAGCATCAGCGGATCATTGCCGCCCCGTTCGGCCAAAAGCATGACACCGGTGATTGCACCTGGGCCTGCCATCAAAGGAACAGCCAATGGGAAGGCGGCGATATCGTCGCGTTGCTCGTCGCTCACAGTCTTTGAAGCCGCTTTTGACTTTCGATCCGCTCGCTTTTCAAATGCCATCTCGAACGCGATCCAGAACAACAAAAGCCCGCCCGCGATCCGAAATGCCGGAAGGCTGATCCCCATAGCATCGAAAAAGCGGTGCCCGGCGAGCGCGAAGAAGGTCAGGACGATAATGGAAATGACCGTCGCCTTGATCGCCGCACGGCGGCGTTCCGCTCCTGACATTCCATCAGACAGTGAGACGAAAATCGGGATCAATCCGATCGGATCGATCACGACGAAGAGCGTCAGGAATGCCGATGAAATGAAATCAATCATGCTGAACCATGTTTAAGTGCCCGCACCGAATTTTTCCGTCCACATGACCCTCCACATAACCGTCCACTGGCAATGCGTTGGAAGTCCTACAGTCCAACCGTGAATCGGCTATATATCTCTCAAAACCTGATGACAATGAAAGCGAAGCCGCGTGGCAGACGCAGACAATCCAACCCCTGAGGAAACCGGCATTAGCGGCATCTCGATCACCGATGAGATGAAGCGGTCCTACCTCGATTACGCCATGAGCGTGATCGTCAGTCGCGCGTTGCCGGATGTGCGCGACGGTCTAAAGCCCGTCCACCGTCGCATTCTCTATGCGATGCGCGAGAGCGGCTACGATTGGAACAAGCCGTACAAAAAGTCGTCGCGCGTCGTCGGAGACGTGATGGGGAAGTACCATCCGCATGGCGACCAAGCGATTTATGATGCGCTCGTCAGGATGGCGCAGGAGTTTTCGCTGCGCCTACCGCTGATCGACGGGCAGGGAAACTTTGGGTCGGTCGACGGCGATCCGCCAGCAGCGATGCGGTATACCGAGGTGCGGCTCGCGAAATCGGCGCATGCGGTCCTTGAAGACATCGACAAAGACACGGTCGATTTTCAGGAAAACTACGATTCGTCTGAGAGCGAACCAGTCGTCCTGCCGTCCAGGTTCCCAAACCTCTTGGTCAATGGTGCGGGCGGCATTGCCGTTGGCATGGCGACCAACATACCGCCGCACAATCTGGGCGAGGTGATCGATGCCGTCACCGCCATGATGGATGATCCCGAGATTGATGATCATGCGCTCATGGACATCGTACCAGGGCCCGATTTTCCGACCGGTGGCATTATCCTCGGCCGTTCGGGTATCCGCTCTGCCTACCTGAAAGGCCGCGGCTCAATCATCATGCGCGGACGGGTTTCTGTTGAGGAGATCCGCAAAGACCGCGAGGCGCTGATCGTCACCGAGATACCGTATCAGGTGAACAAGTCTTCGATGATCGAAAAGATCGCGGACCTCGTGCGTGAAAAGCGGGTTGAGGGAATCTCCGACATTCGCGACGAGAGCGATCGTCAAGGGATGCGGGTTGTGATCGAGCTCCGCCGAGATGCTGTTCCGGATGTCGTTCTCAACCAGCTTTATCGCTATTCGCCGCTTCAGACTTCGTTTGGCGCAAACATGGTCGCGCTCAATGGTGGGCGGCCGGAGACGATGCTCCTCCGGGACATGCTGAAGGCGTTTATTGCGTTTCGCGAAGAGGTCGTCGGTCGAAGAACCCGGTTTCTCCTGCGCAAAGCGAGGGAACGGGCGCACGTTCTAGTCGGTCTCGCAATCGCCGTCGCAAACATCGATGAAGTCATCCACCTGATCCGGCATGCGCCGGACCCGGCAACGGCCCGCGCTCAATTAATGGAGCGCAACTGGCCCGCCAAGGACATTGCTCCGCTGGTTCACCTCATTGCGGATCCGCGCCATGTCGTAGCTGAGGATGGCACCTATAAACTCTCCGAGGAGCAGGCGCGCGCGATCCTTGATCTCCGTCTTCAGCGGCTGACCGCGCTCGGTCGCGATGAGATCGCGGACGAATTGAACAAGCTCGGCGAGGAAATCAGAGACTTCCTCGACATCCTGGCCTCACGTGCCCGTATCTACGGCATTATCAAAGGTGAACTCACGGACATAAAAGACGAGTTCGCAACACCGCGGCGGACGGAAATCACTGACTATGACGCCGACGTCGACGATGAAGACCTGATCCAGCGCGAAGACATGGTCGTGACGGTGAGCCACAAGGGCTATATCAAGCGCGTGCCGCTCTCCGCCTACCGGGCGCAGCGGCGTGGCGGCAAGGGCCGTTCGGGCATGCAAACGCGGGACGAAGATTTCGTGACGCAGCTGTTTGTGGCGAACACGCATACGCCGATGCTGTTCTTCTCGACGCGCGGCCTCGTTTACAAGATGAAAGTCTGGCGCTTGCCGCTCGCTGCGCCGCAGGCGCGGGGCAGGGCGCTCATAAACCTCTTGCCCCTCGACGAGGGGGAAACAATCGCCACCATTATGCCGATGCCGGAGGACGAAGAGTCCTGGGCGGAGCTGGACGTCATGTTCGCGACCACGAAGGGCACGGTGCGGCGTAACAAACTTTCAGACTTTGTTGGCATCCGCCAGAACGGCAAAATCGCCATGAAGCCGGACGAGGGCGTTGGCATTGTTGGCGTTGAAACCTGCACAGATCGCGACGACGTGGTGATCACGACCGCGAAGGGACAGTGCATTCGCTTTCCCGTTGCTGATCTTCGCGTCTTCCAAAGCCGCGATTCCATGGGCGTGCGGGGCATACAGCTTGCCGATGATGATGATGTGATATCGATGACGATCTTGCGCCATGTTGATACGAGCGCGGAGGAACGCACCGAGTATCTCCGTCGATCGCGGGCGATGCGTGGTGAAGGTGATGACAGTGCCGACCGGTCGGACGAGGAGTTTGAAACAGTCGGCGGTGAGCTGAGCCAGGAACGTTACGCCGAACTCGGTGCCAATGAGCAGTTCGTGCTTACTCTTTCAAGGAACGGTTACGGCAAGCGGACGTCATCTTATGAGTATCGGACGTCGGGCCGCGGCGGCAAAGGCATTATTGCCATGACTGTGAACGATCGAAATGGTGATCTCGTTGCTTCGTTCCCAGTGGAAGACCAAGACCAAATCATGCTTGTGACGGACGGTGGAAAACTCATCCGCGTACCGATTGACGGTATTCGGATAGCGGGGCGCTCGACCCAAGGCGTCAAGGTCTTCACGACAGCGGATGACGAAAATGTCGTCTCAGTTCAACGGATTTCTGACGTTGAGGACGACGATGATGCGGTCGAGGACGACGCTCCAACCGCATAAAATTCTTGAAAGCGCGAACAACGTAAAACGCCCCCAAGGTGATTAAACCTCGAGGGCGCTGGGTGCCTGGCCGGATACGGGGGCGTTAGTGGACAGGCACTTTTCGGACGACCGACTTTTTGTCGGCCTCATTCCGTTCGGTAGTTGAAAAGGCGGCCGGTTCTACGGTCTGTTCGATCGTATAAAGCGGATCCGTCTTGTTCGTGGTGTCGGTGAGGAGGTCCTCAGGTGCCGGCGCAATCAGGGCGGCGATAAGGGCCGCAAGCGTTGCTGTGCCAGCCGAGACGCGAAAAATCGGATCTTTTGTTCGTTCGAACATATCGTCATCTCCCTCAATCAAAGACCGGTTGGGTGCAGGGTCGGCGAAAGCTCTGCGTAGACCGTAGGCAGAACGGAATCCGCTTTTGAGATGATGCGGACTGAGCGTTTCTCGCCATTCGAGG
Source organism: Pseudomonadota bacterium (assembly GCA_039026395.1). Taxonomy (GTDB): domain Bacteria; phylum Pseudomonadota; class Alphaproteobacteria; order Rhizobiales; family JAKSCL01; genus JBCCMK01. The sequence goes on along the minus strand of JBCCMK010000005.1, from coordinate 70,492 downwards.
CGGTGATTGCCGCGATGCAGTCGCTTGTCTGGTATGGCCAGACTTGGCCCTCACACTCAGCGAAAGTGTCAATCGCGGCATGTATCGGTGTTGCTTGTTGCGTGACAGCGCGATCGCTGGCCGCGGGAAACGTCATGATGGCGGTGACGACGGCAATTGTTAGAGCCGAAAGCCCAGCACCCATCGCGGTTTGTTTACGGAAATCCATGTCTCTAGCCCCAGATCCTGGTTAAATCCTGTCATCGATTGTCCGGTTGGTCCGGATTGTTTGACTTCCCTTGATTGCGAGGTAATCACTCGCCCCCAGTCGAGTCCGTGATGCTCGTCACAGTTTTCGCGAGTGGGGGTTTCCGCACCTCTAAATCTGATGCGGAAAGTGGTGATCAGGCTGACCTGTTGACGATCATAGGAAAGGCGCCGTCGGCGAAATCGATAAAATTTGAGATGACTGTCGCGGAACGACACAAAACCCGACGCGCGCGCTGGCAACAGGTAAAGGAAGCCGACCCGCGTCACATATGCACGATTTGTGGCGGCGGAGCGTTTGAGCGTGGGCCGAAGGGGCGCTTGTCTCCGACGGGAGTGCCGCCGCGATGTTCAAAGTGTTGGTCTCTGGAACGCCACCGTGCTTTTCGGCCTCTGCTTCTAGCAGCCTTTGGACGTTTGCTTCCGAGTTGGAGAGTTCTTCAATTTTCCAAGGAGCCAACTTTAGATGGCCTCTTGATGAGGCACTTTGAGCTAAGCGTGTTCGACGGGGAGAACGGTCTAGATCTCCAGGCGATCGATCGGCCGGATGCCACATATGACATGGTCGTCTGCAACAATGTCATTGAGCACGTGCGAGATGACGCAAAAGCACTCGCCGAACTCATGCGGATTACACGGCCTGGCGGCGTGGTGGCGCTTGCCTTCCCAGATGTTTTGAACGAACCGCGTACCCGTTCGTGGGGATATGCCGATCCCTGCCGCTATGGTCACTTTCGTGTCTATGGAGCTGACGTCCTGTCGCTCTTTGACGAGGCTCTACCGGCAGACGTTCTTATCGTCGTCGCACTTGGCTTGGATGCAACGACTGGCGTTGAGGAACCTCTCTTTTTCCTGACGCGAGCGACCTCGATTTCAACTGCAATCAAAGCCGCGATACCCTCTGCGCATCTCTTAAAACGTGATCGGTCGTCAGATCTTCTCGACTATATGAATCGTCGCGGTCATCTTCTTCAGGCGCATGGATGATTGCCGTTGAAAGATTGGCGGTGTAACGCTCCAATCATGCAGCGCGTCGGCTTCTATCCCGGTTCTTTTGATCCCATCACAAATGGGCATCTCGATATCATTCATCGAGCCCTTGCACTCGTTGACCGGCTCGTCATCGGGGTTGGGGCACATCATTCAAAAAGCGGGCTATTTTCCCCGTCGGAGCGGCTCAGTCTCCTCAAAAGTTGTGTTGAAGCGGAGGGGAATCAGGGCCAGATCGATCTGGTTACATTTGACGGACTGGTTGTCGATGCGATGCGCGACCACGGCGCGCGGATCATGATCCGCGGGCTGCGCGATACGACCGACTATAACTACGAAATGCAAATGGCGGGGATGAACACCACCATGGCGGAAGACACACAAGTTGTTTTCCTGCCAGCGAGCCCATCCGTTCGCCACATTGCTGCCAGCCTTGTCCGCCAAATCGCGGTGCTCGGCGGCGACATCACGCCGTTTGTGCCGGGAAATGTCGCGGTGGCAGTTGCCGCGAAAATCAAAGAGCGCACCTAACCCGAGATCAATGAAGCAGAAAACGAGCGTCACGCGGGATACGCTCCGTCAGAGGATGAGAATGCGACAGTTTATTTCGACCCTATGCGTCATGTCTTTTGCCATGGTCTTCAGCGTTGCCGTGTCGGCGGCTGATACGATCAAGATGGAGCTGAAAACCGGGACCGTGACGATCGAGCTCTTGCCTGAGCTTGCGCCAAACCATGTTGAGCGGATCAAGACGCTCTCATCGAATGGGTTCTACAATGGCGTTGTCTTTCATCGAGTGATTGACGGGTTTATGGCTCAAACGGGCGACCCTACGGGCACGGGGATGGGCGGCTCGGACCTGCCTGATCTTGCAGCTGAGTTTTCGCCGGAGCCGTTTGTGCGTGGCGTAGTCGGAATGGCACGATCGCAAAATCCAAACTCGGCCAACTCCCAGTTTTTCATTATGTTCGACGATGGTCGCTTCCTTGATAATCAGTACACCGTCTTCGGCCGCGTGACGGAAGGGATGGAACATATTGACCAAATCAAGAAAGGCGCGCGAAACCGGAATGGCGCCGTTGAAGATCCAGACCAGATCATTTCCATGACCGTCAGCGAATAGCGCCGCCAGGTCCATCAAATAACACCCTGAGTTCTACGAAAGAGAAACGAGATGTCAGATTACGACGATCCCGAAAACACACTTGTGCTGACGACTACCGTCGGTGACATCGTCATCAAGACCAGACCTGATCTGGCGCCAAACCACGTGGCTCGTATCAAAGACCTTGCCCGTGACGGCTTTTATGACGGGATCGTTTTCCATCGCGTCATTGAAGGGTTCATGGCGCAAACCGGATGTCCAAACGGAACGGGTACTGGCGGTTCAGGCCAGAAGCTGAAGGCCGAGTTTAATCAGGAGCCGCATGTGCGCGGGACTGTATCGATGGCCCGGGCGCAAAACCCGGACTCCGGTGACAGCCAGTTCTTCATCTGCTTCGGCGATGCACGCTTCCTCGATGGCGAATACACGGTCTGGGGGCAGGTGATCGATGGCATGGACAATGTCGACAAGATCAAGCGCGGTGAGCCTGTCCGCGACCCTGACTCGATCACAACGATGCGCGTTGCGGCTGACGCCTGATTGCTATTTCGGGCCATGCGGCTTGACGACTTTGACTTTGCGCTACCCGAAGATCGGATAGCCCTTCGCCCGGCTGAACCCCGCGACGCTGCAAAACTTCTGCATGTTCGTCCAGGCGAACTATTCAATGATCTGCGGGTCGGCGATCTGCCGTCGCTGTTTCGCCCCGGCGATGCGCTTGTAATCAACGACACGAAAGTGATCCCCGCCAGGTTGAGCGGTCGGCGCATGCGTGATGAGTCTTCCGGCCCGGCAGTCGAAGTCACGCTACACAAGCGGCGGAGCCCGACCCATTGGGACGCGTTTGCGAAACCCGCGCGAAAACTCAACGAAGGCGACACGATCGCGTTTTCGGGACTTGATGCGACAGTTGAGGCGAAAGGTGAGGGCGGAGAGATCCACCTCAGCTTTCGCGTCGCGCCCGACGAATTTGATCAAGCCTTGTCGACGGCGGGGGTCATGCCGCTGCCGCCCTATATCGCGTCAAAGCGCACGCCGGATGAGCAAGACCTGGCAGACTATCAAACCACCTACGCGACAAAATTGGGCGCCGTCGCAGCACCGACGGCTGGTTTACATCTGACGGACCAGATATTGCGCGAGATCGAGAAAATGGGTGTGAGCATTGTCCGTTGCACGCTGCATGTCGGGGCGGGGACGTTCCTGCCCGTGAAAACCGAGCGGGTCGATGATCATAAAATGCACGCGGAATTCTGCGAGTTATCGTCTGCCGCGGCCGCCAAACTAAACAGGACACGAGAGAAAGGTGGGCGGATCGTAGCGGCGGGCACCACGAGTTTGCGCACGCTTGAGTCCGCCGCGGACGCGCAGGGCGTTATCCGCGCTCTCGCCGGTGATACGGACATTTTCATCAAGCCTGGATACAAGTTCCGCGCTGTTGATGCGCTCCTGACCAATTTCCATCTGCCGAAATCAACGTTGTTCATGCTCGTCTCGGCGTTATGTGGCCTTGAAACGATGCGGGCTGCATATGCCCACGCCGTGTCAAACCAGTACCGGTTCTATTCCTACGGTGACGCGTCATTCCTGGAGCGCGCCGGGTGAGCCCCATATTTGGATTTCGGATCGATGCGACGGATGGAATGGCCCGGACGGGTCTGGTGTCCACACGCCGCGGCGATATCAGGACACCTGCTTTCATGCCAGTTGGAACCGCGGCCACCGTGAAGGGCTTACTGCCGGAACAAGTGCGCGCGACCGGCGCCGATATCCTCTTGGGAAATACTTATCACCTGATGCTGCGCCCTGGAGCAGAGAGGGTCTCAAGACTTGGAGGGCTTCACCGTTTCATGGGTTGGGAGCGCCCCATCCTGACCGATTCTGGTGGATTCCAGGTCATGTCGCTCGCAAAACTGCGAAAGATCACCGAGGATGGCGTCTCATTTCAGTCGCATATAGATGGTGCGAAGTTCGCGCTTTCGCCGGAGCGCTCCATGGAGATCCAGGGTCTCCTCGGCTCGAACATCCAAATGCAACTCGATGAGTGCATCGCACTTCCCGCGTCTCGTGATGAGTGCGCACGCGCTATGGAACTATCACTCCGCTGGGCAGAACGGTCGAAGACAGCGTTTGACGATACTACCGGTGACGCTGTGTTCGGGATCGTACAAGGCGGCGATCAGGCCGATCTCAGGAGGGAATCAGCGCATGGCCTGAGGGACGTTGGGTTTCATGGCTATGCTGTCGGTGGTCTAGCGGTTGGAGAGCCGCAAGACGTGATGTTTTCAATGCTTGAAGCGACCGTGCCCCATTTGCCAGCAGAGCACCCGCATTACCTCATGGGCGTCGGCACTCCTGACGATATTGTTGGGAGCGTCCAGCGGGGCATAGACATGTTCGATTGTGTGATGCCGACGCGCGCGGGCCGTCATGGACAAGCGTTTACCAGGCGTGGCCGGGTAAACCTCAGGAACGCGCGCCATGCGGAAGATCCGCGGCCTCTCGACGAAGAGAGCTCATGCCCTGCGGCGCGCGACTACAGCCGCGCTTATCTTCACCATCTCTTAAAATCCGGCGAGCTGCTCGGGCAGATCCTGCTCAGCTGGGCAAATGTTTGGTACTACCAGGATCTGATGGCATCGCTTCGTACGGCGATCTCAAACAATGAGCTTGAACGGGTCGCGCGGGAAATCCGCCAGTTGTGGAGCGAGGGCGATATAGAGCCGATTTAAGCGGATTCGCCCGGTGGCTCAGTGATCCTGCATCCGGTGATCCGCCATTCCCCATCGATCCCCGCCAGCGTGTAGATCGCCGTGTAAGGTCGTCCATCGGGACCAATCACCGAGACCGACTGCATCATTTGACCGAAGTGCTCTACGAGATCGCCAAAGGCGTAACTTTGCGGGCGATAGACCGGCTGATAGCCCTGGCGAACCATGTTCATGAAGGTGCCTGGCGTCGGAAACATGCGCTGGATCGTTGGTGCTGCAAAACTGTACGCAAGTTCCGCATCGTCGGCACGAAATGCAGCGATCTGTTCATCGATCGTTTTTTGGACGCCAGCCCGAATGTCAGCTGCCACCTCCGCATCAACATATTGAGGGCCTGTAAGGCTCGTGAAAGCAAAGACGAGAGCAAATATGACAGCGCGCATACGTAAATCCTCCTACACCGAAAGGTGGGGTACAAGCGCGAACTGACAAGACGGTGCGGCGTGACGGTAATGTGAGTGCCGTTCTCAATCGCTGAGAAACGAGCGTGAATGATCGCGTCGCTGGTGTGGCTAGAAGCCCTGCCCACGGAGAGACGGGCTAATCGGAGCGGTTGGGTCTGCCGCCCAACCGGTCAGCATTTTCGGACGTCTTGGAACGGTAATGGCAAAGGGCGGACGGTCACGAGGGCGCTGCAAGCGATCTCTTTTTGCTCGATTGGAACACTCGATGTGACATCGGACACAGAGCGTAACACCAATCGGCTTCGTCGTTTATAATTCGCACGACAATCTCGGAGGACAGCGAATGGTGAGCCCTCAGGGGTTCGAACCCTGGACCTACTGATTAAAAGTCAGTTGCTCTACCAACTGAGCTAAGGGCTCCCATGATCGCGGCGGACCATATGAATGCCGACCGAAGTGGTCAAGCGATCTCATTACGTGTTTGACGGCAAAAGGATTACTGTTTCTTCAATGAAGCTGTCCGCGCGACGATGTCTCTTGGCAGAGTGGCGAGAATCACGCCCCCAAGCGATAGGATAATTCCGATTGTGTGGAAGGTGTGGAGCCGCTCGCCAAGAAACAAAACAGACATCAACACGCCGTAAGGTGTGAGAAGATAAAGAAAGAGACCGGTCGTCGCCGGTCCAACTCGCTTTATGCCATACTGGTAGGCGCCAAATGCCCCGAGTGCCGACACAAAGGCGAGCGCCAGTACACTCAACCACTGACTTACGGTCTGTGGAACGATGTGAGCCGACACGGCGTCTATCGCCACATTCGGTACGATCAGAAGCGTTCCAGCGCCTGCAATGATGCAGAACGATAGCGTGGTCGGCAGTTCCGACACGCCTTTCTTCTTGATCACGACGGAATATACGGCCCACGAAATGGCGGCTACCAGGATTCCAAGATCACCGCCGTTGAAATCAAAGCTGAGTATCGCGTTTAGATCGCCGCGAGAAACGACCACCGCGATACCGATGATCGCCAGGATCACGCCTAACCACTCCCGCCATTGAAACGCGCGTCCCCGAAAAATCCGCTCAAGGAGAATGATAAAAATCGGAGACGTTGTGTAAATCAACGTCGCGTTCGTGGCGGTCGTATGATGGAGCGACGCGTAGACAAAGGTGCCGCAAATCACCATTCCGAGGAACCCAAGGACCACAAATGTTGGGGCCTCGCGCACAACATCTTGGGCATGCCGCTTCAATAGCGGTGCGGCGAGTACGATAAGACAGAGGAATGCCAGGCCCCAGCGCCAGAATGCCAGGGTAGCTGGGGAAAGAGCGTCAGCCGCGGCGCGTCCAATCACCAAATTTGATGAGAACATAAGCGGCATTACCGCCAAAACGGCATAGGTCGCGAGACTAGAGGAGAAAAATCGGGCCATGTCCTGCGCCTTTTAGCGCAATGCGAGCCTTTGGCCGTCATAAAGTGTCGTTGTGCACTTTTCGCCGCGGGCAGAGAAACGCGCGCAGAGTTGCGCGGCATCCCCGGCATTGCGAACCGGACCAGCAATTACACTGAGGGATAGTGCACCTGTGTCCGTTTCCTGCATGGCGATGATCGGCGAAAACGAAGCGAGGATATCACCGTGGCGGGCTGTCATCACACGCCAGAATTCGACGCCTGCAGCCAATGTCGTCACGTCACCGAGCTGTAGTCCAAATTGCGTCTGCTCGATTTGGATTGGACCATCGAGGGCGGGCCCTGTCACTTCCAACGGGGGCAGAGCGGCAAGTTGCGTGTCGGATCCTTCGAGGGTCACAGGCTCAATGGCGCCAGTGTCCAAGAGTGGGTCTGACGATGGTTCGCGCCTCAAAGTGCTGACTTCGATCGTATTCACCGCCTCGACCGTTCTGTCTTCTGGCGTGGTCGCGTCCGGCGTTTCGAACACCTGTTCAACTGCAGTCATGTCACGCCGCACTGGGTTGGTTTGACCCTGGGGCAGGCTGCCGGTCAGGGGGCCAAACGCTGCTTCTATCTTCTCGAGACGCTCTGTCAGTTTCTTCTGACCCGTCTGAAGGCTCTCAATAACGTCTGAGTCGACACTTGTCGCTTGGTTCTGCGCTCCACCTAAAACCAGCGTTGCTCGTTCAATCTCCGCGCCAGGACGAAGAGCGAGAAACACCGCAAGAGCGCTCACCAAGGCAGCAGCGATAACCCAGGTGATTATGCCAAGGATCCCGCGGTCTTCTTGGGGCTCTTTAAAAGGTGTAGCAGTCATATCGCCAGTGATGAATCGTTCGCGTGAAATCGACCGTGCTGTCATATGGTTAATGAAGCGGTAACCACCCACGTGAATGCATCGTCGGCGTAGATTTCGGAGGCTCAACCATGGCCCTTTCACCACACAGTGACACGCTAGCAATCATCTTGGCGGCGGGCCTGGGGACGCGGATGAAGTCCGACATGCCAAAATGCCTGCATGAAGTTGGCGGTCAGGCGTTGGTTTGTCATGCGTTGTCCGCTGCAATGGCGGTATCAGGCGATCGGGCAGTGGTTGTTGGACCAGATATGCCAAAGCTCGAAAAGGCGGTGCGTGAGTTTGATCCCGAAGCCGTTTCTGTTGTGCAGCATGATCGATTGGGCACCGGGCATGCGGCTCAGATCGGTCTGGCGAGCGCGAGACCTCACCACACAATCGTTATAGTCACTTTCGGAGACACGCCATTCGTGCAGGCTGAGACAATCGAGCGCGCGATTCTTGAAGTCCGCAACGGCGCAAATGTGGCGGTTCTGGGATTTCGAGCGGAAGACCCGACCGGTTACGGTCGCTTGCTCGTTGAGAATGGGCGTTTGGTTGCCATCCGTGAAGAGGCGGTTGCTTCCGAAACTGAACGCGAAGTTTCGTTCTGCAATTCGGGCGTGATGGCTTTCAACGCCGAAACGCTCAAAGAAATCCTGCCGAAAATTGAGAACAGTAATCCAAAGGGTGAGTTTTACCTGACCGATGCTGTTGAGATTGCCAATGCCATGGGCGGAAATGCGGTCGCTGTGGAAGGCGAGGAAAGTGAATTCATCGGCATTAATTCGAAGCGTCATCTCGCTCAGGCCGAAGCGATCTTTCAGTCTAAGCGCCGCGATGAACTGATGGATGCAGGTGTTACGATGGTAGCACCAGAGACGGTTTTTTTAGCGGCTGACACCGTTTTCGGCCGGGATTGCGTGATCGAACCGCACTGCGTGTTTGGGCGAGGCGTGAGAGTTGGTGATCGCTGTCACATCAAGGCTTTCAGTCATCTGGAGGAGGCTGTTCTCGAAAACGACATCACGATCGGTCCCTACGCGCGGCTTCGGCCCAAAGCTCATTTGAAATCTGGCGCACGGGTTGGGAATTTCGTGGAGATCAAGGCATCGACGCTCCATGAAGGAGCAAAAGCCAATCATCTAAGCTATATCGGCGACGCCGATGTCGGACCGGCGGCAAACATCGGGGCGGGCACGATCACCTGCAATTATGATGGCTTCGTCAAGAGCAAGACCATCATTGGTGCCGGTGCGTTTATCGGTTCGAACAGCGCGCTCGTTGCGCCTGTCGAGATTGGCGAAAAGGCGATTGTGGCCGCAGGCAGCGCAATCAGCAAAGATGTTGGCGATAACGCGTTGGCATTCGGTCGTGCAAAGCAGAGCGACGACAAGCTCGGTAAGGGTATGGGGAGTAAATCCAAGCCTTGAGGCGCAGCCAAGTGCGGAAAAACATCGAAAGACTTTGTGACTTCGACAAGCTCCCACGGTTTGTTAGCACCCGTTCCGCTAGATATTGAGTGGCTTTGGTGGAGACGCGTATATGTGCGGAATTGTTGGTATCCTCGGACAGCGACCGGTCGCGCCGCTCATCATTCAATCGCTGAAAAGGCTCGAATATCGCGGCTATGACTCAGCCGGGGTCGCGACGCTGGAGTACGGTGAGATCACCCGTCGGCGGGCGTCCGGCAAACTTGAAGCGCTGGAGGCCGTGCATGCTGAAAGCCCACTCGATGGCCACTCGGGAATCGGCCACACCCGGTGGGCAACACACGGTAGCCCCACAACTGCAAACGCACACCCACACGCAACGCAAACGGTCGCTGTCGTTCACAACGGCATTATCGAGAACTTTCGCACGCTTCGTGAAGAGCTAACTGCCAAGGGCCATACGCCCGTGACGGAGACGGATAGCGAAGTCATAGCGCATCTCGTCACCGACGAGATGAACAAGGGCGCAGATCCTCACACAGCGGTTAAAAACGCGCTGCCGAAGTTAGAAGGCGCTTTCGCGCTTGCGTTCCTTTTCGAAGGAAAAGATGACCTCATGATCGGCGCCCGGCGCGGCAGCCCGCTTGCGGTTGGCTATGGCGAGAATGAGATGTATCTCGGTTCCGACGCGATCGCGCTCGCGCCACTGACGAGCGAGGTTTCATACCTCGAAGACGGCGACCACGTCGTCATGGACCGTCATTCGGTATCGATCTTTGATGAAGCCGGGAATGCTGTCGACCGGCCCAAGCAGATCAGTGCAGCGTCATCTCTGGTGATTGAGAAGGGTAATCACCGCCACTTCATGATCAAAGAGATTTATGAGCAGCCGGAAGTGGTCGCCCATAGCCTCTCGCGCATGATCGATATGGCTTCCGGCAAGGTTAAGTTGCCAGAGGATTTGCCGTTCGATTTCAAGGATCTGGACCGTATTTCCATCTCCGCATGCGGGACCGCATATTATGCAGGTTTGGTGGCGCGCTACTGGTTCGAGCGCTTCGCCCAATTGCCCGTCGATCTCGATATCGCATCCGAGTTTCGGTACCGCGAGGTTCCAATGCGCGAGAAGGGTCTAGCGATCTTCATTTCGCAGTCCGGCGAAACAGCGGACACGCTGGCCACGCTTCGATATTGCAAGGCGCAAGGGCAACACATTGCCGCTGTCGTGAACGTTCCAGAATCTACAATTGCCCGGGAAGCGGACGTTGTTTTCCCGACGGCTGCCGGACCAGAGATCGGTGTGGCATCCACCAAAGCGTTCACGTGTCAGCTAGCAGTGCTTGCGGGGCTCGCGGTTGCGGCTGGTCGTGCGCGTGGCGTCCTGACCGATGACGATGAGCGGAAGCTCGTTGATGCACTGATCGAAGTGCCGCGCCTGATTTCCGAGGCTCTTAAGCTCGAGCCGCAGATTGAGGGGATCAGCCGCGATCTTTCGAAGGCCAAGCACGCGCTCTATCTCGGTCGTGCATCGAGTTACCCGATCGCCATGGAAGGCGCACTTAAACTCAAGGAAATCAGCTACATACATGCTGAAGGTTATGCAGCAGGTGAATTGAAGCACGGACCGATTGCACTCATTGATGAGACCATGCCGGTCATCGTCGTTGCGCCGAATGATCGGATTTTTGAAAAAACCATCTCCAACATGGAAGAGGTTGCTGCACGCGGCGGTCAGATCATTTTGATCACCGATAAAGGCGGAAAAGACGCGGCCGGCGACGTGCCTCAAACCATCATCGAAGTGCCTGAAAGCTTCTCATTCGTTACGCCGCTTGTTTGCGCTATCCCTGTCCAGCTCTTAGCGTATCACACAGCAGTCTTTATTGGGACGGACGTCGACCAGCCGCGAAACCTCGCAAAGTCTGTCACCGTTGAATAGGCGGAGAAGGGCGCGTCAGGATAAAAAGCGCGACGCTGACCAGAGTGAGTGTCAATGCGGTGAGCACCCACACTGGTGGGCTTGCGGTATAAACTGCGAAGACAAATCCGATCAATATGCCGAGGATCGAGAACAGTTTTCCGCGTTTTGAGATTGCGCCGTGGTCTCGCCACGCCCGCAGGCTCGGTCCAAAGACACGATGGTCGAGCAGATAGGCTTCCATTTTCGGTGAGCTTTTCGCGAAGCACGCGGCGGAAATGATGACGAAGATCGTGGTTGGAAGCAGAGGTAACATCGCACCGAGGATCGCAAATCCAAGGGCCATCCATCCCAGGAAAGCGTAGGTGTGACGCATCATTAAGCGTTTCGTGACCCTGCCGATGAAATTCGCGTCATTGCTCTTTGTTTCGGCGAAATGTCGCCACGGTTGGGGTTAAACTCGTAACGAGCATATCCATATAGTTGGCAAGAATGGAGCAGCGAAGTCACGCTGCGTACGCGCTAAGGGCGAAACAATCGTGAAAGTCGGTGACCACGAGATCAAACGAGGTAAGGACGGAAAGCCGGTTCGGCTTGGTCTGACGACCAGGCTGCGGAACTACTTCTTTACCGGCCTCGTTGTCACGGCACCAATCGCGATCACAATTTACCTCACCTGGTCGTTCATCAATCTGATCGACAAATGGGTGAAGCCGCTCGTTCCGGCCAGATACAATCCAGACACCTATCTGCCGTTCTCGGTGCCAGGAGGTGGCCTTGTCTTTGCCATCCTCGGCATAACCCTCCTCGGCTTTTTGACTGCAAACCTTTTCGGTAGAACGATCGTTGCCTATGGCGAGATGATCGTTCATCGCACGCCTCTCATCTCGTCGGTCTATAAAGCGCTCAAACAGATTTTTGAGACGGTCCTTAACCAGGATCAAACGTCGTTCGATCGGGTTGGGATCATCGAATATCCGCGACGTGGCCTCTATGCGGCTGCTTTTGTTGCGACGGCGACAAAAGGTGAGGTTGGTGCAAAGCTGCGCCCTAACGGCGATCATCTAAGCGTCTTTCTGCCGACGACGCCGAACCCAACGTCGGGGTTCTTACTGTTTGTGCCGAAAGAAGACGTCATGCTTCTCGACATGACGGTTGAGGATGGCGCGAAGATGGTGATCTCCGCCGGTCTCGTTGTGCCCGAGTATCACGAAGAAGCAAAAGAGTTCTTCGACAACCGCGAAATTGCGCGCCTCGACGAAGAAAAGCGCAAGCTTGCAGGCTAACGCGGCTAACCGGCCTCAATCAGCCGGACAGCCTCTACTTTTCCAAACAGATGCAGGAGCACGCGCGCCGCGCGGCCGCGAGATGATAGAAGCATGGGGTCTGTCTCGAGAAGAAGGCGCGCCGACTGGCGTGCCGGTTCTAAAAGCCGTCTATGAACAGAAGGATCTGCGATTTCTGTGACGGTTTCACCGCTCTGACGGGTTCCCAGAATGTCGCCACCACCTCTGAGTTCGAGATCTTTTTCAGCAATTCGGAATCCGTCTTCGGTCTCACGCATAATTCGGAGTCTTTCTTGAGCGGTCTGCGAGAATACTTTGCCGTAAACGAGCAGACAGACTGAAGAGTCCGAGCCTCGGCCAACACGACCGCGCAACTGGTGGAGTTGAGCAAGCCCGAAGCGTTCTGCGTTTTCAATCACGATGATAGTGGCATTCGGGACATCAACCCCGACTTCGATCACGGTCGTTGCAACTAAGATCGAGACCTCACCGGCCTGAAACGCGGCCATAACGGCATCTTTTTCCGTGCCTGGCATGCGCCCGTGAATGATTGCGACACGGTCGCCAAAATGCTCGCTCAGTACTTTGTGCCTTGCTGTTGCATCCACCACGCCGTCCAGTTCGCTGTCTTCGACGAGAGGACAGACCCAATAGGCTTGCCCGCCGCTTTCGACATGGGCTTTCAGGCGCTCCGTCACTGCCCCCAATTTCTCAGCGGGTAAAACCCGCGTGTCGATCGGTTGCCGCCCGGGAGGTTTTTCATCGAGGATCGAGACATCCATGTCGCCGTAATGGGTAAGAACGAGCGTGCGCGGAATGGGCGTCGCGGTCATGACAAGCATGTCTGCGTCCGCACCGTTCTTCGTGCCGAGCGCGAGACGCTGATGCACACCAAAGCGGTGCTGTTCATCAATGACAACGAGTCCCAGGCGGTTGAATTCAACCGTTTCCTGAAAAAGCGCATGCGTGCCGATCAGGATGTCGATCTCGCCGGATTTTAAGGCCTCTAAAGTCTCTCGACGCTCTTTCGCGGTGTCACGACCCGTGAGGAGCTGCAACCTGACGCCGGTACCGTCGAAGAACCCGGTGAAAGTCGCGAGATGCTGCCGCGCGAGGATTTCGGTTGGCGCCATCAGTGCTGCCTTCCAACCGCTATCAAGGCTATGTGCCATTGCGAGCGCTGCAACCACAGTCTTGCCGGATCCGACATCACCCTGGAGCAGTCGCAGCATTCGGTCAGGCGCTTCCATGTCCTGCTGAATTTCATCAAGCGCGCGGCCCTGTGCGCCAGTCAGCGAAAAGGGGAGGGCGCTCGTCATGTGCTCCCGAACATTTCCAGTCGCGACCCGTGACGTTCCGCCCTTGTCGCGCATCGTCTTTCTAAGGAGACCGAGAGCAAGCTGCCCCGCAAGGAGTTCGTCATAGGCCAGGCGCTGCCAGGGGCCGCCATGCGGGTCCGCATCAGATGGTTCTATGGGGCGATGGATTGTCGTCGCTGCGTCATGCCATGTCGGCCATTGAAACTCTGCGAGCGTGGAGGGTTCGATCCATTCTCCCAGATCCGGAAGGGTCTCGACTGCGCCGTTGATCGCTTTCCCAAACATCGCCCGGGATACACCAGCAGTCAGAGGGTATATCGGCTCGATCTGCGGAAGTGTGTGGGCTTTGTCGACGGGAACGACGTGATCTGGATGAACGATCTGCCGACGGTCATTGAACGATTCCAGGAGCCCGCTGACCACTACAGTCTCGCCGGCTGGTAGGAGCTTATGGATGTAATCACCGTGCCCACCGAAAAAGACGATTGCGATCTCATCCGTATCGTCTTCGCAAATCACCCGGTGGGGCGAGTTTCTCCGCCCCGGCGGCGGCGCGAAGTGCCGGATAACTCGGAGCGTCAACGTTACAATCTCACCGACCAGCGCATCTTGCACCGTTACATGCTTTCGCCGATCGACCACGCGGTTTGGCATATGGAAGACGAGATCCATGACGCGCGCGGGTCCCGCATCGCCCGGGCTTAGAAGCAACCGATCATAGGCGGGCGCTGATTTTGGACCGACCCCCTTGATCGAGGTTACCGGTGCAAAGAGTGTATTGAGCTCAGGTGGGCGCATAGGCTGCCGTGACAGACGCGATGAGGTTCAGTATAGACCGGTTTCGCCGCGCGCAATGGTACTCAATAGGCTTGTGCGGTTGGTTCAACACATATCAAAGAGGCGGCCATGAGTGGCACCCAAATCACCAGCGACGGGTTGACCGTGCGGCAGCGAAAGATCCTCTTTCGCTCTTGGCATCGTGGCACTCGCGAAATGGACCTCTTGATGGGCGGTTTTGCGGACAAATTTCTGGCCGAGCTCTCGTCAGACCATCTGAGCGATTTTGAGCAGCTGATCGAAGTTCCAGACTGGGACCTCTTTGCGTGGATCACTGGAACCCGCGAGACGCCAAATAATTACGCGACGCCGGTTTTCTCAGCGCTACAAGCGTTCCATCTAAAGGGAACAGACGCGGCCCGCGCGTACCTCTAACAAACCGCAGTATTTTCGATGACACTCGATATAGCGCCAGCGCTCCAACCTGGCGTCAACGCTCGCTTTACTGACGTTCCAGATGGCATGACGCCGCTGGTCGTGGCCGATCTTGTGCGCACATTGAATGGTGACGCGGAGACGGTTTCGCCGCTGATACTCGTGTGTCGAGATGCAGGGCGGCTGGCCACGGTTCGACAGGGTTTGCGGTTCTTCGGCAAGGGGCTGAAGACGATCACGTTTCCCGCCTGGGATTGCCTGCCCTACGACCGTGTCTCGCCGAACACGGAAGTTGCTGCTCAAAGGGTGGCAGCACTTTACCGGTTGGCGAGCGGTGCGCGCCCTCACGTCATTCTCACGACGGTGAACGCCGTCATCCAGAAAGTGCTGCCGCCGCAAGGTGTGAAGTCGCGAGCACTGAGCCTGAAGCCTGGGCGTGTGATGCCGATGGATCGCGTTATCCGGTGGCTGGACGATAACGGTTTTCAGCGGGATTCAATCGTTCGAGAGCAGGGTCAGTACGCCGTACGCGGCGGTATTCTCGACCTCTACGCGCCGGGCACGAAACGGCCGGTCAGGCTCGATTATTTCGGCGACACGCTCGAAACGATCCGCCCGTTTGACCCGGAAAACCAGCGCTCGGAAGGCAGCCTCAAGAGCCTGCCGCTTGTGCCCAATAGCGAGGTCTCACTCACCGAGGACGACGTCCGCACCTTTCGGCAGTCTTACGTCAAGCGCTTCGGCGTCGCTTCAAGCGACGATGCGCTCTACACTTCGATATCCGAAGGGCGGCGCTACCATGGCATGGAGCACTGGCTGCCGCTTTTCTCGGACGCTCTCGTTTCGTTTTTCGATTATCTGCCCGAAGCTCCCATCGTCTTCGATACGCTTTGCAATGAGGCGCGCCAGGAGCGGGAAAAGCAGATCGAGGACTATTTCGAGGCGCGGGAGACCGCGGTTGATGGCGGGCAATATGGCGCGACGACCTATAAGGCGCTTCCTCCCTCGTCACTCTATTTGAGCGGTGACTTGTGGAGTGACGCGCTGTCAGGCCGTAACAGGATCGAGCTTTCAAGCCTGCATCCGCCCGAGACTGATAGCATCTGGCAGGTCTCGTTTGAGGGGAAACCATCTCGTTCCTTCGCACAAGAACGCGCGGCGACCGACAAGAACGTTTTCGATGCGGTGGCCGATTACGCCCAGGCTGCGTTTTCGTCCGGTCGCCGCGTCCTTTTCGCGTGCTGGTCCATGGGTTCGCGCGACCGCATGGCGAGCATGCTGACCGATCATGGTCTGATGCAGATCACACCGACCGATGAATGGTCGAGCGCCATGGCCGGCAAACCGCGGATCACCTCTGCCGTGCTCCCGATTGAGTATGGCTTTGAGACCCGTGACGTTCTGGTGATTTCAGAGCAGGACATCCTTGGCGATCGTCTGGTTCGCTCAACCAGGCGCCGGAAGGACAAGGACGTTCTGACCGATGTCGCCAGCCTCTCCATAGGCGACGTCGTGGTCCATGCCGATCACGGGATCGGGCGCTTTGCGGGCCTCAAAATCATTGAGGTTTCGAGCGCGCCGCACGACTGCCTCGAGCTCACTTATGCGGGTGGCGATACACTCTATTTGCCGGTCGAGAATATTGAGCTTCTTTCGCGATACGGTTCAGAGGATACCGAGGTCGCGCTTGATCGGCTCGGCGGGCCCGCGTGGCAGGCACGCAAGGCGCGGATGAAGAAGCGTATCCGCGACATGGCCGAGGAACTGATAAAGGTCGCGGCCGCGCGCACCATGAAAACAGCGCCTGCCATGTCACCGCCAGAAGGGCTGTTTGATGAGTTTTCAGCGCGTTTTCCCTATGTGGAAACTGACGATCAGCTGCGGGCAATCGAAGCGGTCGTTGATGATTTGAGTGCCGGTCAACCCATGGACCGCTTGGTGTGCGGTGACGTCGGTTTCGGCAAGACGGAAATTGCGCTGCGCGCAGCATTTCTCTCGGTCATGGCCGGTTACCAGGTGGCGATCATTGTGCCGACGACGCTGCTTGCGCGTCAGCACTACCGCACCTTTGCGGACCGTTTTCAGGGTCTACCCGTAAAGGTCGCGCAAGCCTCGCGAATGGTGTCCACCAAGGACCTCGCGGAGACGAAAACTGGAATGACCGAGGGGACAGTTGATATCGTCGTCGGTACGCATGCTCTTCTCGGAAAGAGCATCAAATTTAAGAACCTTGGACTTCTCATCGTCGATGAAGAGCAGCGCTTCGGGGTGAAGCACAAAGAGCGTCTCAAGCGATTAAAAGACAATGTCCATGTCTTAACGCTGACCGCCACGCCGATCCCTCGGACTTTGCAGCTTGCGATGACGGGTGTTCGCGACCTCTCCGTGATTGCGACGCCGCCCATCGACCGTTTGAGCGTGCGAACATTTACGTCACCATTCGATCCGGTCGTGATCCGTGAGACCGTTCTTCGCGAGCACTATCGCGGTGGGCAAACGTTTTATGTGTGTCCGCGCATTTCCGATATTGAGGAGGCCCGGCAGTTCCTCGCCGAGACCATCCCAGAGGTAAAAGTAGCGGTCGCTCACGGCCAAATGGCTGCGACAGATCTCGAAACGATCATGAACGCCTTCTATGATGGCGAATTCGACGTTTTGCTCTCGACCACTATCGTCGAGTCTGGCCTCGATATCCCGACAGCGAACACGCTGATCGTGCATCGTGCTGATATGTTCGGCTTAGCGCAGCTCTATCAGCTTCGTGGACGCGTAGGGCGTTCGAAACTGCGGGCTTATGCGCTTTTCACAATACCAGCCAACAAACCGATGACGGCCACCGCTGAGAAACGTCTCCGGGTGCTTCAATCGCTCAATACGCTTGGCGCGGGTTTCACGCTCGCGAGCCACGATCTCGACATTCGTGGTGCGGGTAATCTCCTCGGTGAAGAGCAATCCGGTCACATCCGCGAGGTCGGCTTTGAACTCTATCAGCAGATGTTGGAAGAGGCAGTCGCTCAATTGAAGGATGGCGACGATGAAGAGTTAGATGATCAATGGTCACCGCAGATCACTCTCGGCATTGCTGTCATGATACCAGAGGGTTACGTCGAAGACCTGCAGTTACGCTTGAGCCTCTATAGATCTCTTGCCCAACTCGAAACAAAAGAAGAAATCGAAGCCTTTGGCGCTGATCTGACCGATCGGTTTGGCGCGCCGCCGCCTGAAGTGGAACAGCTTTTGACGACCATGCGGATCAAGCTCCTCTGCCGTGCGGCGGGCGTTGAGAAGGTTGACGCTGGGCCGGGCGGGGCGGTCGTTGCATTCCGTGGAAATGAGTTTGCCAACCCGCACGGGCTCGTCGAATACGTCTCGAAACAGGGATCGCTCGTCAAAGTTCGCGCCGATCACCGGCTGGTTTTCAAGCGGGATTGGCCGAAGCCTGAGAACCGGCTTTCTGGTGCAATATCAATCCTGCGCGAGCTGGTGAGCCTGGTCGAAACAACAAAGAAAGCAGCTTAGGTACCTGACTTAATCCGCTGTCTTCTCTTCAGTGCTTGCGGCTTCTGTTTCGCCGAGTTTCTCATCCCAAGCCTGCCGTATGGCCTGCACCATGACTTCGGGGTCTTGGGCTCCAGAGACTGCATATTTCCCAGCGATGATGAAGCAGGGGACGCCTGTCACGCCCATGTTGGTCGCGAGTTCGATTTCCCGTTTCGTGAGGTCAATGTCCGCCTCGCCAACGAGGAGTTCCCCTATCAAACCCGCGTCTAGCCCGGCATCCTGAGCAATCCGAATGAGCGTACCGTGATCGCCGATGTTTTCACCTTGCATGAAAAACGCCTCAAAGAGCGCTTCAACGATTTGATCCTGGAGACCCGTTGTTGACGCCCAACGCACGAGGCGGTGCGCATCCAAAGTGTTTGGAGACACCTTTATCTTGTCGAACGCAAAGTCGAGACCAACTGCTTCGCCTGCGTCTTCGATATGCTCGTAGATTGCCGCTGCGCGCTCAGGGCCACCGAATTTCTCAGAGAGATATGTTTGCCGATCCTTGCCAGCTGGCGGCAATGTGGCGTCCAACTGATACGGGCGCCACATGACATCCATCGGTACGTCAGTGAGGCTAGGGAGCGCCTGTTCAAACTTACGCTTACCAATGTAACACCACGGGCACATCACGTCGGAGACGATATCGACCGACAGTTTTTCTGGAGCGAGCATCATCCGTTCGCCGCCTTTTTGAGGATTATTTCACGGTCGATGCCACCGTCAGCGCGGCGGGGCAATGCAACAAAACTTGCGATCTGGTCAGGAATTTTGTGATCGGCGATCGACAGATCAGATAGCGAAGACCGAATATCATCAGGTTCCACCGCACGGGTACCGGATGGCACCACACCGACCGCGAGCGCTTCACCCGTTGATGCAACGGCTGCTGCTTCGGCGCCGCTGATCCGGCTGAAGGCACGGTCGAGCGCGCGAATATCGAGTAGCAGCCCGCCAATGGCTGCCAACCCGGGGGAAATAGAGGTGATCTTAACCTGGGAACTCCCAACACGCTCGAACCGCAAGGGCAAGATGGTCATGTCGGACGGTGCTTCGGCAGTCGCGCCACTATTGCCAAATGTCTGGGTCGGTCCGAGCCAGGGGCCGTCCGGCGCAGCGCCACCGCGGACGGCCAAGATGACATCAGAACCTCGTTCCGCGCCCGCATCATCCGGTGATTTTTTCGGTTCTATGAGCGACAGCACTGTCGGCGATCCGGGGTTTGCATCGTTGATGCGATGATCACCGATCGCGAGCAAAACATCCCCTGTTTCTGAGGTGTACCCGTCCAGGAGAGCAAGGTCTCCGACTGAAACGATCGTTTCGAATTTTCTTCTGTCTCTCAGGTTTGCTGGGACCCGATTCCGCCCGAACGCATTGATACCGACCAGTCGGCTTGAACTCGAAACGCTCCCGGCGGAAACCAGGTCGTTCAGAAGCGTTATCGGGCCAATCGTGACCGTCGGCATGAGTGTGCGCGCTTGTTCATCCAGCACTTTTGCTGAAACAGGATGGTGTAGGTGAAGCGAAGCGCCAGAGAGAAGCGACGCGACCAAACCGGTGACAAGCCCGCTTAAGTGCCCTTGCATCATCGTGTTCAAAATACGGTCCGTTTGCGTCAGATCGATCTTCGTCACAAGGGGGAGTGCGCATGCCATGAGGCTCGCATGCGAACGCGGAATTGCCGTGATGCCCGCGTCAGTTTCCATGACGTGGATGACGGCAACATCCTCACCGCGGTCTATGTCGAGCTGAGCTTCTTTTGTTAGCTCTGCGTCGATATCTGTGAACTCTTCAATCAGAGGTTTTAGGGGCAGCACGCCATCCGGTGCGTCGTCACCAAAAGCACCGACAAAGCGAATTGAGAACTGCTTTGCCGCCATCTGTCTGGCGACCTCTGCGGTGTCCTCGTTTCCGATCTGCGTCATCGTGATGAGCGCTTTTGGCGCCGTCAAAGACAGTGCATTGACCCACTCACGGCGGCGCCAGGTAAGTGGAATCGGGCAGGCGACCAGACCCGCCCGCCAGATCGCGCAAAGCGTCAAAAGCTGATCGACTGAATTGGGCATTCGGACAGCGACGATGTCGCCCTGCCTCAGCCCCATGCCGCGGAGCGCTTGGGCCGCGCCCTCTATGTGCCGTTCCGCTTCTGACCAAAGAACGGTTCGGGGCTCATAACCGCAGATTTCCCCAAGGTTTGGCGGATCGGCAGCAAAGACGCCATGCATGTTTCGCCGCAATATGTTGCGGACCAATTGGTCGAGTGTCAGCGAGGCGAGTACGCCTGTCTCGGCGCTCTGTTCAAATGTTGGCGTGCGGCGAATGCGCATCAGCGGTATCTCAAATTTTGTTTTTCTTGGTCACTGCTCGGTTGGTGCATGCCACCAGGTTTCCACTGGTGAGCCATACAATGTGCCGGTCTCAGGGCGCTTGTAGCCTGCCCATCGGCCGATCCATTGGGCGGGAGT
The DNA here is from genome assembly GCA_039026395.1 of Pseudomonadota bacterium. Lineage (GTDB taxonomy): Bacteria > Pseudomonadota > Alphaproteobacteria > Rhizobiales > JAKSCL01 > JBCCMK01. The sequence continues at coordinate 49,507 of JBCCMK010000005.1, read as the reverse complement.
GTGGAAGAGCGGGATGACATAATAACCGTCCAGCAAAAGGCGATCGAGAAGCCGCGCTGCACTCTCTAAGTCTTCCCGGCTTCGAGCGGCAAGAAGCGCTTCGATCGCTGCATCAATGGCGGGATTTTTAACCCCCATGTAATTGCGGGTGCCTTCCGCGTCGGCAGCGGGTGAGCCCCAGTAGAACTTCTGCTCATTGCCCGGCGACAGTGACAGGAACCACCGGTTTTGAAACATATCGTAGTCGTAGGTCTGTCGACGTTGCTGGAATTGGGTCGAGTCGATTTGGCGCACGACCATTTCAATTCCGGCGCGCTCTAAGCTTTTTGCATAGGAAAGCCCAAGCCGCTCCTGGTCACGGCTGACCACCATGTACTCAAATGTGAACGGTTCGCCAGTCGTGGTATTTGTCAGCACGCCTTCGCGAAGTTCATACCCCGCTTCCTCAAAAAGCGTGAGCGCCGCTCTAAGAGCGCGCCGATCACGCCCGGAGCCGTTCGACTTGGGTAATGCGAAACTCCCGTCCATAAGGCTCGGATCTAGGGTTCGGCCGAAAGGGGCAAGGATTTCCGTCTCTCTTGCATCCATCGGTACGCCGAGCGAGGAAAGAGGGGAACCGTGGAAGTAGCTCTCTGTCCGGCCAAAAAGGCCGTAGTAGAGTGTCTTATTGATCCACTCGAAATCAAAAAGCAGCGTCAGTGCTTTTCGGACGCGGACGTCGGCAAAAATCTCGCGTCTGGTGTTGAACACCATCCCGTCCATACCCTTTGGCAAGGATGTCTCAATTGTCTCGGTAACGACGCGGCCGTCCTCGACCGCTGGAAACTCATAGGCCGTCGCCCACCGCGTGGGGTCGGCTTCGTTTCGGTAATCCACCAATCCCTTCCGAAACGCTTCGAACATGGTGCCGTTGTCGCGGTAGTAGTCGACTGTCATCGTCTCGAAATTGTACTGCCCACGGACGACCGGAACATCCCAGCCCCAATAATCCGGATTTCGTCGAAAACGGATCTGGCTGCCAGCCTCCACCTCGTCGACAAGGTAGGGCCCGCTCCCAATCGGCGTATCTAACCCGGCCTCATTGAACCGTTCACCGTCGTAAACATGTTTCGGCAGCACTTGAAGTAGCCCGATAATCAGCGGGAGCTCGCGATCACTCGTGTCATTGAAGGTGAAGCGCACGCCTCGCTCACCGATCCGGTCAACCGTCGCGACTTTAGAGTAGCTGTTGCGATAGTTCGGGCGACCATCGTCGCGTAAACGCTCAAACGAAAAGATGACATCATCGACCTTGACTGGCGTTCCGTCCGAGAAACGAGCTTCCGGCCTGAGCGTGAACTCCACCCAGGCTCGATCCTCCGGAACTTCGATCGTTTCTGCCAAGAGGCCGTAGAGCGAGAACGGCTCATCGAAAGCGCGGCCCATAAGCCGCTCGAACACGTAATTGGTCGACCGGAGCTGGATGACCGGTGACCCACGCACAATGAAGGGATTGAGGCTGTCGAAACGCCCGAGTGTCGCGACAGTGAGGTCGCCGCCAATCGGCGCATCGGGGTTTACATAGCTGAAATGGGTGAAGTCGGGTGCATAGCCTGGATCTCCATGCATGGCGATCCCGTGCTGTGGGTCGGCGTGGGACAAGCCGATTGCGAGACACGAACCGACGAATGCCAGCAAAATTCTGCGAATGGTATCGTCCAATAACGAAGTCATGGCCTCTCGCTTGCTCATTTCAGGAGTACCCGAATCATTTGGCACAACGTGCCATACTCCGTCGGCACAGTCAGGGATCGACATTTCGAGCTCGGCTCAGTCCACAATTGGACACCCAATACAGGGCGCTTCTAAGGACGACTGAGGTGTCCGTGTCACACCACGGCGCCTTGCCTTAATTCAGCCTCAAGGTCCGTTGAGGGAGGCTGGGAATCCCGCTACAAGCGGCGCAAACATGTCAAATCAAGGATAAAGCCATGGCGTTTAGGTGGAAATCGACTTCACCATTTTCGGGCTTCGTCGCACTTGGCCTTCTCGCTGCTGGCCTCGCGCCCGCTGTCGCGCAAGATGCACCTGCCGAAAACCAGCAAGTTTCACCCTGGGTAAAGGTCTGCGAAGCCGAGCCGGGTGATACGGGCCGTGAGATCTGCCTCGTCACGCAGGAGCTGCGCGGCGAGAACGGCAATTTTGCGGCTTCAGCCGCCATTCGTAGCCATCCGGAAACGGATCAAAAGCCTGCGATTATCGTCGGTTTGCCACTTGGCATGCTCTTGCAGCCCGGCGTCCGATATCAGGTCGATGAAGGCCAGCAGGCAGCTCTTCCATTTGGAATTTGCTTGCCGGCGGGTTGCTTTGCCGAGGCTGAGATTGATGAAGGGGTCGTCGGCAGCCTCAAGCGGGGTAACGAGCTTCGTATCCTCGCGATCAGCGGTCGTGGGCAAACACTATCATTCAGGATGTCGTTAACTGGCTTTACGGCCACCTTTGACGGCGACCCGATTGATCCTGAAGTCCTTGCAGAAAGCCAGCGCCAGCTTGAGGAAGCTTTGCGTCAGAGGGCCGAACAAGCCCGCCAGCGTCGTCAACAGCAAGGCGGTGGCCAGGCGCCAGCGACGACCGAGTAGATCGACTGAACGCTCAACCCAAAACAAAAACCCGGCGGAAATCCCGCCGGGTTTTTCTTTGGTCCGTATTCTGAGACGAACCTAATGTGTCATGTGATCCCGCGTTTGGTAGATGTCGCCCTTTAGGTCACCGAAGATTTCATCGACCTGCGGGTGACGGATCGGTTCGCCCGACGTGTCTGGGATCAGGTTCTGCTCTGACACATACGCGACGTACTCGGTCTCAGAGTTCTCTGCTAACAGATGATAGAAGGGCTGGTTTTTTGATGGCCGGATCGTTTCCGGAATTGCGAGCCACCATTCCTCCGTATTGTCGAAGGTTGGATCCACGTCAAACACCACCCCACGAAACGGGAAAAGGCGGTGGCGTACAACCTGCCCGATCTGGAATTTAGCGTTTCTTTCGCTCATAGCCTTGGCTTTACCCTCAAATGGGAATTTCAGTCTTGACTGAAGTGTCGGAAGCCGAGGCGTTCCTGTCAAGTGACCACGGGTAGCAACTAAAGTCCGTACACTTTCGCCATATCTGGGTCACGCGCGGCGACTGATTTTGCGAGTTCGGCGATCACTTTGGCTTGTTTCCACGTCGCGTCATCCTGCATTTTTCCGTCGATCATCACGGCACCGGTCCCGTCCGGCATCGCCTCAAGAATGCGAAGCGCGAACTTCACTTCATCCGCTTGCGGGCTGAACACCCGTTTTGCGATGTCGATTTGGGTCGGATGAAGCGTCCAAGCGCCATGACATCCCATTAAAAACGCATTTCTGAATTGCGCTTCGCACGCATCCAGGTCGCTAAAATCACCAAAAGGTCCGTAAAATGCTTTTAGCCCGCAGGAGAGGCACGCATCGACCATCTTCGCGATCGTATAGTGCCAAAGATCCTGCTGCGCGAAACTGCGAGACGCATCACCGTCAGGGTCGGAAAGCACGCCATAAAACGGGTGACCGCCGCCAACGCGGGTCGTCTTCATGCCGCGTGATGCGGCAAGGTCCGCTGGCCCCAGGCTCATCCCATGCATGCGTGGGCTGGCACCAGCGATCGCATCGACGTTTTTGACGCCTTCTGCGGTTTCCAAAATCGCATGGAGGAGGATGGGGCGCGAAACGCCGCCTTTTGCTTCCATCTGCGAGACCAGCTGGTCGACATAGTGAATGTCCCACGGCCCCTCGACTTTCGGCACCATGATGACATCGAGCGCATTCCCAATAGTTGGGACAATCTCAAGAAGATCGTCCAGCGCCCACGGGCTATCGAGGCTGTTCATACGGATCCAAAAGCCTGTCGCGCCGAAATCAATGGTTTTACCCATCTCAATCACGCCAGCACGCGCCGCTTCCTTTTGGTCCGCTGGGATCGCATCCTCCAGATTGCCGAGAACAACGTCGACCGTGGGCGCGATGGAGGGAACTTTTGACCGAATTTTCTCCACATGCGGCGGCACAAAGTGGATCATGCGCTCAAGCTTCGTGGGGAGAGCGAGTAGGGGCAGCGGCGCGCCAACCGCGAGAGGCTTATAAAAAGCGGCAGGTGTCTTGACGGTCATCGGGTCTTCAATCTGTTCATGTTGCGGCGCAACATAAACGGAAGTGCTGACCATTCAATCGCAAATATCAGCTCTCCCAGCGGCGATGACCCCACATCCACTGGTCTGGATATTCTCGGATCCAGTCTTCGAATTGTTTTTGGATCGCGATCGTCACAGTCTCAATATCCTCTTTCTTTGAGCCGGTGGTTTCGTACTCCAGAAACTGGCCTTCGACGTGAAAGTTCACGCCCTTCTGACGGATGACGCGCCCAATGATGATTGGAACGTCCAGCCGGACTGCTAACATCGCGGGGAGTGGTGTTGTTGGTGCGGGATGACCAAAGAAAGGAACGACAATTCCTTTGTTTTCACGTTGGTCCGATAAAACGCCGAGCTGACCGCCTTTCTTCACCCAACTCACGAGTTTTCGCCCGGTATCGTGGCTTTTCGCAAACAATCCACCCGGGTAAACCGGCGCTCTGACGTTTGCGATCAGAGCATCGATCTTGGGGTTTTTCACGCGCTGGTAGACGCCCGCTGGATTGAAACCAGCCTGCGTCATCGGCCAGCAACAGATTTCCCAGTTGCCGGTGTGCATGGAGAGGATGAGGCTGCCACGCTCCCGATCAATGCCCTCCTCCAAGTGTTGTATTTCGTAGTGGATCCGTTGTTCCTCCTGCGCAAGAAGGCGGTCGAGTTGGAAACTCTCAGCCGTTACGCGACCCAAGTTTTCCCACATATTGCGCGCGATCAGTTCGCGTTCCTGTAGTGATTTTTCAGGAAAGGCGCGCGCCAGATTATCAAGCGCGCGTTGATGGCGCTTATTGAGCGGCGCAAAAACGCGCCACAGCTTGCCTGACACCGCCGACGCCATATCAAGCGGCATCGCTCTGATCAGGCGAAAGACGATCAAAAACCCCAGATATTCAATGTGTTGTAGGTAATTTTTCATAAGAAAAGGAATTGAAGGTCATAATCGATCGATCGTCTACCAATGGCGTGTAGCGCGGCTCGGCTCAGCGCGCTAGGCAAAGCGAGAGAGGCGGGAAGGAGGCCTCACAATGGCCGAGATCCTGTCTCTTTCCTCGCCGTTTTTTGGCCTGATCTTTCTCGGCTATCTTGCCGCTCGGATCGTCAAGATCCCGATTGAGGGTCTGGCGTGGCTGAATACCTTCATCCTCTATTTCGCGTTGCCCGCACTGTTTTATCGCCTGATCGCATCGACGCCGATCGATCAGTTGACAAACTGGGCGTACATTTTCGCGACGAGCTTCTCAACCTATGTCGCATTCGCACTCGCCTTTGTGGTCGGAATAGTGGTCACGCGAGGCAATATCCCCATCTCGACGATCCAGGGTGTTGCGGGCTCATACTCTAACATCGGCTATATGGGCCCGGGGATCACGCTTGCAGCGCTCGGCCCACCGGCGGCGGTGCCGACAGCGCTCATCTTCTGCTTCGACAACGCTCTTCTCTTTACGCTCGTGCCGTTTCTGATGGCGCTTGGTGGCGACGGCGCGGTGAATTTTAAGGAAACAGCGCTACTCGTTCTAAAGCGCGTGTTTTTTCACCCGTTTATCCTCGCGACCATTGCAGGTGTGATCGCGGCCTACTTCCAATTTCAGCCGCCAACGGCAGTGGACCGGATGTTAGAGTTCCTGGCGGGTGCTGCCGCGCCGTGCGCGCTCTTCACCATGGGTGTGACCGTGGCGATGCGTCCATTGAAGAGAATCCCGGGTGAAATGCCGGTATTACTCCTCATAAAGCTCGTCATTCACCCAATTGTCGTCGTCGTCATGCTCGGATTGGTCGGCGTAACCGACAAAATCTGGATCACCACAGCCATTTTGATGGCCGCACTTCCTCCGGCTTTGAACGTGTTTATCCTCGCTCAGCAGTATGACACATACGTTGAGCGAGCGTCGAGTGTGATCCTGGTCGGCACCGTCGTCTCAGTTTTTACGGTGACGGGGCTCTTGTACCTGATCACCAACGACCTCTTGCCAGTCTAGGGCCCTGGGCCTACGCCCGCATTAAGCGCGGTGTCGCGTAGGACGGCTGCATGCCTTCGCGCATCAGAATTCTGCGAAGCGGCGCAATCGCCTTTGCAGCATGAAGCCCGATACTCCTGGCCGCTTGCGCGCCAATGAAACCTGAAAGAAGTGAGCTGTTCAGCACACCGACGGCTGCCATTCGTGAGCGAATATCAACGCGTCGGGCCGCATGGTAGGCGTCAAGCGCTGCATTGATTTGGTCGCGATCTAGTGCCCCGCGAGCAATCTGAGCGTCTTCCAATGCGTCACGAAGGGCCGCAACGTCACGGAGCCCAAGATTGAGCCCCTGCGCACCGATGGGCGGCATGACGTGTGCGGCTTCACCGACCAAAGCGACGCGATCGCCAGCGAAACGATGCGCTGTTTGGTGCCGGAGTGGATAGGCGCGAATCCGAGTCACATCAGAAATCTTTCCGAGGATGCCATGGGAGTTCTCTTCGAGTGTCTCGATCAGCGCATCCTCACCGAGCGACAAAACTTTGTCAGCGCGCTCTGGGCGCACCATCCATACCAGCGCACTTTTCTCACCGGGCATCGGAACGACGGTGAACGGGCCTTCCTTTTTATGGAACTCAGTTGAGATGTCGTTGTGCGGTAGCGAATGCGAAAATGATGTGGCGATAGCTGACTGCGGCAGGTCTGTCACCCGGACGTCGATGCCCGCGGCCTTGCGGCAGGGCGATTCACGGCCATCTGCTGCGACCACAAATGAAGCAAAGACGGTCTCATCGTTCTGGAGCTTCAGAGCTGCTGCGTCACCATTCAGATCAATGTCAGAGACCAGATGCGGGAACCGCGCAATCCCGTCACTTTCCGCAACGCGCGTGGCAAGTGCAGCATTCACCTTTGATACCGGCACATTCATCCCGAAATAGGGAAGGTCGATCTCATCTGCTTTGAAGGTCACCGTTGGGGCGCGCAAAAGGCGTCCCGTATCGTCAACCAGGCGCATTGAGGCGAGGGGTTGCCCCACCTTTGCCATCTCAGGCCACGCGCCAATCGTTTTGAACAGTTGCACTGTCCCATTCAAAAGGGCGGTTGTGCGGGTCTCGGCGGCCGAAATGTCTGGCCCGATTAATGCCACGCTCAAACCAAGCTCGGTCAACAAAAGGGCAGACGTGTTTCCGATCGGACCAGCCCCAACCACCGCCACATCAAAATGGTTCTTCATCATCTTCTCGAACAGTTCATCTGGTCCGATTACGAGCATGCGGCCCAGATAGATGTCCAGACGGAGGTGCGATTTGGCGACACAGGTCGATCCAACATTGAAATTTCGCCTCCAGGCTTGCAGGAAGATGAAAACAAAGCATCAGAGGTTCTCCTATGCCCCACGCGATCCGAGTTCATGAAACGGGTGGCCCCGACGTTCTCACCTGGGAAGAGGTAGAGACGCCGACCCCAGGAGAGGGCGAGATCCTGATCCGCCATACGGCAATTGGGCTCAACTTCATCGACACCTATTTCCGGTCCGGCCTTTATCCGGCGCCGAGCAGCCCTTTTTCGCCGGGCAATGAGGGCGCCGGGGTCGTTGAAGCGGTCGGTACAGGCGTAACGGAATTCTCTGTTGGTGATCGTGTGGCGTATGTTGGCCCAATTGGATCCTATGCCGAACTGAGGACACTGCCTGCAGCGTCGGCCGTTCCCATTCCAGACGATATCGATGATCAGACTGCCGCGGCGATCATGCTGAAAGGGCTGACGGCGCAATATCTTTTGCGCCAGACGTACAAAGTCCAAGCGGGTGACACGATCCTCTTTCACGCGGCGTCCGGCGGTGTCGGTTTGATTGCCTGCCAATGGGCGAAGTCGTTAGGCGCTCGGGTGATTGGGACCGTTGGCAGCGCAGAAAAGGCTGAGCTCGCGAAGGCGCATGGCTGCGACGAGACGATCCTTTATCGTGAGGAAGATTTCGTTGAGCGCGTCAAGGAGCTAACGGACGGAAAAGGTGCGAACGTCGCCTATGACGCCGTCGGCAAGGACACGTTTCCTGGCTCGCTTCATTGTTTAAAGCCGCTCGGCATGTGGGTGTCGTTCGGCCAGTCGTCTGGGCCTTTGCCTGACTTCAATCTGGGTTTGCTCGCCCAAAACGGATCGCTCTTTGCAACGCGTCCGTCGCTCTTCAATTACATTGCGGAGCGAGATCGACTGCTGGAAATGGCCAAGGAGCTTTTCGACGTGGTCGTCTCCGGGACGGTTAAAATCCGCGTCGACCAGACCTATCCCTTGCGCGACGCAGCGCAGGCGCACGCCGACTTGGAAGGCCGGAAAACGACCGGATCAACCGTCTTTACCGTCTAGCGCGTCAACCCGACCCTCGCTCCATGCGCAAAACCACTTGCTCAATGCTTGGGCTTGGCTAAAATTCGAGCAAGTCTAAAGAACGCTGGAGCTGCGGCGTGGGGAAGCTGACGACGCACGTTCTCGATACCGCCCTTGGTCGGCCCGCGGCTGGCTTGGAAATCACGCTGTCTACTCCATCCGGTAGACGCGTTGCGGCGGCTACGAATTCCGATGGCCGCTGCGACGCGCCGCTTCTTGAAGGCGCCGACATGGAACGCGGCGTGCATGAGCTGGTGTTCAAGGCGGGCGACTATCTAAAGAACTCGGGGACAATGGCGACCGACGTGCTTTTCTTGGACGAAATACCGATCCGGTTCGGCATCGACGATCCAGATGCGCATTACCATGTGCCGCTATTGCTCTCGCCGTTCGGCTATTCGACATACCGAGGCAGCTGAGAATGTCGAACGAGATCGTTTTCGGCCTCGGCGGCGACATTCATCGCGTCAGCGACGCGCACCCGACTACCACGCTTCTCGACTATATTCGCGATCGCGCGCGCCTGCGCGGCACGAAGGAAGGTTGCAATGAGGGCGATTGCGGCGCCTGCACCGTTGCGATTGCTGAAAAATCCGAGGACGGCAGTTTAGATATAAAGCCCGTGAACGCCTGCATCACGCTCCTCGGCATGGTGCACAACAAGACGGTCCTGACGGTTGAGGATTTGAGCGAGGGCGACGCATTACATCCCGTCCAGTCGCGACTGGTCGAAACACACGGCTCTCAATGTGGGTTTTGCGCGCCCGGGATTGTCATGAGCCTCTATGCGCACGGCGAAACTAGTGAACCAGCGGACCGTGCAACACTCAATGACTGGCTTTCTGGCAACCTCTGCCGATGCACGGGCTATCGGCCCATTCTCGATGCGGCAAAGCTCGCTCGCGACGATACCGTTCCTGCCGCTGTGAAGGGTAAGATTGAGAGCCGCATGGGGTCACTTGATGCGTTGAGTGCTGACGAAACTCCGCTTTTCACCGGTAGCGACGAGTGCTTTTTCGCAAGTCCAGAAACTGTCGAAGAGGCGGTTTCCCTCCTTGCAGACCATCCGGACGCGACGATCCTTGCAGGCGCAACTGATGTTGGGCTTTGGATCACGAAACAGTTCCGCCCAATCGAGAAAGTCATTAGCCTTGGGCGCATCAGCGCTTTGCGCGAAATTTCGAATGATGGCGATCGTATCAGTATCGGCGCGATGGCATCCTATGCCGACGTTGAAGAGTTAGTGGGCGATCTAAGCCCGGACCTTCACACGCTCTGGAAGCGGATCGGCTCGAAACAAATCCGCGCTTCCGGGACGATAGGCGGCAATATCGCCAATGGTTCGCCGATTGGCGATACGCCGCCCGTTCTGATCGCACTTGGCGCGACTGTGGAACTCGTAAGTTCACGCGGCATACGAACACTTCCCCTCGACGAACTCTTCATCGCCTACGGCAAGCAGGACCGAGCGGCAGACGAGATCCTGTCGCGCATTATCGTGCCAAAGCCTACAGACGCTTTGTATTTCTCGTGCTTCAAGGTCTCAAAGCGGTTTGATGAAGACATCACCGCTGTCCTCGGCGCTTTCGCAATCACGCTCGGTGAAAACGGGATCATTGACAAAGCCCGTATTGCCTACGGTGGGATGGCTGCAACACCAAAACGGGCCACGACATTGGAGACCGTTCTCGTCGGCAAGTCACCAGTAGACGCCCTCACCACCGTCGATATCAACAGTGTGATGCAATCTGATTTCAAACCAATATCGGATGTAAGAGCGTCTGCGGAATATCGCTCAACTGTCTCCTCAAATCTTGTCCGCAAGGCATTGATGCAGTTGATTGATACTGGTGCCGAGACGCGCCTCGATACAACATTTCACAAGGGAGTGGCGCATGCTTGAGCGTCGCCAAGATGTTGAAGAGGACGGCGTTGTCCTGCGTCATGTTCGAAAGCCGATCAAGCATGATAGCGGCGTCAAACACGTCACTGGCCGTGCGACCTATATCGACGACATCCCAGAACCGGAAGGCATGCTCCACGTTTCGCCAGTTCTGAGTGAAATCGCACGCGGAACGGTTAAGAACATCGATCTTAGCGCAGCGAAGTCAGCACCTGGCGTGATAACGGTGTTGACGGTCTCTGACATCCCAGGCGCAAACGATGTCAGCCCCATTTCAGGGGACGATCCGCTGTTTGCCGATGGCGATATCGAGTTTCATGGGCAAGTGGTGGCAGCAATCGTTTCCGAAACGCGTCTTGTGGGGTTGCGCGCTGCTGCGTTGATCGAGGTCACCTACGATGAGATCGATCCGGTGCTTTCTCCGAGGGACGCGCTGGTCGATGACACAACGATCCTTCCAGACTACGCTTTTGGACAAGGCGACGCGGACGCAGCCCTTGCCGCGAGCGACACAATCCTGAGCGGCTCTCTTTCCATCGGTGGACAGGAACACTTCTACCTGGAGAGCCAGGCAGCGCTCGCGGTGCCGGGCGAAGATCGCGATATTGTCGTGCACTCGTCGACGCAACATCCAAGCGAAGTCCAGCATGTCGTCGCCCGTGTCCTCGGCATCCCCGACAATGCCGTCACCGTTGAAGTCAGACGCATGGGCGGGGCATTCGGTGGCAAGGAAAGCCAGGCGGCGCACTGGGCGGCGATGGCGGCTCTTGCAGCGGATATCACCGGGCGCCCCTGCAAAGTGCGGCTCGACCGTGACGACGACATGCGCGCAACGGGCAAACGGCATGATTTCGTCGTCGACTACAAGCTGGGTGCCGATACAAACGGTGTCATCACCGGGCTCGACATTTGCTACGCGTCGCGTTGCGGATATTCGGCGGACCTTTCAGGCGCCATCAATGACCGCACCATGTTCCATACGGACAATGCCTACTACCTCCCGGCCGCTCACATCCTTTCAAAGCGGATGAAAACAAACACGGTCTCAAACACGGCATTTCGCGGGTTTGGCGGCCCACAGGGCATGCTCGCGATCGAAACCGCGGTCGAGCGTCTCGCGGCACTCCGTGGTGAAGACGCTTTGGATCTGCGGAAACGCAACTTCTACTCAAATGGCCGGGATATCACGCCATACGGAATGCGTGTCGAAGACAATATCATCGCGGATCTGGTCGACGGGTTAGAAGAGACGTCCGATTATCGAGCGCGCCGCGAAGAAATCACCGCGTTCAATGAAAGTTCCATGGTGCTGAAACGCGGACTTGCCCTGACACCGGTCAAATTCGGCATCTCGTTCACGACCAAGCATTTGAACCAGGCAGGCGCGCTAGTGCACGTCTACACCGACGGTAGCGTCTATCTGAACCATGGCGGCACTGAGATGGGGCAGGGGCTCTTCATCAAGGTGGGCCAGGTGGTCGCCGATGAATTCGGGATCGACCTCGACCGCGTGAAAATTTCAGCGACGAACACGACACGCGTGCCGAACACCGCACCGACCGCCGCGTCTTCAGGCGCTGACATGAATGGCATGGCGTCCAGGATCGCTGCGCGCACCATACGCGATCGTTTGGCGGAATACGCAGCAACACTGTTTGATGTGCCCGTGTCCGAGATTGCCTTTCATGACAATCATGTCTTCGGCGGCAATCAGACAATGACGTTTGGTGAACTGGCGAAAAGCGCGTGGCTTGCCCGGATTTCATTGTCATCCACGGGGTTCTATCGCACGCCAAAGATCACTTGGGATCGCGAGTCTGCAACCGGTCGGCCATTCTACTATTTCGCCTATGGCGCAGCGGTGAGCGAGGTGATCATCGACACAATGACCGGCGAAATGCGAGTGGAAAAAGTCGATGTCCTTCACGATGTCGGCCGCTCGCTCAACCCGGCGGTCGACATCGGCCAAATTGAGGGCGGGTTCGTTCAGGGCATGGGCTGGCTCACAACCGAGGAACTCGTCTGGGACGAGAAGGGCAAGCTCCTGACCCATGCGCCATCGACCTATAAAATTCCGGTCGCCAGCGATGTCCCAGAGCATTTTAAGGTGCACATCTGGGACGGTGGCGGGAACCGGGAAGAGACGATCTATCGGTCGAAAGCCGTCGGTGAGCCGCCGCTCATGCTGGCGATTTCTGTTCACTGCGCGATTTACGACGCCGTCCGGGCGTCGGCGCCAGAGGGCGCAGTGCCGATGCTTCACGCGCCTGCAACGCCAGAAGTGATATTGACCGCGATTTCGAGCGTGAATGCGGCATGAGGGCACTCTGGGGCACTCTTTCGGAGGCGCTTGAACGCCATCATGCGGTCGGCCTTGTGACCGTGACCCGAGTTCGAGGCTCTGGCCCGCGCGAGCCGGGCGCGCGCATGATCGTTCTGCCGGACGGTGATATCCGCGGGACGATCGGCGGTGGCACCCTTGAGTTTCAGGCCCTTCAGATTGCCCGCGATGCCGTCAACGCTCGAAAGTCAAAACGCCTTTGGCACAGCTTTGCGCTTGGTCCTGACCTTGGCCAATGCTGCGGCGGTGCGGTTGAAGTCCTCATTGAGGCCTTCACATCCCTCGACTTGAGGATGATTCAGGATTTCGCGGACGCCGAGGCGACCGGTGAATTCGCACTTCGGTCTTCACACAGCAGCGGTGCACCGACACGTGTAATCGCCGAATATGGCGGTGGCGATACGATCCAACTTGACGGCGATACGCTGATCGAGAGTTTCAGTTCCGACGATACGCCTGTGGCGATCTTCGGAGCAGGGCATGTCGGTCGCGCACTGGTTCTGGCTCTGGCGCCACTTCCTTTCTCGGTGGAGTGGTTTGATAGCCGGATCGAATCGTTTCCACGCCTCACGCCTCAAAACACGACGAAGCGCCACCTCGCAGAACCGTGGGAAACGGTCGCCTGTCTGGTGCCGGGAACGCTCTCGCTTGTCATGACGCATTCGCATCCACTTGATCTCACCTTGTGTGATGCCCTTCTAAAACGGGATGATATGCCCTTTATCGGGCTGATCGGTTCAAAGACCAAAAAGAAACGCTTTTACAGTCAATTACGTGATCTCTCTCATATGCAGCCTGAAATAGATCGAATTACGTGCCCGATCGGTCTATCTCAGATTTCCGACAAACAACCTGCTGCAATTGCTGCGTCCGTTGCGGCGCAACTTTTGATCAAGCGCGAAGAGTTAGCTGCCGTTCAATCTCCTCGAAACGCGATGGCCGAAGCATGAGCGGAGTAACGCCGCTCTTTGAAGCGCGATCGATCTCGAAGTCCTTTGGTGACGTTCGAGCCAATCAAGACATCTCGTTTCAGGTCATGCCAGGCGAGATCCACGCGCTCCTCGGTGAGAATGGCGCAGGTAAGTCGACGCTTGTGAAATGCATTTACGGGGTGATTTCGCCGGATTCTGGGACGTTCGTCATGCGCGGTGAGCCCGTTCGGATCGCGTCGCCATATCAAGCGCGCGCTCTCGGCGTGGGGATGGTCTTTCAGCACTTCTCTCTGTTCGACGCACTCACGGTCGCGGAGAACATCGAACTTGCGCTCGACACCAAGATGAAGCGCGTAGACCTCATCAGTTCAATCAAGGAGTTGAGCGAAACCTACGGTCTCGACGTGGTGCCGGACCGCGCTGTTCACACGCTTTCGGTCGGGGAGCGTCAGCGCGTGGAAATCGTCCGGGTGCTGATGCAATCGCCGGATTTTCTCATTTTCGATGAGCCGACATCTGTGCTGACACCGCAGGAAGCTGACGCTCTTTTTGTAACGATCAAGCAGCTTGCGGCTGGCGGCAAGGGCGTCCTCTACATTAGCCATCGGTTAGATGAGATCCGCGCCTTTTGCGACACGGCAACGATTTTGCGGCATGGCAAGCTCGTGGGAACGGCGGATCCAAAGGTTGAATCCAGCCGCTCACTCGCGGCCATGATGGTTGGCGCTGATGTCGCGGACATCGAACCAAACTCAAGCGATACGGGATCCAGCCCTATCGCAATCAATGTAACAAACCTCTCAGTGACTTCGGATCAGATTTTTGGCGTCTCGCTCCGCGATATCTCATTTTCCGTGTCTGAGGGACAAATTCTTGGCATCGCTGGGATAGCAGGAAACGGGCAATCAGAACTCTTCGCTGCGTTGAGCGGGGAAACGAAGACTGACCACCAAAGCGTTGAATTTTTTGGGAAACCTGTTGGTGTGCTCGACATCTCCGCTCGGCGGGGAACAGGTGCCGCCTTCATACCCGAAGAACGCAACGGACACAGTGCGGTCAGCCATTTTACGCTGGCAGAAAACATCGTACTCACCCGACACGCTACGACCCCGGTCGTCAATTTCGGTCTGATCTCGCGTTCGAAGTCTGGCGCGATGGCGGGCGACGTCATTGGCGCGTTTGATGTGCGCACCACTGGCGCCGAAGCGCATGCGTCGAGCCTTTCAGGCGGCAACCTTCAGAAATTCTCGGTCGGGCGGGAGATCATCGAGAAGCCAAAAATCCTGGTGGTAAACCAGCCGACCTGGGGCGTTGATGCGGGCGCGGCCCGGGTTATCCGCCAAGCGCTAATCGATCTTGCGAAAGAGGGCACTGCGGTCATCGTCATTTCTCAGGACTTGGATGAACTCTTCACGCTCGCAACGGACATATCTGTTCTCAATCTGGGCGCACTAAGCAATCCAAGGCCCGTCGGCGAGATTAGCAGAGATGAGATTGGGCTTCTCATGGGTGGCGTCGTTGAAGGCAGGACAGAGCAGGTTGCTCATGGCGCTTGAACTCGTCCCGCGAGCCCAGCGATCGGCGGTCTTTGCGACATTGTCGCCGGTTATCGCGATCGGCGTCACTCTTGTCCTGACCGGCGTTCTCTTCGCCTTTCTCGGCACAAACCCAATCGAGGGTTTGATTACCTACTTCATCGCGCCGTTTCAGTCAGTGTTTTCGGCGCAGGAGGTGTTCGTTAAGGCAAGCCCGCTCATCATGATAGGGGCGGGGCTCACGATCTGCTTTCGCTCGAATGTTTGGAATATCGGTGCTGAGGGCCAATTCATCGCTGGTGCGATTGCAGGTGGGGGCATGGCGCTCGCGCTCTACAATGTTCCAGGCG
The DNA here is from genome assembly GCA_039026395.1 of Pseudomonadota bacterium. Classification (GTDB taxonomy): domain Bacteria; phylum Pseudomonadota; class Alphaproteobacteria; order Rhizobiales; family JAKSCL01; genus JBCCMK01. The sequence continues at coordinate 33,923 of JBCCMK010000005.1, read as the reverse complement.
TTTGGGTGTTGCCGCTTTGCTTGATGGCCGGCCTGGTCGGCGGCGGTCTATGGGCGGCAATTCCCGCGGTTCTGAAAACGAGGTTTCGCACGAACGAAATTCTCACGAGCCTGATGCTCGTCTACATTGCTGGACTGCTCCTCGACTATCTTGTGCGCGGACCGTGGCGAAGCCCGGAAGGCTTTAACTTTCCGGAATCGCGGCTGTTTCATTCGGACGCGACGATGCCGCTTCTGATGAGCGGTGGGCGATTGCACGTCGGCATCCTACTCGCGATTGCAATTGCGGTGACCCTTTGGGTCGTGATGGCCAAATCGCTAAAGGGCTACTCGTTCCGCGTGATTGGCGAAGCGCCACGCGCTGGCATCTTTTCCGGCTTTAGTCCGCCGAAAACCGTCGCGACTGTTCTTATTCTGAGCGGCGCGTTGGCGGGTCTCGCAGGCGCGATCGAAGTGACTGGTCCAATTGGTCAGCTCTTACCGACCGTCTCGCCCGGCTACGGGTTCACAGCAATCATCGTTGCGTTCCTCGCCCGATTGAACCCGCTGGGCGTGATCCTCGCGGGTGTGCTTCTCTCGACCACATATATCGGCGGGGAGACGGCTCAAATCCGGTTGGGTGTGCCGACAGATATCACGCAAGTCATCCAGGGGCTCCTGCTCGTATGTCTCCTCGCATGCGATACGCTCGTGAACTATCGCATCCGTTGGACAAGCGCAGAACGGCAGGCCGCATGACCTCCATCGAGCCGATCATATTAACGGTCATCACGGCGTCGACACCGCTGCTCCTTGCCGCCATTGGCGAGCTAGTGTCGGAGAGGGCAGGCGTTCTTAATCTCGGCGTAGAGGGCATGATGGCGGTCGGTGCTGCCTCGGCATTCGGCGCTGCAGTCGCGACTGGCAATGGCGCAGCGGGCATCGTCGCAGGCATTGGGGCCGGGGTTTTACTCTCCATGCTGTTTGCCGTCCTTACGGTGCGTTTTGCGGCAAACCAGGTCGCGACTGGCCTTGCGCTTACGCTTCTCGGCCTTGGGATCGCCAACTCTATCGGCTCGGGCCTCGTCGGCGTCGCCCGCGACCCGCTGCCTAAACTTGATGTTCCAGGTCTTTCGGAAATTCCGATGATCGGACCCATTCTGTTCGGTCAAGATGTGATCGTCTACGCATCATTCGCTCTCGTCATCGGCGTTTGGTACGTTCTCAACTACACCCGCCTCGGCCTGACCATTCGCGCGGTTGGTGACAATCACGGCTCTGCACACGTCCTCGGCATCAATGTCGCGACTGTGCGCTTTGGGGCGATTGCTTTCGGCGGCGCGTGCGCCGGGCTCGCAGGGGCTTACCTCTCACTCTCATACACGCCGCTCTGGGTCGACGGCATGACCGCTGGACGCGGTTGGATCGCGCTCGCACTCGTCGTTTTTGCATCTTGGCTGCCGTGGCGCGTTCTTATCGGCGCGTACCTCTTCGGTGCTGTCACGATCCTTCAATTCCACGCGCAAGGGGCGGGGATACAAATCCCTGCACAGCTGCTCTCAGCGCTTCCCTATATCGCGACAGTTTTGGTGCTGGTGCTCATCTCCCGCGATGTGATGCGCGCCCGCGCCAATACACCGGCTTGCCTCGGTCAACCGTTCATTCCAGATCGGTGACGAGGCGCGAAACTGCAGACCAAACCACACAGCAAAACGAGGAATGAGAATGAAAAGTATTTTGTTAGCTGCCGCTGCCGCGGTCGGCATTGCGTTCTCGGGCGCGGCACAGGCCGACGACCCGGCTAAGGTCGGCTTTGTCTATGTCGGCCCGATCGGCGACCATGGCTGGACCTATCAGCATGACCAAGGGCGCCTCGCGGTCGAAGAAGCCTTTGGTGACAAGGTCGAGACGACATTTGTTGAGAATGTGTCGGAAGGACCAGATGCCGAGCGGGTCATTCGTCAGCTCGCTGCCGACGGTCACGACCTCATCTTCACGACCTCGTTCGGCTTCATGAACCCGACGGTCAAAGTCGCGCAGCAGTTTCCGGATGTGAAAGTCGAGCACGCAACGGGATATAAGCGGGCCGACAATGTTTCAACGTACTCATCGCGCTTCTATGAAGGCCGCTATGTCATCGGCCAGATCGCAGCCAAGATGTCCGAGACTGGCATTGCGGGCTACGTCGCATCCTTCCCGATCCCAGAGGTCGTTCGCGGCATCAACGCATTCCTGCTCGGCGCTCAGTCGATCAATCCAGATTTCCAGATCAAAGTGGTCTGGGTGAACACGTGGTTTGATCCGGGCAAAGAATCAGACGCAGCAAAAGCGCTTCTCGATCAGGGCGCTGACATCATCACGCAGCATACCGATTCTCCCGCACCGCTTCAGGTGGCGCAGCAGCGCGGCTTGATGGGCTTTGGCCAGGCATCAGACATGATCAAGTTTGCGCCTGACGCTCAAATGACATCGATCATCGACAATTGGAACGACTACTATGTCGCCCGCGTCCAGGCGCTGATCGACGGTACGTGGGAGTCAACCGACACGTGGGGTGGCATGGATTCCGACATGGTCGACATGGCGGCTTACACCAATCTGCCCGAGGACGTCGCGACGCTTGGCGCCGAGACCGCCGCTGCGATCGAGGCGGGGACGTTAAACCCATTTGCCGGGCCAATCTTCAAGCAGGATGGCAGCCAAGTGATCGGTGAAGGCGAAGCACTCGACGACGGAACGCTCCTCGGAATGAACTGGTACGTCCAGGGCGTTGACGACACATTGCCGAACTAAACACGAGAAGAGCCGCGGCCTCCAACAGAGGTCGCAGCACTCTTAAGGATCTGCTCGATGTTGCCATATCTTCTTGATTGGCTCGATTTGCTCCTCCGGTGGGCCCACATCATCACGGGTATCACCTGGATCGGCACGTCGTTTTATTTCATCGCGCTTGATCTCTCCCTTCGCCAGCGCGCGAAAATGAACAAAGGCGTCTATGGCACCGCGTGGGAAGTCCATGGCGGGGGCTTTTATCATGTCGAGAAATACACCGTTGCGCCGGATGATCTGCCCGACGACCTGATCTGGCATAAATGGCAGGCTTATCTGACGTGGATGACGGGCTTCTCGCTCCTCGTCCTGATCTATTACATCGACGCCAATCTCTATCTAATCGACGCTTCGAAGTGGGATGCGACGCCGCTCGAAGCCGGCGCATTTGGTGCCGGGAGCCTGGCCGTTGGCTGGCTGATTTACACTGGCATTTGCCGGTCTCCCATCGGCCGATATCCAACTGTGACAGCGGTATGCGTCTTCGCGCTCATCCTGACGGCTGCCTACATCTACACCGCGATGTTCACGGGGCGCGGCGCGTTCATCCATGTCGGTGCCTTTGTCGGCACGATCATGGCCGCGAACGTCTTCATGATCATCATCCCGAACCAGAAGAAGATTACCGCGTCCCTTCTCGCAGGCGAGACACCCGACCCTGAGTTTGGTCGCGTCGGTAAGTTGCGCTCTACGCACAACAATTACCTGACCCTGCCAGTGCTCCTCATGATGGTGTCAGGGCACTACCCATTCCTCTACAGTCATCCGCACAGTTGGATGATCGTCGGCTTCATCATCGTGGCGGGCGCTATGATACGCCACTTCATCAACCGGCACGACGCAGGCGACCCGCTCACGAAAATAAGCTGGACCCTTCCAGTTGGCGCAACAGCCCTGTTTCTGGCAGCCGTTATCACAGCGCCGGACGAGATTGACGCTTCAGTTGCCGTGATATCGGACGCCCAAGCACTAACACTCGTGCAGACGCATTGTTCCACCTGTCACGCGCAAAACCCATCACATGAATGGTTTGAGGAAGCGCCTGCGGGCTTTCACTTGGAAACCGTGGATGATCTGCGGCTTTATTCGCAGCAGATCATGGAACAGGCGGTTTTATCAGACGCGATGCCCCTCGGTAATGAAACCGATATGACCGACGCGGAACGGCAATCCCTCGGTGCTTGGATCACGTCCCTGGAATGACCCTCGAAGACGTGAACGGACTAAGTGCCGATGCATTCGTTGAGCACTTCGGCGGCATTGCTGAGCACTCACCGTGGGTTGCCGAAACTGCAATGACGATGCGGCCATACGCATCCGTGGGTGAGATGGCAGACGCGTTTGGGAGTGCAATACGAAACGCCCCGGACAGCAGACAACGGGATCTCTTGAACGCGCATCCAGACCTCGCCGGTCGCGCGGCGCGGGCAGGGGGGCTCACCGACGCATCAACCAGTGAGCAAGCGTCCGCTGGCTTGGACCAGTTGACCGAAAAAGAGTTCGAGGCCTTTCACCGCCTGAACGAAGACTACAAAGCCAAGTTTGGCTTTCCGTTCATTCTGGCGGTGAAGGGTGCGACCAAGGCACAAATACTCAATTCTTATGCAGAGCGAGTGGAAAAGACACGCAAAGGCGAATTCCAGATGGCAATCGAGCAAGTGGCAAAGATAGTGAGGTTCCGGCTGGAAGACGCAATAACGCCCTAACAGGCTCGACCGGGTTTGGCATTTGATTTCAGGATCCGCACATTTACCGGTGCGGTGCCGCGTGAAACCATGCCGAGCCTGGTCGCTGCAGCCTTCGAAACATCAATGATGCGCCCCCGTGTGAATGGCCCCCGATCATTGATGCGAACCGTAACGCCGCGACCATTGATCTTGTTCTGAACGCAGACGCGGGTCCCAAACCGGAGTTGGCGATGAGCAGCGGTATAAGCGTTTTGATTGAAACGCTCGCCGCTGGCGGTCGTGCGGCCATGAAATTTCCCGCCATACCAGGAAGCGGAGCCTTGTGTTTGAGCTGCGTCTACGGCGCTTACGGCCAATGCGAGACCAAGGCAAACGCCAGTCGCGACTGCCGCGAGTTTCATTTGTAGTGTCATAGAAGTTGAATCGGATGTTGTTTTCGTTGGCGGCGAGATGATCCCGCTTCGCGGCAAAACGAAGGCACCAAATTGCTCGTTTCAGGGCGATTGGTTGCCAGCTCGTTAGATGCCGGAATTCCGAACGTAGGACCACACGCTTGAGATAGAGACGGAGCCTTCTCCAACAGCGCTTGCAACTCGCTTGACCGATCCTGCACGTACGTCGCCAACCGCAAAGATGCCCGGATTTGAAGTCGCGTATTGAGAACCAGCCCCAGCGTCCTCACCGGTTAGCACAAAACCTTTTGAGTCGAGGCCAACGACATCCTTCAACCAATCAGTATTTGGCGCAGCGCCGACCATTACAAACACACCGCGGGCGTCCATTGATTGAGCACCGTTCGCGTTGCTGTAATGTACTGTGGTCAGAACATCCTCTCCATTCAGTCCGGTGATCTGCGTGCCAAAATGCAGTGAAATTGCGGGGTCGGTTTCCAGCCGGCTCGACAAGTAGTCCGACATGGTCTCCGCCAAAGATTGCCCCCGGACGAAGACGTGAACATGGCGTGCAGGCCGACTGAGATACATTGCCGCCTGGCCGGCTGAATTCCCGCCGCCCACGACAATCACCTCATCGCCAGCGCAATAACGGGCCTCGGTCTGTGTCGCTGAGTAATAGACGCCAGCACCCTCAAAATCCTCAAGGCGTTCCCAGGGGAGGCGACGATACTGGACGCCGGTTGCAACGACGATCGCGCCAGCGTCGATTTCTGTTTCGTCGTTTAGCGTCGCACAAAATCGCCCGTCTTTCTGTGGCGTAACGGAGACGACCCGTCTCGGTCGAACAAAGCGCGTGCCGAATTTCATGGCCTGCACTTCGCCGCGCCAAACGAGATCGCCGCCTGAGATACCGGTTGGAAAACCCATATAGTTTTCGATGCGCGACGACGTCCCGGCCTGACCGCCAACGGCGATCTCTTCTACCAGGATTGATGATAGCCCTTCGGCGCCCGCATAAACTGCAGCAGCAACGCCGCCGGGGCCGCCACCAACAATCAAGACATCGGTTGTCGTGTCAGCGCCCGCTGCCTGATCGAGGCCGAGAATTTGCGCCACACTTTCAGGGCTTGCGTCCGGTATACGATGGTCGGCGCCGAAGATAACGCCAGGACCTACATCGCTTTTGCACAAGGGGCCAGCGCGCGGGTCATCCAAATCTATCCCGGTGTAAGGGATTTTGTTTTGACTGAGAAAGGTCTCGACGCGACGCACATCGCGGCTTTTATCGGCGCCAATAAGCGTCAAGTTACCGTCACCGGTTTCTACCTGGCGACGCCTGCGTGCGGCAAAGACCGACAGGATAATGTCGCTCATCTCCGGGATTTTGGACATGAGCCGAAGAACGTCAGGACGCGGTGCGACAAGAACCCGGCTCGGCTCTCGTGTGCGCAGTGCAAGGACAGCTGCCGTCCCGTTCAAAAACGCGATTTCCCCCGCAAACTGACCCGGACCCAAAAACGCTGATAGGTACGCTTCGTTTGTCTTTTGGTCGAAAACTTCGATGGCGCCGCTTAAGATGTAAACAAAACGATCAAGCGGTTCCCCGGGCTTTACGACAAGGTGGTGCTTCGGCCATTCCACCTCTTCTGAAATTTCCCGCAGCGCTGCAATATGAGCCTCACTCAGAGGCGTTCTTTGCATGCGGGCGAGATCTTCAGCAAAACTTTCCATGTCTTTCTCGCTTGCCTTTGGTTCCTGACCCCAGGTTGAGAATTCATATTCGTGGTGCGTTTGGTGGGAGAAGATTTGGTTGCCTGCACGGCGCAAGACCGAAGGAAGTCTCGCTGACTTTCAAGGTCTTGCAACACAGCAGGCGATCAAATCTGCCCCTTCCTTTGGACGTCGAAACGGCGTCAATCTGATCGCAATTTGAGTTTGACTGGGCAGAAAGCCCGCTCTGCACTCAAATTACCCCAGCTTCTTGCCGTTTCAGACGCCAAACACATCAGGAATATGAGGCCTCAACCTAGCTGCCGAGTGCCTCGATCATCTTTTCCGCCGCCGCCTTTCCCGAGAAATTTTGTTGTCCCGTGACGAGGTTGCCGTCTCGAACAGCAAATTCAGACTGCATGCTGTCGACAATGAAATTCGTCTGCTCGATCTTTCGCGCTTCATTCTCAATCCAGAACGGTTGAATTTTCTGACCCGCCGCACTTTCGGAGAATTCTTCCTCGGTGTTTGCAAAACCTGTCCAGGTCTTGCCTTTCACGAGGAGGTCGCCGTTCGACAGAGTGGTATTAAGGAGAATGCATGTCCCGTGACAGACGGCACATGTGATCTTCCCAGATTCGTAGAAAGCAGCCACGGTCCTTTGGAGTTCAGTATTATCAATCCAGGTGACCATGGGGCCCTGGCCGCCCGCGAGATACAGCGCGTCGTAATCGTCCATGTTCAATGAGCCAAGCGTTGGGACGCCTTTAATTAGGTCTTTTGTTTGGGGGCCTTTGATGAAGCCTTGGGACACGATATCCCACGCTGCATATCCAGTCTCGTGTTCCGGGTCGCTCCAAATGTCACCCATAAGGTCACCGCCATTGGGCGAGCAGATGGTCATCTGATAGCCGGCATCGCGAAACGCGAGCCATGCATGGGTCAGTTCCGCCCACCAAAAACCAATGGGCCAGCCTGTGACCGGCGACGTCGCAGGATCTGAAAGAATAATTAAAATATGCCGTGAGGGCGCCCCAAACATTTTGTTCATCGTTTCACACCAGCCGATTTATTTAGTTTCACCCGCGAAATTTATCACATGTGTGAGATTTTCCCGCATTGGCTATTAGGCGTGGTTGCATTTTGCGAATTCGCACTTCAGCTGAGACTGGTCGCACGCGAATGAAACGATGTGACGTCCAGGAGCTGTCACAATCGACCAAAGACTTCGCGCCGTCGCTCTAAGCGAGCCGGAAAATCGCGAGATCGGACGTGGCGGATGGGGTGGGATTCGAACCCACGAGACGGTTCCCCGCCTGCCGGTTTTCAAGACCGGTGCCTTCAACCACTCGGCCACCCATCCGTGAGTGAGGGGATGCCCAAAAGGAACGCCGGAATCAAGTCATAACGCTCCGATGTTCTCGTTCGCACGTTTGTCGCATTCCTGACCGAATTGATCCGATATTGATGAGGTCGCGTAATCCAGGCGAAACCATCCAAGAGGACCTTTATGTTTGTTTCGAAAATTGCGGGGGCATTATTCGTGATCGGTTCGTTACTGTTTGCGTCGCCTGAGGCCTATGGCGCGACCCTTTCTGGTGACCAAATTCGCGATCGCATCGTCAACAGGACGATTTACCTTCGTATTCCGACCGGGGGTGAGTTTCCTCTGCAGTATCGATCAAACGGCCAAGTGACCGGCGACGGCACAAAGGTTGGCCTCGCACGGTTCTTCGCGCCGAAAGAAACCGGTAAGTGGTGGATTGACGGCAATCGCATGTGTCAGCAGTTTCCGACCTGGTATCGTGGCCGCACGTTCTGTTTCACGCTTCAAGATGTCGGCTCGGCAAATCGGCTTGGCTGGACCCGCGACGATGGTCGCTCGGGCGTTGCCCGCGTCGAGTGACGCTTTTTAGCCCCAATCGCGGCGTAGCTCACCCTGCTACATTTACGAACGCTTAAGCGTGCCTGGGACGTTTGCTCGACAGGCACGTGCTCACTCCCGATATTCAGTGTGGGACAGCGCGTTCGTCTGAACGTTTTTGGGGATTGCCGCGTGAGTTGGGTGAAGCGTTCGAAGGCTCGCAGCCTTTCGATTTGTGTTGTGGTGTGTATGGGTGCGGTCCTGGTCGGCTGCGCTTCCTCAGACAGCAAGAAAAAGCTGACGGAAGAGGACTACAGCCCACGTGTTGTGAGCCTAGGCCAGCCGGTGCCAGAAGGTGGCGGCGCTTTTAAGGTTGGCCGCCCCTACACAATCAAAGGCATTAGATACACGCCAAAGCACCAACCCAATTATGATGAGGTTGGGATTGCGTCGTGGTACGGCGCCGACTTCCATGGTCGCAAAACAGCCAATGGTGAAGTCTACAACATGCACGCGCTGACGGCTGCGCATAAGACACTGCCGCTTCCCACATATGTGCGCGTCACTAACCTTCAGAACGACAAATCGATCGTGGTGCGTGTCAATGATCGCGGACCGTTTTCGCGCGGACGCATCATCGACCTCTCCAAAAAAGTGGCCGACATTCTGGAGTTCCGGAACGACGGCGTGGCGAAAGTCAGGGTTCAATATGTCGGTCGGGCTCCGTTGGACGGCCAGGATGAGTGGCTGACAACAACTGTACGCGACAACGGAACAAACCGGCGTGTTGCGGCTGTGGATCAGAAGCTCGCTGCAAACGCATTCGCGACCGATGGCCAGGACCGCGCGAATAGAGAGCGGTATCGCGTGGCAACTTCTGCCTATTCCGGCCGCCGGGTGCCGAATTTGCAACCCGCGCCCGTTGCGCGACTATCGGCGAGCGCGTCCACGACTTCCGACTTCGTGCAGATCGGGGCGTTCTCTGTGCGTGAGAATGCCGATCGGCTTGCAAATTCTGCCGCTCGGTATGGTCAAGTCGATGTATCCACGACATCCGATACGGGGCTCTACATCGTCCGCTTGCGACCAAGCGATCCTTCGTTTGACGTCAGAGCGTTTGTAGCGAACGCAGGCTGAGTTTGATTGTTAGACGTGTGTGGCACACGTAACGGCACCTTTCGTTTGACACGGGCGTTGTCTGTCTGAAACAACTGAAATCATGCGCTTTCCTGGTTTCAACACGCGTATCATCCGTTCGTTTTTTTCGACGGCAGCGCTTCTCCTTGCGGCCGTCATCGCGTTTTCGAGTGCAGCGTTTGCACAGACGATATCCACGGCGGCAAAGCACGCGATCTTAATCGATGCGGGTACAAACTCCGTCCTGTTTCAGAAGGAAGCGGACGAGCCCATCCCGCCGGCCAGCATTTCCAAGCTCATGACGATGGCCGTCCTTTTCGACGCTATCAAAGCGGGAGAAGTCTCGCTCGACGACGAATTTTTCATCAGCGAAGACGCATGGCGCAGAGGCGGAGCAAACTCCGGCGGCTCGACCATGTTCGCCAAGTTGGACGACACGATCCGCGTGGAAGATTTGATGCGCGGTGTGATCGTTCAGTCTGGAAACGATGCAAGTATCGCGATTGCCGAAAACATGGCGGGTGTTGAAGCGTCATTTGCCGGTCGCATGACGGAGTTCGCGCGCGAAATCGGGCTCAAAACCTCAACGTTTATGAATGCCACCGGTCTGCCGGACGAAGGGCATGTTATGACGGCGCGCGAGATGGCAATCCTCGCAAAGCACTTGATCGAAGAGTACCCGGACTTCTATCCGATCTACTCTGAGACCGAGTTTGAATGGAACGGCATCAATCAGTTTAACCGCAATCCGCTTCTACGCATGTCAATTGGTGCGGATGGATTGAAGACTGGGTTTACCCAGGAATCCGGCTATTCGCTCGTCGGTTCCGCGGTACAAAACGGGCAACGTTTGATCGTGGTGGTGACCGGACTCCCAACGCGGCAGGCGCGCGCGAATGAGGCCCGAAAGCTCCTGACATGGGGATTTCGTTCATTTGACAGCGTTACGCTCTTCGGTGCGGATGAGACAGTTGGGCATGCCACCGTATTCGGCGGGAGCATTCGTCGGCTGCCGCTTGATGGTGACGGTGAAGTGCAGATGCTACGCCCGCGGGGTGACCGTGGTCGTTTGAGAGGCAGAATTGTCTATCGTGGACCACTGATGGCTCCGATCGATGCCGGCACACCCGTTGCGACCTTACAAGTGGAGAGTGATGAGCGGCTTATCCTCGAAACCCCGCTTTATGCATCGGTCGATGTCCCGAAAGGCCCATTGCATCGAAGGGCGATGGACGCGCTTTACGAGTTAGGGGCCGGCTTCATTTTCGGTGGCGACGAAGACGAATGACCAGCCAAAGGTCCTCGACGCTGGATGATGGATGACACGCGGGCGTTTCATCACGTTTGAAGGCGGGGAGGGGAGCGGAAAATCCACCCAAATCCGCCGCCTTGCAAAGCAACTCGAAGACCTTGGTCATTCTGTGGTTACAACACGTGAGCCTGGCGGCACGCCCTACGCTGAAAAAGTTCGGGGTATGCTGTTAACCGGCGCGATAAAAGATCAGGGCCCGGATGCGGAAGCCATACTCGTTTCATCCGCTCGGGTTGATCACATCAAATCTGTCATCAAGCCTGCCCTTGATGCGGGCCAATGGGTGCTTTGCGATCGGTTCGCCGATTCGACGCTTGCTTACCAAGGGCTCCTCGATGGCGGTGACATCGCGTTCATTGCCGATCTGAACGAGACAATCCTGTCTCAATGCCCACCGGATCTCACGATCATGATCGATTTGCCGGTGAATGACGCGTTGGAGAGGCTCAGCAAAAGGTCAAAAGGCGCGTCATCCGACGACCGCTACGATGCGCAGGATGCATCGAAGCACGAGACGCTTCGAAAGGCGTATTTGGCGATTGCAGTCGATAACCCAGAACGGGTTACCGTCGTTGATGGATCGGCAGATGAAAACGCCGTCGCAGAGGCGATTTGGGCCGTTGTAACCGGCCGCTTCGAGACGGATCAGAAGGTCAAGACAAATCGCGGCCGCCGCAATGGCCGCTGACGAGGACCTACCCTCGGGCGGGCAAAGGCTCGATTTCCCGCATCCTCGCACCCAAACCAGTCTTGTTGGTCAGTCTGAAGCGTGGTCGGCGTTAGAAGCAAGCTATCAAAGCGGTCGCATGCATCATGGCTGGCTTTTGACCGGTGTGGCAGGCATCGGCAAAGCGACGCTCGCATACCGTTTTGCTGAGGCGATACTTTCGCACTCCCGGTTTTCGGATAATGCTCCGAATTTCGGCGACATCGACCAGAAGACCCAAAGTCTCGTCACGCAAAACGCCCATCCAGATTTGAAAGCCATCGAAAGGCGTTTTGATACGAAAACAAAACGCCTCCGTTCAGAAATCACAGTCGATGATATTCGCCAGCTTGGTCAGTTTTTCGCGTCTAAGCCGGCCTTTGGGGCGTGGCGTGTTGGCATCATTGACGCCGCGGAGGAAATGAACCGGAATGCGGCGAATGCGCTTCTAAAGCTCCTTGAAGAACCACCGCAGCGCGCCGTCATCTTCCTTGTGTCTCATGTCGCTGGACGACTTCTTCCGACGCTGAAATCCCGTGTTCGACGGCTGCCGATGACGCCGTTGGATGCGGATAGCGTTAGATCCGTAGTGGCGCGTTGCCTCACGGGTGAAAAGACACGCGACGGCGCAATCGATTCCGCAATCTCAGTCGCTGGTGGTTCTGCAGGTGAGGCACTTGAAATCCTTGTTCAGGACGAAAAGGGCGCACTTTCCAAGCTCGCGTCTCTTCTCTCCGATATCGACCAAGGGCCGGACACACGTCTCCATGATGCTATTGAGGCGATGCTCAGGAAGCGTGATGACGCCATATTCTGGCGTGGTATTTCTTTGATCCGCGATAGCTATGCCGAACGGATGCGTTTAGCTGCACTCCTTCCAGCGCCCATCGCCGTGATGCAAGCCTGGTCAGACGCGTGGCAAACTCTTCATTCCCATGTTGAAGACACACGAACGCTCAATCTTGATCGAAAATATCTGATGTATTTGTCGTTGAGCCGGTTAAAAGACCTCACAATTCGCAGTAAGTCACAGGCTGCATGAACGACGAAAGGTGAGGGGACCGAAATGGCCGACGGCCCACGGTTTTACATCACAACCGCTATTTCCTACCCGAATGGTAAGCCGCATATCGGCCATGCCTACGAGGCGCTGACGACCGATGTATTGGCACGGTTCAAACGGCTCGACGGGTACGACGTGTTCTTTCTGACCGGTACAGATGAACACGGTCAAAAGGTCCTTCAGACCGCAAAGGCTGAGGGGCTGCCGGTCGAGGAATTCACCGAGCGAAATTCATCCCGCTTCCGCGACATGGCCGAAGCCTTGAACTGCTCCAATACCGACTTTATTCGGACGTCTGAGCCGCGCAATCATGCGGCATCCCGCGCAATTTGGCAGCGGATGGCAGACAATGGCGACGTCTACAAGGATGTTTATGCGGGTTGGTACTCCGTTCGCGACGAAGCCTACTACGCGGAAAGCGAGACGGTCGTTGGTGATGATGACGTCCGTGTCGGACCGCAAGGAACGCCGGTTCAGTGGGTCGAAGAGGAGAGCTATTTCTTCAAGCTCTCCGCCTACCAGGATCGCTTGCTCGCGTATTACGAAGCCAATCCGGACTTCATTGGGCCAGCCGAGCGACGCAACGAGATCGTTAGCTTTGTATCTTCGGGCCTAAAGGACCTGTCGATTTCGCGAACAACGTTCGACTGGGGCGTCAAAGTTCCAGGCGACGAAAAGCACGTCATGTATGTCTGGGTCGACGCGCTCACCAACTATCTGACAGGCATCGGTTTCCCCGATGAAACGAACGCGCTTTGGCAGCATTGGCCAGCCGATCTACACATCATTGGGAAAGACATTGTCCGTTTTCATGCGGTGTATTGGCCCGCCTTCCTCATGTCAGCGGGCATTCCGCTGCCTAAGCGAGTGTTTGGTCACGGATTTCTCTTCAACAAAGGAGAGAAAATGTCGAAATCGGTCGGGAATGTCGTCGATCCTTTTGATCTTCTGGCCGCTTATGGCCGCGATCAGGTTCGATATTTTTTCTGCCGCGAGGTGTCATACGGCCAGGACGGTTCCTACAGCCACGACGCAATCGTGAACCGGATCAATGCTGACTTGGCGAACGATCTTGGAAATCTGGCGCAGCGCTCGCTCTCGATGGTCGCAAAACACTGTAACGCATCAGTGCCCGAACACGGTGCATTCACTCGAGAGGATCAAGCATTGCTCAATGCGGCTGGGAGCCTATTGGATCACGCTCGGACCGCGATTGACAGTCAAGCGATCCATACGATGCTGAACGATGTTTGGAAGGTCGTTGGCGATGCAAATCGCTATTTCGCCAATCAGGAGCCCTGGGTGCTTCGGAAGTCCGACCCTGCGCGGATGCAGACCGTCCTCTATGTCACCCTGGAAACACTGAGACGCGTCGCGATCCTTGTTCAGCCGGTCGTGCCGGAAGGGGCAGGGCGGTTGCTCGATCTTTTGAGTATTCCGGAGAAGGAACGGGCGTTTGCAAACCTTGGCGACGGTTTGAAACCTGGTACGGCGCTCCCCGCTCCTTCCGGTGTGTTTCCCCGCTATGTCGAGCCGGAGCAGGCCGCCTGATGCTGATCGATAGTCACTGCCATTTGGACTATCCAGGTCTCGTCGAAGATTTGCCCGGCGTTCTTGAGCGCGCGCGGGCGGCCGATATCGGGGGCATGGTCACGATCAGCACGCGCGTCCGGCAGTTCGAAAAGATAGCGCACATTGCAGAGAGCCATTCAAATGTCTGGTGCACGGTGGGTACGCATCCGCACAACGCCGACGAAGAAGACGGGATTAGCGTCGACGAACTCGTGCGGCTGGCCAAGCATCCAAAGGTTATCGGGATTGGGGAGGCGGGTCTCGACTATCATTACGACAATGCCAGTCGCGACGCGCAAAAGCGCGGGTTCATCACGCACATTGAAGCCGCGCGCGAGACAGGGTTGCCGCTCATCGTGCATGCTCGTAGCGCCGACGATGACGTTGGCAACATCATGGAAACGGAAATGAAAAATGGTCCGTTTCAAGCGGTCATGCATTGTTTTTCGAGCGGTTCGCGGCTTGCCGAACGCAGCCTTGATATGGGCTTCACGCTGTCATTTTCTGGGATTTTGACGTTCAAAAATGCCCGTGAACTGCACGAGATTGCGAAGACCGCTCCGAACGACCGCGTTTTCGTCGAGACTGACGCGCCATTCCTGGCGCCGGTCCCGATGCGCGGTAAGCCAAATGAACCTGCATATGTAGCGCATACACTTGCAAAGCTCGCCGACCTTCGCGGTGCAACAGTCGATAAGATGGCGGAAACCACGACTGAGAATTTCTTCGCGCTTTTTTCAAAAGCGTCAGCCTCGGCCATCGCCGCATAGACCGGATGTCTGAGAAACTCGAGTTCATCATATTAGGTTGCGGCTCGTCGGGGGGCGTGCCGCGTATTGGTGGCCATTGGGGCGTCTGTGACCCAAACAACCCAAAGAACCGCCGGCGTCGATGCTCCGCGTTGGTGCGCAAGACTGCGGAAAATGGCGACCAAACTCACGTTCTGATCGATACATCGCCTGACATCCGTGACCAGCTTCTAGACGCTGGCGTCGGCTGGCTCGATGGCGTGATTTTCACCCATGAACACGCCGACCATACGCACGGGATTGATGATCTCCGCGTGATCGCGATAAACGGCCGAAACCGGGTTCAAACCTATGCCGACGCAAACTGTGCTGCAACATTGCGCGACCGGTTCGCATACTGCTTTGAGACGCCGGAAGGCAGTCTTTATCCGCCCATCTTGAAGCTTGATGAAATTGAGGGCGGACAGACGCTGACTGTGAGCGGCGCTGGCGGCGACATTGACTTGACCGTTTTTGATCAGGTTCACGGCAACATAAACTCGCTCGGCGTTCGCGTTGCTGGGCTCGCATATTCGAGTGATCTGAGCGACATCCCAGATGGCAGCATTCGGCACCTCGAAGGACTGGATGTCTGGGTGGTCGACGCATTGAGACCGACCCCGCATGTTTCGCATTTTTCGCTACCGGACGCGTTGAGCTGGATTGAGCGACTAAGCCCAAATCGCGCAATTCTCACGAATATGCACGTCGATCTGGACTATACGTCCGTCAATGACGATACGCCTGCGCACGTTGAGGCGGCGTATGACATGATGACAGTTGAGCTCAACGGCGTAAGCGATTGAAAAATCTGTAAATTAAGCCTTTGTAACGTGGAACATACCGGAAAGCGCCTGTTAAAGATGCACCATAATATAGATTATAAGACTAAGACATTGGGATGATAAGCCAGCCTCCAACCTTCAAAGATGAGCGCCCCATCGATCAGTTGCTCGCTGTGATGCGTCGCCTCAGGGATCCTGAAAACGGCTGCCCGTGGGATGTCGAGCAAACGTTTCAGACGATTGCGCCCTATACACTTGAAGAGGCTTATGAGGTCGTTGAAGCGATTGAATCCGGGTCTATGGCCGAGTTGTGTGACGAGCTTGGCGATCTGCTTCTTCAAGTCGTCTTTCACGCGCAAATGGCGGCCGAACAAAATGCATTCGCGTTCGATGATGTGGTGTTTGCAATCATCAACAAGATGATCCGCAGGCATCCTCATATTTTTGGATCTGGCGACGCGCGCTCTAAAGACGACGTCCGCGAAACGTGGGAGGCGATAAAGTCTGCAGAAAAGGGGCAGGCGGACCGGTCCACGAATAGCGCTTTGAACGGTGTTGCGGTCGCCCTGCCCGCGCTTGTTCGGGCTCAAAAGATTGGCAAGCGCGCAGCGCGGACAGGCTTTGATTGGGAAACACCAGATGCCGTCCTCCGCAAGCTTGACGAGGAGCTTGGCGAGCTTGCCGATGCTCGAGAAGCGCGATCCGAAGCCGACGTCGAAGAGGAATTTGGCGACGTGCTTTTCACGCTGGCGAATTTGGCTCGCCATCTCAATATCGACGGTGAAACGGCCCTGCGCCGCGCAACGCTGAAATTTGAGGCGCGGTTTAAGGCTATGGAAGCAACCGCGAACAATGACGGGGCGTCGCTGGCGGACATGGACCCTGAAACCCTCGAAAGGCGTTGGGTCGCCGCGAAATCTGCAACACAATCAGAGTGAGCGTTGCACGCCTGAAAACCGGCTCTGAAAGGCGTTTGCGCGATCCTTTGAGAGGATAACGCGCATGTGCGTGACGCCATCATCCGAAGTCTCTCGGTCAAGAACCTTGCCGACCTCATAGAGCCAGTTCATCGCTGCACCGTCTTGGGGTTGAAGTTCGAAGACACATTCTTCAACGGCATGGTCTGATAACCGCTCGCGGATTGTCGCCAATAGCTCGTCTATCCCCTCACCCGTCATGCTTGAGCATAAGACTGGCTTTAGCGAGCCTCTTGCCCGGGCCGTTTGGTTGACGAGAATGCTCCTTTTGTCGTCAGGCAGCCGGTCAATCTTGTTGAGAACGTTGATAATTTTGGGGTTCTCGTCGATCTCAACGCCCAACTCGCCGAGGACGCTTAAAACATCACCGTGTTGTGCCTCGTGGTCGGGCGCACTCACATCCTGAACGTGTATGATGATGTCGGCCTCAACGACTTCCTCAAGCGTCGCGCGGAAAGCAGCAATGAGCGAAGTTGGAAGGCTGGAAACGAAACCTACCGTGTCTGACAGGATGAACTCGCGACTGTCACCGAGATCGATTTGGCGCGATGTCGGGTCAAGCGTCGCAAATAACAGATCTTGCGACAGGACCCCTGCCCCGGAAATTTGATTGAAAAGCGTTGATTTCCCGGCGTTCGTATAGCCAACCAAAACGCCGACAGGCGTATTGCGGCGCTTACGGTGATGGCGATGAAGACCGCGCGTCCGACGAACAGTTTCTAGATCGCGTTCGATTCGGTTGAGCCGTTCTTGAATTTGGCGCCGGTCGGCCTCGATCTGCGTTTCACCCGGGCCGCCGAGAAACCCAAAGCCGCCGCGCTGCCGCTCAAGGTGTGTCCAGCTCCGCACAAGACGCGATTTCTGATAGGTGAGATGCGCGTGCTCGACTTGCAGGCTTCCTTCCTTCGTTTGAGCGCGTGCACCAAAGATTTCAAGGATCAAAGCCGTCCGGTCTAGCACCTTGGCTTTCAGTTCACGCTCAAGGTTCCGCTGTTGTGTTGGCGATAGGATCGCATCGATGACGATGAGTTCGGCGTCTTCCGCAGCAACCATCACAGCGAGGTCTTCGATCCGCCCTTTGCCGAGATAAGTCGCCGGGCGGATGGCCTTTAGCGGCATGACACCACTAGAAACGATGTCGAGATCTATCGCTTCGGCCAACCCATTGATCTCTGAAAGTCGTGCAGCGGCAGACCTCGTAACCGTCTCATCGGGTTTCGTTTCATAAGGCCCGATGACGATCGTGCGGGCGCCATCGGACGCTTTAGGACCGGCGGTATCAAGATTCTCGGGCGGGTCTGGGTTACGTTTCGCCCCGCTTCGTTCGAGCTGTCGGCTCAAACCGTCTCCCGTACTTCTTGTTTGCTCAAGAAGCCTCAGCGTCGCTCGGATCAAAGAGCTGCAAAGGCCCAGAAGGCATTATCGTGGAGATCGCGTGTTTGTAAACAAGCTGAGAGTGCCCATCGCGGCGCAACAAAACGCAGAAATTGTCGAACCAGGTCACGATTCCCTGGAGCTTAACGCCATTGATCAGGAAGATTGTGAGGGGGATTTTGTTCTTTCGGACGTTGTTGAGAAACGTGTCTTGAAGATTTTGAACACGATCAGCCATGTTAGGCCCTTCTTGTTTTTGTTCGTGCCTGGCCTGTACCGCCCAGCCGCATGTATTTCGCAGACTCTACGACCAATTATTTCCGGTTGAGTGAGTAAAATTTACGCAAGTGTGGTGTCAATCTGACACATCGGGTGACATGCTTACGCGACATGAGCCATCGTGTGGAATTCCGCGCGGAGTGCGCGCGCGATCGAGCCAGGGTGCCCATTACCGATCGTGACGTCGTCAATGGAGACCACGGGCATAACAATCGTCGATGCGGCTGTGATAAATGCCTCGCGCGCGCGATAAGCGTCCTCGACTGAAAACGCCTCTTCTTTGATCGTTACACCCTGCTTTTCCGCCAGTCGCATGACCACTGTTCGAGTGATGCCGCGGAGGATACCGCTTTCAGCTGGCCGCGTGATGAGGGTCCCCTCCCCGTCCACGATCCATGC
Source organism: Pseudomonadota bacterium (assembly GCA_039026395.1). GTDB lineage: Bacteria > Pseudomonadota > Alphaproteobacteria > Rhizobiales > JAKSCL01 > JBCCMK01. The sequence goes on along the minus strand of JBCCMK010000005.1, from coordinate 15,067 downwards.
ATTTGTTGACGATCCTTCGGTGACAAAGCCGTCCTTGTCGACGAACCACGCCTCATAGGCGCCGGCCTCTTTGGCCTTCTGCTTGGCTATCGCGTTGGGAAGCAGGGAGACGGACTTGATATCGACCCGTTCCCAACGATTATCCGGGAGAGTAATGACACCAACACCTACCTCAGCTTTTGCATCAGCGGCTTGGCGATTGCTCGACTTTGCAGTGATGACGACTGCGGGTTTCGTCGTTGAAGGATCAGGAAAAAGGTGGTCACGTGGCGCCGCGCCGCGGGTCACTTGAACGTACACAAGCCCATCATCGACTCGGTTGCGGCGAACAGTCTCCTTCATGATGTGCTTGAGCGCAGGCGTCGGCATGGGAAGAGCGATTTCGAGCTCGCTGAGTGAACGCTCAAGCCGCGCCATGTGTAGAGGCTCATCGACCAAGCGACCGTTCAAAACTTCGCACACCTCGTAAATGCCGTCAGCGAACTGATAGCCACGATCCTCGACGTGAACCGCGGCGTCGCGGTGCGGAACATATTGGCCGTTTACATAGGCAATTCGAGACATGACGCGTTCCTCAGGACTGGAGGTTCACCGCACAATGCGGAAGTTGAACAGGCTCAAGAGTGCCAAAATTTCCACTCGGCCTGCAACCATGGCAACTACCATTGCAGCCTTTTGAAAAGTCGGCAATGCGGCAAGGGGTGGCCAGTCGGCGCTGCCGGCCCACGCGCTTTCGTAGAGCGGTAGCATGGTTGAGAGCGCTCCAACGGCTGCGAGCATGCTCGGTTCGAAGGATGGCATGGCGAGCGCGAACGCGAGCGCAAAAACCGCGTACGCCACGCAGTAGGCGGCAAACGCCGCCCAAATCGCTTTCATGGTCTGGAGATCAATGATTTGCGGGCCAACGGCTACGGTTTGTTGGCTATGAGGATAGACAAGCCGCTCAAGCTCACGGAATGCAAACACGGCCATCGACAGGCCCCGGAAGACTTTTTGACCACCCGACGTCGAGACCGTGGCGGCGCCGATTGCGACGATCAGCATTGTGGTTGCATAGCCCAGCACGGATATCGCGCCAGGTCTCAACTCATAGCCAGAGGTCGTAACAATGGACGCTGCCGTGAAGACCCCTTCCCACAGTGCTGCGCCCGCCGAAAGGCCAAGCGCGCCTCCCTCTCCTAGCCAAAAGATGAGACCTGCGACAATGCCGAGCGCGATGACCGTTGCTACGACGAGTTGCCCCTCAAACGTAGGAGCGATGAAGCGAAAGCGATTTTGCTTGAGTGGACGCATCCAGAAAAAGCCCGTCGCCCCGAACACCATGCCGAGAAACACACCGAATTCCAGGGTTCTGAGGCCATAAATGCCGATATCGTCGACACCCATCCCGATGCCGGACGTTGAGATCGCCCCAAATGCAAGAACGACAGCGTCAATGGCATCAACGCTGGAGAGAAGGATCACGAAGAGAACGATTGCGGTGACGATGGAATAGACCGGTATGATCCGCCTAGCCGTCGAGATGATCCGCTGCCATTGAGTGAAACTTCGAAACTCCGCAGCAACGGTTCGACCAAGGATGATCCCACCGACCTTTGACGGTCCGAGAATGACGATAACAATGCCAATCGTCAGCATTCCACCAAGCCAGGCGGACGTCCCCCGCCAGAGTTTGACTGTATCCGGCAGCGCATCAAAACGATCGAGGAATACACCGCCCGTGGTCGTGAACGTCGCTACGGCGTCAACATAGGCGTCAAACCATCCAAGCTCCGCGGTCGACGTAACGATCGGGATCGAGAGAAAAATGGGTGTAAAGAGCCACGCGCCGCCAGCTAGGAGATACGCCTGAGACCGGACCAAGCGGCGGTCATTGCCGCGAAATGTGAGGATCAATCCACCGCCGACGAAGCCGACTACACAGGTCGATATGAGAAACGCCCTGGTGACAATCCATGGGTCAATCGCAAGTGAAATCGCGGTACAGATCGCCATCGCGATCGCAACGGCTGTGAGCAAGTAGCCGTAAAAATATGCGGCTGTGATCATGCCATGCCGGCCTCAGAAAAATTCCAGGCTGACGCGGAACATTTGCTCGACTGTGCGGACCTTGTCGCGGACGGCAAACATGATCACGCGGTCGTTGGCGGCAATCCGCGTGTCTCCCCGCGGTATAGTAACCTCGCCGTCGCGGTAGACCGCCCCGATCCGAATGCCGTCCGGTAAGTCAAGGTCGCGCAATCCCTTTCCAACGAGCGGAGACGTAGGGAGCGCTTCCGCCTCAATGATTTCCGCAGCACCCCCTTCGACCGCGTGAACAGCCCGAATTCGCCCGCGGCGAATATATTGAAGGATCTTTGAAATCGTAATTGATCGCGGGCTGACATAGGTGTCGATGCCGAGCGAGCGCGCAAGCGAAGTGTAACGCGGATCATTGATAAGCGAGAGGCTACCTTTCACCCCAAGCCGCTTTGCCATAACGGAAGCCAGTAGATTAATCTTGTCGTCATTGGTCAGCGATACGATCGTATCGGTCTCCTCAATGTCAGCCTCGCGGAGGAGATCCTCATCGATCGCGCTTCCGTGGAGAACGATCGTTCTATCAAGCTCATCGGCAATGGAGATCGCTCGCTCGCGGCTCGCCTCGATAATTTTGACCTTGGCGCGAGAGGCACGGTTCTCCAGCTCGCGCGCGACATAGGTGCCAATGTTCCCACCGCCTGCGATGATCACCCGAGACGCCTGCTTCTCGCCGTGACCGAAGAGTTTGAATGCTCTTCCAACCTGGCCGCGTGTGACAACGAGATAGACTTCATCGTCTACGAGCATCGCGTCATGGGAGCGCGGCACGAATATGTGCCCAGCGCGGCTTATACCGACGACGACGGCCGCGAAATCCGGGAAGAGCTCGGTCAACTGCCCGAGCGGCGTGTCGATCACTGGGCAATCTTCTTGGCAGGTGATCCCGAGAAGGACGACATCGCCATCGGCGAAGGTCACGGTGTCGAAGGCACCAGGCAATGCTAGGCGGCGCAATACCATGTTACCGACCTCCACCTCGGGCGAGATGATCACGTCGATCGGCATATTGTCCCGCGAAAAGAGGTCCGACCAGGCGGGCGTCAGATAGGTTTGCGCGCGGATGCGGGCGACCTTGGTGGGGATGTTGAATATCGAATGAGCCACCTGGCAGGCGACCATATTGACTTCATCATAAAGCGTAACGGCTATGATCATGTCGGCGTCAGCGGCGCCGGCGCTCGCCAATACATTAGGGTGCGAACCGTGACCAACAAAAGAGCGCACGTCGAGCGTGTCTGCGATCGCTTCGATCAGATAGGGCTCCGTATCGATGACGGAGACGTCAACTTGTTCGGATGCGAGGCGTTCGGCGATACCGAAACCAACCTGCCCTGCCCCACAGATGATAACGCGCACTGCTAAACTCGTTTTCGATCAGTGGCCCGGATGGCGATCAATTGATGCCCAGGGTCTTGAGCTTGCGGTGAAGCGCAGACCGCTCCATGCCGATATATTCCGCCGTTCTTGAGATATTACCCCCAAACCGCTTGATTTGAGCCGTGAGATATTCCCGCTCAAAGACTTCACGCGCGTCACGAAGCGGTAGGCCCATGATCTGATCCGCGCCGGCTCCCACCGGCAGCGGCGGAAGGGATTCACCAACTTCGGCGGGCAACATATCTGCGGTTACGACGTCTTTCTCATCGCCGCGCGCGAGGATCATCAGACGCTCAACGTTGTTTCTAAGCTGCCTGACATTTCCCGGCCAATCGTGAGACTGAAGCACGGCCATTGCATCGTCGCCGATCTTGCGACGCACGAGACCGGTCTGTGACGCAATCTGATCCATGAAAAAGTTGATCAAGGTCGGGATATCGTCCCGCCGTTCTGAAAGTGACGGCACGCGTATGGGCACAACAGCCAGGCGGTGGAACAGATCGTGGCGCATCGTGCCAGCTGCGATCGCTTCTTCAAGATCGCGGCTTGATGACGACATGACGCGGACATCAACCTTGATGCGCTGCGAACCGCCAACGCGCGCGAACGACTGGTCTACCAAAACGCGTAAGATCTTACCTTGCGTCTCAAGCGGCATGTCGCTGATTTCATCGAGATAAAGCGTGCCGCCATGCGCTCGCTCCAACGCGCCAACCGTGCGTCCGTGGGCGCCGTTGGCTTCAACACCAAAGAGTTCTGCTTCCATGCGGTCCGGCGTAATCGCTGCCGCATTGAGGATCACAAATGGCGCGGTGTCTCTCAATGACTGCGTATGGATCGCTCGGGCAACCAGCTCTTTTCCGGAGCCTGAACCACCAATCACCATGACGCGCGAATTAGTCTTCGCGACCCGATCGATCGAGCTTTTGAGATGGTTCATAACGCTTGAATTACCGACAAGTTCGGTCGAAGCGCCACCGAGCTGTTTCAGCTCCGCATTTTCGCGTTTCAGCCGGTCCATCTCGAGAGCGCGCGTCGCAACAACGACGAGCCGATCCGCTTTAAACGGCTTCTCGATATAGTCATATGCTCCACGCTTGATCGCAGATACCGCGGTTTCAATCGTGCCGTGTCCGCTAATCATCACGACGGGCGTATCGGGATGGTCGGCCATTATCATATCCAGAACTTCAAGCCCGTCATGGGCACTGCCCTGCAGCCAGATGTCCAAAAAGACCAGAGACGGGCGTCGTTCATTGACCGCCGCCATTGCCTGATCGCTGTTTCCAGCAATCCGAACAATGTGCCCTTCGTCCTCCAATATCCCTGCAACGAGCTCTCGGATATCGCGCTCGTCATCAACGACCAGTATGTCAGCTGGCATTGCGTATGCCTTCCCTAATGCCCTCATCACTGCCTTCGTTTTCCGAGGCAAGCTCGGTTGGCAGAACGAGGCTGATACGTGCCCCCGTATCGCGTTCTTTTGTTTTTGGCGCGTCCGACAGTTCGATCGCGCCGCCATGGTCTTCTAAAATTTTCCGGACAATCGCCAGCCCTAGGCCCGTGCCTTTCTCGCGGCGGGTAATGTAGGGCTCGAGAAGCTTGTCGCGGTCCTTTGTCGGCAGACCGACGCCGTTATCAGTAACTTGTAAAACCGCGAGCGCATCGCCTCGAGGCACCACATCAATGACAATGTGGCCTCCAGGTTCCGCGGCGTTCATTTGCCGCGTTTCGATCGCCTCGACGGCGTTTTTGATGATGTTTGTTAAAGCCTGGGTCAAAAGACGGCGGTCAGCCTGAATAGACACGGGTTCCGCCGGTGGACTGTAGTCGATCCGCACATCCGGGTGACCCGTGCGCATGAGAAAAACAACCTCTTCGACAATCGTGGAGAGTGCGGTCCGCTCCATTGTCGGCTTGGGCATGCGAGCGAATGAGGAAAACTCATCAACCATCTGGCCGATATCGCCGACTTGCCGCACGATCGTATCGACACACTGATCAAACACGTCGCGGTCGGTCTCGATGTGACGGCCATATTTGCGGCGAAGGCGCTCCGCTGAAAGCTGGATCGGCGTCAGTGGGTTCTTAATCTCATGCGCGATCCTGCGAGCTATATCCGCCCAGGCCGCGCCGCGCTGGGCATTCACAAGTTCGGTAATGTCGTCGAGCGTGACCACGAAACCCTGGTCAGCGGATCCGGTCTGCTCTGCCGCTATGCGGATCGACACCGTGCGCTCGCGACCGGACGTTTTCAGTACGAGTTCGCCTTGCGTGAACCGCGCCCGTGACGACTGCGCTTTGCTGATCAGATCCTCGAGCTCGGGGACGCCGTCGATCAGTTTTTTACCAATCATTTTCGGCTGGCTTTGCCCGAGCATTGCCAGCGCAGACCGGTTGATCAACGTGACTGTGCCGTCCCTTGTGATCCCGATGACGCCCGCCGTAACCCCGGAAAGAACAGCCTCCGTGAACCGACGCCGCCGGTCGAGCATTTTGTTTGCCGTGAGGAGTGCTTCCCGTTGCGTCCCCAGCTGCCGCGTCATCGTGTTGAAGGTCTTCGATAAGGACGAGAGATCGCCTTCCGATCGGCGGATCGGGACATTCACCTCGAGATTGCCTTCCGCCACCTCTTCCGCCGCAGTCATCAAGCGACGGATTGGTGAGACGAGGCGGTTTGCGAAGCCGATCCCAATCCATATCGCTGAGAGAAGGAGGATGAGCCCAAGACCCAGATACATCAGCCCAAACGCGACCTGAACGCCATATCGTCGGGCTTCCAGGTTTTGATATTCGACAACCGCCGCCTCAGTGCGTTGAAGATATCCAAGGACCCGGGGGTCAATCGGCTTGATGAGGGCCAGGTATAGGTTATCGAACGCCTCGAGCTTGGTCAGTGCCGAAACGATATTGGCTTCTCGTCCAAAGAGAACCACTGGCTCCTCATCTGACGAGGAAAACGCATCTTCTGGGAACGGTCGCAGCTCAAACCGTCTGGGGGTTTGCGCAGTGAAGACGACGGAATTGTCTGATCTAATCAGATAGGCGCCCGGAACCGCGCGAAGGATCGCTTGATTGTCAAAAATCGCCTGAAACTGTTCGCGGTCAGTTGCTGACAATTCTGACGCGACGTTGAGATCAGCAGACATATCAAGAATGTCGGCCCGAATACCGAGGCTCTGATCGCGAACATAAGCGCGCGCGATCGTCACCGCGTTTGTCACAATCGAACGCATCCGGTTGTCGAACCAGCGGTCGAGCCCGCGATCGAGTGTGATGCTCGCGATTATTGCGAGCAAAATAGCCGGTACGGCGGCAATGACGCAGAAGAGACCGACAATCTGGATGTGCAGGCGTGCAGCGGCCTTTCGGCGTCTCCGTGCCGCAAAGATGATCCATCCCTCGCAAACGACAACGATCGCGAGAATAACGACAAACCCGAGATTGATCGCTGTTGTGGTAACAACGACATTGTGACTGGGCACGATCGGCGTCATGCCCGTCAGGATCGAGAATGTAGCGACACCGGAAAGCAGCGCTAATCCGACCGCAACACGACCAACCCACGTCAGCAGCCGCCTGGAGCGCGTACCCTTCAAAGGGAGGTCTATGCTAGCGGAGTTATCCTCGACACCGTCTGGGTCGGGTGCCTTCTCAGTCAACACCTCTGTTTCCGCGTCAACGGCGCTCATTCAACATCCCTACTGCGGAAACACTACCCGTCGAATGTAACCCATTAGCAACAGGGTTGCTATTCGACAACAGCGTTTCAGCGGCGGGATTAACGTCGCTTCTGGAATGGCAGGTTAAGGTGTTGTTCCGCCACGTAAAACTGGGATTTCCAGATCACGAATTTTCTTGCGCAAGGTGTTACGATTGACGCCCAAAACCTCGGCAGCTTTGATCTGGTTTCCCCGCGTAGCCGCAAGCGCTGCTGCAATGAGAGGATACTCAACCTCGCGGAGTACGCGGTGATAGAGACCCGGCGGGGGTAACTTGTCGCCAAATTCTGCAAAATAGCGATTCATGTGCCGTTCTACCGACATCATGAGTGTCTCGCGGACTTCTGCCGGCGCATCCTCGGCCGACATCGGCTTCTGCTCAAGCTCTTGAGCGACAGCGTGCCCGGTGACCACATCGTGCGGGTGGAGGGCTGCGACGCGCCGCACTAGGTTTTCAAGTTCGCGGATATTGCCCGGCCACCGGTACTTTTTCAGTCGGTCAAGCGCATCATTGTCGAAGCGTTTCCGCTGCAGACCCTCAGCCTCAGCAAGCGCAAAGAAATGATTGATGAGATCAGAGATATCATCGACCCGTTCACGAAGGGGAGGGAGACGGATCGGTACGACATTCAGCCGAAAATAGAGGTCCTCGCGAAAAAGCCCCTGCCCTATTTGCTGACGCAGATCGCGGTTCGTGGCAGCGATGATCCGCACGTCCGTCTTAATCGCTGTGCGCCCGCCAATCGTCGTGTACTCGCCTTCCTGCAAGACCCGCAGAAGCCGAGTTTGCGCGTCCATTGGCATATCGCCAATCTCGTCCAGAAAAAGCGTGCCGCCTTGGGCTTGCTCAAACCGGCCACTTGAACGGTTCTGCGCACCCGTGAAGGCCCCTTTTTCGTGGCCAAAAAGATCAGCTTCGATCAGATCACGGGGGATGGCAGCCATGTTAATTGCCACGAACGGACCGTTTCTCCGTTTGCCATAATCGTGGAGAGCACGGGCAACCAACTCCTTACCCGTCCCCGACTCGCCTGAGATCATGACGGTAAGATCGGTCTGCATCAGTCGGGCCAGGACGCGATAAATCTCCTGCATCGCCTGTGATCGACCAACCAGCGGAATTTCGTTGTCGAGAGCGGGGGCGCTTTCTGTATGTCTGCGGGGCTCGGCAAGTGCCCGCGCGACAATTCCGGTCAGTTCAGTGAGGTCAAATGGCTTGGGAAGATAATCATAAGCACCCCGCTCGGACGCTTTGATTGCCGTCATGAATGTGTTCTGCGCGCTCATTACGACGACGGGCAAATCCGGCCGAACTTTCGTGATGCGCGGCAGGAGATCAAAGCCGTTCTCGTCCGGCATGACGACATCCGTGACGACGAGATCCCCCTCGCCATTGCTCACCCAATGCCAGAGCGTCGCGGCATATCCCGTTGTTTTAACTGAATATCCTGCCCTCGATAGAGCTTGGTTCAAGACTGTCCGGATCGCGGAATCATCGTCCGCAATGAGGATTGTTCCACGTGGCATGCTTACTCTGTCCTAGTCCGTTTCCATCGCGCGGTCCGTCGCCGAGCGGTCCATCGGAAGAAGTATTTTGAAAACAGTTCTGCGGGGTTGGGTCTCACATTCAATGACACCGCCATGCGCGCCGACAATTTTAGAGACGAGCGCCAAACCAAGGCCCGATCCACTCGTTTTGCTCGTTACAAACGGATCGAAGAGATGCGGCTCAAGTTCCGGTGGAAAGCCTGGGCCATTGTCGATCACACTGAATTCGAGAGGCAGGCTCACGCGTTCCTTGGCACCGGGCACGGTCAAGTAGACGCCCGGTCGAAACGCACTCTGGAGCGTGATCTCGGGTTCGTAATTCGTGTCGGCGAGCGCTTCAGTCGAGTTTTTAACCAGGTTCAACACGGCCTGGATGAGCTGATCCCGGTTGCCCCAAACTGGCGGTAGAGACGGGTCATAGGCTTCCTGAAACCGAATGCTCGAGGCAAAGCCGGACTGAGCCACTCGTTTCACGTGCTCCAAAACCGTGTGCATGTTCACCGGTTCAAATGCGATGGGCCTTTCGTCGGAAAACACCTCCATCCGGTCGACGAGCCGAACAATACGGTCCGCCTCATCGCGAATGAGTTGGGTAAGACTGCGATCATCAGGGCTGACCGACGGCTCCAAGAGCTGCGCGGCTCCTCTGATACCGGAGAGCGGGTTCTTGATTTCGTGAGCGAGCATAGCCGCGAGCCCCGTCACGCTTCTTGCGGCTCCGCGATGATTAAGCTGGCGGGCAATTTTGTCCGCCATGGTTCGTTCTTGCAGCATGAGCGAAATCACGCGCCCATCGGGGTGTATCGGGGCCGCGTGCGCATCCACGATGCGATCCATCCCCACTTGAGGCGTACCGATATCAACACGGTATTCGTTGACCGGTGACTGGCGCTCCCTCGCCTGTGCGACGAGCGAAAGAAGCGGACTGCCAAAAGGAACGAGGTCCTGGAGCCGCTGCTTGATCAGCATCTGGCGGCCTGAACGGAAGAAATCCTCGGCCATGATGTTGCAAAACAGGATGCGGTCATCATCGCTGAGCATCAGCACTGGGTTTGGGAGCGCATTGAGCAGATCGCCCATGCCGACCGACGTTTCGTCAACAGCCGTTTCGGCCTCACGATCTTTCACCGCCGCCATTACGCTGCGACCTCGAGTTCTGGCGCATCAATGATTGATCTCAGCCCGTCCAACACTGAGCCTGGGTCGTCTTCAGTAACCAGCGCTTTCCGCCGCTCTTTCGAAAAGCCGTGCGACACCACCAGTCTGTCCAACGTCCAGGCCAGGTGCTTTCGCGCAAAGCGTTTGCCGACGTCTACGCCGTGAAGCGTAAGAATGGCGTCATAGAGTGTGGCCAAGTCTTCGATTTGCTCCTGAAAACCAGGTTCCACCGCCTGTTCGCCGCAAAGAATGCGGCCCACATGCCCAACGAACCACGGCCGACCATAAGCGCCTCGCCCGATCATCACCGCGTCAGCACCTGAGGCGTCTAGAGCGTCTACTGCATCCGAAGCTGTTAGAATGTCACCATTCACCACGACTGGGATTTTCACACGCTCCCTTACAGCCCGGACAGCCAACCAGTCGGCCTCGCCTTTGTAAAACTGGCAGCGCGTGCGGCCATGTACAGTCACCATTGTGATGCTAGCCGCTTCAGCGCGGGCGGCAAGTTCAGGCGCATTTACTGACGCTTCATCCCAACCGAGCCGCATCTTGAGCGTCACTGGGACGGAAGCTCCAACGAGCGTCGCCTCAATCAAACGCTCGGCATGATCAAGATCACGCATGAGCGCTGAGCCTGAAAGGCCGTTCGTGACCCTGCGTGCGGGACAACCCATATTGATGTCGATGATGTCCGCCCCAAGATCGCACGCGACCTTTGCGCCCTCAGTCATCCAATGCGCCTCACGTCCGGCCAACTGAATGACACGCGGTGAAACGCCGTGATCTGCGGTTCGCATCAGCGAATAGGAATCGGATTCAGCGAGCTCCTCGCTTGCCACCATTTCGGAGACAACGAGCCCTGCGCTTCTATCATGGGCTTGCTTTCTGAAAGCCGCGTCTGTTACGCCCGACATCGGCGCCAGGAAAGCGCGCGTGCCAATTTCGACAGCCCCGATTTTCAGTGGTGATTGAAGACGTTGAACCAAATCTACTGCACCGTTGCGTCAACGAATGGCGGCATTTTAATCATGGCGCCTTTTTGTGCAAGGTACCAGATTCGACGTTTTCTCAATCAGACGCATTAGTCGCAAGATGACGCATCCCACCACAGGCGTTTTGATTGTTGCTGCGGGCAAGGGGCTGCGCGCAGCAAGCGGCGGCATCGAGATGCCGAAGCAGTATCAGATGATTGGCGACGCGACGGTGCTTGAGAGGTCGATCCGTTGCTTTGTTGACCGGGAGGATGTTCGGTCCGTGACGGTGGTGATCCATCCCGATCACGATGCGCTTTACCGCGCTTTGGACATTCAGCATCCAAAACTCACCAGCCCCGTTACCGGCGGCGACGAGCGAAGCGATTCGGTCCGTTTGGGTTTGGAGGCACTCTCTGGCGAACCACCTGAGTTGGTCCTCATTCATGATGCCGCACGGCCTTTTGTCAGCCAAAGTGTGATTGATCAGGTTATCTCGGCCGCACAGGCAACGGGCGCTGCGATCCCGTGCCTTCCCGTGGTCGATACTCTGAAGGCAGTAAACGGTGATGGCACGTTGTCGAGCACGGTCGACCGCTCAAAGCTCCGTGCCGCGCAAACGCCACAAGGGTTTAAGTTCGAGGCAATTCTGGATGCCCACCAAAAAGCCGTTCACTCCGGCCTCGCCTTCACCGATGATGCAGCCGTCGCCGAATGGCAGGGCGTAGCGGTCGCCGAAGTCGTGGGCGAGAAAGGCAACTTAAAATTGACAACAGCTGAAGACCTCAAAGCCGCGCAACCCCCCTCGCCTCCGCCCATTGTGCGGGTCGGTCAGGGCTATGATGTCCACGCTTTTGCTGATGATCGACCGCTCTTCTTGGGCGGTGTTGAAATTCCCCATACGCGAGGGCTTGCGGGGCACTCCGACGCGGATGTTCTGCTTCACGCGATCACGGATGCGCTGCTCGGAACGCTCGCAAACGGCGACATCGGCTCGCACTTCCCACCATCCGATGCCGCCTGGAAAGATGCAGTTTCCGACCAATTCCTTGTTCACGCATGCGCTCTCTCTGCCGAAGATGGCGGCGTGATCCAGCATGTCGATGCGACGATCATCTGCGAAGCGCCGAAGATCGGTCCACATCGCGACACGATCCGCGAGAAGATCGCGGACATCATGGACCTCAACCTCCGTTCTGTGAGCGTCAAGGCGACGACGAGCGAGCGGTTGGGCTTCACCGGTCGTCGCGAAGGGATCGCCGCGATGGCCACAGTGACGGTTGAATACCCCCGTGCGTGACATGATCGAAAAACTAGCGATCGCCTGCCTTGAAACCGCGCGGGCGCGGGGCATCCAGATCGCAACGGCAGAATCCTGCACCGGAGGTATGATCGCTGCTGCACTGACTGACATTGCGGGTTCGTCGGACGTCTTCGACCGCGGGTTCGTCACGTACTCCAATAAGGCGAAAAATGAGCTGATCGGTGTCCCAATGGACCTGATCGAAAAACACGGCGCGGTCAGCGAAGAGGTCGCAAAAGCGATGGCAGACGGCGCGCTGGCCCGCTCGAATGCCCATATGGTGATATCTGTTACAGGCGTTGCCGGGCCCGGTGGTGGATCAGCCGAAAAGCCGGTCGGTCTCGTTCACTTCGGCCTCGCGTTCGCTGGTGCGGCCACGGATACGTTCCACGAATTTTTTGCTGATGAAGATCGTGCGGGTGTGCGCGCTAAGACCGTAGTGCGCGCGCTAAACGCTATGGTTTCGCGGATGAAAGCCTAAGAATTCGCAGCAAGACGCGACCGACCGTAGATCGTCGCGGCGCGTGTTTCGAATGCCGTCGCGAATTTGCGAAAAGCGCGGTCGAACATGGCGCCCATAAGCCGTTCGAGCATCCTCGATTTGAACTCATAGGCGAGAAAGAAATCCAACTCGCATCGTTCATCGGAAATGGGGTTGAACACCCAACGGTTTTCCAGCTCCCGAAAAGGTCCTTCTTTGTAACGTACAACGATCATGTTGTTCGGCTCATCGAGTTCCACATCGCTGACAAAAGTCTCGCGAATGAGCTTATAGGCGACCGTCATCGTCGCAATGACGCGCTCGCGTCCATTCTCGAGTGGTTGCCTGGAATCAATCCTCAGTGTCCTACAAAGCGGTACGAACTCAGGATATCTTTCGACGTCCGCCACAAGGTCGAACATTTGCCCGGCTGAGTGCCGCAGCCGTCTTTTGGTCGTAAACTGGGGCACGCGCCTAAGCCTGCGTTTCCGCCGCTCGTGCCGCCTTCAAGCGCGCAAAATCATCGTCCGCATGGTACGATGATCGCGTCAGAGGTGTCGATGAGACCACTTTGAAACCCTTGGCGTAGGCAACCGTTTCGTAGGCTTTAAACTGGTCCGGCGTGACAAATTCCTTAACGGGGTAGTGTTTCCGCGTCGGTTGGAGATACTGGCCTATCGTTAGGAAGTCGACATCAGCGCACCGAAGATCATCCATGAGCTGGAGCACTTCATTGCGCTGCTCGCCCATGCCCACCATGATCCCTGACTTCGTAAAAATCGAAGGGTCCTGCTCCTTCACCTGCTCTAAAAGGCGGATCGAATGGAAGTAGCGAGCGCCTGGGCGCACAGTGAGGTAGAGCGATGGCACCGTTTCCAGATTGTGGTTGAAAACGTCGGGCCGCGCTTCAACAACTACGTCTAAAGCATTCTTTTTACGCAAGAAATCTGGCGTCAAAACCTCGATCGTCGTATCGGGATTTTTGTCTCGCACTGCGTAGATGACATCGGCAATGTGTTGCGCACCGCCGTCGCTCAGATCGTCGCGGTCAACGGATGTGATGACAACGTGACGAAGACCAAGCTTTTGGACAGCGTTCGCGACGTTTTCAGGCTCATTCGGATCCAGAGCAGAGGGAAGTCCTGTCCGCACATTACAAAATGCGCAAGCGCGTGTGCAGACTTCGCCCATAACCATCATCGTGGCGTGGCGCTTAGACCAACACTCTCCGACGTTCGGGCAACCCGCCTCTTCACATACGGTGACAAGATTGTTGTCCCGCATGATCTTGTGGGTTTCGCGATATGTCGGCGAGCCCGGCGCTTTAACCCGGATCCAATTCGGCTTCGGAAGCCTCTCGGAGTCCTGGCGTTTGGCCTTTTCCGGGTGCCGAACGGCATTTCCACGCGCGTCGGGCGTAATTCTATTGAGCAGCGTTACCATAGCAACAACGTAAGGCGATCCTCCGATGGCGTCGACTTCATGCGATGTCGCGCCACAGGGTATACGCGCGTTATCGGCTGCGGATGATGCGCCCGAGATAGATCAAGATGCATGCACCCGCGATTGCCACCACGAGCTGCACATACCAGATCGCTGCTGGGACGATGCCAAGGAAGCCAAGCGCGAAGTTGAGGCCGAGCGCGCCCAAAATACCGAGGATGATGTTCATGAAGAGCCCGTGATCGGCTTTCATGATCCGCTCCGCGACCCATCCGGCAAACCCGCCGAGAATGATCGACATGATGATGCCCATTCCAGTCATTTCTCTCTCCCCAAATGACAGTCTCGGGCATATTCAACAATCGTGGCTATATGTGAAGACCAATGTGTCACTCGTGACACGGCCTGTCGGCGAACACTGGTTGTGAACTTCGCGCGTTCCACGCACCGTCACCTGAAGTTGGTCACCGCGAACCGGGCCTTCGACGTAATATTCGAGCGGGTTTCCGGGGCAGTGTTTTGAAAACACGCGCGCGGTACCCGAATACCAATTGCCGGACTTTTGGCCGTCAAAGAGAAGCGTCCCCCGCGTTACGCCGGCATTGCGGAGGACTTGGCGCGGGTTTTCGTAATAAAGCCACCTTTGATTGCCGCTCGCCTGTAAACGCATGATTGAACCATTGTGGTTCCAACACGAGTCCGCGTCGGCCGTGTGGATCGGCGTGGCAGTGAATGCGCCAGCAATGAGTGCGGACGCGACTAGGGTTGAAAAGAGTTTCATGATGATCTCCAGGTTTTTGATCACCTGAATCTAGCTAGATGCAGACCGATCCTTTGTGAGCGGCGTCACATCACATGTGAATGACGCGGTCATACGCATCGAGCACGCTTTCATGCATCATCTCCGAGAGGGTCGGATGCGGGAAGACCGTGTGCATTAGCTCTTCTTCAGTCGTCTCGAGGCTCATGGCCACGACAT